>JAKFUF010000019.1 GCA_021732845.1 Planctomycetaceae bacterium | reverse complement strand
CGCGAAAGGTACAAGTCGGCGTCGCCGTGAATAACCGCAGCACCGACGAACTACGCGTGCAGTTTGAAGAACTCACGATCACGAAAGAAACCCCGCCGCCGGCCATTGCTCCGTTCAACGCCGAGCAAGCGAAGCAACACCAGGAAGCCTGGGCCAAACATCTCGGCGTGCCGGTGGAGTATACGAACTCCATTGGCATGAAATTCCGCCTGATTCCGCCGGGGGAGTTCCTGATGGGGAGCACGCCGGAAGAGATCGCGGGGGCGCTCAACTTCCGCGACGGCGACGCACACGGCCAAGCGTGCGTGAACAGCGAAGGCCCGCAGCACAAGGTGATCCTCACGCAGCCGATCTATTTTGGCGTGCATGAAGTGACGCAGAAGAACTACGAATCCATGATCGGGACGAATCCGTCGATCTACTCGAAGACCGGACCGCAAGAGGCCTTCCGCTTGAACTTCGACACGTCGCAGCATCCCGTCGAAAACGTGAACTGGAACGACGCGGCGGAATTCTGTGCAAAGCTCAGTTTGAGCGAGAAGCTCAATCCGCAGTACGACCGCACCGGAGAGACAGTGACATCGCTGGCGGGCAGCGGCTATCGCTTGCCGACGGAAGCAGAATGGGAATTCGCCTGCCGCGCCGGCACGACAACGCGATCCTGGGTCGGCGACGTCAGTGACGAAGACTTGTCGCGAGCGATCTGGCTCGGAAACAACGGCGGCCAAACGCATCCGGTGGGTGAGTTGCAGGCCAATCCATTCGGGCTGTTCGACATCTACGGAAACGTGTGGGAGTGGGCGCAAGATGCGTGGAGCCCGACTGACTATGAACAGTTCGCAGCGAAGCCAGCCATTGATCCAAGTTTTCCATTTGTAGCCGGAGCTCAGCGTGTGGTACGCGGCGGAATTTGGCCCTACGCCGCATCCGGTTGCCGCTCGTCTTTTCGCCATGCGGATGCCGCATCGTCCCGTCGCCATTACTTCGGACTTCGGGTGGCGTTACCCGTCGATGCACTACAGCAGGCGATTGACCCAACCAAGAAGCCAGTCGCGATGCCTATCGCGGCGAATCGTTTCGAACGCGACCAAAAAGCCGCCGAGTGGATTTTGCGAATCGGCGGGACGTTGCGAGTCAGCATCGAAGGGGTCGATCGGCACGTCACCAAGCGGGACGAACTTCCCGACGGCGATTGGCAGATCACGGAGATCAGCGTCTATCCGGCGCAGTTCGATGCGACGGCGAAGCTCGACAAGCTGGCCGGATTGCAGCAACTGCGGTGGCTGCGACTGTTCAATTGCCAAGTCAGCGACGCCGGCTTTCAGCATCTGACTGATGTGCCGAATCTGAAGTATTTGGACCTCAACTACAATTACCCTTCCACCGATGCGACGCTCAAGCACATCGGTCAGCACTTGCCGTCGGTGACGCATCTGGATTTGCACGGGGCTGCGATCACCGACGACGGGATCGCACTTCTCTCGCCCTTGAAATCGTTGCGCGTACTGAATCTGTCGGCGACCAAACTGACCGGATCAGGCTTGACCGATTTGACCAAGTTGGAATCGCTGGAAGAACTGCTCTTGAGTGCTTCGACGGTCACGGAGGAAAACCTGAAGCATTTGGCGCTGCTTCCAAATCTAAAGATTCTCCGCCTCATTCGTACCTCCATCACCGATGCGAGCGTCGAGCATTTGGTAGGGTTGAAGAATCTCAAGTGGCTCGAAATCGGCGAAACGAAAATTAGTTCAGCGGGAGTGGAGAAGTTGAGAGCCGCGCTGCCGATGTGCGCGATCGAAGGCTTAACCGCCGAGCAACAAAAGGAACTGTGGGAAAGCCAAGTCACATCCGTCACATGGAAACCGCTGGAGCCAAGCAAGCTCACGGCGAACGGCGGCACGACACTTCGACAGCTCGATGATGGGTCGTTGCTGGCCGAAGGGCCGAATCCGGCAAAGTCGATCTATACTGTTGTCGGCAAGAGTTCGTTGAAGCGAGTCACCGCGCTGCGACTCGATGTGCTATGCGACAAAAACCTGCCCAACAACGGCCCCGGTCGACACGAAAATGGTACTTTCCATTTGTCTGCAGTCGAAGTCCGCTTTGCGCCGGCCGCAAATGCACCGGAGAGGCAAGTCTCCCTGCGCCGATCATTCGCCGATCATTCCCAAGGCGGACACGATGCCACTCGTATCGCGACTCCCGGGCAAGGGAGTTGGGCGATCTGGCGAGGCGACGGGCCACTGCAAAATCAAACGCTGGTGCTCGACTTGGCCGAGCCACTCACTCTCGGCGAAGGCTCGACCATTTCCGTCACGCTGCGTAACGAGTCGATTTGGGACGGGGCCAACCTGGGCCGCTTCCGCCTGTCGGCCACCGATGCCGAACGCGCGCCGGCGCTGAAGACGAATGCCGCCGACTCGACGCCATGAATTCAGTCCACGTCGTTGCCGAAAAAGTGGCTGCGGCTTCACGGACTGATCGAGAGGATTTCCTTGAGCCACGCGTAACGGGGCACGGACGACGGCCTCAAGACAGTCCTGTTTTTCAACCGCACTCGCGACTCTGTCCCGGCATCGGGGAAGGCTCAGCAAACCAGGTTGACAGCTTCACCCCTCAAATCGTCTGCCAAGCCCCCTGCCGCACGCTGTTCAACGCCGCCAGATTGACGCGCAGCGTTTGCAGGCCGCTGGCGAGTGAACACGGTGGCTCAGTTCGATTTTCGACCGCGTCCAGAAACGCGTTGGCTTGGGCGATAAACGGCATGTCGCGCTCTGGTGTGTTGAACACCTCCTGCTCCCAGGCGCCCCCTGGAGCGGTCATCCACGACAGACGATGGCCAGGCAGTTCACAGCGGACCGTTCCGCGCTCGCAAACAGCCGTCAAGGTCATCTCGTTGGGGGCCTGATGTTGGTTGAGTGAGTAACTGGCCAGCACGCTGCTTGCACCCGCACCGTGCCGTGCGAGCAGATGCACGGTGTCTTCCACGGCGACATCCGGCAGGGCCAGGTGTCCGGCATCGGCCACCAGGCGTTCAATCGGACCCAATAGCCATTCACCGGCATTCAGAATATGCGTCAAAGCGTCTTGAATGGCACCGCCTCCCGATTCATGCCGGGCATAGTAAATCTCGCGATAGGCGGGACGATACGTAGGGAAATGCTGCCCAGAGACACAGGTGAACTGCAGGGGCCTGCCAAATTTTCCACTGGCCAGGGCTTCGCGAAAGGCCTTGAAGACCGGAAAGCAGCGGTACACGTAAGCCACGCCGAGCACGGCCTGCCGCTCGGCGGCCAGTTGCCCGAGTTCTGTAATCCCGTCGAGGCTGGTGCTCAGCGGCTTTTCGATCAGCACGTCGAGGCCGGCGGTGACACATTGCCGGGCAAGGGGGATATGCAGCGGAGCTGGTGTGCAGACCACCGCCAGCGTCGCGTGACCACTGAGGGCCGACCCGAGATCGGCGAAGGCGGGTGCCTGGTAACGGTCGACAACCGTTTTTCGCAGCGTCTCATTCGGCTCACAGAGCGCCACAGTTGCCCGGCCGGTGCTCTGGAAACATCGCAGATGCCGCTCTCCGATTGAGCCAACTCCGATGACCAGAACATGATGCGGCATGGTTGCCCCTGATTGTCCAACGTGGATTGCGTTAACAAAGCGTCTGACTCGGTACTCTATTCGCGAGTCCCGCAGTTCACCAGCCGTTCGCCTTAAGTTCTCTGTCCAGCGTCGCGTCGATTAGAACGCGATCTTCCGAGCAAGGGACGGCCGACTTTGCGGTCTGTAGCTGATTTGCGGGCAGTGCTGTAGACGCCGGTTGCCGAAACACTGACGCGACACGCGTAACAACGCTGTTACAACGTGCCGGTGAGCACCGAAATTCTAGTTTGACGCGTGGGAACGCGTCGAAGGATTGTAAGGCATGTGCTTGAAATCGCACTTTGAAGCGCTGTCCCGCTTTTGTCGCGCACAACAGCAACACCACCGACTTCCGCTCATGCCCCGCCCTGTCGTTCGGTTGAACGACACGCGGATGCCATTTTCTCCGCTTGTGGAAACTATCGTATGTGGCTTCGACGGTCTGCTGGTTGCGGTTTCGGACTGTTACTGGCCGTTCTGGCAAACAGTTCCGGGGAACTGCTCGCCCAAAACAAGCCCGGGGCACCCGACTGGACCCGCGCTTCCCAGGCCGCTCGCTCAGTGACTGGGCAGTCGAAAGTCCGCCAAACTCGTGAGTCTGCCGCGAAAGGGGCCGCCAGCGGTCCATCGCGGAGCCAGTGGGAAAAACCCGGCAGTTCCGCCAGCACATTAGTCGGAAAGCCGACATCGCCGGCTGTCACCACCCGTTTGGCCCCGCCGGCTCGGGAGAAATCTTCGGTGTCGTCGTCAATCCGCCGGGCCAGTCACAGCGACGACGCGCCGCCGCCAATCGTGGAGGGACCGGGCACCGCGCTCCCGGCACCAGTCACAGAGCAGAACGTTTCGAGAAACGCGACGACTGACGAGTCGTTCGCGCCGGTCATCACGGCCTATGACGGGACGAACGAGCCGACAATTGAAGCTGCTGATGGAAGTGGAATGACTCTCGACGATTTGGTGGCCATGGCCGAGGCCAACAGCCCGACGCTACAGGCGGCTGCGGCGTCGGTGGGAGTGGCCGAGGGCGGTGCCGTACAAGTCGGCCTGTACCCCAATCCCCGTCTCGACTTGTTCACCCCGCAGTTGGCGGGCTCCGACAGCCAGTATTCGGCGCAGTTGACGCAGGAATTCATCACGAGGGGCAAGCTGAAGCTGAGCCGCGCGGCGGCCATGCGCGAGGTGTCCCAGGCGCAACTGTCGCTGGTCCGCGCCCGGTTTGACCTGCTGACCAACGTCCGACAGGGATTTTACGCCGTTCTCGCCGGCCAGCGGCGTGTGCAGGTGCTCAATGAACTCGTGGTCATCCTCCGCCGTTCGCGGGATGCCGCCGACCGCCTGCTTAAGGCGGGTGAAGGGGCCAGAACCGATGTCCTTCTGCTCGACATTGAACTGCAAAACGCGGAAGTGAACCTGCAGAACTCAGAAGCACTGCTGCGTTCCGCCCGCGCTCAACTGGCCGCGCGAATCGGGATGCGCGGGATGCCCATTGGAACAGTCAATGGCGATCTGCTGGCGAAGACGCCCATCTACACGCTTGAGTCCCACATCGGCAGCATCGGACAGAACGCGCTGGTGCAGTCGGCAGCCGTCGAAATCGAACGGACGCAAATTCGGTTGCGGCGCGAACAGGTCGATCCGTACCCCAACCTGACTGTTGGTGCCGGTGCGCAATACCAGGTCTCCCAGCCGCACAAGCAGGGACTGATCACCATCTCGATCCCCATCCCGGTCTGGAACCGCAACCAGGGAAACATTGCCGCCGCCAATGCGAATGTTGCCCGCGCCAATGCGAATCTCTCCGTGGTCGAGAACAGCCTCTCGCAGATCCTGGCCGAGATGATCGGCCGGTACCAGGCGGCGCAGCAGCTCGTGGACCGGTACGAACAGCGGATTCTTCCCGAGGCTCAAGAAGCCCGGACGATCATCCAGAAGGGTTTCGATCAGGGAGAATTCGATTTTCTCAGACTGCTCCAGGCGCAGCGTTCGCTGATGGAAAGCAACATTGGTTACATCAAGGCCCAGGAATCCCGCTGGGAGGCCGCTGCCGACATTGCCAACGTCTTGCAACTCGAACAGTTTCCCTGATCTTGAAGGCAGGTTGCTCCCTCACGGTGCCCGTGGCTCAGCCACGGCGATCTTTTGAAACGTCCGGTAGTGGTCGTGGGTGTAATAGATCTCGCCGCCCTTGCCCGTCACGACACGCTGCGGGCCAGGGCCGCCGAGGCCTTTCGTGGGATGCACCCACTCGTGATAAAAGCCCGACTCCTTTTTCGGCAGCCGACCCTCGCGGTTCTGAAACACAATCCCATCATTGCGGAAGGAGAGTTTCTTGCCGGCGGCGATCCGGTCCAAGGTGGGCTGCAGGTCGATGGAGCCCCGGTAAACGATCTTGCCCGATTGATCCTTGATCGTGACGTTCTTGATGACGGTGGTGGGAGCCGGAGCGGAAGGCGACTTGCTCTGTTCCGGGTTGGAGTCACGTGTGGCCTCTTTCGCGTTCGCTGCCGGATTCTCACTTCGCTTTGACCGAGATCCATCGCGGGAAGCCGGCGATTGAGCCTTGGGGGGCGACCGGTTCTCCCCCGCGACGTCGTTCACATACCAGGCATAGCCGCCCATGCCGATGGCGATCAGCGCCGTCAGGAGTCGCAGAGCGGACGGTGGCTTCTGATGGTTGGGCATGGTGTCGGCTTCCGGCGGCGTGCAAAGGGGCTATCACGTGCGCAAATCATCACGGCGAAGCATCAAGCTTCGCACAAACTCCGGATCCAGTGCAGATTGACTCAGGTCTGTAATCACAACCTGGTCTCCGTACCCAGAGTGCTGTTTCAACAAGAATGTGCCACGCTGACACGCAGGGCAATGATGCAGGGAGACCACAACGCGGCTGGTGTGTGCATCGATCTCTTTTCGGCGCGGTGCGAAATGGTGCAAAAGCTCGGCTACCGCCTGTGGCTGCCTGTTCGCCACTGCCAGTAGCAGGTCTTCAATCAGCTTCTTGCCCGCTTCAAACGCCGTCTTCTCCTCGTTGAGAGATGACTCTTGGCCGACCAGATCGGTCTCTCTTGGCTTTCGTACAACACAGCCGACGGGAAGTCTGCCCAGATCCTTTGTTCGCATGTAGACCTGACAGGCGTCGCAATAGGGCACAGAGAATAAAATGGCCGGCGCGAACAGCCCGCTGAGGCTGAACCCTGCGATTTCCAGTGTCCGTATGGCATAGCCCCAGATCCCGAAGGGAACGCCGGGCTGCCCGTGGTTGTTCCAGGCAAAAGAGCGGGTCGCCGCGTCAAAATACTGCCAGAATGTTGGTCCCGGAGGAAGGTTCAGCATCAGAAAACTGACGTACTGGGCCAGGAAGTAGCAGGCGACCTGGAGCAGCAGCACCTGGAGCATCAGTGCTTTGCCGATTTTGGCTCCAGTGAGCCACGACGCCAAACCGTACCCGCTGCCGGCCAGGAAGCCCACCAGCATGGCACCGACCGGAATGATGTAGTTGGCATACCAACCCATCACGTTCAGTTCGGGTGCAATCTGCTCGAGAACATACAGTGCCGCCAGTGTTCCCAGCGACGTCCCGATCCCGGAAAGAATTACCAGCAACCCCGGACGCTTGATGTACGAACCTTCCTCGGCAGTCTCAAAGGTCTCGTCCATCGGAAGTTCTCCCGCAGACATGAAGCTCTCCACGCATTTTGCCCTTCGCGAATTGGTGCCGCAAGGCGAAGACAGCCCTCTTGTTCTGCCGAAACTACCGTGGCTGCGCCACGCCATTCAATGCTGTCCGGGAAACTGGTGCGGTTGGCCTGAAATTGACACCGAACCGCCCTTCCCTATAATTCCGCAGACGTTGGCGATGAGGCTGGCGTCATTCTCAATGTTTGAAGAAAAGATTCTGCCATGGCTGCTGAAAACCTCGTGACCTTTTCCGACGCGAACTTTCAAAAGGACGTGCTCGAAAGCGACAAGCTGGTGCTGGTTGACTTTTGGGCCCCCTGGTGCCAGCCGTGCCTCCGCCTCGGACCGACAATCGACGCTCTGGCCACCGAGTTTGCCGGCCGCATGACCGTCGGCAAACTGAACACGGACGACAACCAACAAACTCCCTCATCTTACAGCATCAGTGGCATCCCCACGGTCATGCTGTTCAAGGGCGGGCAAATGGTCGAAAAACTCGTGGGCTTGGTGCCACGCGACAAACTGGTCGCCGCCATCAACAACCACATCTAAAGTCGCTGTTCAATTCGAAATGCTCCCCGTGTCGCGTGGCTCAACCCCCGCGACATCGGGTTTTTGACAGACCAGTCATCTCGCAGAGAATCCACGCAGTGCGAGTGTGCTCGTCAGGGAAAGGAATCCCGCATGAGCCGGTTGACGGATGAGCGCCAGTTGAGCGCGTCTGAACGTCTGTTGAGCGCCTCGCGGCTGCCCTCTGAGGCCGTGCCCCTGTCCGATTCTGGCTTGCGTGTCGACCCTCCGCATCTTCTCCAAAACAGCGCGCCGCCCCAGCCCGCCTCGACTGGACACTTTCCGAACCCACACGCGGTTCCGCCTGTCGCGAGTGAGAAGCAACCACGAGTTGACCCCGACCAGTGGTTTCTTCAAGCCGGCCAGATTGCGGAACATTTGAAGCAGCAGACACTGGAGATTGACCGTCGCGAACAGCGGCTGCATGCCCATTTGGCGCAGCTCGACAACGAGCGGCGCACAGTGCGGTTGTGGGCGAGCACCCAGGAAGAACAGATCTTTGAACGCGACGGCGCGCTCGCCAAACGCGAGGCCGACTGCACGGCCCGGATGACCGCCTGCCTCACCTTCGAGGAGGAACTGCAGCAGCGTCGCGAGGCACTCCTCCGCCACGAATCTGAACTGCGGACGCTGCGCGACCAGATCGAGGTGGAACGTCAGCAGGCGCTGGCGGACATCGCCGCGGAAAAGAGCGCCCACGACCTGGCGCTGGTCACGGACCGCGAGACGCTGGAACTGGAACGGGCAGACCTTCAGGCGGAATTTCGACACGACCGGTCGCTTCTGGAAAGCCGCATTCGCTTTCAGGAGGACCATCTCGGCCGCATGCGGCGCGAGTTGGAGACCGCCCAGTCCGAGTTTCGCGCCGAGCAGCAGCATGCCCGGACCGATGCCATGCAACGGTCAACGCTGCAGGAACTCCGGCAGCGCCAACTGCTGCATGTGCGGGAACTGCTGGACCAGCGAGAACAGTCCCTGGAACGCGAGTCACACCAACTGCAGAAGGCCCGCCGGGCGATGGAGGAGGCCCAACGGGCCGACCGCCGCGACCTGGAGCAGCAACAGGAAGAGTGGCTGCGCACCCGTGAACTGGAGCAGGCCGATCTGCAGCGCCAGCATGACATGCTGGCGCTCCATGCCGAGAATCTGGAAGCCCGCCGTGTGCGGCTCGACAAGCTGCGGGGCGAGTTGGAAGAATCCAACCGGGTCACCCTGGAGTCGCGGCTGGCGGTGGAAGAAGCCACGAGCCAGTTGTCCACAGTGGCCGGTGCCGACGCGGCCCGGCAGCGGATCGACGAAGCTCGGCAGATTCTCTCGGAGTACTACCGCCACACCCGCGACGGGCTGACCGCGCAGCGGCTGGAATTGGAACAGTCACAGACCAGGCTGCAACAACAACTGGATGACCTGCGCCAGGAGCGGATCGCGCTCAAGAACTGGCTCAGCCAGCAGGAAGAATCGCTCGCGGCGCAACGCGCGGAACTCGACGCGGCAAGAAATTCAATCACCAGCCGCGACGAACAGATGCGGCTGGCGGCGGCAAAGTGGATCCAGGAAAAGCTCGATGCCGAGCGAACCATTCGCACCCTGCTGGAACAGGTCGAGCAGGATGCAGTGGCTCCGGTCAACAGGACATTGGAAAAGTAGGGCCATGTCGAGACTAACGGCTACCAAATCGCTCGACCTTCCAAGGCATGTGCTTGCTTGACCGCGGATTGAAAGATTCCTTCCCAAGGTGCCAGAAATCGGCTCGCAACTTCCCGTGAGTTCGGATCCATTACGAGCATGCGTGACAATACGCTCGTGATGCTCTCTGAAAGGGAACCTGGAATGGCCCCAAGAGGGTCCAATTCCACGGGCGCAGAGAAGTCGGCGGCTCTCCGCTCTGGATTCCTACCGGTAAAAAGCTCTGCCAAAACAAGGCCAAGCTGAAAGACGTCGCTTTTTGGCGTCAATGCCGACTCGTTGTTCAGGTAGGCAACCTGATCGGGCGTACGGTAGGCAAAGGGCATCCCGAATCCCACGCTCTCTTTGAAAGATTCTTGATCATCAGCCTCATCGGTATAGGCATACTTCATCAGTCCGAAGTCGCCCAATACACATGACATACCTTTGATAAAAATATTCTGCGGCTTAATGTCGCGATGAATGACCGCTGCAGGCACCAACCCTTCCAAATATGCCAGTGCGGACAAGAGCTGCAAGGCGTAGCTGATTCTTACCACGACCGAGTTCTTTCCACCGCGTATTTCCTTGTGCAATGTGTTGGGGAGATACTCGGCGACGAAAAACGGATGATTCTGGCGATAAATCCCGGCGTCATAAATTCGCAGAATGCTGGGATGGTTGCAGTCTTTGAGAAACTGCATTTCACTCAAAAAGCTACCGCGACGCTCAGGCTTTGACAGCCGCCTGAAAACCTTTATTGCGAAGGGAACGCCGCGATGCTGGCCAGATGTGGCAACCGCCAGAAAAGTCACAGCGTTTCCACCCATCCCCAAGATCTGGAGATTGCGATACCACACTCCTGTCTCAGATTGAATTCCCTGGCCGATGCTGAGGTGGAAAGAGTCGGCCATGAATTCCTCCGTAGTCGAACTGGTCGTCTCAAATCAGCCGCATTCATCTTTCAGCGATGTGAAAGAATGGCGATGAAGGATTGTCGATATTGTAACCCCAGGCGAGCCATCCGTCTCGAAAGAGATCGTTCCAAGTGGTGAGCAGGCGCTGCTGTTCTTTCAGGTCACGAATTTGCAACTGCTCCGCTGCTTCCCTCAGCACGACTGGTTCTTGAGCGTAACCGGGCCCTTGATCGATGCACTCCCTGGCGATTCCCAGCAGCTTTTCCGCCAATTCGGACATGGCCCTCAAGTCTCCGCTGCGCTCGATGACGGATGACATTGTCACTTTCACCACATTTGAAACTATCGGCTGCTTGTGAAAAGGCTTTCAACCACCTCTGTCCAGTTATGCTACGGCGATGACCGCGAACGGACAAGCCGTATTGTTCACGCATTGGGCACGGTGAGTATCTGGCGGCACACAAGCATTCACCCCTTCGCCGGCGTCATCCCCAGCCACTCCTGCAACGAAGTGACGCTCGGCGTGGGGTTGGCGATCATGGCTTCGATCGCGCCGACGGCGGCGAGGCAGCCGGCGGTGGTGGTGACGCACGGGACGCCGTGAGCCACGGCGGCCGAGCGGATGCGGCCTTCGTCGGTGCGGGCACCCTTGCCGCTGGGGGTGTTGATGATCAGTTGAATGTCGCCATTGGCCAGCAGGTCCAGCAGGTTGGGCCGACCCTCCTGGAGCTTGCGGATGGTTTCAATCTGCACCCCATGTTCCCGCAGGACACGTGACGTGCCGTCGGTGCCGACCAGCTTGAAGCCCAGTTCCTGCAGTTTCTGCGCCTGTGGCACAACGGCCAGCTTGTCGCTTCCAGCCAGGCTGACAAACACCGTTCCCTCGCGGGGCAGCTTGTCGCCGGCCGCCGCCTGACCCTTGGCGAAGGCGATGGGGAAACGCTTGTCGATCCCCATCACTTCGCCAGTGGAGCGCATTTCCGGCCCGAGGATGATGTCCACGCCGGCGAAGCGGACGAACGGGAACACGGCCTCTTTGACAGAAGTGTACGTTGGCCAGGGTTCGGTCGTGTAGCCCAGCTCCGCGAGCGTTTTCCCCGCCATGACTTTTGCCGCGATCCGCGCCAGCGACATGCCCGTGGCTTTGGAAACGAACGGCGCGGTGCGGCTGGCGCGGGGGTTCACTTCCAGAACATACACCTTCGACTTGCCGGCCTCCTGCTTGACGGCGAATTGAATGTTCATCAGCCCATGCACGCCCAGGGCCTTTGCGAGCGAATAGGTGGCATCGCGAATTTCTTGAATCGTCGCCGGGTCGAGCGAATACGGAGGCAGCGCACAGGCTGAGTCCCCCGAATGCACGCCTGCCTCTTCGACATGTTCCATCACCCCGCCAACCAGGGTGACGACACCATCGGAGATGGCGTCGACATCGACTTCTGTCGCGTCTTCCAGGAACTTGTCGATCAAAACCGGCCGGTCCGGCGAGGCATCGACCGCCTTCTGCATGTAGTTCAGCAGCGAAGTGTCGTCGTAGCAGATCTCCATCGCCCGGCCGCCCAGCACATAGCTGGGGCGGACCAGCACCGGATAGCCGATGCGGTTGGCGACGACCCGCGCATGTTCCACGTCGGTGGCGGTGCCGTTGGGCGGCTGGTGCAGATTGACCCGCTCCAGAATCTCCTGAAACCGCTGCCGGTCTTCGGCGGCGTCGATCATGTCGGGGCTGGTGCCCACGATCTTCACGCCGGCGGCCTCCAAGCCACGTGCCAGGTTGAGCGGCGTCTGCCCGCCGAACTGAACGATCACTCCGTCCGGCTGCATCCGGTCGCAGATGTTCAGCACGTCTTCAGTGGTCAGTGGCTCAAAGAACAGCAGGTCCGAGGTGTCATAGTCCGTCGAAACCGTTTCGGGATTCGAGTTCACCATGATGCTCTCGATGCCGAGTTCGCGGAGCGCGAAAGCGGCCTGGCAGCAGCAGTAGTCGAATTCGATCCCCTGGCCGATGCGGTTGGGACCGCCGCCGAGAATCATGATCCGCTTCTTGCCCGGGATGCGGGCGGGCGTCTCGTCTTCGGTTTCGTAGGTGGAGTAGTAATAGGGTGTGTACGCCTCGAATTCGGCGGCACAGGTATCGACCTGACGGAAAACCGCGGCGATCCCCTTGGACTTGCGATGCCGGCGGACTTCCATTTCGGAAGAGTCCCACCAGAAGGCAAGCTGGCGGTCCGAAAAGCCACTGCGTTTGGCGCGGTACAACAGATCGTCGCTGGCCGCCGCGAGCCGGTCCGTGTTCCGGATCTCGTTTTCCTGGTCCACCAGTTCCCAAATGTGGTTGAGGAACCACGGGTCGATGTTGCTGCGGGAGTAGACGTCCTGCACGCTCATCCCGGACTTGAACGCATAACGGATGTAAAAAATCCGTTCGGCGTTGGGTGTGGCCAGCTTGCTTACGATTTCGTCGCGTGAGGGCTGGCGATCGGTGCCCCAGAAATCCTGCTTGCCGCCACCCAATCCGAAGTGCCCGATTTCCAAGCCACGGATCGCCTTCTGCAGCGACTCTTTGAACGTCCGCCCGATGGCCATCGTCTCGCCGACGGACTTCATCTGGACGGTGAGCGTCGGGTCGGCTTCCGGAAACTTCTCAAAGGTCCACCGCGGGAACTTGGTGACCACATAGTCGATGGTCGGCTCGAAGCAGGCCAGCGTCTCGCGGGTGATGTCGTTGGGGATTTCATCCAGTCGATAGCCGATGGCCAGCTTGGCGGCGATCTTGGCGATCGGGAAGCCGGTTGCCTTGGACGCGAGTGCGCTGGACCGACTGACACGGGGGTTCATTTCGATGACGACCATCCGCCCGTCGCGGGGGTTGATGGCGAATTGGACGTTTGAGCCACCGGTTTCAACGCCAATCTCGCGCATCACGGCGATCGTGGCATCACGCATCAACTGGTACTCTTTGTCGGTCAGTGTCTGCGCCGGGGCCACGGTGATCGAGTCACCCGTATGGACACCCATCGGGTCGAGGTTTTCGATGGCGCAGACAATCACGACGTTGTCGGCGCAATCCCGCATCACCTCCATCTCAAACTCTTTCCACCCGATCACCGATTCTTCGAGCAGCACCTCGCCGACGGGCGACATCGCCAAGCCACGGCGGACCTTCGACTCGAACTCTTCGCGGTTGTAGGCGATGCCCCCGCCCGCTCCGCCCAGTGTGTAACTGGCGCGGATGATGACCGGCAGCCCCAGATCGCGAATCGCGCCTTGGGCATCTTCCATGGAGTGCACGGAGATGCTGCGCGGCACATCCAGCCCGATTTTGACCATCGCCTGCTTGAACGACTCGCGGCCTTCGGCCTTGGCGATCACATCTTCCTTGGCGCCGATCAGCTCACAGTTGAGCTGTTTCAAAATGCCGCGGCGGGCGAGGTCCATCGCCACGTTGAGGCCGGTTTGCCCACCGAGCGTGGGCAGCAGCGCGCAGGGCCGCTCCTTTTCGATGATCTTTTGAACGTATTCCCAGTTGATCGGTTCGATGTAAGTGGCGTCTGCCGTTTCGGGATCGGTCATGATGGTGGCAGGATTGGAATTCACCAACACCACCTCATAGCCCTCTTCGCGCAGCGCCTTGCAGGCCTGCGTTCCTGAATAGTCGAATTCGCAGGCCTGGCCGATGACGATCGGGCCGGAACCAATGATCAGAATCTTCTTGATGTCGGTACGGCGCGGCACGTTGAAACTTCGCCCGGGAGGAAGAAAACCAATACCAGAAGCCTGCAGATTTGTGACATTCGATCTGCAGCTTCAGACAGTTCGTCGTCTTGGTGAGCCATTGTGGCTGCGCCCGATTTACCCCTGCGCATCTCGGCTTTCAGGGGAAGGCGAACTCGCAGGGCGGAGTGGCTGGACCATTCACACCTCTACGAAGTTTCGCGCGGACGCTCAGCGCGATCAACCGGCGGTCAAAACCGAATCAGGGTATCAGAAGGACCGCCCTAGGGGTAGCGATGAGCTTCCGTATTTTGCCTGATTGCAGACGATTGCCCATCGAACAACGGTGCGACAATGGCAGTCATGCCGGACATCCTGGCATCCTGGCACCTCAGCTTGGCCGCAGGAATCCAAACGCGTATAAAACCAAGCTGCCCGCGCAGATCAGCAGTGAGGTGTTGATGCTTTGGTTTTTGCCCGCCACTTTCAGAAGCGGCGCATACCAGGGCAGGCTCGGACTCTCCAGAAAGAGTTTAGGCGACTTGCCGGCTGGGGCGTGTGCCAGCGTGCCGTCAACCGGCAGCCGTTCGATCGGCGACTCGGCCCGCAGGGCGTGAAAGTCTTGGCGGGCCAGTTCCTCGGCGACACGAGGATCGGTCTTCAAGGCATGAATCGTCTTCTGCAACTGCTGGTTCTGCTGTTCCATGGCGATAAGCCGCTGATGCTGAGCGTGCTGCTGCGACTCCAGCTCCAACGTCTCCAACATCGGAGCGGCCAAGGCAGCGGCGGCATACAGTCCGGCCGCGACGATCAGAAAGAGCCAGAAGGCGACGGAGACAATCCATCCGCCGCCGCTGGGCGTCGGGTTCTGCAAGGGATCGCTGGCAGGAACAGGCGGTGCCGAGAGCAGGTCGGATGCGGAGACGAGGATCGGCCCGGAGTGTTGCGGTCGCTCAGAGGGTAGATCATCCTCAAGTGGATCGTCGGCAACTGGATCCTCAAACGCTTCGCGACCGTTCGTGGCTCCCACAAACTCGCTGTACGGCTCGGCAAACTCGACATGTGCGGTCTCCGCGGGCGCAGCGTCCCCTGTCTGCATCTCTGCAAGCAGCCGCGTCAACACTTTCCGCCGATGATTGCCCACAATGCCGCCAATGAGCCCTTTCGATCCATGCCGGGGGAGGACCACACTCCGTCTAAGATTGTCTTCGGAATGCTGGGCAAGCTCACTGCATTCCGTTGGATCTGGATCGGCGAGACTTGCCGAAACAGTTTTCCCTGCTGCGAAGATCCGTCACAAGCGCGCAGTTGTTCGCACCGACACGCTGTTGCGGACGCCATCGTCACATGGCAGATCACCGCCGCAAATCCAACGTCATCGGAAATTTGCAATTGCATTCTTCCGGCGGAGCAACCACCTTGCCGCCCGTGTGCCCGAGCTTTTGAAACAGCGCGCCGCGGCGGCTTTCCGCCTCATAGGCATTGACCGGGAACGTCGCAAAGCTCAGGCCGCCAGGGTGAGCCACGTGATAAGTGAACCCGCCCAGTGAACGATCCTGCCAGGAGTCGACCAGGTCGAACACCAACGGAGCATGGACCGGAATGGTCGGGTGCAGGCAGCTTGGCGGCTGCCAGGCGCGGTAGCGAATTCCCGCCACACTCTCGCCGCCCGTTCCGGTCGGATGCAGTGGGACCCGCCGGCCGTTGCAGGTCAGCACATGCCGCGTGTCTGTCATGCCTTCAACTTTAACCTGCACGCGTTCCAGTGAGGAATCAACGTATCGGGCGGTGCCGCCACCCGCCGGCTCTTCACCCAGCACGTTCCAAGGCTCGATCGCCTTCCGTAGTTCGACGCGAATGTCCCGTTGGACGATCTCGCCAATCAACGGGAAGCGGAATTCCTGGTGTGAAGCAAACCATTCCTCCTTCAAGTCGTACCCTGCCTGCCGCAGGTCGGCGATGACATCGGAGAAATCCCGCTGGACGAAATGCGGCAGCAGATAACGGTCGTGCAGATCGGTGCCCCAGTGGACGAGGGACTGCTGGTAGGGCTGGTTCCAGAATTTGGCGATCAGGCCGCGCAGCAGCAGTTGCTGCGCGAGACTCATCTGCGCATGCGGCGGCATCTCGAATCCCCGCAGTTCCAGCAGGCCGAGCCGCCCCGTGCTGGAATCTGGCGAATACATCTTGTCGATGCAGAACTCGGCGCGGTGCGTGTTGCCGGTGCTGTCGATCAGCAGGTTGCGGAACAGCCGGTCGACGAGCCACGGCTGAATTGGGCCGTCTTTCGGCAACTGGTTGAAGGCGATCTCGAGTTCGTACAGGCTGTCGTTGCGGGCCTCATCGACCCGCGGGGCCTGGCTCGTGGGGCCGATAAACTGCCCCGAGAACAAATACGACAACGACGGATGATTGTTCCAGTAGGCCAGCAGACTCCGCAGCAGATCGGGACGCCGCAGCAGCGGACTGTCTGCGGGGGTGGCCCCTCCCACAACAACATGGTTGCCGCCGCCGGTCCCTGTGTGTCGCCCGTCGAGATTGAACTTTTCGGTGCCCAGCCGGGTGATCCGCGCGTCTTCATAAAGACCCAGCGTGATGTCGACCAGTTCCTTCCAACTGCTGGAGGGATGCACGTTGACCTCGATCACGCCGGGGTCGGGGGTGACCTTGATGTTGGTGATGCGGTGGTCATGCGGGGGCGAATAGCCTTCGATCACCACCGGGCACTGCTGATCCTTCGCCGTGTCTTCGATCACGGCGATCAGTTCGAGATAGTCCTCGGCGGTCTCCGTGGGTGGCATGAAGACATGCAGCCGTCCTTCGCGTGGCTCAACACACAGTGCCGTCCGCACCCGCGGATTGACCGAGGGATCGTCGGAAAACTCGCGATTGCGTCGCGCCGCCTCGGCGAGATACCGCGAGGCACCATTTCCATTTCCATTGCCAGCAGCGTTGCCGTTGAACCCATTGCCGGCACCTGCACCAGAGTGGGGCCGCTCGGCCGACAGACTGTCCAGGCCATTGCCGTGGAGCGTCCGTTCTGCCTGCTCGGCACGGGCCGAACGGCGCTGTGCCGTCAGCACCTGTTCAACGACGCCCAGACTGCGCCATTCGGCCGGTCCACGCTCGAAGACCTGCTGCACATCGGCCCGTTCCAGGCCGGTCGCTTCCGCGAGCTGTGCCGCATAGTTGGGCAGCGTGCTGCGTTCGGCCAACGGATCCTGCGCGTGGATGTGAGGATAGTCTTCCGGAGGCAGCCACGGCAGAGATTCCAGCGGCAGACGCAGGCCCATTGGCGAGTCGCCGGGAATCAAATACAGATGCTCTTCCCGCAAAAACCAGTTGCCCGTCATCCATTGGGGGCCGCCAGCAGCCTCCATCTTCTGCACAGGCAGCGTGTAACCCACGATGGAGTTGAGCCCCTGCATGAAGATTTTCGCGAGCCGTGTGCGTTCTTCCTTGTCGGCCAGATTCGACTTCAACGGATCAACATTGATCGGCAGCTTGCGTTCCCTTCGCAGATAGTGCCAGACATCTTCATAGGCGGGCTTGACGCAGTCTGTCTTCAATTTGAGCCGGTCGGCAACTTCCGTCAGGAACAGTTGCGCATCTGTGGCTCCGTGCGCGTAATTGCAGCCATCAGCAGCAAACAGGTCCGGGTCGGCCCAGATGGCGACTCCGTCCTTGCGCCAGAAACAAGCCATCGCCCAGCGGGGAAGCGATTCTCCGGGATACCATTTCCCCATGCCGTAATGCAGCAGGCCACCAGGGGCAAACCGCGTCCGCAGCCGGTCCATCAGCTTTGCCCCCAGGCCGCGTTTGGTGGGGCCGACGGCCGCCGTGTTCCACTCGGCGCCTTCCATGTCATCAATGGAAACGAAGGTCGGCTCGCCTCCCATCGTGAGCCGCACATCGCCCGCCACAAGGTCGCGGTCAATGGTCTCGCCCACGCGGAGAATGTCGGCCCACTGGTCTTCCGTGTACGGCTTGGTGACGCGGGGTTCTTCGTGGATCCGCGCGACCGACATTTCATATTGAAACGTGGACTTCGATTCATCGACGCCACCCGCGATTGGCGCGGCGCTGCCAGGGTCGGGGGTTGCCGCCAGCGGGATGTGACCTTCTCCGGTCATCAGTCCGGAAGTGGGGTCCAGACCCACCCAGCCCGCACCCGGCAGATAGACCTCTGCCCAGGCATGCAGGTCCGTCAGGTCTTTGGCGACTCCCGAGGGACCGTCGAGGGCCTTTATGTCGGGCACAAGCTGGATCGAATAGCCAGAGACGAAGCGGGCGGCGAGCCCCAGGTTGCGCAGGATCTGGACCATGAGCCACGAGGTGTCGCGGCAGGATCCGCTGAGCTTGGTCAGCGTCTCTTCCGGCGTTTGCACGCCCGGATCCATCCGAATCAGATAGCCGATCTGCTTTTGCAGCGACTGGTTGATCTCAACCAGCGCATCGATCATTCGCCGTGGCTCGCGGCTGAACGCGTCGAGCCACGCCTGCAGGCGCGGCCCCACCGGAAGCAGTTCCAGATACGGTCGCAGTTCACGGGCAATGGCGGCATCGTAGACGAACGGGAACTTTTCGGCGGCCGGCTCCAGGAAGAAATCGAAGGGATTGATGACCGTGAGTTCGGCGACCAGATCGACTTCGACCCGGAACTCTTGAGTCTTTTCCGGAAAAACGAGCCGGGCCAGGTAGTTTCCCTGTGGATCCTGCTGCCAGTTCAGGAAATGGTGGCGGGGGGTGACCTTGAGGGAGTAGCTGAGTATGGGAGTTCGAGAATGCGGGGCGGGGCGCAGACGCACGACCTGCGGGCCGAGGCCCACCAGGCGGTCGTACGTATAGATCATCTTGTGATTTAACGCGACGCGCAGCGACATGGGAAGACCTTGCGAACCGACCAGGGTGATGTACGTGGATGTACGGCTGCCGCCAGGCCAACGCCGACCGAACCTTCCGCCAGGGAAGGTGCGACAGAGTTGAATTGGCGGTGGTGGAGATCAGTGCGCGGCAAGGCCCTTAGCGCAGGGAAGCCGGAGAGCGCAAGGAGATTATCGGCGGTTCACAGACGCGTGTCCACCACCAATCGATTCCGTCCCGCAATTTGCGGAATCGTCGCTGTCGGAACTTCCGGCACAAAAGGCGGGCCGCCCGAATCAACTCGCGGCCCGGGGTGCCGAGCGGCTCCTCTCGCTCAGGCCTGTTCCACCAGCCCCTTGGCCTTCTGCACCATGTCTTTCAGCACATCCAGTCCCTTCTGCCAGAAGCCAGGGTCGCGGATGTCGGCACCCAACCGTTTGAGCAGCACTTCCGGGGCGGCGCTGCTGCCGGACTCGAGCAGTTCCAGATAGCGGGGTACAAACGACTTTCCCTCTTCCTGATACATGCGGTAGAGCGACAGCACCAGCAGTTCGCCGAAGACATAGGCGTAGCAATAGAACGGCGTATGGATGAAGTGCGGGATGTAGGCCCAGCCCCAGCGGTACTGCTCCAGCATGTCGACGGCGTTGCCGTACAGGGCATGGTTCGCCTGCCACCAATGCTCGCACAGCTCGTCGGAACTCAGCTTTTCCTTCCGCCGTGCGGCATGCGCCCGCTGCTCAAAGCGGGTCAGCACATTCTGCCGGAAGACCGTGGCGAAGGCATCTTCGATCTTGCTGCACAACAGCCCGAGTTTGACCTTTGGATCCGACGTCGTTTCCATCACGTAGTCGAATG
Organism: Planctomycetaceae bacterium; assembly: GCA_021732845.1. Classification (GTDB taxonomy): domain Bacteria; phylum Planctomycetota; class Planctomycetia; order Planctomycetales; family Planctomycetaceae; genus JAKFUF01. Next base: position 33,883 of record JAKFUF010000019.1, on the reverse strand, counting down.
TCAAAAATTCGCCGAAGACGCTTGCCGTTTCGGCCACCGTCAGCGGGTGATGGAAGTTGAGGTAGCTCTGCTTGCGGGACAGATACTGATGGATGCCGTGTCCCAGCTCGTGGGCCATGGTGGAGACATCGCGGATCTTGTCCGTCCAGTTCAGCAAAATATAGGGATGCACGGTGTTGACCGTGCTGGCACTGAACGCCCCGCCCCGCTTGTTGGGGCGCACCTCGGCGTCGATCCAGTTCTTCTCGAAGAACTCGCTGGCCACTTCGCGCATCCGCGGGTGGAACCGTCCGAACGCCTCCAGCACCGTGTCCCGTCCCTCTTCGTAGCGGCAGGTGGGCATGTTGGTGGCGACCGGAGCGTACTGGTCGTAGGTCGCCATCTTGTCCAGGCCGAGCAGCCTGGTTTTTAGCGCGTAGTATTCATGAGCCACGGGATAGTTGGCTTCGGCAACCTCCAACATCCGGTCGACGACTTCGGGGGCGATCTCATTGGCCAGGTGCCGACTGGCGAGCGGAGACGAGTACCTGCGAATTTCATCGTTCAAGCCATGGTCTTGCGCCAGGGCGTTGAAGATGTTCGTCAGCACCAGCTCGTTCTTCTCCAATTCCCCGTACAGGCAGACTTGGGCCGCCTTGCGCTTGGCACGATCTGGATCATACGACAGCGACAGAATCTGTGGCTGCGTCAGCGTCTTGACTTCCCCGTTGTAGTCCAGCGTATACCGCAGCGAAGAGACAAACTCGTCGAACAAGTTGACCCACGCCGTCCGCGCCGTCAGCGACTTCTGGTTCAGCAGCAGTTCTTCCGGTTCGGTCAGCGTGTGGGGTTTGTAACGCCGGGCACTGGAGAGGTAGTGCGTGTAGTTCGCCAGTTGCGGGTCGGCGATGAGCGTCTGAGCCACGTCTTCGGCCAGACCCAGCCAGCCGAGGTCAAAGAACGTCAGTTGATTGCCAAATTCGACCAGTTTTTGGTTGACCCGATCATCCAGACGTTGAAATTCGCTGTTGGCGGTGTCGACGCTGGTGATCAGCCCGGTGTAGCTGGCGAGCTTGCCCGTCACGATGCTGATCTGCTCGTATTCCTGCAGTGCCTTCAGCAGTGCGGGAGCGGTTGGTCCCGGTGCGTTGAACAGTTGGCGATAGGCATCGGAGAAGGCGGCACAGCGCTGCGAGCAGGCCGCCAGATCGGCTTCAATCTGCGGATCGGTGGCTCCGGCGTACAGATCGCGCAGATCCCAGTGAATGCCGTTAGCGGATGACAGAAGATCAGACATGATGTTCTCGGCGAGTTTCAAATCCCTTTGATGCGGGTGATCCGCCGAGAATAGGAAACCGTGCCGCGTGGCGAAAGCGAGACGAGCGGGAAGCGATCCCCGCAGAGGCCGATTCAATCAAAGCTGCCCAAAGGGGCAGGATGTGACAGCGCAGGGTGAAGTTGGCGACACCAACGAAGCCCCAGGACAGCAGCAGCCCGATGTGCATTTCCAGCAGCGCACGCCATCAGGAACAACGAATACTTTGGTCAAGTTGCCAGTGAAGCCGGAACGAGCGGCAGAGCGCCAGCGAGTGGCTCCACGACAGGTGTCCAGGAATCACGCGAATTGATTTCGTCAGTTGGTTCAGAGCTGGGAAAAAATCAACGAGACGTTCTGCCCACCGAAGCCTGAATTGTTGGACATCACGTGCTTGAGCGGAGTTTCGCGGGCCGTGTTGGGCACGTAATCCAGATCGCACGCGGGGTCGGGGTACTCGTAGTTGGAGGTGGGCGGGATCGTCTTGTCATTCAGCGCCAGCAAACAGAAGATCGCCTCCAATCCGCCGCAGGCGGCGACGAGGTGGCCCGTCGTGCTCTTGGTGCTGGAGACCGGAATCCCGTAGGCGTGCTCGCCGAAGACGGACTTGAGAGCCACGGTCTCCGTGCGGTCGTTGGCGCTGGTGCTGGTGCCGTGCGCGTTGACGTACTGAATCTCATTGGCATTCAAGCCCGCATGACGCAGTGAGAGTCGCATCGCGCGGGCGACTCCGCTGCCATCGGGAGGGATATCGGTAATGCGATAGGCATCGGCGGCGACACCATAGCCACGGATTTCGCCATAAATGCGGGCCTTTCGCTGCCGTGCGTGTTCGTAGTCTTCAATGACCAGCATCGCCGCTCCCTCACCCAGCACGAAGCCGTCGCGTTCACGGTCAAACGGCCGCGAGGCGATTTCCGGGGCGTCGTTCCGCTTGGAGAGCGTGGTCAACAGGCAAAACCCCGTCACGCCAAACGGGTGGATCATGCTGTGGGCTCCACCGACAATCATGATGTCGGCGGCACCGCGGCGGATCAGTTCGCTGCCCTCGCCGATTGCCTGGGCCGAGGCGGCACACGCGGTCAGGGTGTTCAGGTTCGGCCCTTCGGCACCGAATAGGCCCGCGACGTGGCTGGCGAGCACACCGGGTTCCTGGGCCGCCTCGAAGCCGGCATCCAACTGATGCATTCCGGCTTCAGTGAACCGTTGCAGATTGATGTTGCCCTGCGCGTCGGCCGACTGAGCCACGAGTCCCATGAACAGGTTGAAATCCTGGGCACCTTCGCCGCCACCCAGATACACGCCGAATCGCGATGGGTCGGGCAGGTGGTTCAGGTCCAGGCCGGAATCCTCCACGGCCTGGATGGACGCCGCCAGGCCATACCGGACATTCGCCCCGCACTTGGAGTATGTCGCGACATCGGCCATCCAGCGCGAAAGATCGAAGTGGCGAACTTCCGCGGCGATTTGCGTGGGATAGTTCGTGGCATCAAACCGGCTGATGCGGGCGACGCCTGAATCTCCGTTGCGCACCGCCTTCCAGGCGGTCAATGGATCGTTGCCCACCGGAGAGACACAGCCGATCCCTGTGACGACGACACGCCGCTGCATGGTCATTCCCTTGTTGATCGACAACAAAACGGATCAGATCTTGCCAAACACCAGGCCGCAGTTGTGCCCGCCAAAACCAAAACTGGTCGCCAGCGCGTGGCTCACACGCTGTTGCCGGGCTTCGTTGGGCACACAGTCCAGATCGCAGTCGGGGTCGGGCGTGGCATAGTTGATGGTGGGATGCACCACGTTGTCGCGAATGGTCAAGGCGCAGACGATCGCCGCGACCCCACCACTCGCCCCGCACAAGTGGCCGATCATGCTCTTGGTGCTGCTCACAACGAGCCGGTCGGCCGCCGTGCCGAATGCCGAACGGATCGCCTTCGTCTCGGCCTTGTCTCCCAGCGGCGTGCCCGTGGCATGCGTGTTGATGTACTGAAACTCGCCCGGATCGAGCCGCGCATCGTGCAGCGCCAGGTTGATGGCCTGCAGGGCACCCAGCCCCTCCGGATGAGGAGCCGTGATATGGTGGGCATCGGAACTCTGCCCCGCGCCGAGCAGTTCGCAGTAGATGTTCGCCCCGCGGCGGCGGGCATGCTCATACTCTTCGATCACGATCACGCCCGCGCCTTCACCCAGCACGAAGCCATCGCGGTCGCGATCGAACGGGCGGCAGGCCTCCGCAGGGCTGTCATTCCGTTCCGACAGGGCTTTGGCACTGCAAAACCCCGCCAGCCCCATCGGCGTCAGCGCCGCTTCCGCGCCGCCGGAAATCAGCACGTCGGCCCTTCCAAGGCGAATGCTGTCGAGGGCGAAAGCGATGGCGTCTGCCGCCGAAGCGCAGGCGGAGACAATCGAAGTATTCGGGCCATTTAATCCGTAGTGGATTGAGATGGCGGCCGGCGCGGCATTCGCCATCATCTTGGGGATGAAAAACGGACTCACCCGCCCAGGTCCGACCTGCTGATACTTGGCCGTCTCTTCCTCGAAGGCATACATCCCACCGGTGCCGCTGCCCAGGATTACTCCGCAACGGAAGGGATCCTCACGGGAGAAATCCAGCCCGCTGTCGGCCACGGCATCCAGCGCCGAGACCATCGCGAACTGGGCGAACCGATCCATCCGCCGCGCGAGTTTGCCATCCATGCGCGTCTCAGGCGCGAACCCCTGCACCTCGCCGGCGAAACGCACCTTGAAGGCCGACGCGTCGAACCGCGAAATCGGGCCGACTCCACTGTGACCAGAACAAAGCCGCTCCCAGAAGCCGGCAACGTTGTCCGACAACGGGTTCACAGTCCCCAGTCCGGTAATGACGGCGCGGCGAGTCATCAAACAATCCCTTGTGTCATGGAATGGTCCCTCTCCTGAAAAATCGGCGTTCCTATTAATGATGATCATCATTTATAATGTCAAGGGGGAATGTCTGAGGCAATGACTCAATGACCAAGGAAACAATGACCAATGCTTTTGTTCGGAAGTCGTTAATGTCGGCGATGCTTTCGGGAAAAATGTCACCCAAAAGCATTGGTCATTGTTTCATTGGTCATTAATTTCATTTCCCTCCGGGAACTTACGATGAAAGTCAGCCGTGAGCAGGCGGCGCGGAATCGCGAGCGGATCGTCGAAGTGGCGGCGAAGCTGTTTCGGGAGCACGGCTTCGACGGCGTTGGTGTGGCCGATTTGATGCATGAGGCCGGGCTGACGCACGGTGGCTTCTACGGGCATTTCGAATCGAAGGAAGAGCTGATGGCCGAAGCCTGCGCGCAGGCCCGCTCGGAAGCCGTCTCACGCTGGCAGGGGCTGGCGCAACGCGTGGCTCACAAACCCTTCGCGGCCCTGACCCGGCTGTATCTGTCCAGAGCGCATCGCGATCATCCCGGACGTGGGTGCATGCTGGCGGCGCTGGGTCCGGAAGTCGCGCGGCAGCCCCTGCCGATCCGAAGCGTGTTCACCGAGGCTGTCAGCGCCATGGTCGACCTGCTTGGGCGGATCATGCCCGGACGCTCCAAAGCCGCCGCCCGGAAAAAAGCGCTGACGGCCTGTGCCACGCTCGTCGGCGCCATCGTCCTCGCCCGCGCCGTGAGCGACGCCGCACTCTCCGAAGAAATTCTGCAGGCGGCGGCCACGTCGCTGTCGCCTCACGAAGACTTTTTCAAAGACTCCGCGCATTAGCACTGCCGTGACGATTCGGTGATGTCCGCCCGCGATTGTTGCTGTCATCTGAGATCTCAGTTAGATTTTCATCGTACGAAGATGAAGAGTTCGTCCCTCAAGAATTGCGAGGCGGCCTCATGGCGGATGGCACCACGGTGCAAAAACGGTCTGCGACGGACACCGAACCCACGCCCGCTCCCGATAAGTCACTGTTGAAGCAGCGGGCGTATGAGGGTCTGAAAGAGCGGATTCAGAACTCCACCTTTGAGGCGGGGGCGTTTCTCTCCGAGCGGCAACTGGCAGCCCAGTTGGGGATGAGCAAAACTCCGGTCAAGGCCGCCCTCGAGCGGCTGGAGGCGGAAGGGTTCATTTCGGTCTCGCCGCAGCAGGGCATTGTGGTTCGCGACCTGTCAATTCATGAGATTGCCGACCAGTTCGAGATCCGCCTGGCATTGGAATCGTTCATCCTGCGGAGCATCTCTGGCAAACTCAGCGACGAGCGGGCTGCCAAGCTGCGACAGCAACTGCGCCTGCAACAGCAGGCGGTGAAGAGGCGGGATGTGGCTCAGGCAGCGCGACTGGATTCGGAGTTTCACACAACATTTTGTGAATTCTTTGGAAACCAGGCGATTGTCCGTGTGATGCTGCAACTGCGGGAAAAGATGCACCGGGTGGTGACCCGCGTGTTTCAACAGCATGCGGACCGGCTGGCTCGCAGTTTTGAAGAACATCTGGCGATCGTCGAGGCGGTGCTGGCCGGCCAGCCGGATCAGGCCGTGGCCGCCCTGGAGGAGCATTTGAACCATGGCAAGCAACTGCTGTTGTCGCGCGGTCGCTGATCTGTCGGCCGCCTCGCCAAAGGCAATTTGTGGCCTGCTCCTCTCGGTCTGCCTTGTCGTCGCGGGCCGCGCGGACGAACCGGCTCCCAGCTTCTTTCGCGGCCTGAACCTCAATGGCCCGCCGGTCGTGATCGACGGGAATGCGTGGGAGGGCCGGGACTCGAAGCACTACGTCTGCAACGACAGGGCGTTTGAGAATCAGGCCGTGCCCCTGGTGCCATCCACCGACCAGGAGCGGGCCAAGATGCTGCGCTCCAGCCGCTGGGGCGGAAACCGCATCGAACTGACCGGGCTGCCCAACGGCACCATCACCGTGTTCTTGCATGCCTGGGAAGACAACAATCCAGAGACCTACAGCGTTTCGATCAATGGGCGCGAAGTCCTGCGGCGTCACAACAGTGGCCAGGCTGGACATTGGGACAAACTTGGGCCGTGGTTTGTCGAGGTGGCCAATTCGCAGATTGTGCTGACCAGCCAGGGCGGCGCGGCGAATTTCTCCGGCATCGAAATCTGGCGCGGGCGACACGAAGGCGAAGAGCCACCGATCGCGCCCGACGACTTGGTGTTCTTCGAGAACCGCATCCGGCCGCTGCTGGTGAAGCATTGTTACGAGTGCCACAGCGCAGAAGCGAAGGAACTGCAGGGGGAACTTCTGCTCGACTCCAAGTCGGCGGCCCGCCGCGGCGGAGCCACGGGCGCGGCGGTTGTGCCAGGCGATCTGGAACACAGCCTCCTGATCACGGCCGTGCGCTATAAAACTGACGCCATGCAGATGCCGCCCGATGGCAAGCTCTCCGACGCGGAGATAGCCGACCTGGAGCGCTGGATCAAAATCGGCGCGCCCGACCCACGGATCAAGGCCACGAAGTTTGCCGGGAAGCAGATTGACGTGGCGACCGCTCGGCAGTTCTGGTCATTGCGACCGCTGACCAACCCGGCTGTGCCCGAGGTCAAGTACGCGACGTGGCCGCGCAGCGACATCGACCGCTTTATTGTGGCAAAACTGGAAGAACACGGACTGCGGCCGGCGGACGAGGCTGACAAGCGCACGCTGATCCGGCGTGCGACCCATGACCTGACCGGGCTGCCGCCGATGCCCGAGGAAGTCGAAGCCTTCATCGCCGACGAGTCGCCGCAGGCGTTCGAAACCGTGGTCAATCGGTTGCTTGCCTCGCCTCGATATGGCGAACGCTGGGGGCGGCACTGGCTGGATGTGGTGCGGTATGCCGACACCGCGGGAGACAACTCCGACTACCCGATTCCGCAGATGCACCGCTACCGCGACTGGGTGATCGCGGCTTTCAACCGCGACCTGCCCTATGACGAGTTTGTGCGCGATCAACTCGCCGGCGACCTGCGTGGCGGAAAGACTGACGACGAGAGGCATGAGCGGATCATCGCCACGGGATACATCGCCAATGCCCGGCGTTTCGGCTCGCGAGTCGATGACTATCCGCAGCACTTGACCATCGAAGACACGCTGGACAATGTCGGTCGCTGCTTTCTCGGGCTGACGCTCAGTTGTGCCCGCTGCCACGATCACAAATTCGACCCCATCACCACGCGGGATTACTATGGGCTGTACGGAATTTTCCACAGCACGCGGTACCCGTGGCCCGGCATCGAACTCGAAAAACGGCAGCGGGATTTCGTGCCGCTCGTGCCACCCAGCGAACTGGTGCATTTTCAAAAGATCGTCGAATCGCGAAAGCAGGAGCAGGCCCGGCTCGATGGCGAAGTCAACCGGCTCAGGGAAGCGCGCAGGAAGGCCCCCGAGGACCAGAAGAAGGGGCTGGCGGACCAGTTGAAGCAGGCCGAGGAGGTGGCCGCGGAATTGCGCAAGACCCCACCCCCGTTTGAAACTGCCTACGCGGTTGCGGAAGCCACGACCATCGAAGATGTGCCCGTTCAGTTGAAAGGCGACCCGACGCGGCCCGGCGATCTCGTCCCGCGGCGCTTTCTTTCCGTCTTGGGCGGCGCGGAACTTTCCGCCAATTCGCACTCCAGCGGCAGAGAACAACTTGCCGAATGGATCCTGGACGCAGAGAATCCCTTGCCCGCGCGGGTCATGGTGAATCGCATCTGGCAGCATCACTTCGGACGCGGTCTCGTTCCCACCCCCAATGATTTCGGAAAGCAGGGCAAACCGCCTGTGCATCCCGAACTGTTGGATCACCTCGCCACGGCGTTTCGAAACGGTGGCTGGTCGATCAAGGCGATGCACCGGCAGATCATGCTCTCGCGGACGTACCAGCAGTCCGCCAGCCGCGATCCGGAAGCTGTCGCCAAAGACCCTGCCAACGAGTGGCTCGCGGGTCAATCGCGCCGGCGGCTCGATGCCGAATCCATTCGTGACACCATGCTGTGCTTGAGCGGGAATCTCGACCTGTCTCCCGCGGGGCCACATCCGTTCCCGCCGGAGCACACTTGGGACTTCACGCAGCACCAAGCCTTCAAGGCAGTCTACGACAGCCGGCATCGCAGCGTGTACCTGATGACCCAGCGGATTCAGCGGCATCCCTACCTGGCCATCTTTGACGGCGCCGACCCCTCAACCAGCACGCCCGCCCGCGCGACCAGCACCACCCCGCTTCAGGCGCTGTACCTGCTCAACAACCCTTTCGTGCATGAGCAGTCCAGACTGGTTGCCAGCCGGATCGTGGCTCACGGCAGCCAGGATGATGCACGCCTCCAATATGCCGCTCAACTTCTCTTTGCCCGCCCTGCGGCTGATGTGGAACTGAGCACCGCCCATAATTTTCTGGCTAAAGCCAGATCGCTGTTGCTGGCGGCGGACACGCCCGCCGACCAGATTGAAGCTGAAATGTGGCAGGCCTATGTCCGGTCGCTGTTTCGCCTGAACGAGTTCGTCTACCTCGACTGATCCGCGTCTGGTTGAACCATGAATCCCCACCCGCAAATACACCGCCGCGCCATTCTTCGCTCCCTCGCCGGTGGCTCACTGCTCATGCCGGGGATCCTGTCGGAATTGCTGGCCGACGGCACTCCCGCCGTGACACAAACCGATCCCCTAGCACCGCGCCCGCCGCATGCCCCGGCCCGCGCCAACCGGGTGATCTTCGTGTTCTCCAATGGCGGCGTGTCCCACATGGACACGTTTGACCACAAGCCGGAACTCTTCAAGGCCGACGGCAAGAAGACCGGCTCCGGCGGCGGGCTCTCGAACGAACAACGAGTGCTGCTCAAACCAGGCTGGGCCTTCAAACCCGGCGGCCGTTGCGGCACCCTGGTCAGCGACCTGTTCCCGCACCTGCGGGAATGCATGGACGACATCGCCGTCATTCGCTCGCTGAACGGCAACGACAACGAGCATTACAACGCCACGCTGGGGATGCACACCGGTTCGTTCTTCTTCGCGCGGCCCAGCATCGGTTCGTGGGTCAGCTATGGACTGGGCACGGTCAACAGCAACCTGCCGTCGTTCATCGCGCTCGCCCCGCAGATGCCCTACGCCGGTACGCAGATCTTCAACAATGACTTTCTCCCCGCGTATCATCAGGGCGTACGTGTGATAGGTGGTGCCGAGCCGATTGCCAATCTCGAACGCCGCTCCAAACAGCGTGGCCTGCAGGAACTTGAACTTGGCCTGGCCGATGTGCTGAACAATCGGCATCTCAGCACGCGGGTCGCTGACACGGATCTCTCCGCCCGCATCAGAAGCTTCGAGACCGCCTTCCACATGCAGGCCGACGCGCCGGAGGCCTTTGATGTCGGCCGCGAGTCCGACGACACGCTTTCCCTTTACGGTCTGAAGCGCGGGCAGAGCGAGGGCTTTGGCTGGCAGTGTCTCGTCGCCCGGCGATTGGCCGAATGCGGCGTGCGGTTCATCGAACTGGTGGACGGCAGCAGCCGCGTCAATTGGGATCAGCATGGCGACATGGCCGAACACGCCGGCCATGCCAAGCGGATCGACCAGCCCCTGGCCGGCCTGCTCCGCGACCTCAAGGCCCGCGGCATGCTGGACGACACCCTCGTCGTCTGGACCACCGAATTCGGCCGCACTCCCGGGGTCGACGGGGCCAAGGGCCGCGGCCACCACAGCGCCTGCTTCTCATCGTGGCTCGCTGGGGCTGGCGTGAAGGGCGGCACGGTCCACGGAGCCACGGATGACCTGGGAGCCACGGTGGCCGAGAACGGCGTCCACGTCCACGACTTTCACGCCACGATCCTCCACCTGCTCGGCCTCGACCACACCCGCCTCACCTACCGCCACGCTGGCCGCGACTACCGCTTGACGGACGTGCATGGGCACGTGGTGCAGGATATTCTGACCTGAACTCCCGATGCCATGAACATCAGAATCGCGGCTTCGATCCTTCCAATGCCGAACATCGCTGGCGAGAACGAATTTCGTTAAGTAATCTGGTTTTGAGAATGATCGGCCGCTGGCGAGCGATGGGTGCATTGCTTGGCTGCCCGTAAACATCATCCAGCAGAACAACAGGAGTTCAACATGACCGCACTCGGCCGCTGGTCGCTGTTTTGCATCGCTCTGCTTGTCCTCACCCCCGTCTGGGCGGAGGATGCGCCCAAAGAGAAGGCCGAAAAGAAGGCGGGTGAGAAGAAGGAAGTGAAGCCAGACGAGAGCAAGAAAGAGGACTCAAAGGACGGCGAAAAGACTGAAAAGATGGACTCCGCGGAATTGGAGAAGCTGTTTTCGGAAAGCCTGAGCGGCGTGGCGCTCGTTGGCAAATTCACCGTGGACGGCAGCGACAAGGACCCGAATCTCGACCGCTACGAGATCAAGACGGTCACCAAGCTGAATGGCGACGTGTGGCTGTTTTCCGGAATCAAGTACGGCAAGCGGGAACTGCCGCTGCCCCTGCCGTTGCGCGTGATCTGGTCCGGCGACACCCCCGTGCTGACGATGGACAAGGTGACGATTCCGGGCCTGGGCACCTTCTCCTGCCGGCTCCTGTTCCACGGCGACCGCTATGCCGGCACATGGCAGCACGACGACCACGGCGGACACATGTGGGGCAAGATCGAGAAGCTGGAAAAAGCCAAGCCCGCCGAGTAAGACCTCAATCCAATTAGTACACGATCCCAACGAATCAAATCGAAAATCTTCAATCGAAAATCGAAAATCCCCCATGTCCAGCACGATCGACATCACCCTCGCGCTCTGGGACCTGAACCGCGAACGCACGCTGGGCACCCTGAAGGCGATCGAAGCGATGCCCAATCCGCAGGCGGTTCTCGGCTGGCGGCCGGGTCCGGGCCGCGCCCACATCGGATGGCAATTGATGCACATCGGTGTGACAGAAGAACTGTTCGCCACCGAGCGGTTCCTCGGCACGACGCCAGGCTATGCCGACTTGGTGCCACGCTTTCGTGGCGGAAGCACGCCCGATGACAACATCCCGGAAGCGGGGCTGATTCGGGATGTGCTCGAAAACGGTCGCAGTCATCTGCGGGCGACAATGAGTTCCTTTTCCGATGCTGATCTCGCCATAATTCCTGCCGCGCTCAAGGAGCGTGGCCTCTCGATCGGCAAGGCCCTGCAGATTCTGGCGTGGCACGAGGCCCATCACCAGGGTCAGGCCCACATCACCCTCAACCTGTACAAGGCAGCGCACCCCGCATGATGGATGTGACGATCTGGTACTGCGAACTGTGCCACCTCCAGGAGCCCGCGGAGGCGATTGCCGCCGCCCTGGAGGAGCAGTTCGGGCTGAAGTGTGAGCTGAGGAAGGGGTTTTGGGGCACCTTCCTGGTCCAATACCAGGGATGTGAAATCTTTAACCGCTGGAAGCACCGCGGCCTGATCGGCCGCCTGGGCTTCGGAGCCACACCCCGTCCGGAAGAAATCGTCGAGCGTCTGCGACCGCTTCTGGCTCGCCTTGCGTGATTCCGAAGCAAAAACGAGCCACGAGCCATGCCGGAACTCCCTGAAGTTGAAACGATGGTGCGGGGAATCCGTCCGTTTGTGGAAGGCCTTGTCCTGCGCGAAGTCGTGGCCTGTCCGTGCGCCTGCCGGCCGATCACTCTCGATCCGGCAATCAAAGTGATTCAGCGGACCGTGACCGGCCGCACCGTGATCGCCGTTCGCCGCCGGGCAAAGCGGATTGTCATGGAGTTGGACAGTGGTTCGGCGTTCGTGATCGAGCCCCGGATGACGGGGCTGATGTTGCTGGAAAATCCGCCCAACACCACTCATCTGCGGCTGGAATGGCGGTTTGCACCAGCCCCTGGTGACAGCACGGATGCAGCGGGAAACTCCATCTGGTTTTGGGATCAGCGTGGCTTGGGCACCGTGCGGCTGTACAGCCCCGAACAGCTCGCCGAGGCTCTTTCCGCCGACCGCATCGGCCCGGATGCGTTGGAAATGACCCTGGCCGATTGGAAGCGAGTGTGCACCTCAACTGACCGGGCGATCAAGGTGGTTTTGCTGGATCAAAAGCAGGTGGGCGGCATCGGCAACCTGTATGCCAGCGAGATCCTGCACCTGAGCCGGATCCACCCTGAACGCAAGGCATCGAGCCTGACAACCCGCGAGCGCACCCGCATGGCCAATGCCGTGCTGGCGGTGCTGGAAGAAGCGATCCGGTACGAGGGCTCAACACTGTCCGATGGCACCTACCGCAACGCCCTGAATGAGTCCGGTTCGTATCAGAACGCCCACAAGGTCTATGACCGCGCGGGCCGCGAATGCTTCACCTGCGGTGGACAAACCATTCAGCGGATCGTGCAGGCACAGCGGTCGACATTCTTTTGCGTGAAATGCCAGAAGGCACCCCAGGGGTGAGGGAAAACGCTCGGGGGTTGAGGAATTTCAAATTTCAGATTCCAAATTTCACAGTAAAATGCCTTTTTGCGAAATTCGATCTGTGGGGCAACCGTTGGCAAGCGTTACGTCCTATGGTGCCTACCGTTCGATGCGTCTACCACAGACTGTGAAATTTGAAATTTGAAATTATTTCGATTAACATTCCGGATGCCATTTTTCCGCAAGGGCACGACAGTCTCTACCGTGAAAACGGTGCTCCCCACGAGCAGAAGAACATCGCCCGCGGCACCGTGGCTTCCAGCAGGGCGTTGAACTGTTCCCGCGGATCGTTGGCCTTCACGGAGCCCAGCAGGTCGATGTAGCTGGTGGCGTGCCGGTACTTCACCACGCGGACCTTTTCCAGGCCGAGCTTCTTCTTGAGCGCCGCCAACGCGTCCTCCTCATAGCCGATCTCATCAATCAGCCCCTTCGCCTGGGCATCGCGCGCGGTAAACACCTCGCCGGTGGCCAGCGGCCGGATCTGTTCCAGCGTGAGGTTGCCGCGGCCTTCGTCGATGACCGCGAGAAACTGTTCAAACGACTGGCCGATGATGTTGTCCCACAGCGCCTTGTCGTCGGGGCTGATCTCCTTGAACGGGCTGAGCGAATCTTTGAACTTGCCGGTGGTGATCGGCGTCGCCTTGACACCCACCTTTTCCGCCAAACCCTGCACTTCGTAGTGGGGAATGATGACCCCGATGGAGCCAGTCCAAGTCGTTGGCTCGGCAAAGATCTTGCCGTCGGGTCCAATTCCCATCGAGATGTAGTAACCGCCGGAGGCGGCCATGTTGAGCATCGCCACGTACACTGGCTTCTTGGTCTGCTCCCGGAGTTCCTTGAGTTTGTGATAAATCTGGTGGCTGTCGCCGACGAAGCCACCGGGGCTGTTCACCACCAGCAACACCCCCTTGACCGCGCTGTCCTCCTTCGCCTTCTTGATGTCCTGCAGCGTGTGGGCGGTGTAGGGCGGCATGATAGTGCCGCTGACTTCAATCACCGCGATCTTGTCGGCAGAGATCTTTTCGCCCTGGTAGTAGACCTCGGCCGGTCCCTCTTCACCGGCAAAGTACTCTTTCCAAGAGGTGTACATCCCCAGGTTGGCAATCAGCGAGATCCCCAGCACCGTGTACAGCAGCCACAGCCGCAGGCGGCTGAGCACGCTGGTGTCGGCAAGCTGAATCACGATCGGCTGCCGCGCTTCGGCTTCAACATCCTTCACGGAGGCCGGCTTCGCAGTCGATGAAGGTGCGGGGGATGATGGCGGGACTGACATCCGGTAAGACTCCGTTCAAACTTAGAAAGCAGCCGGGTGAATTCGCGGGGCGAACACGCACTGGCGACTGCATGGTCGAGATTAACGACTCCCGAAATGGATGCCAACGCGCCAGTTTTGCAACCTTGACGTGTCCGACAAAAGTCCATTTGTTGGTTTCAACGCAATTTCAAATTTCAGATTTCAAATTTCACAGTAAAATACTTTTTCGCGACATCTGGCCTTCCGGGCGAGAGTTACGTACTTCGCTGTGGAGGCGTGGCCGATCGTTCGATGTGGTCGCACAGACTGTAAAATACTTTTTCGCGACATCCACACTGTGGGGCAAGAGTTACGTTCGCACCATTGAGCTCAGTCGACAGTTCGGTGTGGCTGAACAGACTGTGAAATTTGAGATTTGAAATTGGCTTTTGTCGGACACCTCAACCTTGGATTCTTAGGACCGAACAAAGAATAAAAGTACGCTTCAAGATACTGACCGAAGGCCGGTTTTAGGCAACGCGAAGGGGGAACCACGAATTTTCACGAATAAGACGAATGTCACGAATGGCAACGAGCAGGATTCCATCGCCCGGGAAGCCATGCCGGTTGATTCGTGAAATTCGTGAAAATTCGTGGTGAATTTAAGACCGTACGACTTCCGCACGGTCTGGCCAGGCCTGTCGACTTCACCAACAAATGCATTCGTTGTCCCTGATGGCGTTCGCTGCGGGATAGGGAGACAAATGTCACGGTGATTGTTGCTGCGATCCTTACTCTCCAAGCAGCGCGTCGCACATGACGCGGGAACCCATTGGTCATTGGGATTTGGGCATTGAGTCATTGGCCAAAACTCAATGCCGCCGTCGCCCCCCTACGGTTTCGGAAGCGAAGTCGACGAGGCGGTGCGGTTTTCATCGCGGGCACCCATCACGAGCCACGGTTCGACGGGGAGTTCCTTGCCCTTCACCTTGACCGCCGAGAGTTTGACCAGATGGAACAGGTGGGCCAGGGGCTCGCCCATCAACGGGCCGAGCACGATCTGGCCAGGCTTGGCCACGGACGATTCCAGCCGGCTGGCGAGGTTGACGGTGTCGCCAATCACGGTGTAGTCGTGGCGGTCGGCGCTGCCCATTTCGCCCACGACGGCCGGTCCCGAGTTGATGCCGATCCGCACCAGAATCTTCTGCTCCGGCGGAACGTCGGCATTCAGTTCCGCGACGGACTGCTGCATCATCAACGCCGCGCGCACCGCCCGCTCCTGATGGTCGGGATAATGCAGGGGAGCCCCGAAGAACGCCAGCATCCCGTCGCCCATGAACTTGTCGAGCGTGCCCCCGTAGCTGAACACAGCCGCTGCCAGCCGCGTGAACAGACGGTTCAGCATCTTGACGACATCCGGCGGAGCGAGCTTTTCCGAGGCGGCGGTGAAGCCGGAAAGATCCGAAAACACGACCGTCACGTTGCGCTCTTCGGCGAGCATTTCGCCCGCCGCGGCTCCGCCCGTCGCAAACGAACAGATCTGATCGACAACCGCTGGGGAGTGGTACCGCGACAGCTTGGCGCGGATTTTCTGCTCCCGCGCGACTTCGTCACGCAGCCGGGCCTGTTCGAGAGCCACGGCGGAGAACATGGCCAGACCGGTCAGCACCTCCAGATGCACATCGTCAAACGGCTTGAGCCGGTTGGCGGTATCGACGTAGATCAAGCCGAGGATCTTGCCGCTGCAAATGAGCGGCACGCACATGGCCGACTGGATGGCGAGCGCCTTAAAACTGGCCGCCTCGGCGAACCTCGAGTCGACGCCAGCATCCGCCACCAGCAGCGCCCGCCGCATCTGCAGCGTGGCATTGATGACCGTCCGGCTGATCCGCATTTTGCGGCTCTCGCCCGAGGACGAGCGAAAGCAGCTCGGCTTCACCCGCCCCGTGGCTTCATCAAACAGGCAGATCACGCCCCGCTGGGCGGGCACGTTCTTGAGCGCCAGCTCCAGGATGCGCTCGAACATGGTATTCAAGTCGGCCGTCGACAGCAGGGCCTTGCCAACCTGCGTGAACATGTTGAGGCCGATCCGGCCATCGCGGTCTTGGGGAGTCGTCTGATCGCCGCGAAACTCAACCTCCCGTGCCCGCTGAAACTGCACCTCGCCGTAGCAGACGGCACCGGCTCCGGGCAGGCTGTCCACCAGGCCTCCCAGCAGGCGTTCCATTTCCGCGGGCTCCATGAAGATGGAGCCCTTGGCCGAGCCGGAATCGGTGATCTGCACATCCTCTTCAATGGAGGGCGGCCGCAGGTCATGGTAGGTAAAGCGGATCACGCCGACTTCGAGCAGATCGCCGTTCGTCAGGGGTTCCCTGGTAATTCGCCGGCCATTGAGGAACGTGCCGTTGGTACTGTTGTTGTCGACAACGACCCACTTCCCGCCCTCCCACACCAGCGTCGCATGCCGGCGGGAAACGCCCTGAGTTTCCGCCGGCAAAACCAGCTCGCTGTCTTCCGCCCGCCCCAGGCGGACAGAGTCCCCCGTCAGGGCGAACTCGTGCGGAGCGCCATGCAACTGGTACGTCAGCGTGTTCGTGGCACCCGGCTGGCCCATCAAATCATCTCGGAACTGGGAGGGCGCTGAACCTGCAGCCTCTGAAAAACGTGGGTTGGAAAGATTGCGATGGCGAATTGTACCACAATTGCCGCCTTGCCACCTTCAGTCCGCCCCGGCTGTCGAAAGCCCACGGCCGGATCAAGAACAACTTTTCGCCCAAGTGGGATCAGAAGCCTGCCATTCAAGCCGTTGTCCGCTCTGTTAACGAAGTCGCGAAGTCGTTGTATGATGGGAACCTGCATGCTCGCGATGGTGCACCGCAGGCCCACATTGACCAGACATCCGTTCCAGTCCTCAGACAGACTCAACCGCTCCGAAAATCAAATCCAGGGAGTGGATGACCCAATGACGAAACTCGACCACGACCTGGACCGCGAGGTTGAGGAGCGCCGAACTGCGGAAGCCAAGCTGCGGGCGAGCGAGGAACGCTACCGGGCTGTCGTGGAGGATCAGACCGAGGTGGTCAGCCGCTTTCGGGCGGACGGGACATTCCTGTTCGCCAATGAGGTTTATTGTCGGATGTTCGGCAAATCCGCGGATGAACTGATGGGCACACGCTGGGTTCCTGTCGCCTACCCAGACGATGTGCCGGTCGTCGAGGCCCACCTCGCCAGGCTGTCGCCGGAACACCCGGTCGCCCGGGTCCAAAACCGGGTTTTCGATGCCAGCGGCCGGGTGCGCTGGATGGAGTTTGTCAACCGGGGGTTCTTCAGCCCCGGCGGTGAATTGTTGGAGATTCAGTCGGTCGGTCGCGACGTGACCGACCGACTCTTGGCTGAGGAACAACTGCGCCTCAGTGAGGAACGCATGCGATTGGCGATGGAGGCAGCGCAGGCCAGCACCTGGGATTGGGACATCGTCAGCGGGAAGGTTGTTTGGTCTGGAAACCTCGAATCCGATCTGGGGATGGCTCCTGGCACATTTGGCGGCACCTTCGAAGATTTTGAGGCCCTCGTGCATCCTCAAGACCGTCCTCTGATCGCATCTGCCCTGGACGAGGCGTTTCACCAACGCAAGCCTTATCAGATCGAGTTTCGCATGATCCGTCCCGACGGTTCTGTTCGGTGGACGGCGACCAAAGGACGGGCATTCTTTGACCAACACGGCACCCTGGTGCGGATGCTCGGCGTGGATGTGGACATCACCGAACGCAAGCAGGCCGAGAATGCCATCCAGGTGGCGCTTTTGGAGCGGGAGACACTCCTCAAGGAGGTTCACCACCGTGTCAAGAACAATCTCCAGGTGATCTCCAGCCTCCTGCACCTTCAGTCACTGCACGCGTCGGATCCCGCCAGCGTCGAGTTGCTGCGAGAATGTCAGCACCGGGTCCGGTCGATTGCACTGGTCCACGAGCGCCTTTACCGCTCCGCGGACTTCATGCATGTGGATTTCAAGCATTACATCGAGAGCCTGGCGACCTACCTCTTCCGCTCGTACCGCGTGAGTACCGACCGCATCAGTCTGGACGTCGAAGTCCGCGGGGTCGCGTTGCCCATCGACGCCGCGGTGCCGTGTGGCCTGCTTGTCAACGAATTGATTTCCAACTGCCTGAAGCACGCCTTCCACGGTCGGGACAATGGGCGCATCCGTGTCGAACTCGCCCCCGTTGCCGAGGGCGAGGCTTTCCTGTGCGTCAGCGACGACGGAGTGGGACTGCCATTGAGCGTGGACCCTGAAACCGCCGAAACCTTTGGGATGCAGTTGATCGCGGCGCTGACGAAACAGCTTCACGGCAGACTCGAAATCGGTCTCCAGACTGGGACGGTCGTGCGGTTGACATTCCCTGTACCGAGAGTGAAATAAGAAAGTGACAACAGTCGAATTGCTGCCCGACGTCGGGAATCCAACGGTGACTTCCGCCCGCATCCTGGTCGTGGAGGACGAGCGGATCGTGGCGATGAGTCTGCGCAAACAGTTGCAGGCGTTGGGGTACGAGGTCGTCGGCGTGACATCGTCCGGCGAGGTGGCGGTCAGCCAGGCCGGGGAGTTGCGCCCGGATCTGGTGCTCATGGACATCCGTCTGGAGGACGAGATCGACGGGGTGCAGGCGGCGGCACTGATCCGTGAGCAGTTCCGCATCCCCGTCGTGTACCTCACCGCCTATTCGAACCAGGACGTTCTGGACCGGGCCAAGGTGACCGAGCCCTTTGGCTACATTCTCAAGCCCTACGAGGAACGGGAACTGCACGTCGCCGTGGAGATGGCGCTGTACAAACACCAGATGGAGAGGCGGCTGGACGAGGCCAATACTCGACTCTTGAAACAGTCGACCACCGATGAGTTGACCGGCCTGAAGAACCGCCGCGCGTTCGGGGAACGGCTCGCCGAGGAGGTCAGACGTGCAGTACGCTACTCGATCCCCCTGTCACTGCTGATTCTGGACGTGGACCATTTCAAGAGCTGCAACGACACCTTCGGGCATCTGGCCGGAGACGCCATTCTAAAGCAGTTGGCCCGCATTCTTGAGAAAACGGCGCGCTCCACCGATTTTTTGGCCCGGCACGGAGATCGGGATTTCGGCCTGCCCCCGCACGGCAACGACAACGTGGGCCGATACGGGGGCGAAGAGTTCACCATCATCCTGCCGAACACGGGCCGGGAAGGGGCAATGATTGCCGCCGAGCGGATCCGCCGTGCTGTCGCGGAAGGCCCATGGCAAAAAAAGCCGATCACGGTCAGTATCGGCGTGTCCACTCTGCACCCGGACATCAACAACTCCGAATCGTTGCTTGGCGAAGCCGATGCAGCGCTTTACCATTGCAAGGCGACCGGTCGCAATCGAGCCTTCCATTCGGCAGATCTCACCCAACCGCAGGATTGAACCGCCGCCAAACAAGCATTTGGATGCCACTTCCGATCTAGCCTCAGACCTGTCTCAGATCTCAGAATTCATGATTCGCCTGTTCTCACGAACAGGCCGGTGAATGACATTTGGCCTGCCTGGCTGAAAAGAATGAAGATGCCGATGGCGATGGCGTGGCGGCTGGGAACGGCACGGGCGACAGGCACCACATGGTGGTGCCACAGCCTTTGCCGGCTCCGCCAACGTGAATGCAAGGAGGCAGTCCTGCCGTGGGAATTGCAATTCGCCCGTTCCCACCTGTCAGTTTCCGCGTGCCGCCAGTGCATCCCGCGTGCTGGAGCCACCTCCCGTTCGGAAACACTGGCAAAGCCAGTGGGACAGTGCCACAGTGCCACAGTGCCACACCCGCCGGTGGAGCACCGCAGCCGGAACGGACATTGAATTGCAATGTCTGCAAAGTACTTCCTGCAGAGCAGCTAACAGACAGTACGGTTAGGATTGCCTGCCAGTTGGCAGTTGGCTCCCTCTCAACCGGCACTCGCTTTTTTTTAGGAATGGTCGCATACGGTCGGCGAAGCGGACGCTGCCTCTGTTACCATCGTCCTCATTGCGCCGCAGAGAACTTCGCTAGATCCCACAGCTTCACGTGCCATTCTCCCACTGTCGCCAGCACTTTCCCATTTGGGGAGAAATGGACACTGTGCATGCCGGCGTGCGAAAACGTCGCCAGTATTTTTCCTGTAACACTTTTCCGCAACGTCACTTCGTCATTGCCCGTAATCATGTCCCTCGTTGCAACCAAGTCGCCGCCAGGACTGAAACACGGAGGCAGGATGTCGGTCACTATCGCCACCTGGGCCCCGGTGTTGAGGTCGATCAGCTTCAACATGCTTGTCCGCGGAGCATCACCTCCCGCCAACAGTGTTTTTTTGTCGGGAGTAAGCAAGAGCGTGCGAATCTCGCCAGTCGTTGTCTTCAGGCTATAGCTGGCCTTCCTCGTGCCGGCCTCCCACAACCCAATCACTCCCTGAAAGTATGCATACCCCAGACCGCGTTCAGGAATCGCCAGCAGGGTGTCGGTTTGTGCCGACACACCGAAGCCGTGGTCAGGACCAACCCAGTCTGGCTCTTTCATTCTCCGTGGCGGGTAGGGAGCTTCGCTTCGGCCTGGCGGTCGCATGGCTGCCAGATACAAGGGGAAGCGGCTGCCTCCCAGAATCAGCGACTTCCCGTCAGCGGAGAATTCAATCGACGTGATGGAGCCCTGTTCAGTTGACCGCAGAGTGCATTCGCCTTTGTCCAGATCCCACAGCGAAACGTCGTTATGACCACGACTGCCGGACGAAACAGCCAAGTTCTTTCCGTCAGGCGAGTAGGCGAAGCAGTTGTTCAAACCGATATGAAGCTCTCGCTCCAATTCTCCAGTCGTGGTATTCCAAAGACAAAAGTGCCCTGCATTTTCAGCGGCGAGCTGCTTCCCGTCTGGGCGGAACACCATTTTTGTGAATAGGTGTTTGCTTTGTTCCACAAGGGTGCGAACGAGGCTTCCTGTTTTTGCATCCCAAAGCTTGACCTCGCCTGAGAGAAAGCCTCGCTCTTCAATGTCGTACTCAGGTGAACCTGAACCTGACCCTGTTGTCAGGAATCTGCCATCCGGAGAGAAGGCTATGGAACCAACCTTTCTAAAGTGTCCTTTCAGGCTATAGATCAGCTTGCGCTTTTGCAGATTCCAAACCGTTACCTGGGAGTTGTCCCCGCCGAGTTCACAGCTAAGGACGGCGAGAGTTGTGCCATTGGGGGCAAGCGTCATCCAACGGATGGGGCGCCCCGTCTCCAGCTTTCCGATTGGTTTCCGCGATTTGACGTCCCATAGGTTGGCTTCACCCATCGTCGGCGCCTCCTGGTATGCCACCATCAGGTCATTGGGCAATACGGGCATGCTCTCCCCTGGGCCTGGATGAATGTCACTCGTATTCTCGTACTCGACCGCCTTGCCGCCCTTGATCGCATCCCAGACAACCCATTTGTTGTCGATGTGCCGAACGCTCTTGGTCATCGATCGCTGTGGAAAGATGCCGCCGCTCTCGTCCGGGCGCCGGTTTGGCAAGTGATCCATAATGTTCATGTGCGATAAATATTGTCCAAGATCATATAGCTGCAAACCATCCCATCGAACGTGTTCGTACGGGTTCAGGTGTTGCGGAAATTGGACTAACTGCTTGCTGGCTAAATCCAGATAATTCGGACTCGCAGAGCGTGGATCATTGTTCTTTTCTCTCCAAAGAGGACCAAGTACGACCGCCTTGCCGTCATGCGTGAACCCAAGCGGGCATGAACTGCTCCCGCGGATGGACGGCAGATCCTTCAATTCCTTGCCGGTGGCTACTTCCCAGATTTTCAGTTCGTGGGGGACCAGCCTGTTATCCGCTGCTTGACTGGTAAATGCAGCCAGGAGTTTGCCGTCGGGCGAAAATATTGGATAGAACAGGGGCGTGAAGCGGTCGACTCCCATGTGGATTCGCGCACCTGTTTTCATGTCCCAAAAGTGTTGTTCGATCGGACGATAGTCGAAAAGACCAGTGGCGCCGGCACTGGTGACCAGTTGATTGCCATCACTCAAAAAACAAACAGATCGGACGTTTTCATGGTCGAGCGTTGCCAAGGTTGTGGCCGTGGCGACTTCCATGATATTCACCTGTTTGCTGGTCCAGACGATCAGTTTTTTACTATCAGGGCTGAACTGGAACCCCTCGAAATGACCATGGAGGCCCAGCTTTTCCGCACCAGTAGCTACGTCCCAAAATCTGACGTTGTACGAATACCGCTGATCACTGACACCGCCGGGAAAGTTGGAGGTCGCCGGTCCTTCAATGGTAGCCATTGTCTTGCCGTCAGGACTGAACCGAATGCGCGTAAAATTCATGCCTGCAGGAAGAGTGGCCATTGGCGAGGGGCCGGCGTGCGGCGCTGCTGACGCTTCTTGTTCGACGGCGAACGAGAGTAAGACGAGAATCGCGAAAGTGCTCATTGAGCGTCCCCTGATTAGGCGGAGTGATTGCAGTTTGAGCGGAGACGTACTTCTGATGTCTGTACGCAAAGTCATCAGTTCCAACTTCACGCTTGTTCCGATGCAGGGCGAATTCATTGTTCAGTCTGCAATTGCGTCGGACAGTTTGTGTTGACGCGGAGCAGGGCCATCATGCGCCGTGCGATCCTCCCGAGCATCCGCTTAAGACGGAAGCAGTGCAGCCAGCCGCGTTGAATTGTATCCAGTTCTTGGGGAATTGACGCAGCAAATCGGGAGTGGGATCAAAGTTCGCGCGCTTATTCAGATAATGGCACATTGTGCACTGGTTACCCTGTAGCCAGATTCGAGTCGCGGAGTGACTCGGCAACTTGCATCAGTATGAACGGGCCACAGAGGAAAGGGTCAGACCAGCGGTTCGGCATCAAGCCCGGAATGCCAGATGGACAATCCACGCACGCATGGAAAGATAGAGCACGAGGCCATTCAGCAGGTGCCACAGAAAGTGAGTTCCGGCGGAAAAGGGCACGCTCCAGTCAATCGTTCTGGCGAAGATGGCAATCGCGAAGACCACGGCGGCCATTGGCAAAAGCAACGGTTCCGGGCCGCGCTGGCAAAATACGGCCAACCCGATGCCGGCGATGGCCAGCAGGGCCGGGATATAGAACAGTGAACCGTTCAGTGGCTTGTGGAACGGTAGCGCCGCGAACGAGAGACCAACAACGGCCACAATCATCCCAATCGCCGCCACGACCGGAAGCTGCAGCATGTGCCTGCCGGCCAACCAGAGGAAGGCGACTTGAAACAGCGAGATCGGAATGACATCCAGCCACATTGTCGCATGCGTGGGGCACGTGTGAAACAGGAAGCTCCCAAACCCAATCGAAGCCGCCAGCGCGATCAGGAGCCACGTGCTCTCAGTCAGCAGTCCCGTTCGGCTGGCAAGACACCACGCGGCAAGCGCGGCCAGCAGAAATGACGCATTCGTGAATGCGTTCATCGGCTCCGCCAAGAAGCTTGGATCGATGCCACGTTCTCGATAAATGTTCAGCAGATTCTGCATCGGATTTCGTCCTCTGGCAGCCACTTGGATTTGTCAAACTTCGACTGTTGATGTGTCCGTAGCACACTTTGTTCCAAATTTCGAAAGATGCGCAACATGTTTGGTATAAAATATTAACGCCAAACATTAGATTTTGAGTAGCGTCCAGAAAGTGCAGTGAGGTAACATTTATTGACAATCCATCTGTGATTTTTTGGCACTTCGTTAGATGCTCTTCACCAAAACCGAACGAAGCTTCGCCGATGCCATTCACCGTCTGGCATATGCCAATCCGTTTGACGAGGACGAACAAACAACCGTCCGTCGAGACTTGGCGGCATTTGACCTTGGGCTCGCGGAAGAGGAGCGCAATCGCCCGCCGATCGACAATCCAGTCGAATTTCCGTTCGCGGATGAACATGCGCGGCGAGTCGAAGCACTCCTTCTCAAACTTCAGTCGCGGCTGCGGGCTCGGAACACCGATTTGCAGCAGGAGGAACAGGAACGATATGAGGATCTGATTGTCGCGGCGGTGTACCTGCGGCATTTCTCATCAGGAAACATTGTCAACACGGCTGCGGCAGGCGCAGAGCGGATCCCCCAGTTCCGTGACCTGCATGACGACATGAAGCGTTGGACGGATGTCCCACTGACGTTTTCCCCGTTTTACACCAGGCCCGAACACACCTTTGCCGTGTTCTTTCAATACCGGTTCGCGCTGGCTTTGCTGGAGAGTTTAATCCAAGGCCGGTCGCGACCGGTCGCAAGGCTGCGCGCGGCCGTCTGGCATTCGATATTTCCTCGCGAATTGCGGCTCTACGGCAGTCTCCTCTACGAACGGATGCACGAAGTCACGACATTGATTCTGGGACCGTCCGGCACAGGCAAGGAACTTGTGGCCACCGCCATTGGCCTGGCGCGGTTTGTGGAATTCGACCCAAAACGGGAACGGTTTGTAGAACCATTCGCGGGGGCGTTTCATCCCATCAACCTCTCCGCAATGCCCCGCGATCTGATCGAATCAGAAATGTTTGGACATGTCGCCGGGGCCTTCACGGGGGCGACGAAGGACAGGGTGGGCTGGTTCGAGAAATGCAAGCGGGGGCACACCGTTTTCCTGGATGAACTGGGCGAATTGGCGGAGTCCGTCCAGGTGAGGCTGTTGCGGGTCCTGCAGAATCGTGAGTTTTACCGGGTGGGTGATGTGGAACCCCGCAGGTTTGACGGCCGCGTCGTGGCTGCGACCAACCGTGATCTCTCTGACTTGATCGCGGACGGAACGTTTCGCGCCGACTTGTATTTTCGCCTTTGTTCCGATGTCATTCGCACGCCGACACTGCGCGAACAACTGGATGCGTCACCCGGGGAAATCGCCCCGCTCGTCGCCCATGTGGCCGGCCGCTGTCTTGGCGAGAAGGCTCTCCCCGAGTTCGTCGGGCGGCTCACCCAATCGACGCTTCGATGGATAGGGCAGTCACCTTCAATGGGACAAGCCTACGGCTGGCCAGGAAATTTTCGCGAGCTGGAACAATGCGTCCGCAGTGTGATGGTCCGCGGCGAATATCATCCGCAGCCGCGCCATCAGGGGGCAGGGAAATCGCGACAAATCGAACCAATCACGGTCGAGCCGTCAACTCTGGATCGGGTCGTGGCGGAGTTCCGCGCGGGAAGCCTCACGCTGGACGAAGTCATTGTGCGGTATTGCTCGCTGGTCCATGCCCAGACCGGCAATGTCGCCGAAACCGCCCGCAGACTTAAGAAGCACCGCGTCACCGTCCAATCGCGCATCGAGCCAGCCTGGGTGGAGCGTTTTCAAAGGAGGTGACGCATCAGCCGACCGGCGGGTGTGGCACTGTTGCACTGTGGCACTGGCGACAGGCATCGCATGGTGGTGTGCCACGGCCTTTGCCGGCTCCGCCAGCGGGAATGCAAGGAGGCAGTCCTGCCGTGGCGGGTGGTGTTCATTCGGTCAGACACCCGAACCGGGTCCACGTCGCGGCCGGCCAGTGCCTGTACTGCACGTCGCCGAGCACATCCCCCAGGGCCACGAAGCCCATCGTGCGGCTGTCGCGCGAATTGTTCCGATTGTCGCCCAGCATGAAACACATCCCTTCAGGCACCTTCGCCTTGGGGTAGTCCCGCGACGGCTTGGTGTCTGCCGCCAGGAAAATTTGATAGCGGCGGCCGGCGTTGGTTTCCTCGAACTGCTCCCCATTGACGGCCTGCGCCGCTGCACCGAGTGCCGCCGTGCGCGACAATTGCTGCCCGTTGACGAAGACCTCGTTGTCCTTCACTTCGACGGTATCGCCGGACAGCGCGATGACACGCTTGACCCAGCGCAACTCCGGCTGCGATGGCACGCGAAACACCACCTCGTCACCGCGCCGCACCAATCGCCTCTGATAAGTCATCTTGTTCACGAGGATCCGATCACCGGGAAGGAGTGTCGGCACCTCGCTGGCGGTAGGAATCAAAAATGCCTCGAAGACGCTGCTGCGGATGAAGTACAATCCCCCGGCCGAGTACGTCAGTCCTACCAGAATAATCAGGGCGTAGACCAGCGGATGGTTGTAGTCCATCGAATGGAAGTCGTGACGGCCGCGGCGGGCAAGGCGGAAGGCGTCCACGACCGCAAAGACATACACCCCCAGCACTGTCAGCAGTGCGAGGAGCAGACCGACCAGAACAATCGTTGCCGGCGGCAGCAGGGCCGCCAACACGATCGCCGGGGCGAACAGCAGCGAGCCCAGAAACATCACGAGGCCGCGGGCGATACGACCGCAATAGATCTGCCCGAGTCCCGTGGCGGCGAGCGATAGAATCACGGCGATCAGCGGACTGCGGGTGGAAGCGTTTGGAATGCTCAAGTGAGGTTCTCCTCAACACAGAGTTCACCGGACGAAAAAGACGGCAATTACGGCCGCCATGCGACAGGCACAGGCGAGGCACGCCAAGATGCAGGCGGCGACGCGCACGGCTGGTGTATCCAGCAGGACCCGGACGCCCTTCGAGGACGGCAGTGGCTCGCGGCGGACAGCGTCCATGACACGGTCGGCAAAATCTGCGGGCACCTCGGCGTCAGCCCGTTGCCTCCACAGATCGTAAAGTTTGTCATTCATGAGTGCGGCTCGACTGTGTGGCGGAGGAGATTACGAAGTTTTTCACGGGCCCTGGCGATTCGAGACTTCACGGTGCCCACGCCAACGCCTTCGATTCGACCGACTTCCTCGTAGGAAAGGCCTTGCAACTGCGTCAGAACGAAGGCGGAACGCTGCTCGAATGGCAGGGCATCCAGGGCCGCGTCGAGCTGGCGAAGTAGTTCCGCTTCCGAGGCCGCGCTCTCGGGCGATCGTAGATCGGCGACGTCGGGTAGTTCGCCACCCGCAACCGGCCGCCGACGGGCAAGTTCGTTGAGGCAGCGGTTGCGGGCGATGGTGAACAGCCAGGTCGAGAACGCCGACCGCTTTGGGTCAAACGACGCCAGGCACCGGAACGCGGCAAGGAACACATCCTGAGCGACTCCCTCGTGGTCGGTGTCGGGCGGCGTCAGGTTGCGGACCAGTGTCAACAGCGGTCGCTGGTAGCGCTCCACGAGACGGCGGAACGCCTCGATGTCGTCCGCCAGTACGCGCTGGATCGCATCAAGGTCCTCGTTCATTGGGCCCTGCCTTGCCGCATTCAACTCTCGTTGAGAGGTTATACAGCCGAGCCCGAAAAAAGTTCCCGCGACCACAAAGGTGCCCAGGCCATCCATCAATGCCGGGTCCTGACTGAGCAAGCTCACGGCTTGCATCGCAGCCATTGCCTTTGCGGCGTGTGTGCCACACCCGCCGTTGAAGCGTTATTGAGCGATTGGGATGAAGTCGGGTGGCATGATTGAGCCCCGGATTGGCTGCTGCCATCGCAGACCGGACTTGAAGCCCTTCGAGCTTTCATTCCCCTGCCAGCGTCTGGACCCTGTCACGCTGCACTGCGCGTTCTCGATCGCGCGTGACTGACTCCCGCTGGCGTGCATGGATTCATTGAACAGCACATAACAGCCTTTGCCTGCCAGTTTTGCCGCATACATGGCCGCATCGGCGTCTCGCAGAATTTCGGTGGGGGTGGCATAAGCCTTCGCGCTCGTCGCCACGCCGATGCTGGCCGTGGAACGGATCTGACGACCGGCCAGGGTGTAGGGTTGCGCAAGCGCTTCCAGCAGCCTCTCCGCCACGATCAACGCATCGATCGGTTGAGCCAGGTCCTTCAGCAGAACGACGAATTCGTCGCCTCCCAGACGGGCAGCAGTGTCACCGCCGATGGCAAAGGCGATGCCATCGCCGCCGCGCAGCCCCCGTCGCAGGCGCTCCGCGATCATTCTCAACAACTGATCCCCCGCGTCGTGGCCGAGGGTGTCGTTGACCATTTTGAAACGGTCGAAATCGAGAAACAACAGCGCGTAGTGGCGGGACTGTGCATGGTCGATCGCTTCCTGAATCAAGGCGTGGATCGATGCGCGATTGAAGAGGCCGGTCAGCGCGTCATGGTGCGCCAAACGCTCCAGTTGTTGCAGCATCTGCTTTCGATCGAGCCACGACCGGACTCGGGCACGAAATTCCGAGGCGCAGAATGGTTTGCGGATGTAATCGGCGGCACCCGCCTGAAAGCAGGCGGTCAATACCTTGTGGCTGTCATTGCCGGTGACCATGACAATCGCGGTCGAGGAGGGGACGCCGGCGGAGCGGAGTTGGCTCAGGACTTCCAACCCGGAGGCTCCCGGCATCTCATAATCAAGCAGGATCAAGTCCGGTGATTCTCGAATGGCCACATCGAGAGCCCGTTCACCATCACACGCCGTCAGCAGTTCAACACTCTGCCTGCCAAGCAGGCCGGCAACGAGGTCGTGAATGTCGGAGTCGTCGTCAACGAGCAGGATCCGGCTTGGGGGAGCGGCAGGCCGAATTGAATTCATACAATCGCCTCTTGGAGCGTGGCACTTTCAGGAATGGACTCTGATTGCCGACCGGCAAGGGCTCGAACGCAGAGTTGTTTGAGATCGTTCACGGCGTGCTGCAACTGCTGCAAATCGGCATCATCCCGGACACATTCCTCGACAGATCGCGCGGCATCGCTGATCGTGGGAAATCCGTAGCCGCCTCCAGCCCCTTTGAGCTGATGCGCGAGCCGCCCGAGTTCATCCCGTCGGCCGCTTGACAGAGATTCTTCCATGCTTGCCACCTTGGGAGTCAAGTTCGACAAGAACTTTTTGACCAGTGGTGCCATGTCGGGGTCGTCCGCCAGGTCGCTGTGGAGAATCTCCAGAAAATCAGTTCGAACGTGGGCTTCAAGGGATGATGGGGTGTTGGCTTCGGTGCCGGGGGAACCCGGGTCATTTTTGCGCGTCAGCCACTTTCCGCAGGTGGCAATCAGAGCGGCTTTGTGAATTGGTTTGGTGGAGAAGTCATTGCATCCCGCAGCCAGGCATTTCTGTCGATCTTCTGCCATGGCATGCGCGGTCAGGGCCACGATCGGAAGCTGCCGTTGACCGCGGGCACGCAGCGTCTTGGCGAGTGTGTATCCGTCCATTTCTGGCATTTGCATGTCGGTCAGGAGCAAATCGAAAGGACGTCCTTGTTCTTCCGCGGCTTGCAGTGCTTCCAGGGCAATCCGGCCATTTCCGGCGATGGTGACCTCCGCCCCGGCTCTCCGCAAATGGAATGAGATCAGTTGCTGATTGTCTTCACTGTCTTCCGCCAGCAGAATCCGTCCGTTCAACGCCGCGGCGACCTCATCGACGTCATTTTGAGTTTTGGGGGAAAACGCACACAAATCATGGACCAGTTGACTGTTCGGAAACTCGACAAACGGCAGTTCCAGCACAAACCGCGATCCAATGCCCGGTTCTGAGAAGTCCAGCCGGACATCCCCACCCATAAGGTGCGCGAGCCGTCGGCAAATCGTCAGTCCCAGTCCGGTACCGCCATGTTTGCGCGTCACGGACATATCGGCCTGCGTGAACGGGCGAAAGAGCGATTCGGCCTGGCCTGCCGTGATTCCCGCACCGGTATCTTCCACCGCGATTTTCAGTTTGCATTCACCGTTCGATTGATCAATCCGCGTCTTGATCCGGATCGTGCCCGTTTCGGTGAACTTCGTGGCGTTGCCCACAAGGTTCATCAGGATCTGCCGCAGCCGCGTCGGATCGCTCGTGATCCGGTCGGGAACTGCCGTTTCCAGCAGCACTCGCAAGTCCACCCCTTTGGCTGCCACTCGCGGCCGCATCATGCTGTCAATTTCATGAAGGATGCGTGGCAGTTGCGTCTCGACCTGTTCCGTGGCCAGCTTTCCAGCTTCGATCTTGGAAAGATCCAGAATGTCATTGATGACATCCAGCAGGTGACCGCCCGCGCGGCGGATGGTTTCAATTGTCTGGATTCGCTGCGGCGGAGCCTTTTCGAACAGCGCTTCATCGCGAAGCAGGTCGCAGAATCCAAGGATGGCGGTCAGGGGCGTGCGAATTTCGTGGCTCATATTTGCCAGGAACTCGCTCTTCGACTGGTTGGCCGAGTCTGCCATCGCCTTGGCCTCCGCGAGTTCGTGAGTCCGCTCCACGACGGTGGATTCAATGGCCGACCGCATCGCTTCCATTTCGGCCTCCCGCAACGCGATGTCCCACAGTTCACGATTACCGCGAATCGCGACAGTCACCAGAAAAGTGTCGATGAACAGCACCCAGCCTGCATGCTCGATCCATCTCCACGAACTCGCTTCGGCGTTCCCGAAAATGGAGAGGGGCCACCACAGTCCGCGCACGAGGTGATCCGCGGTCACAACCATTGTCCCTGTGATCAGCACGCGCCAGTCGCGATAGAACGCCAGAAACGCCAGGGAACCAAACACATGAAAGTGCGATTCGATCCTCCCGCCCGTGAGGTGGATCAACAGCGAGCCAATGAGCATTTGTCCGATGGCGATCACGTGCCGGGTGATATTCCTGCCAGGATGCCGCCAAGCCAGGTAAACCGGCAGCGAAGTGATTGCTCCCCCAAAAAAGATCGACGCCAGCAGGTGCGGGTGAACCTGTGACTGGAGGCCAATCCAGGTGCGGGGAGAAATCCAAACCGCCACGACTATGCAGGCAAGCCACTGGGCAACCATCAATCCAGAAAAAAAGCGGTCAGTCCAGCGCATCATGGCATCGCGACGGACTGAGTACAATTCGGCGGCCCGCTCCGGGACGCTGCCCGTTGCCGACAAGTCGGATTTCAAGCCTGAAAGGGTCAGTTGTTCGGGCATGGGGATGGATTCTTGAACAGAGGACAACCAAATGTGGAGGCGAAGCCCGTACGGGTCGGTCGGTGATTGAGGAGTTGAATGAGCGCATGCGTCCCGGCACATTCTGCCGCATGGCCGCGTGACGGCGTGATCCCACCACTGAAGGACAATCGCCCTGCCGCGTCATAAAGCAACACTTGGCCGGACGTTGCCGCCGAAAAGCGGCGGGTCTCGACTGCAGAGCGATCCAACACGACGGAAGCTTTGGAAATTGCCTCTGCCTTGACGACGTTTGGACTCGAAACCCATTGCGCGTTCAAGTGAGGGGGAGCCATGAAGACAACATGACAGTCAATCGGCACTTGGGTCCGTGATAGAACCAACTGCAACTGGCTCAGACTGGCCAGCGTGCAGGGGCACCGCGGGTGCGCAAAAAGCAAAAGCGTCATCCGCCCTGCATGCCGCGTCAATTGGGATGACTCTGGCCACCGGCTGGGGGAGGAACCTTTCGGGCCTGGGGTGTGATCAAAATGCGCTGTCAGGAGCCAGCCGACCGCCAGGAGCCCCCCCCAGAGGATGACTCCACAAACAGTCAGGAGTACTCCAGGTGGGCTGCACCGGTTTTGCGGAATTTGCAGAAATCGGCGAAAATTACGAATCATCGAGCGTCCCTTGATGTGGCATGAAGCGACGAAGCCACAACTTCGCGGTCCATTCCCCCCATCCAACATTACCGTCCGGCAACCGTAGGTCCGATTTGCGGACAAATGAGGGGTTTAACGCAAGATTCCGCATTTTCAGTGAGTTGCCTGACGCAAATTCAAGCTGCCCGCGTTAACTGCCGCTTCAGGACATTGCCGCAACAGGCAGACAAGCTGACCAGTGGCACACTCAAGCGGTACCGTTCGATGAGCCACGATGGCCTGTCGTTCTCCCTCCTTGCATCGCAGCCAGTGCCTTGCGCAAAATTCACCGTCAAAGATCGCCTCATTCAGGAACCCAGTGCGCTCACAGTCCCGCGAAGTGTCATGACCAAACGCATTCTGATCGTCGAGGATGAACGGCACATTGGGATTGGTCTGAAATTCAACTGTGAGGCCGAGGGGTTCGAGGCGGTGCTCGTGGCTGACGGGCCTTCGGCCGTAAATCTCCTCGCCGAGCAGCCCGGTCATTTTCATTTGATCATTCTGGATTTGATGCTTCCGGGCATGAGCGGCTACGCCGTGCTCGAAAAACTGCGGAACGCGGGTGAGCAGACCCCGGTGCTGATTCTGAGCGCCCGCACGCTCTCGGAAGACAAGGTGCGTGGCTTCGACCTCGGGGCCGACCAATACCTGACGAAGCCGTTCGAATTGCCCGAACTGATCAGCCGGGTCCGCAATCTGCTCGCGCGGCACAATTCGTTCCGTCCCACCGCACAGAAGCCGGCGGTTACTGGAGATGACATCTACGAGTTTGACGGAGCCACGGTCAATTTTACACGGCACGAAGTCCGGGTGCGGGGCGAAGACAAGGCACTCACGTTTCTGGAATTCAAACTGGTCAAGTGCTTTGTGGAGAATGAGGGGGCGGTGCTGACGCGCAACGAACTCCTCGACAAAGTCTGGGGGCTCGACTCCTCGCCGACAACGCGGACGGTGGACAACTTCATCGTTCGCTTGCGGAATCACTTTGAAGCCGACCCGGCCAACCCCTGCCACTTTCTGTCCATCCGCGGCGCGGGGTACAAATTCGTCGCCAAGGCGGCGGGCAGCGGGGACGCGGAGGCAGAGGGCTGAAGACGGTTCAACGAATAGACGTGCGTTTCACGATGCTGACTAAGGGCCGGTCTCGGTCAACGAGAAGCGGAACCGCGAATTATCACGAATGACTTCGAGAATGGATCCAATCGCCCGCGATGCCCGAATCCACTGAGGCAAGGCTCAGTGGGGTTGCGGTGTCGCACGACCGGCACGGGGCACCCTGAAAGTAGCGGCAGGGCGCAAGCCGTCCGGTGATGCGCTGGGACAAACCGGTTGTTTCCATTTGTCGATCGGCGTGGCGGGAGGGCTCTGGTCGGCTCTGGTCCTCCAGAGCCAGAGCCGCGAGCAACCGACGATCCGGCTTTTTCGAAGGATTCTAGTTCAACGAATCTCAAACAGTCTTTCATCTTGGTGTGACACATCCTATTCTTCCCAAACCTCAATTTCGAGGGGGGAGGCGAGCCATGCCAGGGAAGGCATCGAAGGTCACGATCACTGAAAAGCAGCTTGTCGTCCTGGATGAACTGAGCCGGTCGCGGACGTTTTCCAGGGCGGTCGTCCAGCGGGCCATGATCGTGCTGCTGGCGTTTCAGGGGCTGCTGAACGAGGAGATCGCGCCGCAGGTTGGGATCAACCGGCAGCAGGTCGGTGTCTGGCGACAACGGTGGCATGACGCCTGGGACGCGCTGTGCGTGTGGGAATGCTCCGAGCCCCGGAGGCTGCGCGAGGCGATCCTATGTGTATTTGTACTGGATGGATGGCACCGGACATCTCAAGCGGCTCTGGCCAAAGTCGCTGGATGACCAGCATGCGGTCCAGGAATTCTATGATCCTCCGGCTGCCGACAAACTGAAGCGTCAACTCTGGTACGAGGTTGGAGGCGAGGCTGCCGCCGGTGAATTCCTGCTGGCTGGAACCTCGTGGACGCCACTTTACGCTCAGGATCTGCAGGTGCTCGAATCGATGACGATCGGCCTGGGAACGGCCAACATCGCGGACAGCACGCGCACGCACTGGATTTCGCCGCCGGCCGTAAAGGAACTGCGAATCCTCCGCCCGTCTGCGGTTCACCGGAACAAGGTGACACGGGAACCAACCGGGATGGTCTGGTCCCCAAAGGGCGGCCAGATCAAGGAACTCACCCTTGAAGGGGTCCTCGGCGTCTTCGACGATTATCGCGGGTTGCTGGCACCGCGGGGATGAGGATACACGAAGTCTCCACGCGATTAATGCAGTCTGTCGGGCGACATCCGCTCGGCACCCACACGATTTGCGGCAGTTCTGTAGATTTCACGACAACATGCTGCAAATGGTGATTTGCACCGATATGATGCTAGGCTTCGACCTGACTGACGCTGAATTCTTGCGACCTGCAAACCAACTCCTTCATCACCGCGCCCCGGGGCCAAGGGACCTGCGATGCTGATCCGCAATGCTCTGCTGCGTTTGGCAGATTTCCTGCGAGAATCGCTGCCGCAACCGTCGAGACGCCGGCCGCCCTGCCGCGAATGGCGTTACCACGAAGTCGAGCGGCTTGA
>JAKFUF010000089.1 GCA_021732845.1 Planctomycetaceae bacterium | reverse complement strand
TGACCGGAGCGCGATACCACGGAGTGGTGAGGATGTCCTGCCGCAATTGGTCGATATCGCGATGCGATTGGTAGGCGTCCCATATTGGGCTGGACCAGCAAGGCGTCATTTGGAGTCTTCCATATCGCCTATCGCCACGACCAACACGCGGTTGCTGGGCGGGGTTGATCGGAGCAGGCACGGACGGCGCGTTTGAGGCTCATTGACCAATGGGAACCTGAAGAACCTACCCCGGACTGCGTCGTTGCCAACAAAAACCCTCGACAAACACTCTCGACGCAATCGTGCCGTCCCAGGTCACGCTGAACCCTTCGTGTTCGAGGGCGGCACGCAGCATTTCGGCGACCTTGATCGCCTTGGCATCTTTGCCGGACAAATGTCCATAGCCAATATACAGGCCGCTTCCGTCGAGCGCGCCCTCCTGGTCCTGTTCGGTATAGAAGCAGTGACCGGCGTAGTCGGAGCTTTTGCCCCCGGCTTCTTCGTAGGCATCCGCCACGTCTTCCAACCCCTCCGACTGGTCAAACCCGGCGCGGTGCAGGGCGATGACACCCTGGGCTTGAAGCATCGTAAACGCCCGATCGAGGCGATCAAAATCTGTGACCTTGGGCCAGGTCTGTTCCGCTTTCCGCTTCGACTCAAATTCCGCCTGGATCACCAACAGCAGCCAAAACTTGCCCGCCTGGTCGAGTTCGCTAAAACGGTCCC
Organism: Planctomycetaceae bacterium; assembly: GCA_021732845.1. Taxonomy (GTDB): domain Bacteria; phylum Planctomycetota; class Planctomycetia; order Planctomycetales; family Planctomycetaceae; genus JAKFUF01. The sequence goes on along the minus strand of JAKFUF010000089.1, from coordinate 53,861 downwards.
CGACATCATAGGCGACTTCGGTCTCGTCAAACTCTCCACTCCAGACCAGAGACTTGACGCAGTTCAGAATGTCCTCTTTTGTGGCCATTTCACCTCACATGTCTGGCCTAACGCCTAGATTAACTGCGAAAGTCATAGAGGCTCAGGCGACATCCTGCATCTTGTTCGCAAAATCCCGCCCCGAGGTTGCCGGCGGCAATGGCTTTCCAGCGCGACGATAGAATTCAATTGTTTCTTCAACGATCTGACACAGTTCTTGCTGTTCATCCGGCCCGTGGCATCCACCATACAGCAGTCCAGGCGCACTGCCCACGTAACAGTCGTCCTCCACAGACCATTCTACAATTTTGACATACTGCGCACTTGGTCTCATGACTGGGACTCCTCAATCGCCCGGATGCACCGTTGAAATTTCCATCCCCAAAGCGAAAAGAATTGCCAGGTAGAAGACCGAGACAAACAGGGATAGCAGGTTGAGTGTCAGTCCGGCAACACGCCGATTGTCCCGACCACAAAAACTGCATGTGGCACCAATCAGGGAGAGAGGGAACGCGGCGAAAAGTGAAATTCCACAGATTATCAGTCCAAGCATCGTGCAAAGCAGTGCCAGAACCCCAATAATGAGGCCCGCCACTCCCGGTGCATCCCGCTGGATGATGATCGTGTTGGAAGTCCCGCACTGCGGACAGTTCAGCGGCTGGCTCTGGGACAGCAAAGCTTCAACCTGCGACTCGGTCACTTCCAATGAATGACCGCACCGGCATTGCAGTTTCATTGGAGTTCTCCAACCGGATGCGACGTGACGATTGGTCAGCATCATTGCTGATGATGAACAGTGTCCGTCACCGCCCGAAAGTGCCCCCTCCCTGATTTGCGAACGCAACTCATCGGTGATTCTGCACATGCCGTCGCACCGCGACTATGCTGACTTGAAGTTCGACGGAAAGTTTTTCCGCCTCCTCATCGGTCATCAGGTTTCCGTCGGGGCGGATGAACGATCGTATCGGAGCCAGCAGTTCCACGGCGAAGGCGTTGGCCCGCATTTCGATGAGCCGGTCGGTTTCAGCGGCACCGCCTTCAAACCGGGCAAAGCTCTGCATTCGCGACCGGTCGAAGAGCAGGTGACACAATTCGTGGGCGAGCGTGATTCGCCGTCCGCTCGGACCATTGGCGTCGTCACACCTGGTGTTCACCACAATCAACGGGGCGAACTGCGGCGAGCCAACGCAGGCCGCCAGGATCGACTCGTCGGCGAAGGATGCGTCTTGAACATCGACGCCCAGCTTTTGGACGGCGGCCTCAATGTCAAAATATCCGGTTTCCGGAATGCTCAGCTCGGCGCGAACGAGACGGGCCAGATGATAGCCGGATTGCCACGGCTCGCGCAAATCAATCTGCGCGTTCATCCCCTTGGCGAGCGCGCGGAGGTGTTGAAAACGATTGCCCGTATTCGGCTGCAACTTTCCCCAGATGGACTCAATGTCGGAGAGCGAGATCTTGCTCGACTGCGCGCTGCGCAGCAGTCCAACGACAGGATGTCGCGCAGTTCCCGCAAGTGCCATCTCGCTGGCATTTTCGTTGGAAAACTGGTGATCGCGCAACCATTCCTTCGTCATGTTCTGGAATGTGGAGCGAAGGATGCGGTAGCCGGCGTCCGGGTCGACCCCAAAGACTTGCTTTTTGCGTTTGGGGCTAATCGTGAAATCGTTCTTGCGGCTGCCAAGCAGGCGGCGAAGGTGTGGCACCGCGAAGCGGACGCTTGTGATCTCCGTCCCATAGGGAATCATGAAGGAGTGGTTGCCGGATGGGGACGCATCCCAGGAAATGACCAAGTCATCCACTTGGCGTTCGAGGAAGATGTTGGGAAGGTCTGGGTCGGCGGCACGGATGGCGTGTTTCGTCCACCAGAGCTGCAGGTCCGCCAACTCTTCCGGAGACGCAGTGATTCGGGCACGCTCATAGGCACGGCACGCGGCCACCCCCTTGTCGCGCAGCACGGGCGGGCGCGGATCCTTTCCGAAGGCAATTGCATCCCAATGAGTCGCAAGCCACCCGCACAATCGGTCCAGCTCCTCAAAACTCAGGAGGCGTTTCCGGCTGCCGTTGACCTTGGACTTGCGGTTTGCGAGTGATTCGGCACCTGTGCGGATGTCCCAGCCGTCTTCCGAAACGAGGATTCCGAACCGATTGTTGTTGCAAAGCCAATACTCATTGGAAGCAGACTCCGGAATCTCGCGCGGAAGCTCGACGGTTGCGAACCCCGCCAACTCCTGCTGCGCAAATTGGCTGCTTCCGTTCCGCAGGAGCCACTCTTGCAAAACCGAGACGACCACGGGCGTCGATTTCGCTTCGGGGTGCAGCGGCAGTTGAAAGGTTAAGACTGAACTTGGCCGATCAGCACCTTCCTGCCAGAGCGACCATAACGCCCGACCGTGCGCCCGGTCGGCATGCTTCCCCAAAAGCGGGCGAAACGACACGAACCGATCACCAGCGGAATTTCGCCAGATGACACTTCCCATCCCGCGCTGAATCGGTTCGGGCAAAGGGTTCCCGCCAGCCTGTGACGCTTCGACAACGGCGGCTGGCCAAGTTTGACTTGAGAAAGAGTGGATTGACATTCTACTCATTGTCTTCGGTTCGGTCCTTGCCGCTAGTGCCACACCTGCCGGCAGGAAGATTAGATTACTCAAATTCCTCGCAACTTTTAGGGGAAAATAATGTAATACAAACGAATGCACTGTAAACGATTGCTATTCCTGCGGTGAATTCTGCTGAACCGCCCAAAAAGCTTGAAACTGCAAGTAAGCCAACGGATGTCGCCACAGTCAATGCTGTGATTCGTCCCCACGACTTACGGCGCAACACTCCATACCCCGACATGCCAAAAGCTGCCATGCAAATTGTCCCGGTTAGAATGAATGCTCTGCCAATTCCCCGCCAAAGACCGCCAAGGAATTGATCGTCGCTGCTCTGGTCAGATATGTAAGTGACGGCCCCGTAAATCACTAACACGAGGCCGAATACGCAAAGGATGAAATTCATAATCGCAACAATGGTCACCGAGATTGACTTGCGACGCCGGTAACTTGACATTTTTCCCGTGTTTTGCTTCGGTATCGCAATACCAGGCGGAAGTTTCCGTCTCACCCCGCAATTGGGACATTCAAACGCTTGATTAAGCGAGCCGAGTAACGCGGCCTGCTCGGTAGTCAGTTCCAACAGGAATCCACACTTGCATTCAAATTTCATGTCTTCGGCCCATCCAACGCAAATGTAGGGTCCGCTTCGCGGACCGATAGTGAACCAGTGCCGACACTCCTCATAACTAATGGTCCGCCGAGAGGACCCTACGCATGCTCAGGGTGCGTAAGACTACGCAGTGCCATTTGCATTACACACAAAAAAATCCGCCTTTAGGCCCGCCACGCCTGCTGGCCATGACGCGCCTCTGCTTTATGAACCCGATCAACAAAAGCGCAAAATCATGCCAAAGCGGCAGATTCCGAAAACAGGGTTTTGCGAGTCCGTCTTTAGGCTCCACTCAAGTCCCATGCTTCCATCGCTTTTTCCGCATTCGCTTCATAATATGTTCGCAAGTATATTTCTTTGATAATTTCCGGAATTTCCGAGTGATCATGATACCAGATTGGCATTACTCTCAGCTCTTCAAGCAGCGCAGCAACCACATCTTTGTCTTGTTGATTATCACACAGTAGGGCAATGTGATGACCGACACTACGCCTTGAACTGCCACTTGATTCGCGCTGCACCGATGTGTCAAAATCATATCGCACTTGGTGAAGTATGCGATTGATGTTCTGATCCGTCATTGACATTCCAACGAACACGCAGACATGATGCGACATCGTCTGATGTAACACGGAAGGAAAATACGTCGAGCGAGTACTAAATTCATCGAAATAGTCAGATTCTGTTAGCACGATACTTCCCAGGCCTGCGTCACGATCCCCATTGGTTTCGTATTTTTTCAACTGTAGGAAACCGTGGACATGGTATAGATTAATCATTCCGTGCCGAGGCGTTGCCGACGGTCGGTCTACCGTTCGCAGAATTCTTCGCGATTCCGCATGTGCCGGATCGTCTTGCACTACAAATTTCTCCCAAACATATGAGCGCAAGAGATCGTCGTAATTTGTTGTCACTACCGCAGCAACCTTTGGATTGGGAGCATATTTTGGATTCCGAGTTAATGCACCGCTATAACTCGGGACGACGAGAAGCCTGGCAGTTGCCGCCAGATTCGGATTCTGATTCTCTACAAAATGTATGTATTTATTTGCCCCATTCTCCAATTCACTGAACTTCCTGTCAAAATACTCACTGAGCTGTCCAGCGGTGTAGAGTCGTTCGCGAACCATCGCATTGAATTCAGGGCGAGTGCGTCCTAACGCCACGCAGAGGTAGGTGGCGATGCGTGGGAGACTATAGCCGCTATTGACGAGCCGCCTGACCAGCCCTTCCTCGCTCTCGAGCCTTGTCAGTAGTTCTTCCCACCCTGGTATTCCCATGCCATACGACATTCCGGCTCCATAGAACACCGCCATTCCACGCCGGTGGATTCGTTCAATGGTATCATCTGATAGGTATTGCATCATCAACCTTTTTGTGCAGGACGGCACTTGTAGGGTAGGTGGAGAGGAAAGTGGCAAGTGCCTTCAAGAAAGAACTGCCTCCGCGCAACACACTAAGCCCGCTTTCGACGGACCTGATCAAGTCAATGTGGTCAGACTCGTGGTGTGTTGCGCTCCGCTGCACACACCCTACCGTTCAGTTAAACAGGAAATGGCAAATATCCCCATCCTGCATCACGTAATTCTTCCCTTCCACGCGCAGTTTCCCGGCCTGGCGGATGTTCTTTTCGGTCTTGTACGTTTCCAGGTCTTCCAGCGAATAGACTTCGACGCGGATAAAACCTTTTTCGAAGTCGGTATGGATCACACCCGCCGCCTGGGGAGCCGTGGCTCCGACGGGGATCGGCCAGGCGCGGACTTCCATTTCACCGGCGGTGAAGTAGCTCTGCCGGCCGAGGACGCGGTAGGCTTCGCGGGCGAGGACGGAGAGGGCTGGTTCTTTCAGGCCCACGGAGGCCAGCATTTCGGCGCGGTCGGCTTCATCCAGTTCGGCAATTTCAGCTTCCAGCTTCGCGCAGACGGGAACGACTGAGGCTCCCACCTTGCCGGCGAAGTCGCGGACCTGCTGCACCAGCGGTGATTCACCGAGGAGGTCGTTGTCATCGACGTTCGCGACGTACAGGATCTGCTTGGCGGTCATCAGTCCGTAGCTGGAGATCGCCTTGGCTTCGGGCTCGGCCAGCGTCAGTTTGCGGAGGGGTTCGTCGGTGGCCAAATGGGCCAGGCACTGCTTGATCGCCTCGACGCGCAGCTTGGCCTCCTTGTCGCCGCTTTTGGCAGTCCGTTCGGCCTTGGGCAGCGCGTTTTCCAGCGTCTGCAGGTCGGCCAGCATCAGTTCGATTTCGACCGTCTCAATGTCCGAGACCGGATTGACTTTCCCGGTCACGTGAATCACGTCGGGGTCTTCGAAGCAGCGGACCACCTGCAGAATCGCATCCACTTCCCGGATGTGGCTCAGAAACTTGTTGCCGAGCCCCTGCCCTTCGCTGGCCCCCTTCACGATGCCGGCGATGTCCACCAGCTTGAGCGCCGTGGGCACCAGCTTCTTGGGGACGATGTACTGGCTGATCCGCCGCAGGCGGTCGTCCGGCACGCTCACGATCCCTTCGTTGGGCTCGATGGTGCAGAACGGATAATTGGCACTCTGCGCCGTCTTGGAGCTGGTGAGTGCGTTGAACAACGTGCTTTTGCCGACGTTCGGCAGACCGACAATCCCGGCTTCCATGTGCCCCGAAACCTTGCTGAAACGATGAAGTTTGCGGAACGGAGCCGGGCCGATTGCCGGGCCAACCGCGCCGGCGTCCAATCCACCCATTCCAAATGCCATTCCGCACTTGGAAACGATCCCACAGTCTCGCCGGTTTGGCAACAGAAGACTGAGCCACGCAGACTTTCGCTCGCCTGTGCGTCCGGCGACTCGACGCATCCCGCATCAATTGGCCGGTCGATGCGCCGCCAGCTCCGCCGGCTGGTATGATCTTTGGTGAGGGACAGTGCTGCCTCGGAGTTGGTTCGTATCGGCCTCATTCTCGTGCCACGCAGGACGCCCGCATGTCGCTGGACCGCAAGATTCTCAACCTGATGTCCGTGGCCGACTACCGGCCGCTCTCGCCTGGCGTGCTGGGCAAGCAACTGGGGATCACCAAGAAGCGGCTGGACGAGTTCCGCACGGCTCTGCAATTGCTGATCAGCAGCGGCAAAATCCGCAAGGGGTCGGATGGCCTGATGCGGATCAAGGCCTCCACCGAGTTGTTGCAGGGGACGATCAAAAAGACTGCCGGTGGCTTCGGGTTTCTGATCCAAGCCCCGAAGCCCAACCAGACTGAGCCACCGCCGGACGTGTTCATCCCGCAGTCAGAAATGCAGGATGCGCATACGGGCGATGAAGTGCTGGTGCAGATCATTTCCGGACGGCGCGGGAAGGGCGAACCCTCTGGGCGCGACAAAAGCGAGGCCCCGCGCGTTCGCGGCCGGATCGTCGAGATCCTCCAGCGCTCCACCCGGCAGTTTGTGGGCACCTACTTCGAACAGGACGGACAGGGTCTCGTCCAGGTCGACGGCACGACCCTCAACGAACCGGTGCCGGTGGGCGATCCCGGTGCCAAGGGGGCACTGCCTGGCGACAAGGTGGTGTTTGAAATGCTGCGGTTCCCCAGTCAGGCCCGCGGCGGCGAAGGGGTGCTGACCCATGTGCTGGGACCGCGCGGCAAGCCGGGTGTCGACACGCTCTCGATCATCCACGAGTTCGGGCTGCCGGACGAGTTCCCCGAGGATGTCCTGGAGGACGCGCGGGTTCAGGCCGAGCAGTTCAACGAAGATGACCTGCAAGGGCGGCTCGATTTGACGGGCGAGACGATCATCACCATCGACCCCGTCGACGCCCGCGACTTCGACGACGCGATTTCGCTGGAGCGCGACGAGAAGGGGCACTGGCGGCTGGGTGTGCACATCGCCGATGTCGGGCATTTTGTGCAGCCGGGGTCGCCGCTGGATCGAGAAGCCACGCATCGCGGGACGAGCGTCTATCTGCCCGACCGCGTGATCCCGATGCTGCCGGAAATCATTTCCAACGGCCTGGCCAGCCTGCAGCCGGGCCGGGTGCGGTACACGAAGTCGGCTTTCATCGACTTTTCGCCCGAAGGGATCGTCACGCACACCGAGTTTGCCAACTCGGCGATCCGCAGCACGAAGCGGTTTGCGTATGAAGAGATCATGCCGATCGTCAACGACCCCGAAAAATTCAAGACCAAGGTTCCGACCAAAGTCCGCGAACTGGTGCTGCGGATGTACGAACTGGCGATGCTCCTGCGGAAGCGGCGGTTTGAGGCCGGCTCGCTCGAACTGTCGATGCCCGAGATCAAGCTGGATTTCAACAAGCAGGGCGGTGTGACCGGCGCGCATGTCGTGGCTCACGACCCGAGCCACCAGGTCATTGAAGAATTCATGCTCGCGGCCAACGTCGCCGTGGCCACCGCCCTGAACGACCGTCATGTCCCCTTCCTGCGCCGCGTGCATGCCGACCCGGACGAAGTCAAAATGCGGAACTTTGCGCAGTTCGTCAACGCGTTGGGCTACCCGCTCAAACGCTATCAAAGCCGGGGCGAACTGCAAAAGCTGCTCGACCTCGTGCAGGACACGCCGCACCGGCACGCCGTCAACTTCGGCTTTCTGCGGAGCCTGAAGCAGGCGGAATACTCACCCGAAGTGCTGGGGCATTATGCCCTGGCGGCCGACAACTACTGCCACTTTACCAGCCCGATCCGCCGCTACCCCGACCTGATGATCCACCGTCTCGTGGGCGACCTCGTCAAGTTCGGCAAGATTCCCCACCATCCCAACGAGGTCGAGCTGGCCCTGTCCGGCAAGCACTGTTCACGCACCGAGCGGCGGGCCGAGCAGGCGGAGCGAGAGTTGATCAAAGTCAAACTTCTGACCTACCTGCAGGACAAAATCGGCCTGGAGATGCCCGCCACTGTCACCGGGGCGCAGGAGTGGGGGTTCTATTGCCAGGGGATCGACCTGCCTGCGGAAGGTGTCGTCCGTGTCACGACGCTGGATGACGACTATTACTACCTGGACCAGATCGCCCACACGCTGATCGGCCGCCGCACCGGCAAGCAGTACCGGCTGGGCGACCGGCTAAACGTGGTGGTGGCCAGCGTCGACATCAACCGGCGACAACTGGAATTCCGCGTGGCCGGATCCCTCTCCGCCGGCACAGTCCGGCAGCCTGAGCCACGCGACCCCACACAACCGCCGGGGCCGCAACGTAAAGGTCCCTCGCGAAACTCTCCAGGTCGAGACCGGGAAGAACGGCCGCGCCGATCAAGAACTGGCGCGCCGCCGGCGCGAGGGAAGGGGATCAAGAAAAAGAGGCGTTAGTGACCAGCATTCGAGATTTGAGCACCACGAGAGTTCGCTGTAAGTGGGACACATCCTATTTGAACCTCATCTTGGTGTCGCCTTTCCATGACTCCCAAAGGCTTTCCCAGTTGGCCGGCGTGCGTTCAATGCGCATCATCCGACCAAACTTGTCCGAGACGATCGTTTCTTCAATGACTTGTTCGCCGCAGGAAATCTTGCGGCTGATGGGCCTGCCATCCTTTCTGACAACGTTATAAGTCAGCTTCTGCGAGGAGTTGAATGGATGTGCATGCTCCCCGGATGAACTCCATCCGTCCCCGCAGGGCTCAAGGCGATTCCATTCATGAATCATGGTCTTGTTCGCGGCAATAGAGAACTCAAACAGGTAGCTGCCGAGCAGGACGCCGATATCATCATGTGTCATTTCAATGTGGCGAATACTCCCTCCTCTCGTGGCGACCCACACATATCCCGGATACGACTTTCTCCGTTCCACAACGATGATCTGGAGCAGGTCAAAGTATCCTGGGTCAGGTGGTCCAGGATCGGCAACATTCATATAGTCCCAGTTTGAATTTCGTGCCCGCCGTTCGCTCTCGTCCCAAGAGGGCCAGGGACCAAATAGAGGCGGCTGACTGCTGACAAGACAGCCGGCGCTCAAATCCTCCCGCACTTCATACAACGCGAAGTCAGAACCGGATTGATGATGAGGATACGTTCCATGTGAAGATTGATATCGACCCAGCGCATTTAAGAGTGCCCTGAGGTGCCGATGGCCCATGGGCAGCCGCGCATGATAACCGTCTGACGGATCATGGAAGAGTGCGTAGCATGCGAACGCAATCAACCCCGCAATGGCGATTAATGGCCGCGCGCGTTCGCGCAGCGCGGAGTAGGCCAGTGCCAGCCGTGAACGTGACATTGGGAAACCGCACCTTGACCCATACGCGACGGGCAGGACTTTTCCTCATTGCACCGTCGCGAACTTTTCCAGCTCTTTAAAACTCGCCGTGTCGATTTCCTGGTGCAGGCTGCGGCCGTGGGAGTCCATGGTGCAGATGGTGGCGAAGCCGTTGACGCGGAGGTGCCACATCGCTTCGGGGACGCCCAGTTCCATCAGGTCGACGCCGTCCACGCCGGTGATGCACTCGGCATAGTATTGAGCCGCGCCGCCGATGGCGTTGAGGTACACCGCGCCGGAGTCCTTCAGGCCCTGCAGCGTCTTCTTGCCCATGCCGCCCTTGCCGATGATCGCGCGGACACCGAACTTGGCAATGATGTCGGCCTGGAACGGTTCCTCGCGGGCAGAGGTGGTGGGACCGGCACCGGTCACCTTCCAGTTGCCAGACGCATCCTTGATCATCACGGGGCCGCAGTGGTAGATCACCTGGCCATTCAAGTCGACCGGGGAATCGTGGTGCATCAGGTAGTGGTGCAGGGCGTCGCGGCCGGTATGCACCAGTCCGTTGACGACGACCACATCTCCCGCGCGGATACTGCGGACCTTTTCTTCGGTGATCGGCGCTTCGAGGACGATCTCCTTGCCGGTCAACTGAAAACCCTTGCCGACGGCCAGCTTTTTGATCTCGTCCTGTTCGCGATACAGCCACCGCTGGATTTCGCCAGTCTCGCTGTCGAGCACCACGCCCAGGCGGCGGAAAGCCCAGCAATCGTAGGCCACGGAGACGAAGAACGACGCCGGCAGGCGGTTCATCAGCCCGATCTTGCAGCCGAGCAGCGTGACCTTGCCGCCCCAGCCCATCGTGCCGATCCCCAGCTTGTTGGAATCGGCGAGGATCTGGGCTTCGAGTGCCGCCAGTTCGGCGTTCGGGTTGACGTCATCCGCCTTGCGGAACAGTTGCAGCTTCGCCCCTTCGTAGCCGGTCGTGCGGTCGCCGCCGACACAGGCACCGATGTAGCCTGCCGAGCATCCCTGGCCCTGGGCCTGATAGACCGCGTGCATCAGGCATTTGCGGACGCCTTCCAGATCGCGATCGGCGCGGCCCAGTCCAGGCAGTTCCTGGGGAAGCGAATACTGGATGTTCTTGTTCTCGCAGCCACCGCCCTTGAGCAGCAGCTTGATCTCGACTTCCGGCGAGCGGTGCTGGTGGAAGTGGATCACCGGCGTACCGGGGCCGAGGTTGTCGCCGCTGTTCTTGCCGGACAGGGAATCCACCGAGTTCGGCCGCAGTTTGCCGGCTTTGGTCGCCTTGGCGACCGCTTCGCGGATCTGCTCCTCCAACGTGATCTGGTCAAAGCCAACGGGCGTGCTGACGTAAAACGTCGGCATGCCCGTGTCCTGGCAGATGGGGCGCTCCGTGTCGCACGCCATGTCGACGTTGAGGGAAATCGTCTGCAGCGCGAGCGACGAGTTGGTGTTGGGCGTTTCCTGCTTCGTCGCCTCGGCGATCAGGCGGCGGATGTCGGAGGGGAGGTTGGTGGAGGTTTGGACAATCAGGTCGTACAGACTCTGTTCGAACGACATTACTCGGCCTTTTTGCGGGGTGCCTTTTTCGGCTTGGACTCTTCGGGCGGATGCTTCTTGGCCAGGGAACGACCCACCGCTTCCAAGAACAGGTCCATGGCGAACGGCTTGCGGAGGTAGTCGTCCACGCCGAGCCACTCGGCATACGCCTTGTGCCGCCCGCCTTCGTTGGCGGTGATCATGATGACCCGCGGGCGGTCTTCGGCGGCGATGGTCTGCAGGTGGTCGAGAACGGGAAAGCCGCCCAGTTGGGGCATCATCATGTCGGTGACGACGAGGTCCGGCTCCCACTCATCAATGACCCGCTTGCCTTCCTTGCCGTTGGGCGCCCACTCGACGGTGTACCCGGTCGCCTGCAGCACGCTGCGCAGGGTGGTGGCGATCTCGCGGTCGTCTTCGATCAACAGAATCCGGTAGTCTGCGGGTACCATTCCATCCTCACTGACACACCCCTCCCACAACCCTGAACTGAAGTCCAAGAATTAAGGGGAGTTAATCCCTGCCAATGCATGTGATGGTATTCGCTGCCGAAGGGCGAAACAAGGCGGACGGCAGGAGAGCGGAAGCCTCAAGGGGCCGAACTTCTCCGGTGCAAACCAGATGATTGACGAGAAATCCGCCTTAAGAACGCTTCTTTCCGAAATAGGCTCGAACGGCCTCCGCAAAGCGGCGAACGACTCCCGGATCCACCTTTGTCATCCGGTCAAAACGCTTGCGTCCCGCCTTCAATTTCGCCTGCAGCGACCGAATGCGCGCCGGTGCCGATTCTGAAAATTCTTTTTTCGTTTGCTCGTCCAAGGCAGTTTTCATTTCAGGGCATCCTCACATGCCGAACAAGAGTTGCAATCTATACTCCAGATCCAGCCGGCAAGCATACTCCGCCAGCAAGATTTCAAATTGTTCCCGTTCCTCTTCGTTAAAATACCCCTTGATCGTCGTATCCACAATCAGTGCTGCTTCGACCTGCGGTCGACTTTGGCCCATAAAACTTGAGATTGGATAAGCAGCGATGGATTTCAGGTACTCACCTTGTTGGTCATGAAAGTACATGAATTTGGCGGGATCCGAGCAATCGTCCACCAACATTAATCGGCCAGACTGCACACATTTGACGAGGAAAGACGGATTCTCATGGTTGTTGACATCGAAAAAGCGGCGAAACCGTGGATCGAGCGGTGAGGTAAACGGATCCGGTACCTTCGTCTGCCAATTATAGCCAGCAATTGGCTCCATGTGGCCGTGCTGTCGCAAGTATATCCCTGCTCTGAAATTATGTCGAGTAGCATGTTGCTTCACTCGACTCGACAGAAGAATGGTAAGGGATTCAAGGAGGACTCGAACCTGCCAATCGGGTCTTAAAATCTCACGCATCTGTTTGACCGATTGTGCGACCGACCGCTCGCTCATGCCGAGCGAAATGTCGTGCATTCTTCCCGCAACCAAGTGGTTCAAGGCCTCTACCAGATCCACATACATCCGGGTCGCACGTTTGATTCGATCAATTTCCGCTTCGTATTCTGATAAGGCAACTTTCAGAGAATTTGCAAGAAGATAGCCAAATAATTCCCAAAACAGCCAAGCCAGAATCACGCAGATGCGACCGCGTATTGCCCAGTCATTTGATACTGGCAAAATGCTTCCGAAGGCGAGCATCGCTCGACTAAAGGCAATCGGAAAAGCGTAGAAACCAGTCGAATAGACCGAGTCGAGTCTTTTCCGCTGAACCAGCGCAACCCAGGGTGGAAGAGTTAGAAGCAACAGCAAAACGGAAAATGCAAAAAAGATAACGGTAAACAAAGCATAGTCCTCTCGCCGCAGACAGAAATCCTGGCCCGACCAACTCCATGAACCACCTGTCAGTGCGTGTGGCACGCTCCGATCTGAAACCCAGTTCTACGCTCACTCCGTGACCGGGTTCGAGTCACGGAGTGACTCGGCAACATTGCGATGCCTGCGCTACCACAATCGAAAATCCTACTTCGAAAATCGAAAATCATCTCGCCGCCTGCTGGTTCCCCACCGGCTTCTTCACATGCAGCCGCACCGGCCATGAAGTCTGGCCGCCATCGTCGTTGCATTTCAGATGGAACGTCCGAGTGGTCTCGGGGACCCAGTCGGCGGCTGTGAGAAAGAAGGTGCGTTCGGTCTGCCCTTCGACAATCATCAGCCCGTTGAGGCCGATGTTGTCGATGATCACCCCCTGCGGCAGGTTGTGATTGAGCGCCTCGAAAGTGATCCGCGCGTCGAACCCGTTGCGCTGCACACGCACAATGGCGGTGATCGTCTGGCCCGGGGCAATGGTGAGGTCGAACGGCTCAGGGATGCCGTGTGCATCGACCGGCGGCTGCGCCGCGGTCCCCGTTGGCAACAATGTCACCAGGATTTTGGGAGCGCCGGCAAGTTTGATCGCGCCAAAGTTGTTGACGAGCTTGGTCACCGCCTGGCCGTTGACCATCGCCGTGGCTGTCACGGCGGATTGTTTGCCAAGGTCTCCCGCGAGGGCCGGGGTGTTGGGCAGGCAGTTGATTGAGCCCCGGGCGACATCGTGCCCGGCGGGGATGACCAACGGCGTGGTGGCGGCGAAGCCCGGCGGCAGACCGGTGACATCGACGCGAATCTCACCATCAAATCCGTCGATCCGCTCCGCCTGCACGACAAATTCCTTGCCGCTGCCGGCATTGATCGTTGGGTTGGCTCCCTGCAGCGTCACGTTGAAGTCGGCCTTGGCGGGGCGGACCGTCAACTCGTACTTGTACGCCTCGCCCTGGAAGCCACGCACATCGGTGACCCGCGCGTAATAAGTTCCGTCAGCCGGGGCGGTGAAGTTCAGCCGCGAATCGCTGCCGAATTTTCGCATCCCATCGTCGTCGTTTTCGTAGTAGAGCGGAAAGACCGGCAGTCCGTTGGCGACGGGGACTTCACCGGCAGCCAGCGGCCGCACGACGTAGCACGGCTCGTTCACGGCGTGCGTGATGGCCGAGGTGTCGAACCAGGTGCGGCGGGTGCCCTCGTGCGGGTAGAAGCTGAACCCCGAGTCCGGTCCGCGGGGAGCCAGGAACAGCTTGACCACCTCGCCGTTCAGATAGACGTAGTCGTTGAGCGACATCTCCTCCCAGTTGTGCAGCCGGGCATCGCGGCCGTTGGAATCGAGACCGCGAAACGTGATGTACGAATCGCGCAGGGCCTGCAGCCGCAGCCGCTCAATGCGGTTGCCCTTCGCATCCAAAATCTCCAGCCGCGAATCGAGCGGCGACTTGTTCCTGGCGGCGTTGATTTCCAGCACCCACTGCTGCCCGGCCTTGGCGTCAAAGCGGAACAGGTCCGGATCGTTGGCCGCCGTGGCTCCCGGCAACGCCTGGATGATGCCGGTCACCTTTGCCGGAAGCGTCAAAACGGTGGCGTTGTCAGGCAGATTATTGGGTTCAACTTCGGCGATGGCCGACATCGGCCCATTCGTGGCTGCCACGGGAGTGGCGACTGGTGCCGCAGGGTTGGCGGCGGCCACGGTGGAACCACCGTTTTGTGCCACGGAATAAACCTGCAGCGTGCCGTTCATCCGACCGACGACCAACTCTTGGCTGATCGGGGACAGGGCCAGAGCCGAAGCCACATCCGGCTGAGGCTCAAGTACCGCCCGTGGCTCAAAGGTGGCGGCATCCCACAGTTTGACGGTCCGGTCTTCCGCCGTGGTCACGAGCGTCTTGCCGTCTGCCGTGAACGCCAGTTGCACCAGGGGTGCGTCGTGGGCGAAACGGGCCATGACCAGCGGATTGATTTCTGGCTTCTCGCGGGACACGAGCTTCCAGACCCGGATGCGATTGTCCACGCCGCCTCCAGCCACAAACTTTCCGTCTGGGGAGAAGGCGACCGTCAACTGCTCCTTGAGCGGCTGGCTCAAGGTGTCGAGCCGGACACCAGTGGCGACCTGCCACAGTTTGATCGTCTGGTCGCCGCTGGCACTGGCGAGGATCGTGCCATCGGGGTGAAACGCCAGATCGTACACGGCGTCGTTGTGGCCCTTGAGGGTTCGCAGTTGCGTGCCGGTGGCGGTGTCCCACAGGATTATCTGCTTGTCGTAGCTGCCCGTGGCCAGAATCTTGCCATCGCGAGTCAGCGTGGCCGCATACAGCGTGTCGCGATGCCCGGCGAACTCCTTGAGAATTTTTCCATCGGCCGTGGAATAGACGACCGCCGTGCCGTGCAGCCCTGTAATGCCCGTGGCTGCCACGAGCCACTTGCCGTCCTGGGAAAACTCCAGGGCGTTCACCTTGCCCGCGATGTTGCCGAGCTTGGTGGAGCTGGTCTTGTCCGCGGCCTTCAGAATCTCGATCTCACCAAACCGGCCAACGGCGATCCATTGTCCATCGGGCGACCAGGCCGTGGCGGTGATCGGCTTGAGCCCCTTAGCCGCCGGGATTTTTGGAGTGTGCAGTTGGGTCCGGTCTGGCTCGACTCCCGCCGGCCCCTTGGCTCCCGCTTCAATCCAGCCTCTCAGCAGTTCAATTTCGGCAGCCGCCGGAGCCGGCTTGCCTTTGGGCGGCATCACTGGCTTGGCCTGCCCGGTCACCAGCCGCAGCAGGCGGCTCGACTTCGGATCGCCAGGAAGGAGGGCGGGGCCGTTGTCGCCGCCCTTTTGCAGGTCGGCGAAGTTGTCGAGGGAAAGTCCACCTTCCAGATCCTGCCCGTTGTGGCACCCGGCGCAGTACTTCTTCAGGATCGGGGCGACCTGCTGGTCGTAGTCCGGCGGGGCAGCCTCATCGGCACGGAGGGCGGGGGCGAACAGCCCCAGAAGAACCAGCCCGATGAGTGCGGCACGCATGGGATCTCTCGCGTCAAAACTTGGGGATCGGGGATCGGAGATGTGAGGGTCGCTCTGTCAAATTGCGTGGACCAGACTATTCCTGAAACCGCTTCCACGCCAGTCCGGGCTTGTCGGCGCGAAACTGCACGAGCCGCGTATGGTCGACCTCGGTCACGTAGACCGTGCGCCCGTCGGTGCCGCCGAAACAGAGGTTGCTGGGCTTGGTGCCGAGAACATCCACTTCCTGCAGGACTTCGCCGGCGGGGGTCATTTTCACAACCGTCCCCTTGCCGTGCCGGGTGATGTACAGATTGCCGTCCACATCGGCCCGCATCCCGTCAAACCCGAAGTCTGGAAACTGCTTGAGGAGCCGCTTTTCCGTGGCGGTCCCTTCCTTCGTGAGCGTGAACGCCCACACGTTTCGCTGGACCGATTCATTGACATACAGGGTCTTCCCATCGGGGCTGACTTCAATCCCGTTGGTGGTCCCCATCTCGCCGGCCAGCAGGCTGACTTTGCCCTTGGTGTCCACCCGCCAAAGCTGCCCGGTGCCCTTCGCCCAGGAGGGGTCGCTGGCGTAAATCACGCCATCCGGGCCGATCGCCAGATCGTTCGGCTGGTTCATCATCGGCTCATGGGCGAACACCGAAATCGCCTTCGACTTGGGGTCGATGCGGAGCACGTTGTGGTTCGTGTAATCGGCCACGAACATCGTCCCCGCCTTGTCGAAAACAATGCCGTTTCCACAGCTTTTGTTGGGCAAGTGCACGAAGACCTCGGCCTTGCCGGCCGGGGTGACCATGCCGATGTTTTCCGCATCCAGCAGACTGACCACAAAAATATTGCCAGCCTTGTCGCAGGCCGGACCTTCAATACCAGCGGTGAAGCCGGCAGCGGGCACGGGCGTGGCTTTGAACAGCGGCTCTTCAACAGCGAAAAACATCCCGAACGAGAGGAGACAGGCCAACAGGTCAGGCATGGATCGGCTTTCGGTGCGGCGGGGCGGTCAGGCGGGTGGATTGGGGAACGCAATTCATTCTCCCATTCCGCGCCCGACGTGCAAGCATCAGTGACAGATTATGCGATTGGCGTGGCTTGAACGACCTGCCAATGTCAAGCCAACGCAGCACGCCAGCCATACAAAGCGCTCCACTTCTTGAACGCACCAGGCTCGAGTCGGCAGCCGCGAGCGGCGAAAGATTCCGACCGATTCGATTGTAGGGGATCTGCCGAATGCGCCAGTTATTCCGCAGACACTGATGGCACGCAACATGCTGATTATTCTGGTGCCGGCGGACATGCCGGCATCCCCGCAGAGAGAGCGTGCATGACGACCTGAGAGATCGTCATGGCGAAACCGGGGTGATTTCACGATCACCCCACACCGTCATCTGCATTCAAGGCTCGCATTGAGGCTTGGGCAGATGGACGATGCAACGACCTGAGAGACCGTTGCATCTGGCTGCCGGGCCGGGAATTTTGAGGCCTGCCCCGAAATTCCCGGCACCGGTCAGGCTATGTTCATTGAATGGGGCCGGCACACTGGCAACGGTGAAGGGGATGTCTCCAAGCCCCCAGCTTTTCATTCAACACGAATGTCTGGATTCGCTGTCTGAGTCACCGCGCTGTTGGGATCGCAGCAACAATCACTGTGACATTTGTCTCCCTCTCCAGCAGCGAACGCCATCATGGACAACGAATGAAGTTGGTGGTGAAGTCGACAGGCCTGGCAAGACCGTGCGGAAGTCGTACGGTCATAAATTAACCACGAATTTTCACGAATCTTACGAATTTCACGAATCATCAACCGGCATGGCTTCGCGGGTGATGGAATCCTGCGCGTTGTTATTCGTGACATTCGTCTTATTCGTGAAAATTCGTGGTTCCCCCTTCTCGTTGCCTAAGACCGGCCTTCGGTTAGCACCTTGAAGCGTGCTTTATTCCTTGTCCGGTCCTTAGGCGGGCTCCGCCGCGTCTGGCGATCAAACGATCAACCGTTGACACGCAGCGCCTGCCGTGGCGAGAATCCTCTCGGGTAATCTCCGAATCGGAGTCCGGCCTTCGCCGTTTTTCCGGTTTTTTTTTGCCACGTTCGTCAGACCGCTGGCACGGCCAGCGCCGAGTCAAGGATCCTTTGTGTCACGCATCGCCGAAACTTTCGCCCGCTTGAAGACCTCGGGCCCCATGGCGTTCATGCCGTTCATTACCGCTGGCGATCCCGACCTGTCGGTCACCGGGCGGACCATCACGGAACTGGCGAAACAAGGTGTCGACCTAATCGAGATTGGATTTCCGTACAGCGACCCAATCGCCGACGGTCCGGTGATCCAGGCCTCCTACAACCGCGCCTTGCAGGCGAAGCTCCAGGTTGGCGACATCCTCAAAGCCATTGCCGCACTGCCGACGGCCACGCTCCCGCCGCTCGTCGCCATGGTGTCCTATGCGATCATCTTCCGGCACGGCGGGCGAAAATTCGCCGAGGCGGCGGCCAAGGCCGGATTCGCGGGGATGATTGTTCCCGATCTGCCCACGGAAGAGGCAACGGACCTGTCGGCCGTGTGCCGCGAACTGGGGCTCGATCTGATCCAGCTCATCGCGCCGACAACCACACCCGAACGCACCCGCCGCATTCTGGAAACGGCGACCGGCTTCATCTACTGCATCTCGGTGGCGGGAACCACCGGTGCGCGGACGGAGCTGCCCGCCGAACTGCAGCAGCAACTGCGGTGGCTCAAGTCCCAGACGCAGGTTCCGCTGGCGGTCGGCTTCGGCATCAGCCGGCCGGAACAGGTCGCGGCTCTCAGAGGTTTGGCCGACGGCATCATCGTCGGGTCGGCCCTGGTCCGAAAACTGGCGGCGATCACCGAAGAAGGCGTGCCTGTCGAACAAGCCCTGGCCACCGCCGGAGCCTTTGCCGCGGAGATGGTGCAGGCCACGCGGGCGTCCTGAAGACCAATCGCACTCGAGCGTCACGGTGATTAGATGTGCGTTTGAAGATGCTGACCGAAAGTCAGGCAAATGTCACGAACTGACAACCTGATGGATTCCACCGACCGCAAAGCCTTGCCAGTAGATGATTCGTGAGATTCGTCTGATTGGTGGTTAATTTATGACCGTACGATTCCCGGACCGTTTTACCAGACCAGCCGACTTGACGAACAATTTCATGGGTTGTCCCTGACGGCGGTCGCTGCTGAATATCGACACCAGTGTCACAGTGATTGTTGCTGCAATCCTTACAACAAAAACAGCCACGCGAAACTGGGGATTCCAGCTCCGCGTGGCGGAAGCGTGTCTCACGAACTTGCCACCATTCCGGCCCGAAACTCAGCGGCGGTCTTGGCGATCGTCGTCTTTCCGATCGGCGTCCGGCGGTGAGTGCGGCCGGCCACCCTCGGAACGTGGCCCATGCTCGCCACGCGGACCGTCTTCACCGCGTGGACCGTGTTCGCCGCGTGGACCGCGACCGTCTTCCGGGCGATGGTGGTCGGGGCCGTCGGAGGGGCGACGATCGGCTCGGCCATCCCGACCCTCAGGCCGGTGCCCGTCGCGATGGGCGGGTGGAGCTTGTCGTGCATGTCCATGGTGCGCTTCGCCAGACCGGGGACCGCTGCCTGGGCGGTGATGGGCGAATGCACGGCCTGGACCGCGACCGTCGTGGCGGCCGAAATGTCCACGTGAGGCAACGTGCCGACCCGGGCCGCCAAAGCCAGGGCGATGGTGCCGGCTGGAAAAGTGGCCGGACTCTCGGTGGCCGTGAATCTGATGTGACGGGCCACCTTCGCGACCACTGTGGCTCCGGGAATGGTGAGCCACGCCGGGGCCGCGGTGATCTGGGCCACGGCCGTGCATTTCGTGTCCGCCGCGTGACCGACCCTCGCCGCCGCTTCCGCCCGACAAGCGGCCTTCCGCGGGACGATGATGTTCGGGACGATGACCCTCTGGACCACCACGACCTTCAGCGCGACCCGGGCCGGGCCGGCCGGGACCGGGGCCACGGCCTTCTGGACGAGGATCGCGTGGTCCGTGCCCTTCATGGCGCGGGGCGTCGCGATCGTCCCGAGCTTCTTCCCGTCCCTCAGGCCGGCGATGCTCACGGCGGGGACCGTCCCGGTCGTCGGCATCACGTGTTGGAGGGGCGGCGAAGGCGGTGGTCACGCTGCAAGCCACGAGGCTTGCCGCACAGGCAAACAGCACAGAGCGCATGGTCAAGATCCTGACACAGATGGGTAAGGCTCAACAAACCGTTGTTGTCGCCCCAGCTCTTGAGTCACATCCTGTCGAGATTTCCGCCGGGTTTTCTGAAAAAATTGCGGCGGAATGACTCGGGCAGCCCTGCGGTCACAACCAGCGTGCGGAGGATGGATCCCAACGCAGTTTTGAATTCCCATTTCAGGGCGTGGCCCACTTTAGTAAAACGTCAGAGCCATAAAACGGTGCGCCAGTCGGCCAGCGTTTTCACTGTGGCACTCGACGCGCGCATGGACGGAGGGAACAGGGATGTCTCCACGAACACGAGCGGCAATTCTCGCTGGCGCAGGTTTCCTGCTGCTCTGCCTGTGGGGAGCCGTCTGTGAGCGAGGAACCCCGACAGCGGATGGAGAAGGGGGCGCAAGCCACCCATCCGCGCCAGGGGTTCCGGAGCGAGCAAAACGTACCAGTGATGTCCCTGAGCCACCGCCGTTGCTGGGGCTGCGGACACCGGTGACTCACGATGATAGCCCGCAGCCGACAGGGCCGGTCTTGTCTGTGTATTTTCCCGATTTTGGTGAAACCTCCGAAGGCGGAGTTAAACTGAGCATGGGGCGGGAGTCCGGGCCGCCGTTGATTTTTCCGCCCAGTGGCGTTCCGCAAGCCCTGTGCGAATTCTTCCGTCAGCATCCCGATGTCGAAGGATTGCAGATGCGAATTGGCGGCAAGTTCAGAGGATCCGAACGAATGCAGACCATTCACCACCAGTTTCACGAGGCGATGGTGGAATGGTGCGTTCAGAACAATCGCACCTTGTGGATTTCCGCAGCGAGCTGTCGCGACAGCAGTCTCTATCAACTCGTGAAACGGACCGGCGTCCGCCGGCCAATTCTGCTCTCGGAGAATTCGTCCAAATAACGACAATAAGAGTTGAATGAGCAATGGGTAGCGCTTCCGTCTTCGAGCGCCCCCCGCCGCTCTGTTGACCCACGGTGTAGGAAGGCCGTGCTACATGACGAGTACGCCCTCCTCGCCGTAATCGCCCCCTGGAGACATGGATGTCTCTTCCCGACTGGTTCCGCCGCCTGCCTTGGCCGATTCTCATCTGCGCCGTCGCGCTCATGCTGTTGGGGGTGGCGGGGATCGAGCGGGGGGATGAACTGACGGGCCTGGGGACGTTTCGCGGCAAACAGATCGTGTGGATCGCGCTGAGCCTGCCAGTGCTGCTGGTGGCCACCATCCCTTCCTACCGCCGCTGGAAATCGGTCGCGGCCGCGCTGTATGTCCTCAGTGTGGTGCTGCTGGTGGTGGTCTATGCCTTCCCGCCAAAGTGGGGCTCGCGCCGCTGGATCCCGTTTCCACTGATGAATTTCCAACCGTCGGAAATGGCAAAACTGGCGCTGATTCTGGCGCTCGCCCGCTATCTGGCATATCGCGAGAACTTCCGGCAGCTCACCGGACTGATTCTGCCGTTCCTGATGACACTCATCCCCTTGGGACTGATCCTGAAGGAGCCGGACCTGGGCACCTCGCTGCTGTTCATTCCGGTCCTGTTCTCGATGCTGTTCGCAGCGGGGGCCAAGCCGTGGCACCTCGGGCTCGTGGTGCTGCTGGGAGTACTGCTCGCTCCAGTCCTGTGGCTCGGGATGAGCGCGGAACAACAGTCGCGGGTGACCGCCGTATTTCAACAGCAGGATGGCGGAGAGATGCCTGGAGGTGACGGATACCACCTCCACCAGTCGAAGCTGGTGCTGTCACTGGGTGGAGTCTGGGGCAGCCAGTGGACTGGCACCCTGCTCGACGACCCGCTGGCGTATCATTTGCCCGCCTGTCGCACCGACTTCATCCTCTGCATGGTGGGCGAGCGGTTCGGGCTGCTGGGCACGCTGGCCGCACTGCTGTTGTATCTGGTGCTGTATGGGTGGGGGCTGCTGGTGGCGAACCGGACGCGTGAACCGTTCGGGCGGCTGGTCGCGGTGGGAATTGTGGCCCTGCTGGCGGCGCAAACCGTCATCAACACCGCGATGACCGTCGGGCTGATGCCCATCACGGGGATCACCCTGCCGCTGATGAGTTACGGTGGCTCCAGCCTGCTGTTCACCGCCACGGCGATTGGCCTGCTGCTGAACATCGGCCTGCGGCCCGGCTATGAGATCAGCGCCAACCCGTTCCGGTTCGGTTCGCGGTCAGGCCTTAAAATCTTGCGCTCGGCTGCGTGAAATTCAAAAAACAAACGACCATCCTCAAGCAGAGAATGGTCGTTCAGCGGTCTTTTGACAGCGCGGCAAACAGATCACGGAGGCGAAACTGGCATGGCGATGCCACCAACGGGGGGAGCACCGGGGATGGCCTTCAGGGAGATGGTGACTTCCTTGTCGCCCGACTTGATTTCAATCGTGGCTGGTTCAGTGGCGGGAACCAGCACCGAAGCAGACATGATGTCGCCTGCCAGCGTCACCTTGTATTTGCCCGCGGCGACCACGCCGTCGTTGCCATAGGTTGTAAATTTCACATTTCCGTCTTTGTCGACAGCACCTGAGATGCTTGGCGCACCTTCGGTAATGTCCTCATTGGACAATGTCAGGGTCGCCGGTCCGGCCAGCGGCTTGTCATCGACCGTCACCTTGCCAGTGGCCGAGAACGTCGACTTCTTGGCAGGGCCTGAGTTGCAGCCCATCACGACAGTCAGCAGGGTCAGGGTGAGCAGGGACAGCACTCTTCGGGGCATCGTCAATTCCTTGGAATGTGGGGGATACATAAAAGACACTGGACGGGCTGTTCAGAACAGCCCGCCAGCGGTTGCGAATCCGAAACTTCAACGACGAGGGTCAGGCAGCGTTATTCATAGGTGCCTTGGCCAGCGATTTCACCACCTGGGTTGCCATTGATGGAGTTCATGGCGTGCCAGATTGAGGACGGCCAGCTACCGTTGTGACCAATGTTTCCGTTGATGAAGCGGACGCTGCCGTCAGCCATCGTGAACTGCGAACCACCGGTGTGGACGCTGCTGGCACCCGGCCATTCCGAGTTGATGCCGTACGCAGTGATGTAGAACGGCGACAGGGCGTAAGGGGCTGCCTTCCACCAGTTGCCGGAACTGACGGAGCCGCCATCCGGATCCAGGTTGGATGCACCGTAGGCCGTCGGGAAGATGCTTGAGGCCGCCCCTTGGGCGTCGGAGTTTTGCTGTGGCGCCAGCAGCAGGGTGCGGAAGACTTTGCCCGCGCCCACGCGCTTGTTGGTGCAGCAGAACTGTGAACCGGTGTTGCTGGAGGAGTCGGTCTCACCGATCATGATCGTGGACGACGTTCCATCAATGATCTGGGTGATGCGGCAGTAGTAACCGGGAGTGCCGACGCCAGCAAGGCGTTGGTCGTTCCCTGCGCGGTAGCCAGAGTTGGCACCGGCCTGGCGATTCCACCAGTCCCACCCTTCAGAGATGCCGTAGCCCGAATAGCCAAAACCCTGAGGCAGCGAGTTTGGCCAACCTGGATCAGATGGGCACTTGAACCCGGCCAGTTGGATGGTTTCCAGCGTGCCGATGCCCAGATTCTGTCCCAAAGCGGGAGCGCTGAAGTTGATCAGGTTGTAGATCGGAGTTTGGTCGATGTAAGGCAGGATCGCGCAGATCCACGAGAAGTTGCGCGGTGCCTTGGGGCCGAGAACCGCCGAGCCTGGGGCCGCACCCGAGGTGGGGTTGTACACCATCATGGCTTCGGCGGGGAACATGCCGTAGGTGTCGTGGTAGTTGTGCATCGCCAACCCGATTTGCTTCAGGTTGTTTTTGCACTGGGCCCGACGGGCCGCTTCGCGGGCCTGCTGCACGGCGGGCAGCAGCAGCGCGACGAGGATGGCGATGATGGCGATGACGACGAGCAGCTCAATGAGCGTGAAGGCGCGTCTACGATACACTCTGTACATGGGTTCTCCTGGGGAAAAGGACGGGGTCGAACTTTGAATCTAAAATCGAACGAACGTGACGACGAGAGAAAACGCCGAATTTGAGTTGAACTGGTATGAGGGCGAACGCCGCAAAATGAGTCAACACGCTTTCATCGTACAATCAAGGCGTACTTTGTCAATGAAATTACACTTTTTTAAAAATCCACTCTCTTTTTCAGAGGCATTGCAGCGTACAGCACAAAATAAAACGCCATGGATGCAGCCCAAAAACTCGGGTCTGCGTCCATGGCGTTCAGGATTCGGCGGTTTTCGCCCTCAACAGGCGGAGTGGCTCACGTGACCTCGTGCAGTGGCTCGTTGCCGGGGTCCACCAAGTACTGGGGCACGCCCGACTGGTCGAACACGCGGAGATTTTGGGCGTCGATGCCCGCACACTTATAGAGTGTGGCAAACACCTCCTGGAATTTGACGGGCCGCAGCATCGGCACTTCGCCGTACCGGTTGGTTTCGCCCACGGCTTGACCGGTGCGCATTCCGCCGCCGGCAAGCACCGCGGTGTTGGCCTGCGGCCAGTGGTCACGGCTGTTGCTGCCATTGATTTTTGGTGTCCGGCCGAATTCGCCCCACACGACGACAGACACGTCGCGGTCCAAGCCACGTTCGTGCAGGTCCGTCACCAGGGCCGCGAGCCCCTGGTCGAGCAGCGGGCACTCTTCCCGGCACTTGGGATAGTTCATCCCGTCGGAACCGTGCCAGTCCCAGCGGCTGTAGTTCAGGGACACGAATCGGGCACCGGCTTCCACCAGACGGCGGGCGATGCAGAAGTTCTCGATCATTGGCGGCGCGCCATCACGCTGGAATTGCGTGCTGCTCTTTCCATAGCGGGCCACCACCGCCGGGTTCTCTTTCGAGAGGTCGAGCGCGTCCACCAGCCGGGCGGTGGTCAGAATCCCCATCGCCTGCTGGGTGTACACATCCATGCTGTCCATTTGCCCGCGGTGGTCGGCGGTCCGCTGAAAACGGTCCAGCGACTGCATCAAGGCCGTTCGGTCGCGCAGCTTTTCCAAGGTGATCCCATGCAGCACCATGTTGTCCGAAGTGCTGCGGGCCTCGCGGCCCAGCAGGTTGAAGGGAGAATGTGCCACCCCCAGGAAGCCACCGTCCCCTGCCTCGCCCCAGGTGCGGTTGCCCGTCTGATACATCAGGGCGACATTGGCGGGGATGGCCGGGTTGACCTGCCCCTGCATCTTCGACACCCAGGCACCACCCTGCGGCCAGCCCCCCGGTGGCTGCCGTCCGCCTTTCCGGCGTCCGGTCATGCACTGATAGGCATCGTGCGCCCCATCCGAATCGGACAGCGACCGGACAAGGACAAACTTGTCCATCATCTGCGCCATCCGCGGGAACATCTCGCTGACTTCGATGCCCGGCACATTGGTCTGAATCGCCTGAAATTCCCCGCGAATTTCCAGAGGCGCCTGGGGCTTGGGATCCCACATGTCCAGATGCGGCGGGCCTCCCGGCAGGTAAATATTGATGATCGCCTTGTGCCCCAGTCCGGGCTTGGACGAACCCGCCGCGGGCGTCGCGACAGACTCTGCCCGCAGCAGACCACTGAGGCTGACTCCGCCCAGCGCCATGCCGCCGATGGTGAGGAAATCGCGACGGGAGACGCCGTCGCAAAAGCCGTGCGAAGTGGAAGGCTGACGTCCGAAAATGGTAAGCATGGCGTTTCCTGGCAGGTGGCCGAATGCGCGCCGGATCGGCCTGACATATCGAATATTGTCTATTTGATCGACAAACGGAAGTCAACACTGATGTCTGTCATCCAAGATCGCAAAAACTGTGATGCCAAAATCTGGACCAGCCGAAGTCGGCGTGGTGTCGCGTCAAGGGCAAATTCGCTACACTGTGACACTCTGTCTCAGTTCAGCCACTCGTCCCCGGTCAGTTCTGACTCATGCCCGACGCTCCAGCGGAACCGCGTCTTCAACACCGCCTGCTGACTCCAGCCGAGGCGGACAGCGCGCATCGGCTGCTTTCCCGCCTGATCGGCGAACTGGGGCGGGCCATCCTGGGGCAGCATCAGTTGATCGAACTGGTGGTGATTTCACTCCTGGCCCGCGGCCATCTGCTGCTGGAAGGCTTGCCGGGCCTGGGCAAAACGGAGCTGATCAAGTCGCTCTCAAAGCTGATGGGCCTGCGGTTCCGCCGCCTGCAGTTCACCCCCGACCTGCTGCCCGGCGACATCGTGGGCGCGCCCATTTTGGAAGAAGAGGCGGGCCGGCGGCGGCTGGTGTTCCACCCCGGCCCGATCTTCGCCAACCTCGTGCTGGCGGACGAAATCAACCGCGCCAGCCCCAAGACACAGTCGGCCATGCTTGAGGCAATGCAGGAACGCCGGGTCACGGTGCTCGGCGAGACGCACCTCCTGCCCTTGCCGTTCTTCGTGCTGGCCACGCAAAACCCCATCGAACTCGAAGGCACGTATCCGCTGCCGGAAGCCCAGTTGGACCGCTTCACGTTCAAAATCAGTGTCCATGGGGTGACGAGCGAAGTTCTGCAGGAAATCATCTCCACCCGCCGCCAGGGTGAGCCACCGGAGTTGGAGCAGGTCCTCTCGGAAACCGAACTGAAGCAACTGTTCGATTTCACGGATGCGATTCACCTGCCACAGGCGGTGGCCAACTACATCGCGCGGCTGGTGACGGCGACGCATCCCAACCGGGCCGAATCGCCCGATGAGGTGAAGCGGTTCGTCAAATTCGGAGCCTCACCCCGTGCGGCCATCGCCCTGGCGGGGACTGCCCGCGCGGCCGCGCTGCTGGCCGGCAAGCCGAATGCCGGTTTCGAAGAGGTCCGGCGCGTGGCTCCCAGCGTGCTGTGCCACAGATTGATTCTCGACTATGCGGCGCGGCTGGAAGGCTGGGACACGGCGAAGCTGGTGGACCACCTGCTCAGCGCCGTGCCGGAGGTTTCGCGCGACGTTGCCGAAGATTTGCGAACTTGATTTCGAGGGCCAGCATGTTTGCGTTGTGCAGTGGGGTTGCCGGAATTCGTCCGCGTTTGCAGCGATTGCCGTGGGTGCCGGCGCTCGTGGCGGTGTGGCTTCTGTGTGCCGTCACCGCGATTCAGGCCGGCAGCGGCGAATGGACCGCGCAGCAGGACGATCTGCGGGTGACTGTGGACACCCGCTGGTGCGGCGGCGGCAGCGGTGGCTATTACCCGATCCGCGTGCGGCTCACCAACACCGCCCGCAAGCGCGCGGTGACGCTGCGCTTCTCGGGCCATTCGGAAGGCCGTGACAGCAGTCGACTGCCCGATGTGGAACGGCAGGTGGTGATCGACCAGAACGCCACCGTGCAGGCAACCCTCTCCGTGCCACTGGTCAGTAGTGCCGCCAATGGCGACTTCTCCGTTCTGGACGGCCGTGGCGCGCGAATCGACGGGCTCTCCAAGCGGTCGATCAACCTGTCGGACCGCGATTCCGGAGTCCAACGCCCGTCATTGCTCGTGATCTCGCCCGACAATGTGGACTGCAGCGCGTTTGAAAAAGCCGTTTCGATTTACCTGGCAAATGCTTCACGCCACAGCTCGATGCGCCGGTCGGAAGACCATGTGGTTCTCGCGCCCTCCATGCTGCCGGAAAACTGGATCGACTACACGGCGGTGGACCTGATCGCGGTCAAGCTGTCGGTCTTTGAAAAGCTGCCCCAGGCGGTCCGCACGGCCCTGCTGCAGTGGACCGAAGCGGGTGGCAACCTGCTGGTCACAAATGTGGGCAAGCCCGCCGCCGAATCCGAGGATCTGCGGCGGTTGCTGGAACTTTCCAGCCGCAAGGCGATTTCGCCCGCCTGGCGTCCAGCGGAACTCAAAAATCGTGCCATGACCAACGAGAACAACTCGCTGACTGAAAATGGCCTGGTGATGATCGATGGGCAGCAGGTGGCCTTGTCGACGCAGGATGCCGCCGAAGTCTGGACCGGCGGTTCGGCGGCCTTCGCCGACCGGACGCTGGTGATGGGGCACGTCTACGCCTTCACCAACGACGCATTCCCCGGTTCAGCCCGCGACTGGGGCTGGTGGCTGCGTTCGCTCGACTCCCGGTCCTGGGAATGGACGACGCGACATGGTCTCTCGTCGCGCGAGGTCCATCCCGAGTTCCAATACTTCCTCATCCCCGGCATGGGCGACCCGCCAAAGATCGCCTTCCTGGTGCTGATCTCGCTGTTCGCCATTGTCATCGGGCCGGTCAATTATTTTCTCCTCGCCCGCCGCAAGCAGTTGTATCTGCTGGTCGTGACGATTCCGCTGATCGCCTTCGTGACCAGTTCGGCACTGTTTACGTACGCCATCATCGCCGACGGATTCGGCGCGCTGTCGCGCGTGCGGAGCGTGACTGTCATCGACCAGGATCACAAGACCGCCACGGCCTGGGGCCGGATCTCACTGTATGCGGGTCTCGCGCCCTCAAATGGGCTGGTATTCTCGCCCGAAACTGCGGTTCTTCCACTGTGGGGCATCGACGGGGGACTGGAGTCCGGCGCGGTCGACTGGACCCGCACCCAGCATCTGCCCTACGGCTTCATGCGCTCCCGGCTGCATTCGCAGTTCGCGACCATCACGCAGCGGCCGGAACGCGGGCGTCTGGAAATTCGGACTGGCGCCGACGGGGCGATGGAGGCCAGCAACGGTCTCACCTGGTCTCTGTCGATGCTGCTGGCCAAGGATAAGGATGGCAACCTGTTCTATGCCCCCGCAGTTCCCGCCGGCGGCAATGCGCGCATGACCGCTGCCACCTCCGAACAGCTCAAGGCCCTGCGCACGTTGTTGGACGACCGCGCCCCGGCACCGCCAGCCACCTATGACGGCAGCTATGAATCGTATGAGCCGTATTCCTCGTACCGGGGCTATCCCTACAACCAGAACGAGCGACCGCCCTCCCGCTTCGGCAGCAACCCCATGGAGCAATACCTATTGCTGATGCTCGACCCGGCGGCCGACAGCCCCAAGGGGATGCCGCGGCAATCCTACATGGCAGTGGCCGACGGGAACCCGGGGATCGAACTGGGCCTCACCGCCGCCCCGTCGGCGAAAGACCTGCACGTGATCGTCGGCTTCGGCGCGTTTTGATGGGACCAACTATTCCGCCTGCGGGCAGCGCGCCGTTGTCACTCGGAAGAGGAACCGTTCATGGCCGAAAAGCCGCGATCAGTGAACTGGGTCATCGCCATGGTGATGATCGTGATCGCCGTGGTGGGCTGGGGTTTCATGGCTTCCGGTTATGCCCACCACGCCGGCTGGCGGAGTTCCGAAACGGATCTGCTTCGCCGGGCCTCGAGCGCTACAAACAAGGCCGCCATCGCCCAATTCCTCCTCATTGCCGTCACGCAGATCCCCAATGTTGTGGAAGTCATTGGTTTCAACGTCACGAACCGCATCTGGCTGCCGGCAGGGATCATTGGCGTCGAACTGCTCGCGCTGCTGGGCGGCCACGGAATGAAGCAAGTCGAAAAGTCACTCAACGAACCACCCTCGAGACGCAAACACTGACAGTCGTTTACACAGTCGTTTAAGACGGGTCCGAAATTTCATTCAGGATGCATCATGCGGTGTGCAGGTTCTGGTGTGCGCGGCTCCATCTCGGCCATGGCAATCTGTCTGCCTGTCCTCGCCATGATCCTGCCGGGGTGCGAACCCTCGGAGAGTGTCGAAAAACCCGATGTCGCTCCCCAAGCCACAGTCAGCGCCGCGCCGCGTGCCGCAGCCCAACCGTCCGTGACGGCGCCAACGGCTCCGATTGAAGCGACGCCGGCCCCGGCCCCGATGAATCCCGCCACGCCTACCGCTCCGCCTGGCCCCTCACCGGAAACAATGGCGGCGGAAAAACTGCTGGCCGAGGTTGCGGCTGCCTTGGAGAAAGGCAATCTCGAACTGGCCACGGAAGGCTTGGAGAAAGCAGAGGCGCTGGGAACCAAGGTTGACGCGAAGATCCTGGAGCAGATCGAAACCCAGCGGCAGGCGGTCGACGTCAAGCTGACCGCCATGCAGACCCAGCGGCGAACTCAGCGGATTTCCGAAGCCCGCGACCTGTTGACGGCCGGAAAATTGGAAGAGGCGACACTCGCCATTGACGATGTGCTCAAGACATTTCCGTCGGATGAAGACCGCCGGCTGGTCGAGGGATTTCGCAAACAGATCGAGGACCGCCGCCGCCGCACACGGGAAATGGGCATCGCGCTGAAGCTGTTGTCTTCGGAGACGCCGACCGAAGTCCGCGGAGCCCGCAGCAAACTGGTGGCCGACCCCGAAGTTGCTCTCCCCCTGCTGGCCGGGGTGATCGAGGGGAAGGATGTCCGTGCGGCCACGAATGCCTTGGAAATGCTGCGAAGTTTCAGTGATCCGCCACGGACCATTCCGCTGTTGGTGGCCACGCTCAACCGCAGCGAATCCGCCGCGCTGTGGCCGATTGCCATTCGCGAACTCCAGAAGATTTCCGTGGCGGGAGCCGGCCCGGCCCTGCTGGAAACCTATGTCAAAACGACCGACCCCGCGCAGCGCTCCGCGGCGCTCTCGGCCCTCGCCGGCGTTGTCGACCCGCCGCCACAAACACTCGTCACCCTGCTGCCGGCGTTGTTTGCAGACTCTCCCGAACTGGCCACGGCCCTCACGGCGGCTCAGCATGCGGCCGTCGTCCATTCCTTGGTCGACTTCCAATCACTGCGCGGATTTGAAAACCTGACCGCCGAACAGTCGGAGCAGTTGACGCAGCTTCCCGAACGGCTGACCCTGCTCTCCGCGAGCACCAATCCCGCCGTGGCTCAAAGCGCGCAATCATTCGGCATGCTGATCCGGTGCGTGGCCCCGAAACCACTCACGGATGTGAAGCTTCTGCGGTCTTCCGCGGAAATCCCCGAGAGCCCGGGCACTGCCCTCTTGGATGGTGTCTGGAATTCAATCGACATCAAAACCATGTGGCGCTACCCCGGAGACAAACCCGCCACCCTCGTGCTCGACCTGGGCAGCGAACGCTCGGTGGCTGCCATCCGCTTCTGGAATCTCAATGAGCCTGCCACAAAGCAACACGGCTGGAAAGAAGTCGACGTGTACGTCAGCAACACGCCGGCCGCCCTCACGCCCGTGGCTCAAGGAATCGTCGTCCAGGCGCCTGGCGCGGCGGGCACTCACGACTACAGCAGCACCATCACCGTCCCCTGCGTCCGCGGCCGCTACATCCGATTGGAGTGCCGATCCGCCTGGCAGCCCGGCGGCACCTCGGGTCTGAGCGAGATTCAGATTCTGGGGTTTTGACCGTAGGATGGCCTTCCGAGGCCGTCCCGATGGACGGTCGATGCTCCCATTCATCCATCGATTTGGCAAATTCCCAGCTCAATCCATTCATCCGAGGTTTTTAGACCAGCGGATGTCCACCGCCTACCGAACGGCCTAGGAAGGCCATTCTACAGTACTGTGGAATTTGAAATCTCTCGTCACTGTTGTAGATCAGTCCCGCCATGTCCAAACTGGATTTCACAGAAGAAGAATTCGCCTCCCGCCGCAAACGGACGCGCGAGGCGTTGGAGCGGGCGGGGCTCGACTGGCTGGTGGTGTTTCATCCGGTGTCGATCCACTGGCTGACCGGCTCGGACGCGAAAAGCTACCAGGAATTTCAGTGCCTGCTGATTGGAGCCACGCCCGGTCCGATCGCCGTGCTGACCCGCGAGGGCGAGCGGGCCGAGTTTCAGGATGACGCATTCGTTGATGAGCTGCGTGCCTGGGGCGGGCCGGAACCGGAAGACCCCATCGCGGCCTTTGCGGCGCTCGCCAAGTCAATGGGTCTGCCGGGAACCCGTGTCGGGATGGAGGTTCCAGCTTACTACCTGCACCCACACCACTACCTGCGGATCAAAGCCTGCCTGGGGGATTCGCTGGTGGCCGAACCCACGGAACTGGTGCATCAGTTGAAGCTGGTGAAGTCCGCTCAGGAACTGGCCTACATCAGGCAGGCGAGCCAGATCGCTGACAAGGCGATGGGAGTATTCGTTCAGGCACTGCGGCCAGGCCGCTCCGAATTGGAAGTGGCCGGCGACGTGTACCACGCGCTGTTGACCGGTGGCAGCGGGCTGGCGGCCAGCCCCATGAATCTGGTTTCTGGACCGCGTTCGGGTTTCAGCCACGGCCCGCCGACGAACCGCCGGATGGAGCCGGGAGAGTACGGCAGTATTGAGTACGGAACCACTTACAAACGATACACTTCCACCATTGGCCGGCAGTTCTGCCTGGGCCAGCCGACACCCCGCATGCGGGAACTGTATGACGTCGTCCGGCGGGCGTGCGATGCCCAGATCGCAGAGATTCGAGCCGGTGTTCCCGCCATCGTGCCCTACGAAGCCTCCAGGCGGATCATCGCCGATGCGGGGCTCGATCGCGGCCGGGTCCACACGTCGGGCTACGGCCTCGCCCCCGGCTTCCCCCCCACCTGGGGCGAACCGATCCACATGTTTGGCGGGAACCCCTATACCTTGGAAGCCGGCATGGTGGTCACCATCGAGCCACCGGTGTTTTTGGGAGACGAGCGACTGGGTGCGCGGATCATCGACAACGTGCTGGTGACGGAAACCGGCACGGAGCTGCTCTCCACCTTCAGCCGAGATTTGATCGAAGTGGGATGAAGGTGAAAGGCAACATGGGAGGCTTGGGGCATTCTGTTCTGTTGCGAAGACAGGTCTCGAAAGGGTGAAGAGTGCGTTGACACCCGCCTTCCAGGCTGATATCTTGGACGTTCCTCAAGTGCGGCGGCAAAATCGTCGAAATTGAGGTGTCGTCTGTAACAGACGACTTAGAAGCTACCGGGGGATTAGCTCAGCTGGGAGAGCGACAGGCTGGCAGTCTGTAGGTCAGGGGTTCAAATCCCCTATCCTCCACTTAATAAAAAGGGCGTTTGAAGACCACTGTCTTCAAACGCCCTTTGTCTTTTATACGCTGGGGCTTAGGTCAATCTGGTTGACTTGGAAACTCAGTTCGACTCGATCGTGATCATCTCCATTGTGTCGGAACGACGCGTCTCACGCACTTCAATTCATTCAACGGGGGGACGGTTGGGCTGAGGCCCAACCTACGAAATCGTGGCCTTCGCGATTACCATGCGGTGAGTACAAACGACTCTGTCTCCAAATCGTTGGCGGCCTTCTTGAGGGATCCTCAGTGAGCACTTTGCTGGATCGATTTCTGCGGTATGTCCGCGTGGACACTCAATCGGACGAGCACAGCAGCACGGTCCCCAGTACGGCCAAGCAGCTCACCCTGTGCCGGATTCTCGAGGCCGAATGCCGCGAGATGGGGCTGGCCGATGTCCACCTGGATGAGTTTGGCATCCTGATGGCCACTGTTCCGGCCACGGTCTCCCATGCGGCACCCGTTATCGCCCTTTCGGCGCATGTCGACACCTCGCCGGAAACGTCGGGCACCAATGTCCAGCCTGTCGTACACCCCAACTACCAGGGTGGCGACATCGTGCTTCCGGGCGCCCCCAGCCGGGTAATCCGCGTGTCGGAGAACCCGGCGCTGGAAGAGCTGCACGGAGCCACGCTGGTCACCACGGACGGCACGACGCTCTTGGGTGCCGATGACAAGGCCGGTGTGGCGGTGATCATGTCGGCCGCCGCGCACCTCGTGGCTCACCCCGAAATTCCCCACGGGGCGATCCGGCTGTGCTTTACCTGCGATGAGGAAATCGGCCGGGGTGTGGATCACCTGGACTTCAAACGGCTGGGCGCGGTGTGCGCCTACACGCTCGACGGAGATGGTGCCGGCCAGGTCGACTGCGAGACCTTCTCGGCGGATGGGGCGGTCGTGACCGTGACGGGCGTGAACATTCACCCCTCGATCGGTCGCGGGAAAATGGTCAATGCGATCCGGATCCTCAGTGAGTTCCTGAGCCGCTTGCCCTCCGACCGGTTGAGCCCCGAAACGACGGATGGCCGCGAAGGGTTTATTCACCCGTACACCCAGGAAGGAAGTGTCGCCAAGGCGACGGCTCGGCTGATCCTGCGGGACTTCGAGACGCCCAAACTGCTGGAATACCGCCAACTGTTGGAATCCATCGCTGCCGACCTGCGCACCAAGCACCCCAAAGCGCAGATCGAAATCAAGTTTGTCGAGCAGTACCGCAACATGCGGGACGGGCTCGGAAAAGAGCCACGGGCGGTGCCGCTGGCATTGGAGGCCACGCGGCGGGCTGGCATGGAGGCGGAGGCGAACATCATCCGCGGCGGGACGGATGGCTCGCGGATGACGGCCCTGGGACTGCCGACGCCGAACCTCTCGACGGGCGAACACAACCCGCATTCGCCGCTGGAATGGACCAGCGTCGAAGAGATGCAGCACGCGGTCGATGTGCTGGTCAAGCTGGCGGAGCTGTGGGGCGCGGAGAAGGCGTGAAAGGAACACGTAGGGCGGGCTTCCTAGTCCGCCCTTAGAGGGAGCCACGCCGATTCCACACCCCGCACGGCCTAAGATGGCCGTGCCACCGCTTCGCGTGGCTTCACGTACAGCAGCCCAAACAAGGCCAGCAGCGCGTAGGTCTGGTACGACAACCCAGTCAGCGAATGGACGGGAAGCGCCACCCGGCCATCGAGCTTCCACATCGACCGTTTCGTGGTCTGGCGGTGGTCGGCTGTGGTGACCGTTGGCGGCAGCCGGAAGGCGAGGCTCCAACCGATGCGCGGGGCCAACAGCAGCGACCAGAACACGAGGTGAAACACGACTTGTCGTCCGGACCAACGGGCAGACGAATCCGCGCCGCCTGATGAATTGTTGCCTTGCCCGAAGGTCGTTCTCCAGGCAATCGCCAACGGCACCAACAGCAGCATGAAGTAATGCGCCCAGGTGATTGGCGAGAGCAGCAGCATGGCGACGACACACAGCGAGAATCCCGCGTCGTCTGTTTTAAAACGATCCGAATTGCGAAGGCGGGCGATCAGCCACCCAAGCAATGCCAATGAACTCAGGACGGTCCCGGCAATCCGCCAGGCCGGCAGCGTTTGCCAAGCCTCGACCACGGAACTTGGGGCATCGAACAGCCGAGCCCAAAAGGCGTCGAGCGACACATTTCCCCAGGCATCACGCATTGAACGCAGGGCGGGCATGGCCAGCGTGACGTAATCGACATGGGCTTGCCAACCCAAGATGGCGGTCGTCAGCCCCATCACTGCCGCACACGAGACGACGCCTGCGGCAATCGCCCGCCAGTCGCGGCGCATCAGGAAGTACAAAAACAGGAACACGGGAAACAGCTTGATGGCTGCCGCCCAGCCGAGCCACCAGCCGGCCAGCAGCGGCCGGCCCTGCCGGTCGGCGATCCACGTCTCGGCCAGAAGCCACAACAGGACGAGATTGAGCTGCCCTTGGTTGATCGTCTGGCGGAGCGGGTCGCAGACCAGCAGCAGTCCCAGAACGGCTGACCAACCCGCCAGATTCCAGCGGAGGGAGAGAGCCACACTGACGCGCCAGAGTGTCAGCGCCAGGAGCGCCAGGGAGCAGAGGTTCCACGCCGCATGGGCGTCCTGGTAATTGAGCAGGCCGAAGGGGAGAGAGATCAGTACGGCCGTGGGGGGGTGGGCGTTGTACTCCTCAAACCAACCCTCTCCCGGCTTCAGCCGCATCGTCCGCCATAGGCTGTCCCGTTGATTCGCATAGACGGGGTGGCCGGTGAAATAGTTGCGGGCCGACACCCATTCCTTGAAGAAGTCTGGAATCAACCCCCGCGCGGGCCGGATGTTTGCCACGAAACTGGGGGCGAGAAGCAGCACCATAACGGCGCTGAACAGCAGCCACGGCCAGGCGTGCGCTTGCCGACAGTTGCCGGCAGTTAGTTCCGCCGAGCGGGCAGTCGGCAGGGGGGAATGCAGGGTGGTGGGAACGGACATCGTCGGAAGAGAGCGGACACACGGTGAAGTATTGGTGCTTTACTCCAGCATGTGCGGTCTCCCTAACCCCAGGCCATTGTCTTTTGGGGTTTTTGCGGGAGGATTGTCGGTTTTCTGCACTGCATCAGGGAGCCGCTCAAGCCGTTGAGACGGCTTTACGTCATTCAGCATTCCGTGCCTGGGTTCGAGTCACGGAGTGACTCGTCGATTTTGTAGCGGCTGGGCGCAAGCCCTCCGGTGCTACACACAAGTTGCCGGCATCGGGGATTTCATGGTGCCGACCCATCGGGCGACGTGGCGGGGGGGCGAGGCTGCTGCCGAGCCGCGAGCAAGAAAACACACGGTCTTTACGGCGAATCTGGCCCCGTTCGTGAGGGAAAGTCGGCGAGAAGCGGGCACGCACTGTTGACCGCGGCTCAGCAGGAGCTTCGCCCTCCCGCCACATCGACATAGAATCAAACCCTACCATTTGCCGCGTGGCCAATGCCCCTGTCGACTTGTGTGTAACAACGAGGGCGCAAGCCCTCCGGTGACCGGTGACGACCGCTCGGAGCGCCGGAAATCCATCACCGGACGGCTCGCGCCGTGCCGCTACAGGCGCGCGGATGAGCCATCCCCACCAACAACCCCACTGAGTTCACCTCGGTGGTCAACGGGCCTTCGCACTACGCCGCGCGTGCTCGCCGTTCGGCGTGAAGCGTTACGTGAAGCGTAAAGTCGTTCAGCATTCCGCGCCTGGGTTCGAGTCACGGAGTGACTCGTCGACTTTGTAGCGGCTGGACGCAAGCCCTCCGGTGACCGGTGACGACCGCTCGGAGCGCCGGAAATCCATCACCGGACGGCTCGCGCCGTGCCGCTCAAGGTGCGCGGACGAGCCATCCCGACCCACAACCCCACCGAGTTCACCTCGGTGGTCAACGGGCCTTCGCACTACGCCGTGCGTGCTCGCCGTTCGGCGTGAGGCGTTACGGGAAGCGTAGAGTCGTCCAATCACTGAGCGCCTGGGTTCGAGTCACGGAGTGACTCGTCTACTTTGTAACGGCTGGGCGCAAGCCCAGCCTTTTGAAGGTGCATTGTCGTGAAAAACACCGAGAATTCGGGACTTTGGCGTCTTTCGACGCTGGATCCAGGTGGCCGGACTCTTCAGAAAGCCCGGAGTTTCCCGTTGTTTTCACACCTTCAAAAGGCTGGGCGCAAGCCCTCCGGTGACCGGTGATGGCCGCTCGGAACGCGAATGTCTGGCGATATTCCCGACAGCGACATATAACAATCATTTTTTGTGGTAAAAACTTTGGTTTGATATTGACTACACGCGAAAAAGGCGTAAGATGCTTCGAACCAATAGTACATCGGTCGATCAACAACGAGGCAGGCTGCAATGAGCGGTTGCACTTCCAATGAGAGAGCGGATGCGGGCGTTTCCCTGGAACAGCAGGTGGCGGAGGGGCGCGGGCGGAAGCAGCGCAGCGACTGCAAGGTGACCGATGCGCAGATCTATGCAGCGATCGTCTCGAACATGGGAGTCGTGACGTATGCGGCTGTCGCTCTGGGGATCCTCCGGCCGACGCTTTACCGGCGGATCGAGCGCGCGCCGCAACTGAAGGCGTGTCTGGGCGCGGCGCGGGCGGTGATGGTCCGCATCGCCTGGGAGCAGCTCGACAAGGCACTGGACGCCAGTGCCCGCTGGGCGGTCATTTTCGTTTTCAGCCGCATGCATGGGGTCCCGATCACGCCACGCTCCTGGCCGAGTGAGTCGTACTCCGCCGAGACTTCGGGGGCTCCGGCACGGCGGAAGCCACGGACTCCACTCGTGGCTCAACCCGACGCGGCCGACGCGTCGACGCTGCGGCTGGTTCTGGCCCTCGAGAACGGCGAGCCATGGGCGATCAAGTATTGCCTGAGCCACCTGGACCCGAACGGGCCTTGTGGCGTCAACCAGGTTCGCGGAAGGAATGATGATTCCGCAGCGGAACCCGCCGAGTCGCTGACTGAGGACGATGAGGATCCGCCGGAAGAGATCGATCCTGAAGTAGACGCTCACGACCATGAGGTGGCGTCCGGCCATGCCCAGCAGCGCCATGCCATGCTGACGGGCAGGATTCAGCCGCCGCCCGCGCCGCCTGTCTTGGACGCGGCCCCGCAGACCAGCGCGAACTCCGGGAGTTGCAAAGTAGCCGAGTCACTCCGTGACTCGAACTCGTCCATGAACCGGACGCCGCGGAGTTCCGGTTGATGACCGAACAAGCGTCGCAACCACCAGCCGCGCCGCCTGTCTTGGAAGCGGAACCGCAGGCCGACGGACCATCAAAGACGGCGGAGGCGCGTCGGAGTGCGTCTACCGGCGTGAACGGGGCGGGGTTCGAGTCACGGAGTGACTCGTCTACTTTGTCACGCGCCACGCAGGAACATCCTGACGGAATCGTCGCCAGACGTTCGCGTTCTTTTGCGGAGAAAGAGCCGATATTACGCCACCCGAACGGCAACGCTGGCGGCGCGGAGCAGGCCGCGCCGCCTATCCCAGGCGACGATCGTGACGACGAAGAAACCGACGAACTGTTCCGGCAGATTCGGGAGATGGCGCTCGCGTTTCAGGCCGCGGCCGCGCCGCCTGTCGCCGGGCGCGCGCCTGTCCAGAAGCCCGATATCGATGAGTTCCGGCGGCTCCTCGAACGGGGAAGAGCCCGCCTCCCACCCGCGCCGCCTGTGACGTAAGCGAATTTCGCGAACAAGATGCTATCGGGAAACCTGCCGGCCTGCGTCTTGCGGCATGTACATCTTGGCTCGTCTACAGTCCTAACGACCGCGTTCACCGGGCCGCGGCGAACGACGTTGATTTCAGAGCACGCGCAGCCTGTGGCTCCGGTGCAACGGTTTGTTATTCGCCCGAACGGACTGATTTCTTGGGAATGGCAGAAAGTCCATTTTCGTTCAAAACCAACAGTGAGTAGTCGGAGAATCGGATTCCATCGTCGTCCGGCCAAGGTGCGGCATGCGAGACATCTGACACGATGACGTCGCGGAAGATGTCAGTCCGATACTCCGTCACGAAGTGCTTGTCCGGCTGCGGCCCCGACTTCGGATTGGGATCGTCAACGAATACACGGATTTCGTCAGGCAGGACACCGGCAAGTAAAGCGTCAATGTCTGCACTTGGGCATTGAAATCGGAAGTTGGGGTTGGCCCCTGCGATTATTCTGATGAGTTCGCCAAGCACATCATCGACCCTGGCAATTCGGTGTGGCCTGAATTGAACGACTCGAGGATTGAGCAAAGCGTGAGATCGCAACCAGTGAAGTGAGGGGGTCTCAACGAATCACTTCGCCTCCACCCGGTACAAATGCGTCAGCGTTCTCAAATACAACGCCTTGCCGGACACCGCGGGCGAGGCCCGAAAGCCTTCTTCGAACTTGTTGGCGGCCAGCTTTTTGAATTCGCGCTCGGGGGCGATCACCGTGCAGATGCCCTGCTGGCTGAAGAAGTAGATCTTGCCGTCGGCGTACAGGGGCGTGGCTGAATAGTCGCCGCCCAGCCGCGTCTGCCAGACTTCCTTGCCGGTTTTGGCGTCCAGGCATTGAGCCGTGCCCTTGTCGTGGCACATGAACAGCAGGTCGCCAATCAGGAGTTCCGTCGGTTCGGAAGGGACGCCTTTTTCCTGTTTCCAAATAATGTTGGTGTCTGTCAGGTCACCCCTGCCGGGTTTGACGGCCAGCAGGTTGGCCCGGCCAAAGCCGGTGTTCAGGTACAGCACGCCGTCGCGGAAAATCGGCCGGGCGGCGACGGAAAACTCCTTGTAGCGCACCCGCCACAGCTCCTTGCCGGTTCGTGGATCGTAAGCCAGCGTGGCCTTGGAGGTGGGGCTGACCAACTGCTGGACGCCGTCGATCTCAAACACGACGGGCGTGCTGAACGCCTTCATCACGTCGCCATCCGTGGTTCCGTACTCGACTTCGCGCGGCGTCTTCCACACCGTTTCGCCGGTCGCCTGATCCAAGGCGATGACGTACTGATGATCGAAGCCGTCGTAGTGCACGATCATCAGGTTTTCGAACAGAATCGGCGAAGAGGCCGGACCCCGCCAGTGGTTGCAGGGCAGGTCGCGGCGACTCCAGATGGTGTTGCCGGTCGCCGTGTCGAGGCACGCGCTGCCGTAGCTGCCAAAACTGACAAACACCCGGCCTGCCTTGATGGCCGGGGTTGGCGAGGCGTAGCTGTTGTAGCGCAGCGTGTCTTCCGGCTTCTCGGTTTCGAACAGCAGCCGGTCGTGGAGGACCTTGCCGGTCTCCTTGTCGATGCACACGGCATAGCTTTTTTTGCCGTCTTTCGTGGCGGTCGTGAGCCAGATCTGTGAACCCCAGATCACGGGCGATGACCAGCCAAGATCATGAATCGGCGTCTTCCAGACGATGTTCTCCGTCTCGCTCCAGGTGAGCGGCAGGCCGGTCGCATCGGAGTGGCCGTTGTTCGTCGGCCCGTGCAGATTGGGCCAGTTGTCGCCCGCCAGGATCGGCAACGGGGCCGCCAGCACGGCGAACAGGATCCCAACGGCAACCCATCCTGAGAAACGCATGTTGAAATTCCACAGCCAACGGACAGATCAGTCAAACTCAATATCTGATTCTCTGAGTATAGCCACGTCACGGTGGCTCACAACGGCGCGGTTGAACCTCCGCTCAGCGGCGGCCCGCGGCACGCATGCGTTCATACAGTGCCTGGTAGTGGCGGCTTTGGGCCGCATCGCCCGCCTGACCGCAGGCGTGGCTCAGCCACTGGTAAATGCGGGCCTGCGAGGGGTCCAAGGCTTCGGCTTTCTTGCCTGCGGCAATGGCCTCCGGCCACCGCTGGCTCTGTCCCAAAAGCTGCGAGTAGCGGCCCCACATGGAGGCGTTGGCTGGCTGCTCCTTCAAGAACCGTTCCAGGTAAGGCAGTGCCTCGGCGGTGCGGGCGGAGTTCATCAGAATCATGGCGGTTGGCCGCAGGACGGACTCTCGATTGGGCTCCACCTCCAGCGCCCGCTTCCACCAGGCCAGCGAATCCTCGAAGCGGCCCTCCATGGCGGCCGCGGTTCCCAGGGCCTCCAGCGAATCGGCGTCGCGGGGCAGATGCTCCACCACCACCGAAAGGAGCCGTGTGGCTTCGGCGGCAAACCGCGGATTGCTTTGAGCCTCGCCCTGTTCCGCCAGCCAGATGCCCCGCGCCCGCTGCACGGTCAACGCCGGCAGCCGGTCTTCGGCTTGGTCAAAGATCTCGGGCAGCCCGCTTCGCGCCGGCTCGCGACTGAGGCTCGGTTCGCGCAGCACCCGGTGATCGGTCTGCGCCGTGTGCGGCACATCACTGGTGCCCAGCTTCGGCATGTGGCAATGCATGCAGGAATCATTGGCCGGCGGACTCTGCCGCTTGGATTCGGGCAACTTGCAGCCACGTTCTGAGTGGCATTCCAGACATTTTGACCGGTAAAACGCGACCTTCTCCTCCTCTGCCGGTAGCGAATGCGGGTCATGACAACTGATGCAGCCAAACTTGCCCTGGCTCTGCTGGAAACAGGTGCTGGCACGCATCTGTTCGACCTGGCTGACGGCGCGGGTGCCCTCCGCACTGGTCCGCGTCCCCTCCACAAAAATGACGCAGGTCTCTTCCAGCCGCTGCCCGGGACGATAATCACCGACCTCCGATCCGTAGTGGGGAATCCGTCCGTGCCCCTGCAGGTGGCACTGGGCACAAACATCCTCGCGCCGCGCGGGTTCGAGCTTCGCCGGGTTCACGATCGGATCAGCCTTGCCAGCGACTCCACCCGGCGGTGCTGTTTGGTGGAACTGCACATGTTCGCCGCCCGGACCATGACAACGCTCGCAGCCAATGGAGAGTTCCAGGAACGGCGGGTTGGCGACATGCTGGTCGTGGCCCCGGACGGCGTTGACCCGCCCGACATGGCAGTCGAGACAGCCGTCCTTGATCTGCCGGTCGAACCGCGGATGCACCGGCAGACTGTAACCCGGCGACAGGTTCCAGCGTTTCGCTTCGCTGTACCAGGTGATGGGAGACATGGTCATTGTCCCGCCCCGGTCGATCAGGTACGACCGGCCATGCACGCCGGAGCCCATGGCGTAGTCGACGCGGACCGCCTGGTCATACAGCGTTTCTCCCTCGGCATCGGCGAACCGCTCGCGGTGCAGAATTCCGGCGTCTGTTTTCTCCACCCGGTATTGATGCTGCCCATCGGGCGAGAAAGTGGCGGCCGCGCCGTAGTCTTCCAGCGGCGAGGCGGCTTCGACGGTCGCCATCGAGCGCGACATCGAGTGCGTCCGATACGCCTCGGCGACTTTCGGATGGCACGTGGCGCAACTGGAACTGCCCATGTAGTCCATGGTCAGGGGCGGTGGCTTGGGGATTTCAACGGCAACACGCGATGGTGCCTCTTCCAGGCCTGCGGGCAAGTTTTGCCGTCGCAGGCCGTAGGCAGCCACGGCCCCGGCGGCAAGCAGTGCAATGACGGCAAGCGGAATCCACCGGGTCCGGGACATCGTGACGGCGTCCGCTGGGAGGTTGTGATCCTGGCGCGTTCTAGACTGGCCTTCCGGGTGCGTGGTGAACGAGTCATGCCGAACACACTCGGACGGCCTGAAGGCCATCCTACCCTGCGGTGGGCATGTTCTTGGCCGACGGAGCCCCCATGATGTGGTAGCCGGAATCGACATGTAGAACTTC
The DNA here is from genome assembly GCA_021732845.1 of Planctomycetaceae bacterium. Lineage (GTDB taxonomy): Bacteria > Planctomycetota > Planctomycetia > Planctomycetales > Planctomycetaceae > JAKFUF01. The sequence goes on along the minus strand of JAKFUF010000089.1, from coordinate 11,336 downwards.
GCCGGTGACCCCGGACGCCAGGTCGCTCAGCAGGTAAATGGCGGACTTGCCGACTTCTTCCTGAGTCACGTTGCGCTTCATCGGGGCCATCGCGGCGTACAGCTTCAGCATGTCGTCGAAGTCGCCCACGGCCGAAGCGCTGAGCGTCTTGATCGGTCCGGCGCTGATGCCATTGATGCGAATCTCGTGCTTGCCGAGTTCGAAGGCGAGGTAGGTCAGCAGGGATTCCAGGGCAGCCTTGCAGACACCCATGACGTTGTAGCCAGGGATGACCGCTTCGCCGCCGAGGTAGGTCAGCGTGACAATGCTGCCGCCGGGAGCAAGGATCTCTTTCGCGCGGCGGGTCAGTTCCAGCAGGCTGTAGACGCTGATGTCCATTGCCTGCAAAAAACCCTCGCGGCTGCACTCGATCGTTTCCTTCTTCAGGTCTTCGGTGTTCGCGTAGGCGATCGAATGCACCATGAAGTCGATCTGGCCGTAGGCTTCCTTCGCCGCGTTGAAGACGGCGTCGAGGTGATCCTTGTTGCCGACATCGCAGGGGAGAATCACCTTGGGGTTGTAACCGCTGACGAGCTTCCGCAGCCGGTTCTCCATTTTGGGATGGGCTGGGTCCTTGTCGGGCAGGTGGGTGAACCCCATTTCCGCCCCCTCTTCGTGCAGCTTCTGCGTGATCCCCCAGGCGATGGAGCGATCGTTGGCGATGCCGAAGACGAGACCCTTTTTACCGGTGAACAAACCCATGCTTCCACTCCTGAGAAATCCACAACGGCCGGCGAACGATGACCGTTGGCTCAACATAGCTTGTGGCCAGACAGGCTTCAACCGGCGGCGGCTGGCCACGATACCGCTCGAATCGCCGAAATGGCGACTCATCGAATCTCAAATCTGACGTGTCCGATTTGAAATCACTCCTGCATGGCGATTTACGTTTCGCCGCACCTGCTGCTGCCAAAACTTGGGGTTGTGTTCCCGAAATCCCACAAATAGCATCCGCTCCCGAAAGATTTTCCGACAGCATGGATGCACGGGACTGGAATGTCAGTAATTGCGGGCAGCATGGCGGCGTTTGAGCCGGCTGGAGCGATGCGCCGGGCGCGGCGGGGGATCGTCGGATTGTGGTGCGTCATCGCCGTGGCTCTGTGCTGCAAGGCTTGGTTCGCCCCTGCCGATCACACCACCTACCCGTGCTTCGAGGCCGGAGCCCGCTGCTGGCAGGCCGACCGCGACATGTACGACACGGCGATTTGCGGCCACGAATACCGCTATAGTCCAACGTTCTCCGTGCTCTTCCTGCCATTCGCCAGCCTTCCCACGCACTGGGGCGGAATGCTGTGGAGCCTGTTGAACGTTGCCGTTCTGGTGTGGTCGTTGCGGCGTTCGGTGCAGGATTTGTTGCCGGCCAACTGGACCCCGCTGGCCCTCGTCGCCTTCCACGCGCTGGTGGCTCTCGCCTCGCTGCGCGGCCTGTGGTCCGCGCAAAGCAACCTGCTGATTTTCTCCTGCATTGCCGTTGGTGCGGCGTCCATCGCCCGTCGGCAATGGTGGCTCGCGGCCACGTTGCTGGCCGCGCCGGTGTATATCAAGGTCTGGCCGCTCGCCGCGGGGATGCTGTTCGTCGCCGCCTGGCCGCGTCAGCTTGGCTGGCGGTTCACGATCTCGATGATCGCCCTGGCGCTGATCCCCTTTGCCACCCGCCCGTTGGGGATCGTGGTGGGCCACTACCATGAATTCGTTGCCGCCTTGGTGGGACCGATGCAGGAACGGCACATCTATCGTGATGCCTGGACGATCTGGGAGCTGCTGCTTCCGCCAGTCAATCCCCGCGGATATCAAGCCCTGCAACTCGCTGCGGCGGGTGGTGCACTGGCTGTCACGCTGTGGGCTCGCTGGCGTCAGATTTCCGGTCGGATCACCACCGGCAGTGCCCTGTCGACGATCTTGGGAATCTGGACGGTGTGGCAACTGGTGTTCGGTCCCGGAGTCGAACGCAACACCATCTGTCTGATCGCCCCGCTGACAGCCTGGGGGTTGATTCTGAGCCACCAGTCGGCCAGCACCTGGGGAAGGCTGTGGATGGGGGCCGGGTTCGTGCTCACCACGCTGTTTTCTTTTGGAGTCTTTGAACGGCTGCTGCTTCCCGTGACGCCCGCCGCGCTGGCGGCGCTGCCTTGTGGCAGCCTGTGCTTCGCGGTCTGGCTGTTGCGATATGCCGAACCGCCACAAGCTTTGCAAGAGAGTGCTGCTTCAACTTTGGCTGATCACGAGCAACCTTGGCGGGCAGCCGCGTGATCCGTAACAGCAAGGAGTCCGGCATGACGCCCATCCACAAGCCGCATCGTTCCCTCCTCACACTCGGGTTGGTCGCCGGCGGAGTCATCGTTGGCTACCTGGCCGGACTGATCTCGTCGCCAGCCCTGTCTGTGCGGGCCGAAGTCACGGAAACCCCGCGGCGCGAGGCGTTCAAGGCGGCTGGTGCGGCGGATGAACCGATTTTGAAAGAAATCTCCGCGACGCTGAAGCGGATCGAGAGCCGCGTCGAGCGGATTGAAAGGAATACGGCGGCGAAGAAATAAGATCCCGCATCAAGCAATCCTCTTCGAGCTTGGGGCCTGTCGGTTCAATCAGTACTTGCCAGCGCCGGATCGTCGTGCCTCTCGCAGAGCGAGAGGCAACTCATAGTAGCCGAGTCACTCCGTGACTCGCATCGTGGCTTCTTCGACGGCTTGCTCCAAAAGCAAGTGGCAGGGCGCAAGCCGGCGCAAGCCCTCCGGTGAGCCTCACAGTCGCCCAGTCACCCCGGCTGGGTTCAAGTCACGGAGTGACTCGGCAACTTTGTTGCTCACGGCCGCAACTGGTCCTTCGCCGCCCTCGGTGGTGAACAGGCCTTTGCACTACGTCGCGAAAGGGTTCCTCGTAGTGCACAGGCCCGAATCCACCGAGGCGAGCTGGGTGGGGTGTATTGTGATTCCAATGAACGCTCGAATGCGGCATTCCTGCTACATTACCGCGCTCGGTTGTCTGAAATCACTCGGTTCGCAGTCGGAACTCGCCCGTGGCTCTCATTTTCGCGCGCCCCGCCCTGCTGGGGGGCACGCCGGTCTGTCCCGATGGTCCGCCGCCTTGGCCGCCGGCCGACCCGGATGTCGACGCTGCGCTTCAAGCCGCGCTGGCCGACGGTTCTTGGGGCCGCTACCACGGTCGGCACTGTGAGGCGTTCTCGGCGCTGCTGGCGCAAGAGCACGCCTGCACGCACGCATTGTTGTGCGCGAGCGGGACGGCGGCGGTCGAACTCGCCCTGCGCGGAGCCGGGGTGCAGACGGGTGACGAAGTCGTGCTGGCCGCCTACGACTTCGAGGCGAATTTCAAGAATGTGCTGCTGCTGGGAGCCACGCCGGTTTTGGTGGATGTGCATCCCGATAACTGGAACATGGATGCCTCCCAGGTCGAATCCGCGCTCTCTCCCAAAACCAAGGCGGTTCTCGTTTCGCACCTGCACGGCGGAGTCTCCGACCTGCCCCGCCTGCGGGAACTTTGCGACACGCGCGGCATCGTCCTGATTGAGGATGCGTGCCAGATGCCCGGAGCCACGCTGTTTGGCCGCCGCTCCGGCACCTGGGGTGATGTCTCCGTGTCGAGTTTTGGCGGAAGCAAGCTGGTGACTTCCGGCCGCGGTGGTGCTGTCCTGACCAACCGGGATGACATCGCGCAGCGCATCCGGCTCTACACACAGCGGGGCAACGAAAGCTATCCGCTTTCAGAACTCCAAGCCGCGGTGCTCCTCCCGCAGTGGCTCAAACTGGCCGAACGCAACGCAACGCGGGCCCACAACGTCTCGCATCTGACCGCAGCCCTGACGCTGTTCCCTGGCCTGCGGCCATTCGCCAACACCGGCGATGTCTCGCCCGCCTACTACAAACTGGGTTTGCAGTACGACCCAGCCTTTTTCGGCGACACGCCGCGTGAACGGTTCGTGGAGACGGTGCGTGCGGAAGGTATCGCCATCGACGCGGGTTTTCGTGCCCTGCACCGCACGCACTCAGCCCGCCGCTACCGCGCCGTCGGCCCACTGGCCGAAGCCACAAAAGCGGACGAGCGCGTGCTGACCCTGCATCACCCCGTCCTGCTGGGAACCTCCGAGGATGTCCGCCAAGTGATGGAAGCCGTCTCCCGCTGTCTCCGCGCGGCGGATGAATTGAACGGCCGGCCGGGTACGATCCCGTTTACGGTGCCGAAGGAACTCTGGTGATCGTTCCGAAACAGTGAGAAGCATGATCAGGATTTCGCCATGTACCTCGCACGGCTTACATTTGGTGCGGATGCAAACGGTTCGCTGGATCGAGGTACGGTGCAGGACGCGGCGGAATGGTATCTCGCCAGCCTGCTGAAGAATGGGCAGATTTATGGCGAATGGGTCGAGGGTTGGAGTGGTGGCCAATTTGTGGCTTACCTCAATGTCGCGCGTCCAACCTCGCTCGAACGCCGGTTCCATTCCGAATGGTCCGCTCAGGCGCTCGACAAGGTGGTTGAAGCCTTTGGAGTGCCGCCGCAGTTGGAGCTGCTCGAAGACGAAGTCCCCACCCGCTACCGTCGATGGGAACAATCGAAATCCTTCTACCTGTTCACACACGCGTTCGATGAAACGAGCCCCGTGAACTGCGGCGACAGGGGCGTGCCCATCCCATTGTATCTGCTGCCGGTCGATCAAAGCCTGCGCGAGGATCTTTACCGATGGGCTTCCGCTTATGTTCATCTCGACAACATCTGGTTAAACAGCGGTGCCCTGGAAATGCCCGCGTATCGCCAAATTGCCGATCCCACCGCCGAACTGTCCGTAGATGGGCGAGAATTGTGCGGAAAAATCGAGTCGGCGGTCGGACGGCCCGTTTATTACTATGTGATGCGGTACTGGGGACGCCAAACCGGCGAAGCGACCCGCGTTTGTCCGCTGTGCGGAAAGGACTGGCACACGACCGACGCGCCGGTCAAAGACGCGCCGTTTCATCAGTTCGACTTCCGCTGCGAGCCGTGCCGCCTCGTTTCGCACATTGCCTCCTCCGACGACAATCAACGTCACGCCCGCATCGGGGAATTCAACCCGAAACCTCGGCGCAGGAAGCCACGGTAGGAAATGCACGCTGCACGCTGCACGACTTCCATGTTGTCACGGATCAATGAACGTGTATATTTATGGGCAGTTGGGCTGTGCGGCTGAACGCTAGGTGCCCATTGAGTTGCCGAGGGGATTTTTCTCATGCGCACCATTGAATTCGAAGCCACAGTGACCAATGGAGTGATTGAATTTCCACCAGAATATAGAGAACAAATTGCCAATTCCGTGCATGTGAAACTGTCCATGAATGATTTCGTGGGTCAGCCACAAATGACAATTCTTGACCAGTGGCTGGCTTCGCCGATCCGCCTGACCGACTTCCAGCCGTTGTCGCGAGAGGGCGTTCATGAACGGTGATCCCGTTGGATCGAGTGACTGAGATGTTCAAGCCTTTCATGCTCAGCGCCACGTGATGCCCCTTGATGAAACGACCATGATTTCCGCCAGCAATTTGCGTGCAGCTTATTCCCTTTCGTTTTGGGATAGCTTGATCGTTGCTGCCGCACTCGAAGGGAAGTGTCAATTGCTTTACTCTGAAGATATGCAGCATGGCTTGCTGATCGATCAACGGTTGCGCATCGTCAATCCATTTGTTGACTGAAGTGTGGTGCGAAGCACGCATCTTTACGGATTTCATGACTCGTTGGTTCCGGAATTCATCGCATGTCCGCCACTCTCAATCGTCGCACGGTGCTCAAGGGGTTGGCGGGGGTGACGTTGTCGCTGCCGTTGCTGCAAGCGATGGGGAAGGAAGTGGCAGAGAAGGCACCGCGGCGGTTTTGTGCGATGTACACCGCCAACGGCATGTCGCTGCCCAACCCCAAGAACGGCATCGACGAATGGAGCTGGTTCCCTAAGGCGGAGGGCCGCGAGTTTGAATTCGGGAAGTCGACGGAACCGTTCAAGCCGTTCCGCCAGAAGCTGAGTTTCATGGGTGGGCTGCATCATCCCAACGGCACGAAGGCCGACCCGCATCTCTGCTCGGACATGTGGCTCACGGGAGCGCCGCTGCACAACCCCAAGCCGGGCATGTTCAACTCGGTCGGCCTCGACCAGATCATTGCCCTACACACCCGGCAATACTGCCGCCAGCCGTCGCTGGTGCTGTCGATCGACGCCGGCGTCGGCTTCCTCTCCCGCACCGGCACCATCTCCTACAACCTCGAAGGCAAACCGATCCCGGCCGAAAACAACCCGCGCCGCGTCTTCGACCGCCTGTTTCGCGGCGACCGCAGCTCGCTCGCCGTGCAGCGGGAGCAGCTCAAACGGCGGATCCGGCTGGTGGACGCGGTACTGGAAAGCGCCAAGTCGCTGAACAAGCAGTTGGGCCAGTCCGACCGCGAGAAGATGGAGCAGTACCTGACCTCGCTGGATGAAATTGAAGGGCGGCTCACCGCTTCGGAAAAGTGGATCGACATCCCACTGAAGACGCAGGATTACTCGCACCTCAACCTGGATGCGACCTCGGAGGGTGAGCCACGCGAGTACTATCGAAACATGTTCGACCTGATCGCCCTGGCGTTCGATGCGGACATCACCCGCTCGGTGGCGTTCATGCTCAACCGTGAGGACGGCATGGGGGTCAGCGACACATTCCCCATCAAGCTCGGCCTGGGCCGCACGCACCACAACCTGTCCCACGCAGAAGACAAGGACGGCCAACTGGCCTTCGCCAAATACGACCTGTTTTTGAGCGAGCAGGTCGCGTACTTCATGAGCCGGCTGGAACAGTTCCAGGATGTGAACGGCAGCGTGCTGGACAACACGATCGTCCTGTTTGGCAGCGGTGCCAGCACCACCCACAACCCCCTGAACCTGCCCACCATGTTGGCCGGCGGCAGAAACATGGGACTCAAACACGGCACCCACTGGCGCGGCCAGAAGACGCCGATGTCGAACCTCTACCTGAGCATTCTGCGCTCGCTGCAGATCGAGGCGGATTCGTTCTCGGACAGCACGGGGACGATTGGGGATTCGATTTTTGCGGTGTGAGTTGCTGCAGCATCCTGACATTGCGCTGTTTGTCCGCGATGTCTGCGCATCCCCACCGAGCTTGCTCGGTGGATTAGGGCCTCTTCACTACGTCGAATTCCAGCACGCGCGGCGTAGTGCAAAGGCCCGTTCACCACCGAATTGAACTCGGTGGGGTTGTGGATGTGCTCCTAAGGGTCCACAGGGTCGCGCAGATTTCTCGCGACTCGAACAGCATCTCAACTATTTACGAATTTATCTCCAGCACGGTTGATTAGCTAGCTAACAAAGTGTAGAGTCGCCCGCAGATGCGGAATTTCAACCATTCGGTTGCCGCATCTCGCTCATCGTGACGCGCTCCTTTCATCGCGTTGGCCACTCGATTCTTTACCTCGTTGCATGAATCTGGATTTGCCCACTGAGGTTCGCATTGCGATCCACAAGTGGTGATCAGCGTCATGCAGGCGACTCAGCAAAGGGCGATCCCCATGTCCCGGTGCTTGATCAGGCTGTTGCTGGTGGTGGTGTTTGGCGTGACTTCAGGCTCGGTTTTGAGCCACGCCCAACCCACCAGTGAGCGAGCGAATTACACCGGTTCACGGTTTGAAGCGGGAAGCCGCGGCGACCTTGCCATTCGATCCGGAAATGCAAAGCCGTGGCACGTCGTCCCCCACGGCGAACTCTTGCCCCAAACAGCCGACCTGCGAACCTCCGCCGCTGGTACCTGCTGGCTGACGCTGGACGAGGCGACGGTGCAGCTTGCGGCGGAAGCCACGGGAAGGCTGGCGGGTTCGAAGGTGGAGTTGCAATCCGGATCATTGATCCTCGTGACCCAAAAGCGAACTGAGACTGCGACCGGCGCGGTCCAGATGGGTGCGGTGTGGCTCGAACCCTCGGCCAGCGCAATTGTCGAGTGCGAGATCGCGGGCGAAGCGGCCATCGTCCGCGTGGCTCGCGGGAAGGTTACGTTGCACAGCCGTGCCGAACCAGTGGCCATTGTGGGCGAACGGCAGTCCGTCACCTGGAAATTGGCCGACCCGATGCCGATGTTCGCCGACGCGGCCAAGACTCCCCGGTTGACGCCAGAAGAGGTCAAGCGGATCGAGGAGGCCTCGGTCCAGCCCCAGGCGCAGGGCGTCGGGCAACTGCTGGTCCAGGACTCGCAGGCCGATTCCCCCGTGCGGCTGAACCTCGCGCACTATCACGTGAACGTCGTGCTGCAGCCACCGGTGGTGCTCGTGCAGATCGACCAGTCGTTCTTCAACCCGTACCACCGGCAGCAGGAGGGAACGTTCCTGTTCAACCTTCCCGAAGGCTCGTCGGTCAGCCGGTTCGCGATGTTCACCACGCCCACCACATTGATCGAGGGCGAACTGATTGAGCGCAAGCAGGCGGCGGGGATTTACCAGTCGATCGTCAATGCCCGCCGCGACCCGGCAATTCTGGAACAACTGGGCAGCAACCTGTTCCGCATGCGGGTCTTCCCCATCTTTGCCCGCGACACCAAGCGGATCCTGCTCGACTACACGCTGCCCCTGGAAGAACAGCCCGACGGTGGCTACAGCTTCCAGTTGCCGCTGATGTCGGACTTGGAGCCGATCTGGGATTTCCGCATCCGCGGCACTATCCATGGCAAAACAGTCGACGGGAGCACGCTGTCGGCCTCGCATCCTGAGGTTCCCTTTGTGAAGCAGGGCGACGACCTCGTCCGGTTTGAGCTGCGCAAGCACGGCTATAAGCCTCAGGGTAGCTTCCTCGTGAAGTTCAAGCAGCCACCGACGACCGAGGTTGTGGTCCGCAGTCACACTTCGCCGGAGGTTGACGGAGCGGACGGGACCAAGACTCCTGGGGCAAGCTATTTTCTGGCGACACTCCCGGCCGAACTGTTGACCAAAGCGATAACGGTGCCCGTGGCTGGAACCGATGGCGTTGCGGGCCAGGCCTTTGGCGACATCGCCAAGGAAACCGCCCTTCCTCTGGATGTGCTGATCTTGTCGGACACCTCGGCGCGGTTCCGCGAGCGAGATCGGACGGTCCGTGCCGTGCGGACGATTCTCCACACGTTGCGGCCGGGCGACCGGTACCAGCTCGGCTGCGTGGATGTCGGCTATCGTCCGTTGACCAGTGGCTGGCAAACTCCAGAGGCAGCCACGACCGCTGCCTCGCTGAAAGCGTTGGGCGAACAAGTCATGCTCGGGGGAACAGATCTGGGCCACAGTGTTGCTGCCGCACTGGATTCGCTTCCCGCACCCGAGGCAGGCCGGCGGCGATTGTTGATTTATGTGGGCGACGGTCAGCTTCCGCGCAACGAGGTCGGCCTCGATTTTGAGTGGCCGCTGTACGCCGCCGACGTGGAGAAGTTCATTCAGCCTGCGCTCAAGCAGTCTCAGGTCCGCGCTTGCGCGGTCCTGTTTGAAGATGACGATCGCGGCCGGGGGGTGTTTCAACGGCTGGCAACCACCAGCGGCGGTCGGGTGTTCATGCTGCCCGGACAGCGGGCCTTCGGACCGCTTTATGAGTGGTTGCTGACCCATTGTCCCAGCCCGTTGCAGAACGTCCGGCTGGAGGCCAAGGGGATCCCGAGCCGAGAGTTGTTTCTGCGAGAGAACTGGTTGCCCGGTGAGCCACTGCAGATCTATGGCAAGTGTGTCAAGCCGGGCGATGTGCCGCTGACCGTGGCGTTTGATCGCGACGGCACGAGGTACGAATTGACACAGACAGTGCATGTCGACGCCGATCGGCAGGACATATTCGTGGGCCGGTTGTGGGGGCAGTACAAACTCGACCAACTGCGGTTGGCGCTTGTGCCACGCACCGACCCCGAGGCGGCGTGGGTGAGTGCCAGCGATGAGATTGTCGCCGTTTCGCAGGAATGGACACTGCTCTCGCCGGCCACCGCGTTCCTTGTGCTGGAAACCGAAGCGGAATACGGCCGCTACAACATTGTCCGCAAACGGCGGCAGAAATACTGGCGGCCGGGCGACACCGCCGCAGTTCCCGTCCCATTGGAGTTGTTGCGGACCAACCAGCCGGTGAACAGGCAGGGTTTCGGTCCAGTCGGGGGGCGCGAAATCATCTCCGCCGCCGAATTCAACGAACTGCTGGAGAAGGCCCGCAAGAACATTGAACAGAAGGAAGGCGAGGACGCTCTACGTTTGTTGGGCAGCGTGGCTCACACTGAACTGGCCAGGGTTTCGTCGGAATTCGCGAACCTGCTGGAGCAGGCGAAGGTGGTGGTCTTCCGCCAGGAGTTCACCCGCTCGATGGGAGCCATGCGGCCCATGTTCGACCGGAGCGGCACCATCGACTTTGCGAATGGCATGGCCGTCCGCCCCGCGGACCAGCTCGAACGCTGGCTGGCGGTTTCCAACGCCAGAGCGCAGGTCGATGTGGACCCGGTCGAACAAGCGATGCTGAAAATCGTCACCCCGCCGGACGCTCAGCTCACCATGGAGCAGTGGATGCACTGGATTGGCAAGGAATCCGGGCGGAATTATGTGATCGACTTCAAGCATCTGGAAAACGAAGGCATTGACATCTCCACGCCTCTGGAGCAGAAGGGGATCCGATCGATGTCCCTCAAGAGCCTGTTCCACCACATAGTCGCACGGCAGATGCAAACGACCTGGTACGCGGAAGAGGGCGTGCTCAATTTTTGCACTTTGCTGAAGGCTGGCGAGAAGTTGACGACGCGTCTTTATCCCGCTGTCGATCTGGTGCATGCCAGCACCCCGACCCAGCCCTGGCAACTGGCAGATCTGGATCTCGACAACCGGATCGCCGCGTCGAACCGCTTGGAACGGCGGCTCGATCAGCGGATGTCGCTCGATGTCAACGACGCACCATTGCGCGACGTTATCTCCACAATCGAGGCAAAAATCCAGGACAATTTCGTCCTCGACAGGAAACCGATCGAGGATGAGGGCATCGATTTCAAGGAGCGCGTCACCCTCAAACTCGACAACGTGGCGATTCGCGTTGTCTTGAAGCAGGTTTGCGGGCCATTGGGGCTCACCACGACCATTCAAGACGAAGCGGTGGTTGTCACGCCCACATTCAAGGCCGGCGAAGTCCTGGAGACACGCGTTCATTCCGGCATCGGCCTGCTGTTTCTCGGCTATCCCACGCTCGAATCGCAGCATATGCGCGGTGGGCGCGGATTCGATGGCGGTTTTGGAGGTGCAGGGTTTGGAGGCGGTGGCTTTGGTGGTGGCGGCGGATTTGGTGCCGCTGGGTTTGGGGGCGGGTTCGGCGG
>JAKFUF010000014.1 GCA_021732845.1 Planctomycetaceae bacterium | reverse complement strand
CAGGATCGTGATGCCAATCTTGAACAACTGCTCGGGAGTCGATTCGGTCAGCTCGACATACCGGCGAATGAGCGGAGTCAGCCGTCCGGCCACCGCAGCCACGGACTCAGGCGAAAATCGAATGCCAGCGAGTCCGGCCACCGACACGAAGACCGTTGTGGTCGTCTGCACCGAAAGCCGGGTGTACAGGGTCTCGACGGAATCCCGCGAGTCCGTGAACTGGTCATACAGGTTCCGCAGAATTGATTGAACCCCGCCGCCACGGAAGTCAAACAGTTCCACCGCCAGACTGAACTGACCTTCGCCCAGTTCCGCTGACAGGGATCCGAATCTCAGCTGAGCGAGGATGGAAGTGATCGCCACGGCACCGGGACCGCCAATTGTCAGCCCGGCAAGGAGCGCCTGCTTCACGGTCTCCACGGTCTTTTGTACCGAATCTCCGACCCGGCGGTCATTCGTGACGGGGCCTTCATCCAGCTTTTCGTCCTCCATGGCCAGCAGCTTTCGCAAGTCGAAGACGGTGACCACTTCTTCGCCTTCATCTGTGCAGAAGAGCTGCAGGCCATCGCTCGACAGCGCCAACGCACTGGGGTTTTGCAGGGAATTGCTCCGCAGCTCGCGGAACAAGTCGAATCCCGAGCCGTTGTTGGCGAACAGGGTGACCGCACCATTGCCGGTATTGGCGATGATCAGGTCAAACCGGCCGTCACGGTTGAAGTCGGTCACCGCCAGGCCGGTGGGAAGCGTTCCACCGGAATCGAACCGCTGGACGAAGGACGATGGATTGAACGACTGGAAGGCCTGGACCAGGTCTGGGACAAATGCGACCTGTCCCGTTTGTGGGTTGGTCGCCACCAGGGAGGTGCCGCCATTCCCGTTGGGCGTCAGGACGCTGCCCTGCAGCCCCGTGTTGCCGATGGCCAAGAAGCGTGGATCAACATCATTAAAGAACCCGCCACCAACGCCCGGCAGCAGTGTCGCCGTTCCGCCCTGGGCGTTGGTGACGACCAGATCCAGTATTCCGTCCCCTGTCAGATCCATCACGGCTGTCGAAACCGGCCCCGACCCTGCTCCCGTGTTGAGCCTCGGTCCGGGTGTGAACGTCGCCGCGCCGCGGGCGGTGGCCGGTGCCTGGTTCAGCAAGATTGAGACGTCGTTTGAACCCTGATTGGCAATCACCAGGTCCGGGCGTCCATCCGCGTTGATGTCGGCAATCGTCACCCCCGCCGGGCTCCCGCCCGCGAAGTAGGTCACGCCCTCGCCAAACTCACCCTGTCCCAAGCCCTGGTAAACAAGCACCGTGTTGGCACCGCTGTTCGCCACAACAAGGTCGGCGATGTCACTCGCATTGATGACTCCGTCGCCATTGTCATCGTTCAGATTGGCCAACCGCACGGCACCTGGCCCCAGAATCCCCTGCGTCTTCGTCTCCGTGGTACCCTGAGCCACGAACGCGCCGTTCGAGCCGGTTGCCGTCAACTGCACACCCGTGACCAGCGAGACCTGGTCCAGCGAACGGTTGGCAAAGATCACATCGTCCTTACCATCGCCATCCAAGTCCGCCACCACCAGGGGCACATCTCGGTCAGTACGGGTCAGCGGAGCAAAGGTTCCGTCCCCGTTCCCGGCCAGAATCAACACGTCCCCAAATTCGTTGGCGACGAGCAAATCCACACGATCATCCGCAGTTCCGAGCGGTCCCGTCACATCCTGAAGGCTCAGACTGACGCTGCCGGGACCGACGGCCAACTGTTTGCCACCGGGCGCAGTGCGTTCGCTGAAATTCCCATGTCCATCATTGACGAAAATTGAAATCGACTGACCTTCTGAAGACAGAACGGCGAAATCCGCGATCGAATCTCCGTTGAAGTCCCCGGTGCCAAACGCTCTAGGCGTCGTCCCCAGCGGAACCATCGTGGCGTGTGCCGCGGATACGATTCCGCCCGTCGCACCGCCTGCCAGAATGACGATCGAACGGGCGTTGACGTTTAGCGTGGCGACATCCGTCCGGCCATCGCGATTGAAATCGGCGACAGCCAGCCCGGACACCTTGTCGAGGGCACTTAGAAATGATTGTCCTAGACCAGTGTCATTCTGCACATATGGCAAATTGACAGCTTGATATCTGGAAGCCGCGAACTGGAAATTCCCGAGATTGTGGAACAGGCCAATGCTGCTGCTCTCGGATTCGGCGACGACGAGGTCGAGCAATCCGTTGTGATCGGCATCAATGACCGACACCGTAGAAACGCCGAAGCCAGTCGCCAGTTCGGCACGCCTTACAAACGCTCCGCCCGCCGTGTTGCTGAAAACCCACAGGTTCTGGGTCAGGGTGACTATGAGTTCATCGAATCCATCGCCGTTCAGATCGCCCACGGCCAACTTCGCAACACTGGCGTTGAACGTGATGGTGAGGTCTTCCCGGAGACTCAATGTTCCGTCGGCTCCCATTCCGAAGAAGTCCACACCGGAACCGGCTCGTCGGAGAGCCGCCAAAACCGTCGACGGCGAGCCGTCGGGATTGCGTGCATGCAGCTGCGCCAGGTCAATCATCGGCTCGCCGTTAGCAGGAAGCTGTCTGGCCGGCGAAAAGGCACCAGGGACACCCAGGCCTGTCCGGACGAGGATTTCGCCCTGTCGATTGAGGGAAACCATCTCCAGAGCACCATTTTGGTCAAGGTCGGCGAGGATTAATTGTGCGCCGGACCTCTCCGAGTTCTCCGTATTTACGAATGATCCATCGCCACCGCCCAACAGGACTGAGACATCATTTGAAGAAGAATTCACGGTGAGGATGTCAGGCCGCCCGTCACCATTCACATCCATGATTTGCAGAGATGCCGGACTTTGTCCCACTGGAATTGAGCGTTGAGCCGCAAAGGTGCCGTCCCCGTTTCCCAACAGAACCGAGACAGTTCCGCCATTCGTGTAGTTGGCATTCCTTGAAATCAGATCAAGCACCCCGTCGCCGTTGACATCTGCGACTTCGATAGAAGATATGCCGGAGTCAGCCGCATACTGCACCTGCTGGGCGAAACTTCCGTCTCCGCGGCCCAGCAACACCGACACGACCGTTCGTTCATTGGCTCCGACCAATTTGCCGGATGCGACCAAGTCCGGCCATCCGTCCCCGTCCAGATCTGCCACAATCAACGAGGCTGGATAGTCGCCGACATCAAAACGCATTCCCTCGGCGAATGAACCATCGCCATTGTTTGACAGGACTAACACTTCGTTTGAGATCCCGTCGGTGATGATCAAATCCGGCCGCCCATCAACATTCACATCGGAGAGCTCCACAGACGTTGGTGCACCGAATGCATAGCGTACTTCTGGGGCAAATCCACCATTCCCGCTTCCCAATAAGACTGAGACATTGCCTGTACCGTAAAATCCGAAATTCCCGGTGATCAAGTCTGGCCACCCATCGCCATTCACATCCTGACTACTCACCGAGAACGGTGAGTAGGAGGCTGAATGACGAACTTGCTCTACAAACGTGCCATCTCCCCGACCGAACAGTATGGAGATGTCGTTCGAGTTGGCATTTGCAGTGACCAAATCCAGTCGCCCGTCGCCATTCAGGTCGACAGCTTGAACTGAATACGGCCTTAATCCCACATCGAACAGGGCCTGATTGCCAAAGGTGCCATCACCCCTGCCGAGCAATACCGACACGTCATTGGAGTCACTATTCGCGGCGACCAAATCCGGCCGGCCATCACCGTTCAAATCCCTCACCAGCAATGCCTCCGGTCGTTGGCCGACCGGGACGAGGGATTGCGCCCGAAATGTCCCATCACCCCGTCCCAGCGAGACGGAGAGATCACCGCTTCGGCGGTTCACGGAGACCAAATCAATCTGATCATCGCCATTCAAATCGACAATTTGAAATGCGACGGGCCGGACTCCTACAGAAAACGGCGACGGTGCTGCGAACGTACCGGCCCCTCTGGCCAGCAAAATCGACAGATCGTCCGATGTCTCATTGAGCGTGATGAGTTCCGGATGCCCATCTCCATTGAGATCCACAACCTCCAGCATGATTGGCTCAATGCCGACAGCGTAACGCACCTCCCTGGCAAACATCCCGTCTCCAGAGCCGAACAACACCGAGACATCGTTTGAATCTGCATTGCTCACAATCAGATCGGGCCGATTGTCACCGTTGACGTCGACGAACTGCAATTTGCCGGGGGAGTTCCCAACACCAAAGTCCGCCTTAGTCGCAAATGTGCCGTCCCCATTTCCCAACAAGACTGAGACGCTGCCTAGGGCGACAAACGAATCCAAGCCCCCGTTCACGGTGACAAGATCCATTCGTTCATCGCCATTGACGTCGATGATTTTCAGCGATTTGGGGCCGGTATCCACCCTGAAGCGCGCCTCCGCGGAAAAGGTTCCATCCCCTCTGCCCAGCAACACTGACAGATCATTTGAGAGTTCATTCACTGTGACCAAGTCAATGTGGCCATCGCTGTTCAGATCCGAGACCTCCAACGGTCGAGGACCGACTCCAACGACATACCTGACTGCTGGTGAATAGAGCCCGTCTTCCCGGGCAAGCAAAACCGACACGCCTCCAGGTTCTCCGAATTCCAGATCTTCTGAAACGATCAGATCAACCCGATTGTCATGATTGAGGTCTGCAACCTGGAGGAAGTTGACCGTGGTGCCGATGGCGTACTCAGTCTGCCTGGCAAACGTGCCGTCACCATTGCCGTACAGCACGGAGACTGTGTTGGAAAATCGATTCGCCGTGACCAAGTCCAACCATCCATCATGATTCAGATCGCTGACCTGAATGGAGGCGGAACCCGCCCCAACCCGAAACCGGGCCTGTGTCGCAAACGTGCCGTCACCCCTGCCCAGCAGGACCGACACGTCGTTGGAAAAGAAATTCGGCGTTATCAGGTCTGTCCGGCCATCACCATTGAGATCCGCGACTCGCAGTGCATATGGACTATCTCCGACACCAAACCTGAGTTCAGCCGCAAACGTGCCGTCTCTGCGCCCGAGGAGAACCGACACGTCATTGGATACATAATTCGCGGTCACCAGATCGAGGAGTCCGTCGTCGTTCACATCAGTGACTTGCAGCAGGGTCTCAATCGGCATCGGGCCTGCGCCCTTATATGACCTCCCGACAGCATTTGTTGGAGCGGCGGACTCAAAGCTGGTTCTGAACTGCCAGCTTCCCACACGAGAAAAATCTCCTTCAAGCTTCACATAGAACACGTCGGCGGTCAGCAGCGACTGCAAACTGGAGGTCCTTCCCACTGCCGAACTCCCGGCCGTCTGGAGCAATTGCATTTGTGAATCGTAGAGCGAGAGGCGAAGCCCTGAGGCCGCCGCCGGGTCAGAGGCGACGGTCAGACTCACGTTCCCACTCGTGGGGAGCAGCAGTCGATACCAACGGCTGCCGGCCGCGCCGAGGTACCCATTCACTTCACTGTTCAGCGAGAGTGTGAGCGCGCTGTCTGGCGCATTGGGACCGGGGTCTGACAGAAGTGCCAGGGTTGCGACATCTGTCCGATCGATGCTTGGTCCCTGGTCACCATTGTCGTTTTCGTCAGCCTCCAGAACTTCATTCCGCGAATCGACCACCATGCTGAACCGGATGTCTCCGCCAACAGCGAAGCCTGGTGGTGGCGTCCGCGGAGTTCCGGACATGACAACGGCCAGTTCCCCCGTGTACAACGAGTGCGCTGCGATCCCCTGGACTCTGACGGTGGCAATCTCAAGAGGCTGAGGGCCAGTGTCGGAGGATGGCTGAATCGCGAATGTCACATCAAAGTCCGCCGAATTTAATTCTCCCGTATTGCGAACAGTAAATTGGATCCGTGTGGGCTCGCCCCAGGTGATGGGACCGTCGGGGATGATGAGTGCGAACGGGTTCAGGTTGACGGCATTGAGGTGCAATCGCAACGAATAGTTTCCGGTCGAAAAGCCCTGAATGCCTGGATTCGCTCCAGTCACGGGGTTGTAGGTCACCTGTGGAAAGCCCGAAACTCCGACATAGTATGTGCCAGATGCAAGGGCCGTGAACGTCAGCCGCGAATCATTTGACT
The DNA here is from genome assembly GCA_021732845.1 of Planctomycetaceae bacterium. Taxonomy (GTDB): domain Bacteria; phylum Planctomycetota; class Planctomycetia; order Planctomycetales; family Planctomycetaceae; genus JAKFUF01. The sequence continues at coordinate 49,191 of JAKFUF010000014.1, read as the reverse complement.
CCCCGTCCTGATCGTTTGCAGCGAGTTCAAGGCCGGCGCCGTCAAAAATGCGGAGCACACTGTCCAGCGAGCTGTAGTACACAGTGGCGTCGACATCCGCCGTCAATATATCTCCGGCAGTGAGAGTGACGGAGAACAGATCCACGTCCTCGAAGAAATCGATACTGGAGTCAACAGTGGCATCAAAACCTGTGCCGACAAAGAGCGGGCTGGCTGACAGCAGGGTGTTGCCGATGGAGTCTCGCCGCAAAAGCCGCAAGGAATAGCTGCCTGCCGATCCCCCGGAACTTGGCGACCCCAGGACGGGGTCGTAGGTGCCGTTGGGATAGCTCGACACTCCCACGTAATAGACGCCGGAAGTGGTTGCGGTGAATGTCAGATACGAATCGGTGGAGCCGCCGAAGTCATCGTTGAAGGCCAGTTCGCTTCCGTCGTCCGCGAAAATACGCAGCACGCTGTCCAACGAACTGCCATACACGGCAGCGTCGATGTCGGCAGTCAGCACGTCTCCCGGTGCCAGTGTGACGGAGAACAGATCCACGTCGCCCGGCCGATGGATGCTCGCATTGATTGTCGATGACTGCTCATAGCCGAGACTCAACGGCCTGGCACTGTAAAAGGTGTCTCCAGTCTCCGTGCGGGATAGCCGCAATGTATAGGGGCCGGCACTGAAACCTGACCCCTGCGAGTTTACTACCGGGTCATAGGCGAAGTTTGGATAACTGGACACTCCGACGTAATATATACCGGATGCAAGCGCCGTAAATCTCACCAGAGAATCATTCGAGAATCCGTCCTGATCGTTTACCGCGACTTCCAGTCCCGAGCTGTCAAAAATCCGGAGGATGCTGTCCAGCGAGATATAGTACACGGCGGCGTCGATATCAGCCGTCAACATATCTCCCGCCACGAGGGTGACAGCGAACAGATCCACGTCTCCGGTCGCTTCAATGCTGGAGCTGACTGCGACATCAGTCCCATATCCGACATTGAGTTCGCTGGCGGTGGCCAGGGAACTGCCGATCGCATCCTCACGGGACAGCCGCAGCGAATAGCTGCCAGCAGAATCACCGGTGTCGGTAGTCTCCATGGCGGGGTCGTAGGCAGAATTTGGGGCGCTCGACACTCCCACGTAATACAGGGCGAACAGAGGAGCCGTGAAGGTCAACCGCGAATCCGTAGAGCTGCCGAAGTCGTCATTGAAGGCGAGTTCCGTTCCGTCCGCGGAGAAAATCCGCAGGACACTGTCCAGCGAACTGCCATTCACGGCGGCATCAATGTCGGCAGTCAATACCTCACCCGCCGCCAGGCCGACGGCGAACAGATCCACATCCCCGGTTGAATTGATGACAGAGTTGACCGTGATCGGGAGAAAATAGCCCACATCCACGGCGCGAGCAGTGGCAATGGTGCTGCCAACATCCGGAATTTCATCCGAAACCGTCAATGACCATTCGATCAAGAATCCGGAGTCTTCCTGCAAATAGGCATCGGTCACCACGAGCTGCCAAGCCCCCAGTGAATGTTCCCCGTTGAAGGTTCCAAGCGGTTGGACAGGCTGATATGTGCCGATGAATGGGGCAGAGCCGAAATAGATGGGGACACCGGCGGAATCATCCAAAACTGTGCCACTGAAGTTGTCCTCTGATCCGCCCACAAAGCTGAAGAGCGTGATCCGCGTGCCCTCGGGGCTCACCAGTTCCACAATCAGGTCGGAGTCCCACGTGTGCTCGATATTGAGGGCAACCTGCAGCGAACTGATGACCAGGTCGTCGGAAACGAGCAGGGTCGAAACAGTGGTTGCGCCGGATTCGATCGGCGGAACGGCGAGCGGCGTGTCGGTGCTGTGGTACGTTTGCGTCGTCAGCAGCGCGCGGTTTTCAAGCCGCTCGACTTCGTGGTAACGCCATTCGCGGCAGGGCGGCCGGCGTCTCGACGGTTGCGGCAGCGATTCTCGCAGGAAATCTGCCAAACGCAGCAGAGCATTGCGGATCAGCATCGCAGGTCTCTTGGCCCAGGGGCACGGTGATGAATGAATTGGTTTGCAGGTCGTAAGAATTCGGCGTCAGTCAGGCCGAAGCTTGGCATCGTAGAGGTGCAAATCACCATTTGCAGCATGGATTTCGTGAAATCTCCAGAACTGCGCAAATCGTGTGGGTGCCGAGCGGATGTCACCCGACAGACTGCATTAATCGCGTGGAGACTTCGTGTATCCTCATCCCCGCGGTGCCAGCAACCCGCGATAATCGTCGAAGACGCCGAGAACCTCTTCAAGGGTGAGTTCCTTGATCTGGCCGCCCTTTTGGGATGAGACCATCCCGGTTGGTTCCCGCGTCACCTTGCTCCGGTGAACCGCAGACGGGCGGAGGATTCGCAGTTCCTTTACGGCCGGCGGCGAAATCCAGTGCGTGCGCGTGCTGTCCGCGATGTTTTCCTTCCTCAAGCCGATCGTCACCGATTCGAGCACCTGCAGATCCTGACCGTAAAGCGGCGTCTGCGAGCTTCCGGCCAACAGGAATTCAGCGGCAGCGGTTTCGCCTCCCACTTCGTACCAGAGCTGACGCATCCGGTTGTCGACAGCGGGGGGATCATAGACCTCCTGGACAGCGCGCTGGTCATCCAGCGACTTTGGCCAGAGCCGCTTGAGATGTCCGGTGCCATCCATCCAGTACAAATACACATAGGAGGTAGCAGCAAGCTGAAGATGGACCTGAACCTTGTCACCGTTCCGCAGCAGGGCGTTGTTCGAACTCAGAATTTGCCAGCCAGTCTTTTGCTCGGCGGGCTGGACAACCAGCTCCATGTGCATTCCGTCGTCGGCCAGGGCCGGTGCGGCGGCGGGGACAACCGTAGGGGGCGTAACGCCGTCGGGCTGAACGGACGAGATTGGCACGGCGGCGCGAAAGGTGCTGGATCTTACAGCCACTGCCGACTGCGGGGCCGCCCCGCTCGAGGAGCTGCGCGGCCACCAGGCGACAAGCAGGAAGGATGCCGCAAGGAGCAGACAACTCGTTTGCAGGAGCGGTGACCGCGACGAACCGCGGTCGGCAGCAGGCAGCGGCAGCGCGGTGGCTGCGGGCGATTGGACCACGGTTGTGGCAGAAACCAGCCGCTGCGAAGTGTCCGAGGCGCGCGACGCCGACACTGGCTGCCAGCGAGCCAGCGCGTCCGCCAGCTCCGCCACCGAGACGTGGCGATCCTGAGGGAGTTTTTGCAGCGACTTCAGGCAGATGTCGCACAATGCCGTCGGCAGGTCCAACCGGAGTTCCCGCAGGTCTTTGGGAGTCCGCGTCAGCACGCCTGTCAGCACTGCCGAGATGTGCGGTCCGGTAAATGGGGCGACCCCCGTTAGCAGCTCGTACAGCGTGGCTCCGAGGCTGTAAATGTCCCCCGCCGGGCCGACGGTTTCCCCGCGGACCTGCTCGGGGGACATGTAGGCCGGCGTGCCCATGATCGTCCCGGTCCGCGTCAGGTGCGCGTCGCCGGGGTGTTCCTTGTGGGCCAGCCCAAAGTCCATCACGACCGGCAGGCCATGCGTGTCGAGCATGATGTTGGCCGGCTTGAGGTCCCGGTGGATGATGCCCGCGGCATGCGCCTCGTCCAGCGCCTGAGCCACCTGACGGATGATCTCCGCCGCCTGCGCAGCTGGCAGCGGCCCGCCCTCCCGCAGCACCTGCGCCAGCGAACGGCCCTCAATGTACGCCAGCGCCAGGTAATGCACTCCATCAATCTGGCCGGCATCGTACACCGGACAGATGCGGGGATCGCGCAGATTCCCCGCCGCCTGCGCTTCCCGGTAAAAGCGCTGGATGGTTTCGTCGGGGGCATCCCCCAGCTTCGGGATCTTCAGGGCAATGTGCCGGTCCAACTGAGGATCGTACGCCAGGTAGACCGTTCCCATCCCGCCCTTGCCAAGCTGCCGGACAATGCGGTATCTCCCAAAGCACTGATTCGGAGCGAGCGACGGTTCGCTCGGTTGGCACCAACGCCCCGCGCCCACCCCCGCGGGTGAAGCCGTTGAAACACCGGCGGGTGAAGCCGTGGAGATTCCCGTCGAATGCGGAGAGATGCGGTGGATGGTCGTCGCGTCCGGCGGGCTCTGCGTGAATGTCACCAGTTTCGACGAGCAATGCAGCATGTTTCGCGGATTTGATTGGCCCCGCATTTTTCTCTCCCTGAAACGGTCTGAACGGACCGTCTGTGATGGCACTGCCCGATTCGTCGCACATGGAAATGCGCTTGTGATCGGAAAACCTGCCACAAATCTGCAAAGTGAGCTGTCTGGCTGTGCTCGCGGCGGAATCTCGTCGCCTCTGTCGTCGGGCAGGCGACACCCTCAGCGGCAGTCAGTCCGCAGTGAAATCGCAGGAATGGGCCTTCTGAACTGGCTTCCAACAACGCCCTGAGCCACGGCGCGGCATTGGACGCCGTTGCATCATTCAGGCGACACACCAGCGCGTCGCGTTCACCGATCCCTTTGTCGTCGAGACTGGGCCGCCACCGCTGGCCGCATGGTTTGGCAGCGCAGGCTGATGCACCGGTCGCGTCAATCACGAAGTGCCCGTGATCGGCGTTTTTTAGCTATCAGCGGGCACCTCCCGGAATCCTTCAATGTCAGAAGTCTGGAAAGTGCTTGAAAAAGGCTTCCTTACGAATAGGCAGCAAACCGACGCGATCGCGAGCCTACCGAAAAGGGATTTACGATCGGCAGCCGGCGCAGGTGAAGCAGCACATCAGGGCAGATAAATCTCAAGCCATTCAAATCCGCTCTGGGGAAGGACGATTGTCGGAGGCCTCTGCGCACACACCAGCAGGGTTTCACCACAATCGAGGTGTTCCGCCAACTCGCCGCTCCGCACAATTCCCTGCCCCTGGAGCACCATTATAACCCGAAAGCGGTTATCTTCCTCAAGCAGCACCGAGCCGGTCCCCGAATGCCGACGAACGACGAACCAGGAAGATTCGACAAGGTTTTCAACGCGGTTGCAGCACGTTTCAAGGATTTGGGCAGAGGTCCGTTTTATGGGGCCACGAGTGAAGTCAATGCACGCCAGAGCCCTTTCGATGTGCAGTTCCCGCGGGAGTCCATTTTCCCCCGGCCGGTCCCAGTCGTACAAGCGATAGGTTTGAACACTCGCCTGCTGCACCTCCGCCAGCAATAATCCGGGGGTCAGGGCATGCACCGTCCCCGCTGGTATAAACAGCACATCACCCGGAACCACAGGTTCGGCGTGCAACAACTCCGCCACGCGCCCTTCGGCCAGTGCTGCTCGCAGGCAATACTCATCGACTCCTGATTTCAACCCGGCAAACACCCTGCTGTCTGGGTGGGCCTCCAAAATGACCCAGGCTTCATTCTTTCCCAGTTCGCCCGGGAAATAGGCCTTTGCCTGGGCATCATTGGGATGAACCTGCACGGACAGGTAGTCGTGCACATCAAGGAATTTCAACAAGAGCGGAAAACGCGTGTGGGAGGCATGCCGCCCGAGGATCTCCCGCCGCCGTCCGCTGATCAGTTCCTGCAAAGTCTTCCCGGCCCAAACTCCGTTCTTGACGCAGGTTTGATCCGTCGTATGATCGCACAGCTCCCAGCTTTCGCCGACATTTGGCGCATGTCCAGTCGGCTTCTGGAAACGCTCGGCGAGGAGGGTTCCTCCCCAACGGCTTCGTTTTATCAATGGATGAAATCGCAGCAGTGACACTGGACTACTGAACTCCGGCAATTCCCACCGTCGGCCCATCGACGATTGACACACCGGCTTTATCGTAGACCCTCTAGCACCCCATTGCACGGGAATTATGACAAAACCGTTTTCATAAGTCCTACATTCGCCCGGGACAGGTGGGGCGAATGACGTGCAAGTTTGCTGGTGCTCTCGAAAACTCGAATCAGCCCGGTACACTCTGGCTGCGCTGTTCCAACTGGGAACATCAAGAGTGACAGTTCGCCATTTGCCACTTTTATGGGGAGCCCGTCAGATCTCGACCCATATGCTTCTCGGGTCGTATGAACGAGGGATTCCTACAGGGAAAAATCGGCAATCTGTACCTCTCTGGTCTAACGGGGTGGCGGCAACTCGATCTTGGTGACAACGTTCGCCGATGATGCGTGGGATGCCGGTTGATGCGAAGTGTACGGAGCCAGCGAGTCGAGTTTGCGGTTGTACAGAAGGTTGATCTTTAAGGATCCCCCAACTGCTTTCAGCAATTGGCCAAACCTGATGCTGAGCGGCAACTCCAGTTGACCAGAGCCAGGCAGACGTCAAACAGTGTATGACCCTCATCCAACGGCAAAAAACCGTGACCACGAAGTGGACCATTCCGGGTGGGGACACAGTTCGGAATATTCTGTTTATAAAGGCGACCTTCGCAATTGACTTCGGGCAATTCGCTGGGGAATAATAACCGTCGAACCTGTTTCATTTTGCTCCGATCCGGTCGTTGGCCGCCGATCGAGCGTGTGCCCCCAAGATGTGGCATGCGGGAAACTAACGCACAACTCTCCCACGCAGCTACTTGATGTTGAAGACACCCTTCCTTGGGGATCGAAGCATGCCTCAGCCGTCATGGACTCAGATTCTTTTCGGCTTGTTCGGAAGTACGCAGACGGCTCAGCCATGAAATCTTCAGGACGACAAGTGTCACCGACAAGTGTCACCGTCAATTGTCTGGCGCAATGCAACCCTCGGCAAGCGAGGATTTCGCGACCCTGGGTGACGCAATAATTCATGCAAAATTCTGAACCCTTCAGGATTTGCGCGCCCGCCTGGCCCTGCCCTCCCGCCTCATGTTTTCACGGTTCTTCATCGACCGCCCCATTTTTGCCGCGGTCCTGTCAATCGTCATCACGATTGCCGGTGGCATTGCGATTTTCAATTTGCCGGTGACGCAGTATCCGGAGATCACACCGCCCACCGTGGAGGTCTCGGCGGTGTATGCCGGGGCGAATTCGCAGGTCGTGGCGGACACCGTGGCCGCCCCCATTGAACAGCAGGTCAACGGCGTCGAAGGGATGATGTATATGTCATCCCAATGCACCAACGACGGTGTCTACACCCTGACCGTCACCTTTCGCGCCGGCACCAATTTGAACCTGGCCCAGGTGCTCGTGCAAAACCGCGTGGCTCTCGCCCAACCGGTGCTGCCCTCCCTGGTGACGCGCCGCGGCGTGACGGTGAAAAAGAAGTCGCCCACGGTGCTGATGATCGTCAATCTGTTCTCGCCCGATGGAAGCCGCTCGAACCTGTATCTGAGCAACTATGCCACGATTCAACTGCGGGATGAGCTGTCGCGATTGCAGGGTGTTGGCGACATCTCGTTCATGGGTCAGCGCGACTACAGCATGCGGATCTGGGTCGACCCCGAACGGGCCGCCCAGCGCGGGGTCACATCCGATGACATCGTGCATGCCATCGAGCAGCAGAACGCCCAGGTGGCCGCCGGACAGATTGGGCAGCCACCGGTCCCCAACGGGCAGGTGTTCCAATACACGATGACCACCCGCGGGCGGTTGATCGAAGAATCGGAATTCAATGACATCATCGTGAAGACCGATGCCACCGGGCATGCGATTCGCCTGCAGGATGTGGCCCGCGCGGAACTCGGTGCCCTCGGCTACGACCAGGCGTGTACCTTGGACGGACAGCCGTCCGTCGCCCTCTCCGTCTATCAGCTTCCAGGCTCCAACGCGCTGGACACCGCTCGGATGCTCAAGGAGAAGATGCAGGAGCTGCGGGGCCGATTTCCGGACGGCGTCGATTACTCCGTCGTGTATGACACCACGCCGTTCATCCAAGAATCCGTGAACGAAGTCTTCATTGCCCTCCGCGACGCCATCGTGCTGGTGGCCATTGTGGTGCTGGTGTTCCTGCAGGGATGGCGGGCGGCAATCATTCCGCTCGTCGCCGTGCCCGTGGCCGTGGTGGGGACGTTTGCCGCCATGGCGGCGTTCAGCTTCAGCCTCAACACACTGACCCTGTTCGGCCTGGTGCTGGCGATCGGCATCGTGGTGGACGACGCGATCGTGGTGGTGGAGGCGATCGAACATCACATCGACCACGGCCTGGCTCCCCGCGATGCCGCGATCCAGGCGATGCAGGAGGTTTCCGGACCGGTGGTCGCCGTGGGGCTGGTGCTGACCGCGGTGTTCATTCCGTGTGCCTTCATCACAGGCATCATTGGTGAGTTCTTCCGGCAGTTCGCCGTGACGATCGCCGTGTCGACGATCATCTCCGCCTTTAACTCGCTGACATTGAGCCCCGCGCTGGCGGTCTTGCTGCTCCAGGAAAAAGCCAGGCGGACGGCCGAGCCTCTGCCACGCCCCGGGATCGTGCTGGTGGCGACGATCGCCGCCTACATGTTCCTCGGCCCGTGGCTCCAAACGTGGCTCGGTAATCGGCCAGAACAACACTTCCAAAGTGCCGCCGTCCACGCACCCTGGATCGCCGCCGGGCTGGCGCTGCTGATCAGTTGGGCGCTGAGTTCCATCCTTAACAAACTGCTGAGCCTGTCGTTCAAGGCCTTTAATGCGGCGTTCAACTGGCTGACCGAAGGCTACGTCCGGGCCGTGGGCTGGTCGCTGCGGCTGTCGGTCGTGGTGTTGGTGGTCTATGGCGGACTGCTGTTCCAGACGCAGCGGCTGTTCGAAGAGACGCCCACCGGATTCATCCCCGCCCAGGACAAGGGGTATTTGCTGGTCAACCTGCGGTTGCCCGACGCGGCCTCGCAGGAACGCACGGCGACGGCCATGCGGCAAATCGAAACTCGGGTCAAGGAAATCCCCGGTGTGAAGCACACCGTCGCCGTGACCGGCCAGTCGATCCTGATGGGGGCCAACGCCCCCAATTTCGGCTCGATGTATGTCATGCTCGATGACTTTCATGCACGGACCCCGCATGGCCTCTCCAGCAATGTGATCGCCGACAAGCTGCGCGGCGTCCTCAAGGAAGATGTCAAGGACGGGCTGATTGATGTCGTTGGCGCTCCCGCCGTCGAAGGCCTCGGCACCGCCGGCGGGTTCCGCATCATGGTCGAGGATCGCGGCGACAACGGACTGCGGGCGATTCAAACCGCCAGCCAGGCGATCGTGGATGAGGGAGCAAGCGACGGCCAACTGCAGGGTGTGTTCACCAGCTTCCGCGCGGATGCGGCCTGGCTGCAGATCGACCTCGACCGCGAGGCCGCCCGCAAGATGGGTGTCTCCCTTTCTGAAATCTTCGACACCCTGCAGGTCAACTTCGGGTCACTGTATGTCAACGACTTCAACCGCTTCGGCCGCACCTGGCAGGTCAATGTGCAGGCCGACACCAAATACCGGATGCAGATGGAAGACCTCAAGCGGCTCAAGATGAAGAACGACCACGGCGGCATGGCTCCGCTGTCGGCCGTCGCCAGTGTCCATGAAATCAGCGGCCCGGTGCTGATCACCCGCTACAACCTCTATCCGTCGGCGGCCATCAACGCCGACGCGGCACCAGGGACCAGTTCCGGCCAGGCCCTCGCCCGCCTGGAAGAGATCTCCAAGAAACATCTGCTGCCCAGCATGCGCGCCCAGTGGACGGAATTGGCACTGCTGCAGCAGATGGCCGGAAATACCGCGCTCATCGCCTTCGTGCTGGCCGTGGTGCTGGTGTTCCTCGTGCTGGCCGCCCAGTATGAGAGCTGGTCGCTGCCGCTGGCGGTGATTCTCGTGGTGCCGATGTGTCTGTTGTGCTCGATTGCCGGTGTGGCTTTTGCCAAAATGGACGTGAACATCTTCACCCAGATTGGCTTCGTGGTGCTCGTGGGTCTGGCCTGTAAAAACGCCATCCTCATCGTCGAATTCGCCCGCGCCCGCCGCGAGTCGGGGGCCGACATCCGCACGGCAACTCTGGAAGCCTGCCGCCTCCGCCTGCGGCCGATCATCATGACCTCCCTGGCGTTCATCTTCGGCGTGATCCCCCTGGTCTTCGGCCAGGGGGCCGGCGCCGAAATGCGCCAAACGCTGGGCACTGCCGTGTTCTCCGGCATGCTCGGCGTGACGCTGTTCGGCATCTTTCTGACACCGGTGTTCTTCTACGTCATCCAAGGTGTGACGGAACTGATTTGGAACCGGTGGCTGGCGAAAGCCGAGTAGGTATTTAGCGTCCGGTTCCGGTCGAAAAACCGGACGCCAACGCGCGGCAACGCGTGCCGGCTCATTGGCGGATCAACGAGTCGAAATCGGAAATCGGACAGTTGTTTTTGTTGCGTTCCTTAGACTGGTTGTGTGACGGTTACTGTCAGCCAGGGGTTGTTTCGACTTGCCTCTCAGATTTATCCACCATGGGGTTCCCTCTCGACATCGCCTTCGTGAAGCGCGCCGAAGCCAAGCTTGGAAGGAAACTGCCGCTCGGCTATATCGCCAGAATGTGTCAGCACAACGGCGGTCAGGTGCTTGCAACGCCCGAATCTTGGAATCTGTTTCCGATCTTCGATGACAGTGATCGAAGGCGACTCAAACGCACCTGCAACGACATCGTTCGTGAGACAGTGTCAGCCCGTCGGCGGCCAGACTTTCCACACGACGCCGTGGCAATTGGGGAGAACGGTGGTGGGGATCTGCTGGTATTCCTGGCAGACGCAGCCACTGATCGCTTTGCAGATGCCGTATACTGGTGGGATCACGAAACCGGAGAGTTGAACGAGATTGGGACCGCCTTTGAGGAACTGAACAGGGAAAATTGACGGCAATTGTTCTTGCTCTGACGAATCGGATTCGTGCGGAGCCTGCTGCCCTGTGCCGCGCGGTCTTGCTATAAAATGCCTGTCCATCCCTCATGACATGCAGGTTTCGACAATGGAACGCCGTCCGCTTGGCCGTACTGGTTTGATGCTCCCCGCGCTCAGTTTTGGAGCTTCCTCCCTCGGTCAGGAGTTTCGCTCCGTGGACCTGCAGGAGGCCCTGACCTCCGTCCGCGTGGCTCTCGATCTGGGGATGAACTTCATCGACACCTCGCCGTTCTACGGTCGGGGGATGAGCGAGGTGCTGCTGGGGGTCGCCCTGCGGGGGGTGCCGCGCGACTCCTACATTCTCGGGTCCAAACTGGGCCGGTATGACAAGGACCATTTCGACTTCTCCGCGAAGCGGGTGGTCGAAAGCGTCGATGTCAGCCTGCACCGGATGGGGGTCGATCATCTCGACATCATGCTGTGCCACGACATCGAGTTCGTGGAGATGTCGCAGATCGTGAATGAGACGCTTCCCGCGCTCCGCAAGATTCAGGAGCAGGGAAAGGTGCGGTTCATTGGGATCAGCGGATACCCGATGAAGATCTTCAAATACGTGCTTGACCAGGTGCCGCTGGATGTGATCCTGTCGTACAACCATTACACGCTGCAAAACTCGATGCTGGCGGACCTGGTTCCGTACCTCAAGGAAAAGAATGTGGGGATCATGAACGCCGCCCCCTTCTCGGCGCGGCTGCTCACCAACGCCCCGCTGCCGCCGTGGCACAAGGCCACGCCGCTGGTCCGCCGGCTCTGCAAACAGGCCGCCGACCACTGCGCGGCGAACGGCGGAGACATCGCCGAACTCGCCCTGCAATTCTCCATGGCTCACCCGGACATGGCGACCTGCGTGGTGGGTTCGGCGAACCCCCACAACATTCGCAGTTGGGCCGCCTGGGCAGAGACGCCGTTGAACGAGGAACTGCTGGAAGAGGTGGAGACGATTCTGGAGCCGATCCACAACTGGTTTTATGTGGAAGGGCGGCCGGAAAACAACGATCCGCAGCCGTAGAGCGCTTGCGAACGTTTCCCGCTTTCGATTTCCCTGCTCAACGGTTTGCCTCCACGCCTCAACTCACCGAATTGAACACCAGCCCCGTCTGCAGCTTGGGATAGAAGTACGTACTCTTGGGAGGCATTTTCTCGAGCTTCTCGGCGATCTCTTCGACATGCGAGATCTGCGCCGGGGGGACGAGGCAGCCCAACTGGCATTGTCCGGCGGCCTGGGCGGTGGTGACTTCGTCCAGCAGATGCACATACTTGCAGGCGGCCTTCGCCTCGGGGACCGCCTGCGGCAGCAGGTGGTCGAGCACGAGCTTGTGCAGGACGCTGACGGCGAGTTCCCGCCAGGCATCGCTTTGCTGGGGGGCCAGTGTGAGCATCGGGCTGGCATCGGTCAGCTTGGCCAGCGACCACTTGTTGTCGGCAGTCGTGCCAAATCCCAGCACTCCCTGGCTGCCATCAGCTTCAATCAGCTCCCAGGTTTCCTTCGCCGCGGCGGCACCTTCGCCGATCACCTGGACGTCGAAATTCTTGCTCAATGCCTGCTTCAACTGCTCGGCGGTCAGGTCACCCACGCCTGTGACCAGCCGGTGCGTCGGCAGGATGACGAGGCCGGGGTCGCTCATGCCGCAGAAATGCATGAGGGTGAAGTTTGGCGGCGACTCGGTCCCGCCCAGTTTCCCGGCGGCGGCCAGTTCGTCGCGGTAGTTGACGCCGGTTTCGTAGCGGTGATGGCCGTCGGCGATGAACACCGGCTTGTCCTGCAGCTCGCGGCGGACAGTGTTGACGACATCCACCTTCGACACCGGCCACAACCGGTGCAGCACCCCCAGATGATCCGTGGCTTCCAGCGGCGTCAGCCCCAGGATCGCCTTTTCCAGGGCATCCTGCGCGGCACCGGTTTCGTCCGGATAGAGTCCGAAGATTGGCGAAAAATTGACCTGGCAGGTCTTCAGCAGCTTGAGCCGGTCGGCCTTGGGGCCGGACAGCGTTTGTTCGTGCGGATAGACTTTGCCTTCGCCAAAGCGTTCCAGCCGGATGCGACCCATAAACCCCTTGCGGGTGTAGGTGTGCCCTTCCCAGGTGAAAACCTGGTGGTAGACGTACAGCGACGCCTCGTGTTCCTGGATCAGCACCCCCTGCTGAATCCACTTCCGCAGAAAACCCGCGGCCCGGGCATAGCGATCGTCGGGGGTGGCGTCACCCGGCTCTTCGCGGTTCAGCTCCAGCCGGATGACGTTGCAGGGATGCTGCTGATACAGCTTTTCCTGGAAAGCAGCGTCGATCACGTCGTAGGGAGGACAGGTGACCTGCGAGAGATCCCCCACCTGTCCCACATCATATCGCCAGCCGCTTAAAGGATGCACATCCGCCATGATTTCGCTGCATTCAGAGTGTATGAGATTCGCCGGGTGGCACATGCCACCCGGCGCGCTCGTATGATAGAAAGTTCAACCGGCAATTGCGCGCGTCGCGGCGCGGAAAAAGAGGGAGTTCCCAAATCTCCAGGTGTTCGCTGCAGACTGCAGACCGTCGGTCCGCTTCTCTGCCGGAGATGTCCCGAGTAGAGTGGTGGGGAGGCAGTTCGCGAAGGGTGGGCGGAAGAATATCGATTTTCCGCAGACTCCCGCGACGGGTTGTTGTCGTCTTTGCGATTTTCTAACAGTGAGCCACGGCATGTCGATGCCGGAGTCTGTGTCAGGGCAGTCTGTCGCGCCAGAGTCCGAGTCCCGCATTTTATTGCGCCAGGCTCGAGTTGGAGAGGCGGAGGCGCTGGGGCGGCTGCTGCTTCGACTGCGGCCGTGGATGAAGGTGATGGCCGAGAGCATGCTGGGAGGGGGCTTTACCGCCCGGGTCGATGCGTCCGATCTGGTTCAGCAAACGTGCCTGTCGGTTCACCGCAGGATCCAGCAGTTCACGGGGGAGGACGTGGCTCAGTTCCTGGCATGGGTCCGGGAAATTCACCATTGCAACATTCGAGACGAAGTGCGGCGAAACGTCGCTGCCAGCCAGCGGGCGGTCGGGCGAGAGGTGCCGTTGGAGGCGATGGGGCCGATTGCGAGCGTGGAGGCTTCACCCGAACGCCGCCTCCAGTTGAGCGAGGACTCCTTGAGGTTGGTCGAGGCGACCGACGGACTGCCGCCGGCGCAGAAGGCGGTCGCGATCCTGCGATACCTGGAGGGATGGTCGGTGAGTGAGATCGCCCAGCACATGAGTCTGACGCCTGACGCGGTGACGAGCCTGCTGCGACGGGCGCTCATCGCGTTGAGGAGCCGCCTCGGTGACCTGGGAGAACCAGATTGACACCAACCACTGATCCAGCGGAACTCGAGATCTCGCCGTTCGACCGAATCCTGGGCGAGTATTGGGCGCGAACTGACTCGGGGGAAGACGTTCCGCTGGGCGAGTTCCTGGACGCCCATGCGGACTTCCGCGACGAGGTGCTGGCGTTTCTCAAAATGGACGCGCAGGTGCGAGTCCTGGGCGGGTGCGCCGCGTCCGGCGACACATCCAACGCGGTGGGGGCCGGCACCGCGTTCCCCGGCCTCAAGTTTTTGCAAGCGGGCCAGCGGCACCCGGCCGACCTCGGCGCGAATGGTTTTGAGCCACAACAACAACTTCTGCCTGGTCCGTTTCCGGTCCAATTCGGCCAGTACCGCATCGTGGGACTGCTGGGGCAGGGAGCGATGGGGGAAGTCTACGAGGCCGAGGACGCCCGCCTCGGCCGCAAAGTGGCGATCAAGATGCCGCGGCGGCAGGTGATCGCGCAGCCGGAAATCCTGTCCCGCTTTCTGCGCGAGGCGCGGGCCACCGCCCGGCTGCGGCACCACAACCTGTGTCCGATTTACGAGGTCGCCACGGCCGACGGGATCCCTTATATCGCGATGGCATACATCGACGGGAAACCACTGTCGAGCATGATCGGGAAGTACCACCGCCATGCGCCAAGGCAGGTCGCCGACACTGTCCGGAAGATCGCCCAGGCGCTGGACGTGGCCCACCGCGCCGGGGTGGTGCACCGCGACCTGAAGCCGGCCAACATCCTGATCGACGCCGACGGCGAGCCGATTGTCATGGACTTCGGTCTCGCCCATCAGGCCGCCGACGAGAGCCAGGCGCGGCTCACGCAGGACGGGATGATTCTCGGCACGCCGTCGTACATGCCGCCGGAGCAGGTCCGCTGCGAGCACTCCCGCGTCGGTCCCGCCAGCGATGTCTACAGCCTCGGCGTCATTCTGTTTGAACTCCTGACCGGTCGGCTCCCGTTCGCCGGACCCATGATGTCGATGCTGGTCGATGTGGCGAACGAAGCCACATCGCCGCCAAAGCCGTCGGCTCTCCGCCCCGACATCTCCCCGAGGCTCGAGGCGGTCTGCCTGCGGATGCTGGCGAAACCGATCGAGGCCCGGTTCCAGAGCATGCAGGACGTGGCGGCGGCGCTGGCCGCCTGCCTGGATGACGCCAACGATCCGCTGCCCGGGGCGCGGTCGGCCGTGGCTTCCACCACCGCTGTGCTCCCGCCCGCGCCGTCAACGGTTTCCGGAACCGAACTCCTCGGAACTTTGGCGCTTGAACCTCCCGCTGGCCCCGTGGCAGCGAAGTTTCCCGCCCGCTCCCCCGTCGAGTCGCCCGCGGACCAGTCCGCTGCCGCGCCCACTCTCTCTGCCACAGCGCATCCCAACAGCGGGAACGCCGCGGGCCGTCCCCCCACCGCGCGGTTCAACAAACTCGCGCTCGGCGGTCGCGTGGCGGCACTGTTGCTGGCCGGAGTGATCGTGATCCAGATCCGCAACCGCGACGGGTCGACCATCAGGATCGAAGCGGACGACACGGCTGAGATCTCGTTCACCCGCCAGCCCGACACCCCGCCCGGTTCGAAGCCGGCACTGCCAGCGCCCGCCGCGGACGATCCCGACCGCCGGGCGGCCGCGTGGCTTCGGCAGGAACGGGTCGAGTTTGATACCATTCCGAATGTGACGATCCGTCCCGGCGAGCCGCTCCCCGACACGCCGTTCCAAATCATTGCGATTCGGGCCGGAAACTCTGGTTTGGAGCGCTTCGGGGACGATCTGGCAGACGCACTGGCCGAGCCGTTGCGGGGAACACGGGTGCTGTCTCTGCACCTGCCCAGAGCGGTCACGCCAGTCGGATTCCAGAAACTGGTCGCCCTTCCGGCGCTTTCCGAACTCAGTCTCGTCGGTTTCCAAAAGGGCACCCTGGACGACCGGATGCTCGTCCCGCTGTCAAAACTGCCGAACCTTTCGAACATCGGCGCGAACGCCCCTCACCACACGTTCACCGGAGAGGGGATTGGCACCTGCAGGGGATTGACGGATGTAACGCTGGTTCATCTCGAACGAGTGGAGGCAGTCCTGGCGGAAAACCTGGCCCCCCTGCCAAAGCTGGCTTACCTGAACCTGACCGGCGGGCCGTGCGGACAAAAGGCAGCGGCGGCCCTCGCCCGGCTGCGGCTGAAGCAGTTGCTCTTAAGCCGTTGCGCCATCAATGATGCGGCCGCCGCCGAATTGGCGAACGCCGCGACACTCGAGACCCTCGAACTGCACACCAATCCGCTCACCGACAAGGGACTGACCGAACTCCACCGGCTGAAGCGGTTGCGGAAGCTGGTGATTCGTGAAACCCAGGTCACCGCCATGGGGATCGCCGCGCTGCGGGCCGCA
The DNA here is from genome assembly GCA_021732845.1 of Planctomycetaceae bacterium. GTDB lineage: Bacteria > Planctomycetota > Planctomycetia > Planctomycetales > Planctomycetaceae > JAKFUF01. The sequence continues at coordinate 32,761 of JAKFUF010000014.1, read as the reverse complement.
CTGCCGGATTGCATGGTCGAGTCGTCCCTGGAAGATGGCCGGGATAGCCCTCGGCCCGCCGCCATCCCGGATGACCCCGCCCGCCGCGCGGCCGCGTGGCTTCAGGGGGAAGGAGCAATATTTGGTGTCGATCTGGGGTTCGATGTCGGCCCCACCGATCCGCTGCCCAACAGACCGTTCCGCATCACCGAACTCCATGGCGAGCGGAGCAGACTGGAACGTTTCGGCGATGGTCTTGCCGAGGCTCTGGCGGAACCGCTTCACGGAAATTCCGTGGCGCGGCTGTTCCTGCCTCAATCGGTGACGGCGGCCGGACTGGAGAAGCTGGTCGCCCTGCCGGAATTTTCCGGTCTGAAAGGGATCTGGATCGCCATCGACGGGCTCAGTGACCAGATGCTCGTGCCGTTGTCGAAGCTGTCGGAACTCGCCGACATCAACGCCTGGAGACCATCCAGGGACTTCACCGGGAAGGGGATTGGAGCCTGCAAGGGGTTGACCGACCTCACGTTGGTTGAACTCGCGGAGGTGCGGCCGGCTCTGGTCAACCAGTTAGCAATGCTGCCGAAGCTCCATTATCTCAACCTTTCCGAGAGCGTGTGCAAACCGCAGGAGGCCGCAGCCATCGCCCGGATCCCGCTGACGCATCTCATCCTCAACAACGCGCAGGTCGACGATGCGGTGGTGGCCGAACTGGCGGACTGCGCGACGCTTGAGAGCCTGAGCCTCGACAGGAATCCGCTGACCGACAAGGGACTGGCCGAGTTGCACCGGCTGAAACGGCTGCGGAGCCTCAACCTTGGAAAGACGGAAGTCACTGCCGCGGGAGTCGCCGCGCTGAAGGCCGCGCTGCCGGAATGCGAAGTTGAGTTCCTGACGCCTGCCATGAGCGGCAGGTGACTCTGCCGTGTCGGCACGCGGGGTCGCTAAAAATCAAACTGCATGACGAGACAATGTCCGAGCGACCGCCGACTTGGCGCTGAAGCACTCGCACTGCCGAGCGTGTCAGTTGGAAAAGTCTCCCCAGACCTTGGGCACGACGAACCCGGCGGCCTTCGGTGCGGACTTGGCCCTTACGGCCTGTGCGGAATAGGCCGCCAGCCGCGCCCGCAGCTCCTTCACCTTGTCCGCATGCTTGGTGGCGATGTTGTGCTGCTCGGCGGAATCCTCGGCCAGGTTGAAAAGTTCGACGGACTCCGGACTCTGCTGCGTTTTTTTCTTCCGTTTGGGCTGCGCTGCGGTGGCTGGGGCCGCCTCCTCGTCTTCGGCGGCCGCGGCTCCACCATTGACGACAAGTTTCCAGTCGCCAACGCGAATCGCGCCGGCGTTGGGGGTGACGTTTAACACAAATGTGTCGCGTGTCGACGCACCTCCATTAAGGGCCGCCCAGACATCGTGGCCATCGACCGGTAGTGGCTGCTCGGCCTTGGCACCGGCAAGCTTGAGCAGCGTGGGGTACCAGTCGGTCATGTGGATCGGTGTTTCAATGACGCCTGGCTTGATCTGACCTTCCCAGGCCGCGAACGCACAGACACGCACGCCGCCTTCGTAGAGCGTTCCCTTGCCAGCCCGCAGCTTCCCGTTGCTGGTCAGGGTGCGTGGATTGGGGCCGCCATTGTCGCTGGAAAAGAGGATCAGCGTATTCTCACGCAGCTTGGCATCGTCCAGGGCCGCAACGATTTTCCCCACCGCCTCATCCAAGGCCGTGACCATGCCGGCATACGTGCGCCGCTTGCCCTCGAACTGGGTGTACGGCGCCGCATACTTTTCGGGAACCTGAAGCGGGGCATGCACACCATTGAAGGGCACATACAAAAACAACGGCTTGCCGGCGTCCCGCTCCTTGATCAGCCGGCAGGCTTCGCGTCCGATCAATTCCGTGGAATAGCCCTCGTCGTGGCTCACCTTGTCATCGCGGTGCCAGTCGAAACCCCCGTCACGCTCGTGTTTGAAATAGTCCAGTGCGCCGTTGTAGTGTCCGTATTGGTGATCGAACCCGCGGCGGGTCGGCAGATAGTCGGGCTGGACATGGCCGAGATGCCACTTGCCTGTGATGGCCGTCTGATACCCGGCCTCCTTCAGCGCCTGCGGCAGCAGCCGTTCTTCCAGCGGCAGTCCGTACTGAGCCCAGGGGCGGATGACGCCCACCTGCAGTCCGTGACGAAATGGATATCGGCCGGTCATCAGTGCCGCCCGCGTGGGGGTGCAGACCGGCTGGACGTAGAATTGATCAAGCCGCGCGCCGCTGTTGGCGAGCCGGTCCAAATTCGGCGTTTTGATCTCGCTGCCGCGCCAGCCGACATCATACGACCCGAGATCGTCCGCCAGGATGTACACAATGTTCGGCCGCGAAGGCGGGCCGGCAGCCACGCCCAGACCGGGAAGGGCGAGCAGCACCGCGCAGAACATCGTGAGAAGTCGAACTGCGAACATGATTGGCGGACCTTTCCATCGGAGCTGTGTCGAGCGGTTCTGTGAGCGGTGGACCATCGGCAAGGAGGTGCTGACTGTCTCGTTTCAATCATCCTGGTTCTGCTGGGCACGTTTCTTTTTCTTCTGTTTGCCAGAGGCGGTGGTCTTGGCTGGCTCCTGCGGGGTTGGCATCTTGGCCCCAACCGCTTGACGCCAGTTTGCCAGCTTTTTCCGCAGTTCGGCAGCTTTGTCCGGCTGGCTCTGGGCCAGATCGTGCCGTTCGCCCACGTCTTCCTTCAAGTTGTAGAGTTCGACGTGGTGGTCTTCGAAGAACTCCAGCAGCTTCCAGTCGCCCGAGCGGATCGCTCCGACGGGAGTCGTCCGCCAGGTGTTGCCGCCGGCCCCCAGGTAGCCGGGGAAGTGCCAGTACAACGCTTCGCGCTGCAGGGGACTCTTGCCGTTGGAGGTCAGGAGGGTCGCATAGCTGACACCATCCAGGGGGTAGCCGGCGGGCTTGTCGGTGCCGGTGATCTCCAAGAGCGTCGGGTACAGGTCGACGGAATTGATGGGGGTGTCGTTGACCGCGCCCGGGGCAATCTTTCCCGTCCAGCGGAAGATGTACGGGACGCGGATGCCCCCTTCGTACAACATCCCTTTCCCGCCTTTCAGCGGCGTGTTGTCGGTGACGGAGCCACCCCGGATGCCTTCACGCTCATAGCCGCCCACGCCGCCGTTGTCGCTGGCGAAGATGACCAGCGTGTTTTCAGACAGCTTGAGTTCGTCCAGCACACCCACGATCCGGCCCACGCTTTCGTCGACACTGGCGATCATGGCGGCATAGGCGGGGTCCTTGTGGCCGCCGACCCCCGCCTTGTCCTTGAATTTCTGGATCAGCTCCGGCTTGGCCTGATGCGGCGCATGCACGCCAAAGTGGGGAAGATACAGCAAAAATGGTTTGTCCTGATGCCGCCGAATGAAGTCGACAGCCTTGTCGGTCAGAAAATCGGCAAGATACGTTCCCGCGGGAGACTCAGTCGGTGGATCCGTCTTGAAATTGAAGTGCGCGCCGGCCGACTCAATCGCCTCGTCGAAGCCACGCTTCGACGGATGGTGGGCGGGATCGTTGCCGAGGTGCCACTTCCCAAACATGCCCGTCCCATATCCGCTCTGCTTCAGCGACTGGGGCAGGGTGATCTTGCTGAGCGGGAGCTTTTGCTCATTGTCGACGGGCCGCAGCGGGCGGCTCTGCCAATCGAAACGGTCGATGCCGCCCACGGTGTAAATTCCCGTGCGCGGTCCGTATTGACCGCTCAACAGCGCGGCGCGGGTGGGCTGGCAGTTGGGACCACAGGTGTAGCCACAGGTGAAGCGCACACCGCTGGCGGCCAGCCGATCAATCTGCGGCGTTTCGTAATATCTGCTGCCATTGCAGCCGACATCGGTCCAGCCCAGGTCGTCGGCGAGAATGAACACCACGTTGGGCCGCTTCTCGGCCGACAATGCCATCGTTGCGCAGCAGCCGAGCATCAGTGCCACGCAACAAGGAATGAGAGTCCGCAGCATTCCGGAATCCTTCAAATCAGGTCGGGGAAAAACGATCTCGGAGGGCGTTTGATGTCCAGGTTTCGCCGACACAGCTTGTTACTCGTGATGAAGCCCCCGGATTGTACACCGGGCAACGGGGAACTTCTTCTCCCACATTTGCCTTTGAAATTGTTTATCATGTCTCTATGACACTGCCTTACCTCTCGATTTCTGGCTCCCGCAGGCTTGGCGCGAGGCGTGGCTCGCGCCACTGTCCGCACCGCGATTGGCCCGCTTCGCCACTTCCGATTCGTATCGACTCTACCGTCAACTGTGTGAGTGCCAATTGATGAGCGGGGAAAACCTGGGTGCGCGGCTCAAGCGCTCGATCCATCGGGGGCGCGTGCTGACGGCTCCGGCTCAGTTGGCGGGGTATGACACAGACGGGCTGGGCTACAAAACCTATCGGCCGGATGCAGTTGTCATTCCGGCGGATGCCGAGGAACTCGTGCAGCTTCTGCGGGACGCAGCGGCACTCAATGTGCCCGTCACCATCCGTGGAGCGGGAACATCGCTGTCGGGTGGCCCCGTGGCGGCACAGGGCGGCGTGGTCGTCCATACGTCGTCGTTGAAAAAGGTGCGCACGATCAGTGCTGAAGGGCTGTGGTGCGAGGTCGAATGCAGTGTCGTGCTCAACCAGCTCGATGCGACATTGCTGCCGTATGGCCTGTTCTATCCGCCCGACCCTTCCAGCGGTCCGGTCTGTACCCTTGGCGGTAATATCGCCATGAATGCCGGCGGGGCGCATTGCTTTCGCTACGGCGTGACCAGCAATTACGTGCTTGGTTTGGAGGTCGTCCTGCTGGATGGCAGCGTACATCGCTTTGGAGGTCCGGCGGGCGGGCGCGGCGATTGGCGCGAGGACTGGAAGCGGCTGATGGTGGGCTCGGAGGGGACGCTGGGGGCGTTCACCCGGTTCTGGCTCAGGCTGCTGCCACGGCCGGAAAAAGTCTGGACGTATCGGGCCACCTTCGCCGATCTGCAATCGGCCGAACGCGCCATCCACGCCCTGGCGGTGCATGCTTCGTTCCCGGTGGCGATCGAGCTGATGGACCCGCGCTGCGTGGCGATGGTCGAGAACAGCCCGATGGCCGTTGGCCTGCCGAAGGACGCATTTTTGCTGGTCACCGAGATCGACGGGCCGACGGCGCTGGTCGACGCGCGAGCCACGGCTGTGTCGACGCTGATGAATGCGGCGGGAGCTTTGAGCGTTGAGTACAGTGACGACGAAGCCACGCGGAAGGGGCTGTGGAAGGCCCGCAAGGTGGCCGGCGGCCTGATGGGGCAGATCAGTCCGGACTTCCTCGTGCAGGATGCGGTCATTCCCAAGCGGGCGCTCGCCGAACTCCTGCAACTGGTTTACGACGAAGCCGACGCGGCGGGGCTGCCGGCGGTGAATGTGTTCCACGCGGGTGATGGAAATCTGCATCCCAACTTCCTGTTCGATTCCCGCAAGCCCGGCGAAATCGAGAAGGTCGAAGCGATCAGCAAGCGATTGATGCAGCGGGTGGTCGCCGTCGGTGGCACTCTGTCCGGCGAACACGGGATCGGCAATGACAAGACGGCGTACATGCCCCTTGTCTTTGGCGAGCACACCCTGCGGCTGCAGCTCGCCGTGCCCAAAGTCTTCAACCCCCGGCACCAGTTGAACCCGCTCAAGGTGTTTGCATCCCGGCGTTTTGAGGACGGCCGGCCAAATGGTGGCAGTGGAACCGCCTCGCATGCGACCGGACACGATGAAGCTCCCACCCTGCAAAGCAGCACGGCATCAGGCCATGCAGCAGCGAAGGGCGAACGCACCTTCGAGCCGTTCTTTGATCCGATCGACGGCGTCATGAGCGGCCCGGCCAGCATGACCGCCGCCGATCTCGAAGCCCTGCGGGTTGACCATCGTTTCCGCTTTCCGCTGCTGCTCGATCAACACCGCTCGATCCGTGAACAGGTTGTCTCCAGTGGCTTCGCGCCGGGCTCCTCGCGCTTCGGTCCCTATTGCGACAACATCCTGGGCATGAACTGGAGACTTCCCAGTGGACGGGTTGTGCGGATTGGCGAGCGGGTCGTGAAGTCGACCACCGGCTACGACCTGCTGCGATTCCTGCTGAATTCTTCCGGAAGCCTCGGCGAGCCGATCGATTTTGTGCTGCGGTTGCGGCCAGACTGTGGGACCTCTGGAGTGTTCTCACTCGCGGGCAGTTTTGAGGCTGTTTCGCGAGCCACGGCGGCTCTGCTGGCGACGTGCTGGGTTCACTGGTTTGATGCCGTCGACGTGCTGTTTGCGGAGAACCCCGAGGCCTGCCGGATGCGCGTTGCCCTCAACTGCCCGGCCGAGGAATGGCCGGTCTACAAGGCGTATCTGCAATCCCTCGCTGTGTCTCACGGGTTGTCGCTGCAGGAAGATTTATCAGCCGCGCTCCAGCCTGATGGTTGTCCTGACTTCGCCCTGAAGACGACGCCAGATCAGGCCCTGACGCTGGCCCGTCAAATCGCCGCCGACGGCCTCGCCACCTGTATCGCCCTGGCCTACAACGGTGTGGTTCACGGCTATCTGAAGCAGCCCGAGGCCGACCCGCAGACTCAAGTCGAAAGTATTGTTCTACGTTGCTCGCCGTTGCTCCACGATGTCGGCGGAGACTGGCAGTCACGACATCTCCCCAGCGTGGCTCCCGCCGCGAGCGAAGCCACGTGGATGGAACTGCTGGGCCAGGAATTCGCCTCCGTATGACCTCTCCAATGACTCCCAGCACCACCCCGTCAGCCGGGTCACACGCTTGTCCAGCGCCGCACGGTGAACGCGACCTGCTCACGAGCTGCGTCCACTGTGGCTTGTGTCTGGAAGTCTGCCCGACCTACCAGTTGTCCGGCGATGAGAACAATTCCCCGCGTGGGCGGCTGCGACTGTGGCGTGAAGAGGCGGAGGGCCGGCTGGCCCCCGATCCCTGGACCGCCACCTATACTCAGGATTGCGTCGGCTGCCTGGCCTGCGAATCGGCCTGCCCGGCGAATGTTCCCTACGGAGAAATCCTCGAACAGACACGTCACGCCCATGTCGCCTCGGGACGGACCCGCACGCCGCTGAAACTGCGACTCGCAGCCGCCCTGGCCACCCGGCCGTGGCTGTTCAACCTCGCCATGCTTCCGGCGCGGCTGTTGCGCCGGTGGGGAATTCTCCCCCACAAATTCCTGTTCGCCGGTCAACCGGCACTGAGCCAGTCCACCGCCAGCTACGCCGAGCAGTTGATGCGGCAGCACCGACCGACCGGCCCGCGCGTGGCTCTATTGACCGGCTGCCTGATGGAATCGGTGTTCCGCGAGATCAACTTCGCCACCGTCCGCGTCCTGATTGAAAACAATGTGCAGGTGGTGGTTCCGCGGACTCAAGGCTGCTGCGGCGCGATGCAGGAGCACCTGGGAGTGGATGGCGTCGATGTCCTGCGGAACCAGAACCGCAGCGCGTTTGGAGCACTCGATGTCGAGGCTGTTGTCTGCAATTCCTCTGGCTGCGGACTGGCGCTCGGCAAGGCGATTCGCGACGAAGTCCCGGTCCGCGATGTGCTCGATTTCCTCGGTGGCTTAAAGCTTGTTCAACGCAAGCGGGCGGATGCCGGAGCCCGAGTCTACGTCGATCTACCGTGCCATCTGGTTCACGGCCAAAAACTCGCCGGCATTCCCAAGTCCGTGCTGGATGCCACCGGCTATTCGTGGGAACTGGCCCCGCAGGCCCGCGACTGCTGCGGATCTGGCGGCGTCTACAACCTTCAGCAACCGGAGAACGCCCGCGAAATCCTGTCCCGCAAATCCGCGTTCCTCAACGAGGCCGCCGGCACCCCGGTGATCCTGGCCACCAGCAATCACGTCTGCATGATGCAGTGGAATTCGGCCGGAGCAACCGGCCAGGTGAAACGCCCCTTCCTCGTCCGGCATGTGGTTCAACTGCTGGACCCGTTGGGGTGATCGTTGGGTCAGGTATCCTCGTTGGTTTTTGCGCAGCTTGACAAAGATTTCTGGAACTTCGCCGCCCCCGCGTGCGTCTGATGCTCCACCGTTCCGGGAGGCAGACGCATGTCGATCCTATTACGGCGTAGCTTCGCGCCGTGGCTCACCCCGCTGGCTGGCGCTGATCGTTGGTTTTTCGCTGGATTCTGTCCGGCCTGCGATCAGCGCACCGCTCGACCCGCCGGAAAAATATTATGTGCCGCTGCCCGGCGAACGGCCCAATACGACCATCTACGTTGACTCGCGCGACGGGAAGGTCGTGTTCAAGACGGGTGGAATTGGCGCGCCGTTTCAGGAGGGCCTTGCCATCGTCCGTCGCGGCAGCCACGCTGTGGCAGTCTCGCCCAAGGGAAAAGTGGTCTGTTCTCTTTCGACAGATTCGGCGACTTCTTTCTCCGAGGGGCTCAGCGCCATTGAACGAAATGGCAAATCCGGTTGCGTCGATTCACGAGGACGCCTGGTGCTTCCCCTGCGGTTTGCCAGTTTCGAACCCTTCAGCGAAGGGCTGGCCTGCGCCGGGGTCACCAACCGCGACAAATCGGTCTCAGTGGGATACGTCAGCCGGGCCGGAGCCTGGGCCATCCCCCCGCGATTTGTCCGGGCTGGGCCGTTTCATCAGGGGCTGGCTCCCGCTGTTGTCGGACTCGATGACAAGCAGCGGTTGGGGTTCCTTGACGCAACGGGTGAATGGGCGATCCAACCCACCTTTGCTGTTCCCGGAGAGCACACAGAGTTGCCTGCGTTCCATGAGGGGCTGGCACGAATTGGCGTCGCTCCAGCATTCAAAGACCAGTGGAACGATGCTGAGGCGGTCCAACCGCCGATCGGATTCATTGACATCCGGGGCAAATACCAGATTCCGCCAAGTTACTTCGATGCCGGTCATTTTTCCGGAGGTCTGGCACCTGTACAGGTCGAGAACAAGGCTGGCTTGGAACGCTACACATGGGGATATGTCGATAGTCGGGGGCAGTTGATGATTCCGGCCGCGTACTCTGCCGCACGGGACTTCGTTGGCAATGTGGCTCCGGTCGCCAGACACGGGAAATGGCAACTGATTGACAGGCAGGGGAAAGAAGTGACACAGCAGGATTACCGGCAAATCCAAGTCGTCAACCAAGTCTCATTTCTCGCCATTACAGAAGATTTCGAGCAGGGGTTCCTTTCTCCAGATGGCAGATTCCTCACCACGGTTCCCCTCCCTGCTGAGGAGCGAAAACCGCCCTTTGGCGTTGATGTTGACCGCCGAGTTGGATACTCGGAACTTCAGATCGAGCGGGAATTAGGCCCTGCCGATGAGAGCCGGGATACCCCGCTGGTAGCCGCGCCCAAGATCAGATTTGAAGTAGGATATTGCCCAATTTGCCACGGGAATCCGTTGAAGGAACGACTACCCATCGCTCGACATCAAACAACCGTGCGTGTCCTGCGATTCACGGCGGATTCTCGGGGTCGATTTCGCCACATGGTATGGCTGGTCCAGGAAGGAGATGGCATCTGGCGCGTATTCCATGATGAAACATGGGATGAAGAGTTCGAGTTTTGAGTCCAAAGATCCCTCAACAGACCGAATCATCTCCGACGCATTGTCAACGCGGCGTGCAAACTCACTGCAACGCCATCAGACGCATCCAACGGCCAGATTTACGATTGCGGAGAGCGGGTTTCTGGACGATAATCCTGAAGTGACTCACGTTCGGCAGTTGCGGCACGACAGGTCTTGAGGTTCGTTCTCGGCTTTACTCGAGGATTTCGATGCAAACCAGCTCGATGGACCGGTGGATTTCTCGTTACGTCCGCAAGTTGCAATTCGGCGAATTCCTGAAGCGGGCCGCCGATGCCGGGGCCATTTTTCTGTTCGCCTTCGGCGGATTGGTGCTGCTCGTCAAGCTCACGATGCCCCAGTTCTGGCCACATGTCCTGTGGCTCGCCGTGGGCTGCGTCCCGGCGGCTGTGCTCGCGTGGTTTTGGGCGGGCCGGCAGCCCTGGTCGCGGACACAGTCGATTGCCCGCCTGGACAAGGCGCTCAACACCGGCGGCCTGTTGATGACGCTGGCCGAACTGCCCGACCAGCATTGGCGCGAGCGGCTGCCGCAGTACGAAGAAGACTGGCAGCAGGCGATGCCCCGGCTACGGCCGAAACGGTTTGCGAGCCACATCGCGCTGCCGCTGCTGTTTGCGATTGGTGCCTGCTTCATCCCGCTGCGAACGATCACGGCCAACCCGGTCATTCCGAATACCGTTGCCGCACAGGCCACGAACAGCCTCGAAGAACTGATGAAGGACATTGAAGAGAAGGCCGTGCTGGAAGAAGAGGAGAAGAAGCAGATTGAAGAAGAGATCAAGAAGCTGGCGGAAGAAACCAAACAGAACCCGCTGTCTCACGAGAAGTGGGAAACGGTCGACGCCATGCGCGAACGGATCCAACTGCGGATCGAAGATGCCTCGGCTGTCGTGATGCAGACGCTGTCCATGTCTGAAGCGCTCGCCGCCCTGCAAAACGGCGACATGGAGGCCCTGACGGAAGAGCAGGTCGAGCAGTTGGAAAAGAAGATGGGCGAATCCCTCGACAAGCTGATGGAAAAAGGGGCCTTCAAGGGGGCACCCGATGAACTGCGCGATCAACTGCAGCGGCTGGCGAAGAAATCGAATGGCAAGATGGGCCTGCCGAAGGATCCCAAAGAACGCCAGGAAATGCTGGACAGTCTGAAGGAGTTCCTTAACAAGGAAAAGAAGAAGCTCGACGACGCCCGCGGCAAGTGCCAGTCATGCAAGGGTGACGGGCAATGCGAAGGCGAGTGCGACGGCAACGGCAATCCACGGAACGGCAACGGCAGGCCCGGTCGTGGCGGCGTATCCCGGGGACGTGGCGATGCCGAAATGACGTGGGGCGACGAGTCGGACCTGGAAGGAGTGAAGTTCAAGGAAACGGTGCTGCCCAAGGGGTTCGAGGAGGATCCGAAGGACGAGATCGTGGGGATCCGCAAGAATGCCCCCAAGGAAGAAACCGTCGACTCCGCGCCGAAATCCGCCGCCCGCGACAGCGGCCCCGCCACCGGCGATGCCACCGTGAAACGCAATCTCAGCCCGCGACACCGGAATGTGGTGCAGAAGTATTTCAATAAATAGCGTGACGTCGGCGGACGAGCCGGAGAATTCAAATCATGGGATTTGAACCACGAAAGGCACGAAGAACACGAAAGTGTGGCTGTGTGCCGAACCGTGGAATGAATTTCAAATTTCTGACCGTCACGGATTTTGGGGGGGCTGGCTGATTGTTTGAAAAGAGGTTTTTGAGACAGGATGTAAAAGGATGACAGAGGATAAAAAAGGATGTTCTCATTGAAAGCTGGCACAAACAGATCCTTTCCTCATCCTCTTCCATCCTTTTTCATCCCGTCCAATATCTAGGCCACCTCCATCTACGCGACGGGTCCGCCCCCAAAACCCGTGACGGTCAGCAAATTTCAGATTTCAAATTTCACGGTAAAGTGCCTCTGGCAACGACAAAATAGAAGCGAATGTGAAACATTACGGCACCGCCATCTGGATGATTCTCGCACACAATTTCGTGTCCTTCGTGCCTTTCGTGGTTAAGGCTTTGCCGCCCACAAGGCGACGCTGATTCCCAACACTCGAAAATCACCAATCGAAAATCGAAAATGAAATCGGACCTGCGTGGAACAGTCAGTCTCATCACCGGTTCGGCGCGGGGGATTGGGCAGGCGATTGCCAAACGCTATGCGGCCAACGGGTCGCAGGTGATCGTCACCGATGTCGATCTGGGAGCGTCGGAGCAGTCGGCGCGCGAGATTGGCGGAGAGATTCCCGCCAGGGCGATGGCGCTGAATGTGACGCTGCCCGAGCAGATCGACGACGTGATCAGCCGGGTGGTGGCCGAGTATGGGCGGTTGGACGTGCTGGTCAACAATGCCGGCATCAACACGATGCAGCATCGCGTGACGATCGATGAATTTCCGCGTTCCGAATGGGACAAAATTCTGTCGGTCGACCTGGATGGCGTCTTTCAATGCAGCCAGGCCGCGGCGAAAGTCATGCGGAAGCAGGGCTCCGGGCGGATCATCAACATCGCCTCCATCGCGGGGCTGGTTCCCCTGCGGTTGCAGTGTGCCTTCATCGCGGCCAAGGCGGGCGTGGTGAACCTCACCAAGGGGATGGCCCTGGAACTGGGGCCGATGGGCATTCTGGTGAACGGCATCGCCCCCGGCTCGACGCTGACGGAGGGAACGCGGCAACTGTTTTACGGGGCCGATGGCAAGTTCAGCGACAAGGTGCAGCGGATGCTGGACCATGTGCCGCTGGGCCGGCCGGGCACGGTGGAGGAGATTGCCGTGGCGGCCCTGTTCTTGGCCGACCCCGAAAACAGCTACATGAACGGCCATATCCTCACGGTCGATGGTGGCTGGACCGCCGGTTATACGCGCGATTTCTGACGCGCATTCTGAAGATTTCTGGACCGGTCGTGACTGCCCATGCCTGTTTCGAAGGATGATCTCACCCACGCGGAAGTGGGGATTGTGCATGCGACCGAGATGGAGATCTCGCCGCTATTGAGCCGTTGCGACCGCGTGAGCAAGTATACCGGCGGCGACCTGGTCGTCCGCGGCGGAAAGTTCGACAAGACCCGCGTCGCTTTCGTGCAGTCTGGGATGGGACCCGCCCGGGCCGCCAAAGCCACGCAGGCGCTGATCGACGCGCATTCGCCGGAGTGGATCCTGTCGGCTGGCTATTCGGGAGCGCTGCGTCCCGAACTGAAGCGCAACGATATCGTCGTGGCCGACAGCATTGTGGATGCCGCGGGTGTGCCACTGACGATCGATCTGAAGATGCCGGCCGACCCGGCGCGGGGCCTGCATGTCGGACGGCTGTTCACGTCCGACACCATGGTCCGCACGGTGGCTGAGAAGCAGGCGTTGGGCGAGAAGTACCAGGCGCTGGCGGTGGACATGGAGTCGATCGCCGTGGCTCGCAAATGCCAGCAATTTAAGACCCGCTTTCTGGCGATCCGCGTCATCAGCGATGACATGACCGCCGACCTGCCGCCGGAAATCCTGACCGTCGTCGGGTCGACGGGAGCCGTCCGTCTCGGCGCCGCGGTCAGCGCGCTGTGGAACCGTCCCGGCAGCATCACAGACATGTGGAAGCTGCGGACCGACGCCATGGGTGCCGCCGACAAACTGGCGACATTCCTTGAGGGCGTGATCGACCAGTTGCACCGCGCGGGCTGAGCTGCGGCAGCGTGCGTTCCTGGGCAAGTGGAATTTCAAATTTCCTGAGCGTCACGGAATTGGGGGGCGGCCCCGTCGTGTCGATGGAGATGGTCTAGATATTGGACAGGATGAAAAAGGATGACAGAGGATGAGGAAAGGATCTGTTTGTGCCCGTAACCGACGGCGATACCCAACTCATCGAAAAACATTGTGTGGCAGAACTGTTTCCATAAGGAGTTTGATGAGGGCGGAGGATTCAGATCACGGGATTTGAACCACGAACAGCACGAGAGTGTTGCCGACAGCCTTTGATGGATGTGGCGCCCGCCCAGTGATCAAGCACCGAGTGAAACTTGAGATTTGTTTCGCCTAAAACTGCTGCGCCAATCGTCGTGGTCCTGATGAACGACACAGCCGCAGTCTTGTGTGTCTGCCGCGCGGGGCGCATCATTGAGTCACCTTCAAGGAAGGTTTCTCTGCATCGCCGCCGCACCAACCTGGAATTCCTGTCATGCGTTCATTCACCTGCTGTCTGGTCATGACCGCTGTGCTGTCGCTGTTGCCGGCATTGCGGGCGGACACGTTCACGATTCAGGAAGAAAACGGAACGATGTCGAGGGTCGAGGCGCGGCTCGCGGGGGCCGGCCAGGGGGCGTTGATCCTGGAACTGGCGGATGGGCAGTACAAATTGGTCGCCGAGGGGCAGGTGCTCGAACGGAAGCCCGGCGATGGTCCCAAGCCGATGACCCACGATGAAGTTGCGGCGGCCCTGGCGACGCGGTTCGGTGAGGCGTTGTTTCGCAGCAACGTGCAGGAACCGTATGTGATGGGGCTGGTGCTGGGTTCGCCGCTGCCCAAAGCCTCGGAGGGCCGGGCGAAGAACATGTTGCGCAAGGCGACAAGCTTCTTCAAAAACGTGGATGCGGCTTTCGGCTCGTTTGCCAAGGAGGTCCGGCTCCCGATCAAGAACCCGACTTTTCCGCTGGTGATCCTGATCTTTGAGACGGAAGAGGATTTTGAAAAGTACACGACCGAAGGGACCGGCGGCAATGGCTTGTCGGCCTCGCGCATCGCGGGGTTCTATTCTGGCGTGACGAACTATCTGGCAATCCGGCTGAGCGAATGCAACACCTTCGATGTGCCCTTGCACGAGGCGATTCATCAGCAGGTCTACAACCGCAACATGTTCCGGCGGCTGTCTCCGGTGCCCCATTGGTTTGATGAGGGAATCGCCACCGGCTTTGAGTCGAACCAGGGACAGATCAACATCGGCCCGACCAAGATCAGCACCCGTTATGCCAAGCAGGCCCTCGCCGCCCGGGAACTGTCGTGGAGCGACATGATGGGCGATGACAGCGTCTTTGCCGGCGACGTGCTGGCGGGGGAGGCCTACGGCCACGCCTGGAGCCTGCACTGGCTGCTGGTCTCGAAGTATCGCGTGCAGTACAGCAAATATGTGCGGATGCTGGCGGAGAAGGAACCGCTGCAAAAGGACGATGCCGAGACGCGAATGGCGGAATTCAAGGAAGCATTTGGCAAAGATCTGACCGAGTTCGAAAGCGACTTCAAGCCCGCCCTGGAGACCGGCATCAAGCGTCAGAAAGTCGTGCTGAATCCCGTGAAGCCCGCCGGCGTCTCCAAAACCTCGGAAAACATGGGTGAGGTGGAGCTGAGCGCCACCAACTATGTCGATGAAGGGCGGCTGGAGGTTCAAGGGGTGCTGCGCAATACCTCGCCGATTCGCGCGATGGCCTATCATGTGACGGTGGAGACTGAAAGCGGGATGTATGCCGAATGGCATTTCCCATCGCTCGATGTGCAAAAGCAGGCTCAACTGCCGGCGCAGAATGTGACCAAGCGGATGCTGGGCGCACCCGGCGGCCGTTCGCAGACATTTCGCGTGCGGGTGCGCTCGCTTCCGGCAGGCAGCGAACAGGCTGATGCCTGGAAAACCGCCCTGCCCGTACCTGAATTTGGGAGATGATGGTGGAGTCCAACCAGCCGGCAAAATCGGCAATTGTTCTGTCGTTCGACCGGCTGCATCTGGGATACCTCGGCCCTTATGGCAACGATTGGATCGAGACGCCCAACCTGAACGCCTTCGCGGCCAGGTCGGTGATGTTCGACCAGTGCCTGGGCGACACGGCCGACCCAAATACCCTCCGGCATGCGTGGTGGACCGCGGTCCAAAGCCCCGCTTCAACCGCCGATGCCAACTGGTTGACCCGGCTTCGCGAAGGTGGTGTTCGCTCGGAACTGCTGGCGGATGTGACTTCGCAGCCGCTGGAGAATCCCGGGTTTGAGACAGTCCAGAAGATTCGCGGTGCCGATGGGGCCGGGATTGCTGAGGCCGAGACCAGCATCGCCAAACTGATGGGAGCGGCCGCCAAAGCCGTCAACAAGGCAAGCCACGACAGCCAGCCGTGGCTCCTGTGGATCAAGTCGCGCGGCGTCCCGCACCCGTGGCTCCCGCCCGAGGAATTCGTCGACCTCTATTTTGATGAATTCCGCATTCATCCCGATCCGGACGAAGAGCCCGAACCCGAGGCTGGATCAACCCCAGCGCCAGAACAAGATTCGGCCGAAGCTGAGGAACTGGCGGAAATGGCAGAGGCGTGGTCCGAGTACCATACCGCTCCGGCGGAAACGCCTGAAGCACCTGAACCGCCTCCCGTCAGCGCGGAAGAACTGCTCGACGCCGTCTATGCCCGCGCGTTGTACGCGTCGTACGTCTCGCTGATTGACCGGTGGCTCGCGAAGTTGTTTCAGGTGTTGGCCAAGTTGCCTGAGCCACCGTTGGTGATCATCACCGCCGCCGCTGGCGAACAACTCGGTGAGCATGCGGAACTCGGTCAGTACGGCGATGGGTTGGATTCTTCATTGCTGCAAACGCCGTTGATCGTCCAGTTTTCGGCCCCCGACCTGATGGACGGCAGCCGCCGCGCCGCCCTCGTCCAAGCCGCCGATATCGGACCGACCCTCGGCGAGTGGTTCGGCATCGAACTGCCGTCACCAGCGGCCTCCATGAATGCCGCCGCCAGCGTCCTGCCCGTGGCGCGGCAGGAGACCGACTCACTGCGTGAATTCCTCTATCGCGAAAGCCCCGAGCGCCGCGGCCTGCGGACGCCTGAGCATTACTTTCTCACCAGCCGGAGCGAGGACACCGTCGCCCGCCAAGAGTCCGCCGAGCTGTACGACAAACCCCACGATCGCTGGGACCTGGCGAACGTGGCCATGCTTTCGCATGGTTTGGTGGAGGAGTTGGAAGCGAAACTGGAAAGGATTGGTTGAGCCACGGGTGGATCACAACTCAATTTGTATCTGCCGATCCTGCGAGGGAAAGCCGACATGAACAGTCTGGCCGAAATCAAATCCGCCATTGATGCCCTTTCGCCGGAGGATAAAGCTGCCTTGTATCGACACATCCAAAATCTCGCTCAGGTCACCACAGACGCCGCAGCACGGCCGGCACTACAGAGCTTGGACAGACCTCCTGTCAGTCTCGGTGCAGTTCTAAGGCCTTTTGACAGTCACGATGACCTCCTTGGAGAGATGTTGGAGTCGCGCGGGATTTGATGGAATAGATGGCAGAGCGAGCGTTCAATCACAGTTCACCATGCTCCGCAGTACCCGCAATCCCCCTACAGTTCGCGCAATATTCAAATTGCGACTGAAGCACGTCGTCGCGTTTTGTCGATAAGTCTCAATGCGCCCATCACACCTTTTTTTCGGCGTGAAACACGGTGTGGAGCGCAGGACGAGACGGCGAAGCCGTTGGACCCACTTGACCCCATCCGCAACGACTCTCTGATCTTGAGCAAACTCGCCTATCTATCGCTGCTGATCCTGACGCTGGCACCCGTGGGGTGTCGGTCCGGACGCTTCGAGAAGGTGGGCGATGGCAGTTCGCCGCGGTATGAACAGGTCAATCTCGTCTATGAGCTGAATGGCCGGTTTCGGGACATTCCCATCCGGCAGATCAGCACCGAGGCGTTTGAGTACACCTCGGAAACTCCCGCCGCCACGGAGTCCGAGCACTGGATGGGAGCCAGACTCGCCATTCAGTATCCACACCCTGATGGCACGCCTGGACTTGCCCGGGCCACGTTGCGGCTTTCCGGGCAGCCTGCCCCCGCGCGGCTCGACGCAAAGGTCTACCAGCCTTACGAGCCATTCCCCGTCTCGCAGGATCCGGGTGACCTGATCGCTCTGCGGCCGCTGCGTGACGACGAAGTCTGGGTGCTGGATTTCCCCAAGCAGCAGTTGGACCTCCTGCTGACGGACCTGCAGCAGTGTGGATTCTTCGACAACCAGCTTCGGAACGATCCAGGGACCCGGCTTGAAGTGGAGCTGAATCGGGGGAAGACGGCGAAGAACTGGTCACCTGAGCCACGGCTGGATGACTTTGTGAGCCGCGTGCAGACGGAAGGCCGCCTGAGTGGCTTCGTCTCCCACGAATCTGCTGCAGCCCCGCATCCTGGTTACTCTGTCGCCAAACGCTGAGAGCCCCATGCGCCTCGGACTGGTGACCGACATCCACGAAGACACCGCGCATCTGGGCCGCGCCCTGGCAGTCTTCGCCGAGCAGCATGTCGACCGCATCATCCTTATCGGCGATGTGTTTCGCATGGGGGAACTGATCGGCCCGACCGTCGAACTGCTCAATGCCGCGCGGGTGGAAGGGGTCTGGGGCAACCACGATTATGGCCTGTGCGTCGATCCGCATCCCGAGATCGCCGCCAAGTATGGCCGGCCGGTCATCGAGTTCATGAGCCGGCTTAAGCCACGGCTGGAGGTGGAGGGCTGTCTCTTCACCCACGTCGAACCGTGGCTCAACCCCGAGGTATTGTTCGACCTGTGGTATTTCGGCGGGCTGCCGGAAACACCCGAGGCGATGGACAAGAGCTTCAATGCCGTCGGTCATCGCCGCATTTTTTGCGGCCATCACCATCGCTGGAAAGTGGCCGCCCCCGGGCAAATTCTGGACTGGGCCGGGCAGCGTCCGCTGTCACTGGCGGGCTTGCCACGGGCAATTGTCTTCGTGCATGCCGTGTGTGAGGGCTGGTGTGCCATCTATGACGTCGCCGAGGACTTGTTGACCCCGATCAGCGTCCGCAGAAAGCGGGCTCGCTGAAAGATTGCTTGCGGCCACAGAACACGCTGAAGCCAGAGTAGGAAATCGTCCTGCGGCCAGATATGGTGGATACTCAGACCCCTCCTGGCTGAGTATTGAACATGCTGCTGCGTCTTCTCTGCTTCATCGGGCTCCTGGCATTCGGCGCGATTTCGGTGCAGGCGAATGATGCCCCGGAGCTGCGGCCCTACCAGGTCCAGTTGCGGGTGACCTTCGAGGCGCATCCGGCACTCTCGCCGATGGGCCAGCAGGCAGTTGTGGCCGAGATGGCGGAGACTGGTCAGCGGTGCCTGGGAGAGATGTGGCAGACCGAGATCTTGCTTGAACCACCGTTGGCGGGTGATCTGCCGGCGGGGTTGGAACGACGAATGGCCGCCGCTGCCCAGTCTCTGGCGGCGAAGTACGACAAGCTGTTTTCCCTGGTCGTCAGCGTTGAGTCTGAAGGCTTTCGCGTGGCTGGCCTGGAATGGGACGCCGCCACCCAGCAATCCGGACTGCCGACGACAGCGTATGCTGCCTCCCGCGAGGAACTCGCCACCGCCCTGTGGCAGGTCACTCAGCAGGCGTTCCGTCCGGTTGCCGTGATTGCCGGAGGGGGTGGCAATGTGGGTCTGCTCGCACGCGCCGGCGAACTGCCTCCACCGGACGCCGACTGGACGCCACAACAATCTGGTCGGATGTGGGAGCCCTTTTACCGTTTTTACGGACCAGATCTGAAGCTCAAGAAGATTCAACCCGTTCCCTGGACCTTCGTGCTGGTCGACAAACTGATGCGGTCGTATGGGCAGGGAAAAGTGCTCAGTGGGCTGCGTGATCCCTTGACCCGCCGCCGGCAGCGAACGGATGTGGTGGCCCTGGCAGTCGCTCCGCACGGATTCGCGACGGAACTGCGACTCGTCAGCGGGCCTAAGCCACAGGCCGGCGTGGAGATCGATGTGTATTTCGACCTTAAAACTCCGCTACGGTTGATCTCTGACCGCCACGGGTCCGCCACCGTCGGGCGGGATCCGACGCATCCCCACCCCTGGATCCATATCCGCAGCGGGCAGGAGATTCTGGCCAAGCTGCCGATGGTGCCCGGGTTGCATGCCGTCGACATTCTCGAACTTCCGGACGACTCGCTTCGCCTGCGGGTGGAGGGCGAAGTGGCATTTCTTCAGGCGGAACTGATGGACGCCGTGGCTCGCCGGGCCACGCTCATGGCCACGGCCCGCAAACGCCTGAAGGCCAAGCAATGGACGGAAGTTTCCGACGCCATCAAGCAAGTTCGGGAGATTCGAAAGATTGAGGAATTCGCCGTCCAGTTGGAGGCGATCCGAATCAACGGGGTCGAGTCGGCCAAGGTGGCGCGCGATCGGGCTGCGGAGGCCCGGATCAAACAGCTCTGCGTCGACGCCAAAGAATTAATTGCCGTTTACCTGGATCCAGACAAGGTGCGGCAACTGGAAGAAGAACTGAACGAGCTTCGCAAAATCTCTGAAGAGAATGCGAAAGCTGAAGCCGAGGCCAAGGCGAAATAGCCGCGCGGTTCTCTTCACAATCAGGGCATGACGTACCACCCGCCTGACACCTTTGGCCTTTGGCACGGCGTGGTTTGCCTGCGAAGCTCCCGCCCAATACAAATACGCTGTCGTCATCGCGGCAGGAATGCGCGGTGACGCCGCGAGCTTCGAATCCCCAGCGTTCTCCCCGGGTGTGTGAGCATGGTGTTTTTGCGTCGACGACTGATCGTCCTTGTTTTGCTGGGGCTTGCATTGGCCACCAACCCTGATGCCGGCCGGGTGCAGGCTGACGAAGGCATGTGGCTCTTCAACAACCTCCCCCGCCAGCAACTCAAGCAGAAATACGACTTCGAATTCCCCGCCGGCTGGACCGAGCATGTGATGAAGTCCTCGGTCCGGTTCAATTCCGGCGGGTCGGGCTCGTTTGTCTCGTCGACAGGACTGGTGCTGACCAATCACCATGTCGGAGCCGACACGCTCCAAAAGATCAGCACAGCCGAACATGACTATTACCACGAAGGCTTCTGGGCCAAGACCCCTGGCGAAGAGCAAAAGGCTCTGGACCTGGAACTGAACGTCCTGCAGTCGATCGAGGATGTCACCGACCAGGTGAACATGGCGGTCAACGCGGAAATGTCCGCGTCCGAGGCGTTCGTCGCCCGTCGTGGGGCGATCTCCACTTTGGAGAAGCAGTCGCTGGACAAGACGGGGCTGCGCAGCGATGTCGTCACGCTGTACCAGGGCGGAGCGTATCATCTCTATCGCTACAAGAAGTACACCGACATCCGATTGGTGTGGGCTCCGGAGTTCGCCATCGCCTTCTTTGGCGGCGACCCGGACAACTTTGAATACCCGCGGTACGACCTGGATGCCTGCCTGTTCCGCGCCTACGAAGATGACAAGCCGGCCAAGATCGAACACTTCCTCAAGTGGGGCAAGACGGCACCGGACGAACTCGTTTTCGTCTCTGGCCATCCTGGCCGGACGAGCCGGCTAAACACCGTGGCAGCACTCAAGTACACCCGCGACACCCAGGGACCGATGCTGCTCGACTGGCTTCGCCGCCAGGAGATCATGCTGCAAAAGTTCGCTCAGCGGAGTGAAGAGCAGTCCCGGATTGCGCAGGATGACCTGTTCGGCACCCAGAATTCGATGAAAGCCTGGTTTGGCAAGATTGGCGGACTGCAGGACCCGGAAATCATGGGGCGGAAGGAAGCCACGGAGAAAGCCCTGCGGGCCAAGATCGATGCTGATCCAAAAATGAAGACAGCCTACGGCAATGCATGGACGCAACTGGAGAAAACGCAGCAAGTACGCCGCGAAATCGCCACGCAGTACAATGTTTTGGAGGGTGCGAGGGGGTTTGAATCGAAACTGTTCGACATCGCGCGGACTCTCGTCCGCCTCGCCGAAGAGAACGAGAAGCCGAACCGCGAGCGGTTAACGGGGTTCACGGAAGCCGGCCGGGAGTCGCTTGAGTTGGAACTCTACTCCACCGCTCCGATTCATGACGACCTGGAACTGACGAAGCTCACCGACAGCCTGGGCTATCTCCTGGAAAAATTCGGGGGCGATGCCCCGCTGGCACAGAAGATCCTGAATGGCAAAAGCCCCGCGGGTCGGGCGGCAGAACTGATCGGGGGGACGAAGCTCAAAGAGGTGGCCGAGCGGAAGCGGCTCGCGGAGGGCGGCAAGAAAGCGATCTCCGCCTCGACCGATCCGCTGATTCAGCTCGCGAAAATGATCGATCCGGAAGCCCGCGCGATCCGCAAAAAACTCGAAGAGCAGGTCGTCGAAGTCGAGCGTCAGGCTTATGCTCAAATCTCGAAGGCGTTGTTCGAACTGCAGGGCGACAGCACCTACCCCGACGCGACCTTCACCCTGCGGCTCTCCTACGGCTCAATCAAGGGCTATGAAGAGGGTGGCAACAAGATTTCGCCCATGACCACGATGGGCGGCACCTTCGATCATGCTGCAAAACATGGGAACAAAGATCCTTGGGCGCTGCCTGAAAGCTGGCACAAGCACAAGAATGACATCAGCCCCGACACGCCGTTCAATTTCGTGTCGACCTGCGACATCATCGGCGGCAACTCAGGCAGCCCGGTGCTCAACCGCGCGGGGGAGTTCGTCGGCATCATCTTCGACGGCAACATCCAGTCACTCGTGGGCGACTTCGTCTACGACGAACGCCAAAATCGCGCTGTCTCCGTCCATGCCGCGGCGATTTTGGAATCGCTGCGTAAGATTTATGGAGCGGGAGCACTGGCAGCGGAGATTGGGAGGTAGTTCTCTGGCCAGTTGATTCGATACAGCCCGAGTGCGTCAGAAGCTTAGCTGATTTTCTGCCACTCGGGCAATGAGGATCTGAGCGAAGCAATACAGTTGTGGTCTGGGGCTTTATTCAATATCAAGTCGTGCAATTTGGCCGCTGCCGAATTAATGACAGACCTGTCTGTCGCTTTGGACTTCTTCTTGTAGTCCTCATCCTCGAAGACTTCCTCCTCATTCAGTGCCAAGATCCAAGTCTCTATATTTCTCTTCGGGATCAAGAAAACTACTGGTTCACTCGGTTCGAGTTTCTCTAGTTTCGCCTCGCCAACTTTTTCTTTCAATTCCGTCAAACGCTCATCGACGGTCATGAAGTCGGCATCAATTACGACAATCAACTGAGTCTTGGCGTGTCGCTTCCGGCAGGCGTGGAGTTCAATTGGAAATCGGTCTAAAACCCATCGGCAATTTCCGCCTTGTTGTTCGCGGCTGGCAACGATCCGCTTCAACATCGGGAGTTTTGTCTCAAGGCCAGCTATTTTCATAAAGGCTGTAACGAGCCTCGAATGCATGTCGTCTTCACATAGAAGAATTGTCTCTGATACTCGATCACTCATTATTCCACCCGCGAGTGACCAGCTCTGATGGTGACAGACCCGTTTCCGATGGGTCACTGAACGATTCTACTCGCACATGCCTGCCCCCCGGCCGCTTGAAATGCAGGCCGCCACCGAACGCCAATCGATTCATCATCTCGGGGTGGTGTGAAACCAGCAGCACCTGCGCATTCGACTGTTCTTCCGTCTTCTCAAGAAGTGCTTCAAGCCATGGCGTGATTTCCTTGAGGGCCACGAAATTGTCAGGCTCATCAAACAAAAGCGTGGTGTCCGGGTTTAGAACGGCCCGCAAGACCGTATAGAGGGCGACGAGTACGCGTTGCCCGTCTGATATTTCATCGAAGAACTGAAAATACGGTTGAACGCGCGTGTCAGACTCGTTCTCGGCTCCGAATGAGAGCATCAGTACTCGGTTGCCCAATCCGGCATCCTTCAGGTGCATGCTTTCGAACCCTGGAATAACCTGCCGAAGGTCGTTCAACAGAGATTGATCATCGCTCTCGAGCCGTAGGTGTCGATACCACGCACCGAAGTTGCTGAAGTTGCGCGCGGGAACTCGCGATTCACTTGCGGCAAGTCCCGCCGTTAGCATCTGATGAGGATCGGGGGCCAGATAGAGGACGTTTGCCAGCCATTGCTTGAACCACGACAGTTTCGTGTTCTCTGGGCGGTTCGTGATTGTTGCCAGGGCGGAGCGATGCCAGTCAAATGGGTATTTGACTTTTTCGTCGTGATTATCGTTGAATAGGTGGACCTCCCCGAATGTGAAGCGAAAAATCGGGCGCCCAGAGTAGTACAGTTCCTCTTTCACGACGCGAGGACGCTCAGGCTTTCCCCAGCGATCGACGACCAACCGCAGCGTGTAGATACCTCCATTTCCAGATACGTCCAACTCAAATGATTGCTCCTTGACACTCTGCCATCGAGTCCTGGACTGCTCGGTAAAGATGGCTTCACCGCCATTGCCGCTTGCACAAAAATCGCGAATGAGGCAAATGGCATCGAATACGGTTGACTTGCCAGCACCATTTGGGCCGAGAAGCAATTGCGACTGCCCAAACCGGCACTCAAAATTCACCAGGCAGCGGTAGTTGTCGACATATAGGCGTTCCAACATCTTGAGTCAGCCTTAAGAGTGCCTGAGTCGTTGATCATCAGGCCTGTTGAGCGGGCGTTGGGTGAGAACTCAATTCACACTCATTTATACACGGCTTTCGGATCAAACACGCGTTCGCCCACCACCTCGCCCGTCTGGCCATCGGGGGCGAGTTTGCGGAAGAAGCAACTGCGGTAGCCTTCGTGGCAGGCCGCGCCGCCGATCTGGTTGACGGTGATCAGCAGGGTGTCGTTGTCGCAGTCGAAGAAGATCTCGCGGACCTCCTGGACATTTCCGCTCTCTTCGCCCTTGCGCCACAGCTTGTTGCGGCTGCGGCTGAAGTAGCAGACGCGGCCGGTGCGGAGCGTCTCCTGATACGCCTCTTCATTCATGAAGGCCAGCATCAGCACGTCTTTCGAGGCGGCATCCTGGGCGATGACGGGGATCAGCGGAGATTTTTTGAAGTCGGGTGACATTGGGGAACCTTAGAGTCTTCCGCCGTGAGATGCACGCGTCGTCCGCGAATGTTTGGGACTGAGCTGAAGCCGAGATTTTAATGGAACGACCGCTCGCGTATTGCGAATGGCATGGCAGTCGGACTGCCATTTGGTCATTGGGATTTGGTCATTGGGTCATTGGGTCATTGGCCACAAAAGAATTAGACTCAAATCACTTCGGCTGTGGCTGTGGACATTTTAACCTTTCACCCCGCCAAAGGCGGCGAAGCAGACGTTTTTGTGCAGGATGTCGACCTGCGCGAAGCCGGATTCGGTGAGCAGGTTCAGTTGGAACATGAGGGGCCGCGGCGTGTCTTCCTTGGCGACATACGCAAAGACATGGTCGCGGTACGCCGCGTCCTTGAAGGACGCGAGATATTCGCCATATTTCTCGTGCATCAGCGCGTCCACGGCGGGAATCGAGCTTTCGACGAGATCGAAGATCCAGAAGGAACCGCCCGGCCGCAACGCGGCAAACAAGGCGCTGAAGACCTGCTTCCATTCCGCCTCGGTGCGCAGGTGGTGCAGCACCGCCGAGGCCAGAATGATGTCGGCCGACGCCGGTGGGAACTGAATCTGTCGGATATCCTCCTGGATCGTGTTGACGGAACCAGTCGTGGCCTGACCGACGCGAGACTGTGCCCGGTCGAGCATTGGGCGGCTCAAGTCGATGAGCGTCACATCCAGGTTGGGAAGGTGCTGGAGCAGTTTGAGCGTGTAGTTTCCCGCGCCGCAGCCGACATCGATCACGTGCCGGGAATGGGGGGTGGCTGCCGCGGCGGCTTGAGCCACGAGGCTCATCGCCAGCGGGGCATCCACGGTTGCGGACTGCCCGGTTTCCAGGTTGGAAAAACGCTCGACATCGGCGTCAAACCGCTGCCGAATCTCCTCCACCGTCGATTTTTCTGAGGTCGAATGCATTTCAACTCGCTTGGTTCCAACACGTGACAGCCAGTGCTTTCGGGACACTCAAAACGGTCGGATGGTGCGCTGGAATTGTCTGTTTTGCAGGTTTGGGGCCACTCAAACAAAAAAGGGCCGCCACGGCGACCCTTCTTGGATCCAAAGAATATTCTCCAAAGTATCAGAGTGCGTTCCGTGGATGTCAACCAGAGCGGCATTCCGCATTCCGCCGCGTTCCCGCAGTCACCTGACCGGGATTGACCGTGGCTGGTATAATGGCCACATCTGCCGTTGTGTCCCCGTTTGCAGGTCGATCGACTATGAGCCGCGCCTACCGCATCCGCGTTCGAGAATCCGTGAACCGAGTCGTTCGCGCCAGTGACCATGTCTCGACCCAACTGGAAGTCTTGGGAATTCTCCCTCAAGACCAGATGGCGGAACTGCTGGCGCAGGAACTCGTCCGCCGTGGCTTCGAGCGAAAAGCGAACGTCCTGTCGCGGGTGGAAGATGGCGTCACCATCAGTGTCGATGTGGCGACTGGAACCGTGACGGTCCGCGCGGAGACGGAGACCGAGATTGAACTGGAAGGCCTGCGGCAGGGACGCGGCGATTCGGACTGGACCGCGGCCCAGAAGGCGATGGCCGAAGAGAACTTGCGGAAAGAAGTCAAGCAGGAACTGGACAAACAGTTCGATAAGCGCAAGCAGGTGCTCCAGGAGCAGGCGACCAACCGGCTTGAAGGGGTGCTGGGCGACGTACGGCGGGAACTCGACGAAGCGGTGAACCGGGTCACGGCGGAAGCGCTGAAGCAGCGCGCCGCGCAGATTGGTCAGATCAAGGAGCTGACCGAGGATCCAGCCACCGGCTCGCTCACCATCGTCGTCGAAGTTTGAGGCGATTTTGGGCAATCGACGGCCTCTG
Source organism: Planctomycetaceae bacterium (assembly GCA_021732845.1). GTDB lineage: Bacteria > Planctomycetota > Planctomycetia > Planctomycetales > Planctomycetaceae > JAKFUF01. The sequence continues at coordinate 6,603 of JAKFUF010000014.1, read as the reverse complement.
TAATACTCTTAAGGTTAGTAAAGACGTGTCCGACAAAAGCCAATTTAAAATCTCAAATTTCACAGTCTGTGCAGCCACACCGAACTGTCGACTGAGCTTCAAGGGTGCGAACGTAACTGTTGCCCTGCGGTGTGGATGCTGCGACAAAGCATTTTACTGTGAAATTTGAAATCTGAAATTTGAAATTCCATCGAATTCAGAGACGGGACTTTTGTCGGAAACGTCAGTAAACAGTTGATTCGCGATCCCTGGTGCCTGCGCGGACATGCGACGGTGGATCTGGGCGGCTTGGGGAACGGTGATGCGGTACGAGAATGTTTGTCTGGAGGCCCTGGCTTACACCCTGCCGCCGCATGTGCTGTCGTCCGCCGACATCGAAGACCAACTGGCACCGGTTTACGACCGCCTGGGTCTGCCCGCCGGGCGGCTGGAATTGATGACGGGCATTCGCGAGCGACGGTATTGGGATCGCGGGACGCTGCCGGGCACCATCAGCGCCCAGACGGCCGCCAAAGCACTCGCCGCCTCGAAACTTCGGCCAGAGGACATTGGCCTGTTGATTCATGGTTCGGTTTGCCGCGACCAGTTGGAGCCGGCAACCGCCAGCGGCGTGCATCACGCACTCAATTTGCCGGGCACGGCCATTGTGTTGGACGTGAGCAACGCCTGCCTCGGGCTGCTGAACGGAATTCTGGTGCTGGCGAACATGATCGAACTGGGCCAGGTACGGGCGGGGATTCTGGTGGGCACGGAAGTGGGGCGCGATCTGGTCGAGGGCACCATCGCCACGCTGCGCGACAACCCAGACACGACGCGCAAGGATGTGAAGCTGGCGTTTGCCTCACTCACGATCGGGTCAGGTTCGGCGGCGATTGTGCTGTGCCATCGGGATCTGAGCCACACCGGCCATAAGCTGCTGGGTGGTGCCTGCCGTGCCGACACAACGGCTCACGAACTGTGTGCCGGAGGCGTTGAGACCGCCACCTACGGAGATGACCGCCCGCGGATGCAGACCGATTCCGAAGCCCTGCTGCATGCCGGAGTCAACCTGGCCGCGGTCACCTGGGACGACGCCCGCCGCGTGCTGGAATGGGAGAATGCCGATGTCGACAAGGCGTTCACCCATCAGGTTGGGCGGGCACATCGCAAACTGCTGTATGAACGGCTGGGGTTGAAACAGGAAATCGACTTTTCCACCGTCGATTTCCTGGGCAATACCGGTGCCGCCGCCTTGCCCTTGACCGCGGCGATGGGGGTCGAACAAGGTCACGTCCAAAAAGGCGATCGTGTCGCCTTTTTGGGAATCGGCAGCGGACTCAATTCGATCATGCTGGGGTTCGAGTGGTGAGGTCCGGCCACACTGGTCAGCCACACTGGCCAGCCTCACTCCGCGCGGCTCTTCTCCCGATGAATCGGCACGCCCGTCATGGTGCCGCTGAAGACGATTCGGTCTTCGACGATGCCCTGGAAGTCGAACAATGCACGGCGGCCTGTGCGCAGCTCCTTCATCTTGGCGAGCAGAATCAACCGGGATGGCGGAAAGATCGGACCACGAAACTTGATGTCGTCCATGCCGCCAAAGCCGACGAAATCGCCGCCGAGCAGTTTATATTTCTGCGCGTAGAACGAGGCGAGTTGAGCGGCGCATTCGCACATGATGACGCCAGGCATCAGTGGAAACCCGGGCATGTGGCCGGGCACCCAGAACTCATTCTCGGTGATGTCCTTATAGCCCACGACACCATGGTTCACGGTGTCGACATAGACCACCGCCGTGAGCTGCTCCATCTGGTTCCGCTGCGGGTTGACGCGGCGAATCGCCTCAATGTCAAACACGGGGCGGCTGAAATCGATGCCGCTGAGGTCGTACAGGACAGGGGGAGGCATGACGGGCAACTGCTTGGAATGGGGTCAACGAACAGGACATTACGGCGTCTCTGGCAGGAGCATACCTGAACTGCCGAATTGCCGCCAGAAATCATTCGAGGAGCCTGAAGGCTGGCCAGTATTTCAAGTTGAAGAAGGAAGCACCAACTTGAGCCGGCGCGAGCCCCCCCCCGGTGAATGCCCACGCAGTGGGAAATTCATCACCGGACGGCTTGCGCCGTGCCGCTACAAATGAGCTTGTTCGACGGCTTGTTCGACGGCGAGCAATCCCGTGTAAGCGTTCCGGCACAAAATTTCTGAAGGGCCAAACGCAGCGGGCGAATTCCGACGATGGGAATCGCGGATTTCGCCCAGTTTCAATCTGCGGGATCTGTTGCGGCTGGTCTGGATCTTGCGAAACTCTCAGACCACTGGGAGACGAGCCATGCGGGCCCGGCGTTCTGCACGACGACGAGCACGGCGGCGCTTGTCGCTGGGCTTTTCATAGAACTCGCGGCGACGCATTTCCTTCTTGATGCCGCTATGTTCGACCAGCTTCCGAAAACGACGCACCGCTTCTTGAATCGACTCGCGCTCACGCAGACGCAACTTGACCACAAATTTCTCCTTTGGCCGATACCATCACGGACCCTCCAGTTCAGGCCCAGACATCCTTCGCCGACACCCTCCGCGGGCGAACACAGCGAACCGAGAAGTTTAGCAGATCGACTGCCTGAGTCAAATCCAGCGTTTTGCCGGTTTGTGGGCCGAATCGGTTCTCATTTTGCGAAGGAATTCGCTAAACTGCTTCAATCAGAAGGCTTGAGTTTGTGCCAAGATATGCGTGATCGCCCAGTGATTGACAGCCAGTTCGGTTTTCCGTGGCTCGCCTGCACGACACCGTCACCTCCGAAAAACTGCTGATCCTGCCGGAAAACCGGCTGGCTTATACGGCTGTCGTCGCCTGGGCCGAACGGAAAACCGCGGGACCCGCCGTCTATATCTATGGCTCTTCGGGCATCGGCAAGTCGCACCTTGTCCGCCACGGGGTTCGCCTGCTGCGGGGTGCCCGCGAGTTGAAACTGAGGCATGTGGACGCCAGCGAATTCGCGGCAGAACTCGCCGCCGCCAGTGCTGCCCGTGGTGTCCGGCAGTTCCAGAACAGCTACCGCGAATTGGACGCGCTGGTTGTGGAGGATCTGCAGGCGCTGGAAGGCCGCCTGCCGACACAGCAGCAACTGCTGACCCTGGTGGATGAACTGGCGGCCCACGGTGGCCGCGTGCTGTGGACCTGCCGGAAATCGCCCGGAGAATTGATTGACTTTCTGCCCAAGCTGGTCAGCCGCTTTCGCGGCGGCGTCCCCGTCCTGATGCGGATGCCCGAGGAATCGAGCCGGCAGAGCCTGCTGGAACACTTTGCCGCCGCGCACCAGATCCCGCTGCCACCCGCCGCCGCCGCGCATCTCGCCCGCGAGATGCCGGTCTCGCCCCGTGAATTGCAGGGGCTGCTGCTGCAACTGGACCAGCGGGCGCGGCGGGCTGACAGCATCATTCAGGTGCCGCTGATCCAGCAGGTGCTGGCCGCCGAGGTTCGCCCCGCGACGATTCATCTGGGAGACATTGCCCGCGCCGTGGCCCGCCAATTCGGCGTGACCCTGGCGGCGCTGCGGTCGCCGGTCCGGTCACAGCAGGTGATGCTCCCCCGCCAGGCCGCGATGCTCTTGTCGCGGGAACTGACCGGAGCGGGCCTCGAGAAAATCGGCAAGTTCTACAACCGCAATCACAGCACGGTGGTCCACGCCTGCGACCGGTGTCGTGAGCGGATGGAGGCGGACCCGGAACTCCGCATTCACCTGGCGCAGGTGCGAAAGCTGCTGGGAACGGATCCACAATAGGTGGCACACGCTTTTGCTTCTGCGGCGAATCTCGGCCTCCTTTGTGGTGCCGTCCCCTTCATTTCGCCTTGAGCGAACCGCGGAATTCGGAGAAACCGCTCAACATCAACATGCCAGATTGAGGGTGGAAGGTGGCCGGCCTCCCGCAGGCGTCGGTTGACGATGGGCTTCACGATCTTCAAAAACTGGCCGGGCTTGCCGCTGTTACGACTGGCAGTTGCAACGCCTGTCGGCGCAACTGTAAGATGCGAAATTGAGCGCGCGACAACAGCGGGCATTCTGCTCGCCATTGGCCGACACATCGAGTCAGATGAAGGAATTTGCCGTTCGCGGCTCGTAAGGAAAAGCTATGGGGGTCATGCGGTTCATCGTCCACCCGGACGCAATGCTGGGAGAGTGGCCCGAAGTGCATCGGGCCTACCTCAGCGCTGTGGACCAGACCGTTTGGCCGACCCGCGTCGAATATAAGGAGGGGATTCTCACCTGCCGGCGGCATTGTTCCGACAGTGGCAAACTGCATGTTGGCTGGCCGGTTCCGAGTTTGGGCCGCCCCGTGCTCACCACCGCCTCCCTCCCAGAACGCGAACAACCGTACATCCTCGTCGTCGAGCTGGCCCGCGGAAAAATTGTGCAGGTGCGGAATCAGGCTGCCCTCTGGCAGGCGGCCGGAATGGTTCTTCCGGCGGAATATGCCTCGACAATGCGGGAGGCACACTCACTGTTTGGCAGGGCTGCCTCCAGCCAGGATGTCTTGGCTGAGTGTTCAGAAGTCGCCCAGCGCGCGCTGGCCCGGGCCTGTGATGCCGCGGATGTGCTGATGCGGGCCTACACCCGGCAGCGGCTCGACTCCCGGCACCGGCAGTATCCGAACCTTCCCACGGCGCTGGGGTGTGGCCTGGGAGACAGCATCCCGGTCGATGGGTGGAAAAAGCCGTTCACCGCTGCCTTCAACTGTGCGGTGGTCCCCATCGAATGGCGCGCCGTCGAGCCGTACGAAAGCGACTATCGTTGGGAAGCCTACGACGCCCAGATCGATTGGTGCCAGTCGCAGGGGCTGATGATCAATGGCGGTCCTCTGATCGACCTGTCGACCCGGGGACTGCCCGACTGGCTGTCACAATGGTCGCATGACTACTGGAATTTGCAAAGTTTCATCAAGGATTTCGTCGAAACTGCCGTTGCCCGGTATTCCAGCCGCATCCGCCTGTGGGAGGTGGCGGCGCGTGGCAACAGCGGCGGAGCCCTGCAGCTCACGGAAGAGAATCGGCTGACCCTCGTGGCTGCAATTCTGGAGACCGCCCGAAAGGCCGACGAAGAGGCCCAACTGGTGGTCCGCATTGATCAGCCTTGGGGAGAGTACCTGGCCCGCGGCCAGCATAAACTTTCTCCGCTGCAGTTTGCCGATGCACTGATTCGCGCCGGCTTGGGTGTCTCGGCGCTGAACTTGGAAGTCGCCGTGGGGTATTCTCCCCGCAGTTCCCCCCTGCGCGACATGCTCGATTTCTCCCGGATGATCGACCTTTGGTCTACTCTCGGGCTCCCTCTGCAGGTGACGCTCGCCCTGCCCTCCGCGCAAACGCCCGATTTGGAAATCACCACGGATCTGGAAGTGCAGCCCGGTGCCTGGAAGACCTCCTACAGCGAAGAGGCCCAGACGGAGTGGGTTGAGAACTACCTGCCGCTGCTGCTCGCCAAACCGTCGGTGGTTGCCGTTTTCTGGTCACACTTTGCCGACGGGCAGCCACACCGCTTCCCGCATGCCGGGTTGATGCGGCCGGATGGCACGCTGAAGCCCGCCATAGAGCGCTTCGCCGCATATCGTAAAGCTTACTGGAAGTAAGCCACGTCCATTGAGGACGGCCTTCCCCGGCCGTGAGCCACGTCCCTCAGGCGCAGTTTGCCAAGCGGCGGCTGGCCGCGGACCTGAAGCTGTCGCTCATGGTGGCCAACGACCAGTTTATGAATGGCGAGATCGCGGCACACCTGTCTCGATCTCGCCGGTGCAGGGGCCGCGATGCGATCCGCTGGCGGTGTGACGCAATCACTCCGGTATGAGCTGGGTCGATCCGACCGGAGTGACAGATGATACCGGCCTCTGGAAAGCTTTCGAGATCACTCCAGAACAGTTCTCTCGAATCAAATTCGCCCTTTTCCAATAGGAGAATTGGCATGAAGCAGCTCTGGGTCGACGGAACGATTCCGGTCCCCGGCACTATCGTAAAGTCACCGCTGGAGGATTACATCTACGTTGAGATTTCCGGCGAGGAGGATCCAGACGATGTGCTCACGGACTACTACGCATCCACTGATCTTGAAGTCCTGCCGCAGGGGGCGGGATCGTTCGCGTACTTCCTAATTGCAGTGACCCCTAATGGGATTCGATTTGGCTGCTTTACCTTTCGAGGTGACACCACGCGCTGGTGGGAAGTCTGGAAAATGTGGTGCAGCCAACAGCAACGGCGTTGGGGTGTCGGCATTGAAGGAAAACTGCGAGTCAGCGATGGCTCTGAATTCGAATTGAGCGACTGCCAGTTGCTCCGATATTGAGGCCGAATATGGGATGGAATGTTTTCGCGAAAGCGGCTGAGTCTTCGCGTGGACACCCCTCAATGGGACACTTCCAAGGGGTGCGTGACCGCCTCGACGCTTGCACTTCTCGCTGTGACTGGTCACATCCCACTCGGGAATGGGCACTGGACGGAGTATTGGGGGGAATATTACCTCGGCCTGAAACAACATCACCTAAGTTCGGCGGCGTATTGGGCGCAGGGGTGCTGGAAGAAGGCCATGACATGCTGGGGGAGCCGTGCGAGCCTCTGCATGAAGGCGTTTAGGTTGGACT
>JAKFUF010000002.1 GCA_021732845.1 Planctomycetaceae bacterium | reverse complement strand
GGGGAATGGGGCAGGGGCCGCACTCGCATGACCTGATGGCCCGCATCGACACCAAGACCTGCACGAAGGTGCCGTGGCAGCCGAACATGGCCCGCTTCGCGTCCAACATCTATGTGGATGACAAGCCACACCCGTTCTGTTCGCGGACCAACCTGGAGCGTGTCCTCAACGGACTGCGGCAGCGTGGCTTGGTGTTCAACGTCGGCATGGAGCCGGAGTTCTTCCTCGTGAGTCGCAACCCCGACGGCTCGATCCGTCCGTGGGATCCCGACGCGGTCGATACGCTGGCAAAACCCTGCTACGACTACCGTTCCATGGCGGCGGCAACCGGTTTTCTGCAGGAACTGACCACGACGCTCAATCAGCTCGACTGGGATGTCTACCAGGTCGATCACGAGGACGGCAACGGCCAGTACGAGGTGAATTTCACCTACACCGACGCTCTGACCACCGCCGACCGGATCACCTTCTTCAAGATGGCCACGGCGCAGATCGCCAAGAAGTACGGCGCGATTTCGACGCACATGGCCAAGCCGTTTGCCGACCGTACCGGCAGCGGGCTCCATGTGCATTTTCATCTGGCCGAGGTGGAGACCGGAAAGAACGTCTTCGAGTCCGACAGCGACCCGCAGGGGCTGGGGATGTCGAAGCTGGGCTACTATTTTTTGGGGGGCGTGCTGAAGCACGCCAGAGCCCTGTGTGCTCTCACCAGTCCCACCGTCAACTGCTACAAGCGCCTGCTGCTGGGGCAGGGCCTGTTCTCCAGCCGCTCGGGTTTCACCTGGACCCCAGCGTTTGCCAGCTATGGCGACAACAACCGGACGCAGATGATCCGCGTTGTCGGACCCGGACACTGTGAAGACCGCACGGTCTCGGCCGCCTGCAACCCCTACCTCGGCCTGGCCGCGTTCCTGACGGCCGGTCTGGACGGCATCGACCGCCAGCTCGACCCCGGCCCGGCGAATCTCGGCAACTTGTACGAACGCTCGCTCAAGGAGATCCAAGACTCCGGCATCGCCCTCCTGCCACAGACGCTGGATGAAGCGCTGGATGAACTGGAAGGCGATGAAATCCTGTGTGCTGGGCTCGGGCCGATCGCCGGCGAGTTTCTGAAACTCAAGCGGGCCGAGTGGACCACGGCCCAACGACAGGTGCATCCGTGGGAGATCCAGCAGTATTTGACGATGCTGTAGACATCGAAACTGCAAAGCCCTCGTGCCGGAGTCATGTCGGTCGTCCTCACGCATTTTCGTGTTCTTCATGCCTTTCGTGGTTAAGAGAACCATGTGAACGGAATCTCGGCCAGTCATTCATCGGTTCCTTCCGCGAACCTGACGCGGCACAATACGCTCATCATCCTTCAAAGGAGGTGAGACCATGCCGAAATTGAACCAGATCAACGCCCTCGTGACCGGGCGCAAAAGTGACACCGAGAAGACGGTCACCGAAATCTACAAGCTCCTGCAGAAGGACGGGCTGTTCGACGGCCGCAACCGGACCTACAAGCCACACGACGAGGAGAATGGCGAACGTCTCCCAGCGGAGGCACAGCGCATCCAGCAAAAAGCCACAGATCTGATCGCCCAGGCCACCGCCAAGTGGACCGAGCTGTTTGACCTGACGCTGACCCAGGACAATGCCAATCAGTCGGCCAGGGCGGATGTGACGGTCGACGGCAAGGTGATTCTCAAGGATGTCCCCGTCACCACGCTGTTGTTCCTGGAGAAGCAGTTGAATGACGTGGAGACGTTCGTTTCCAAGCTGCCGACTCCCGACCCCTCCGAGGAATGGGAGTTCGATCCGAACACCGACCAACTGAAGACCCGGCCGATGACGACGATGCGAACCAAAAAGGTACCCCGCAACCACGTCAAAGCGGAGGCGACGAAGGAGCATCCGGCACAGGTCGAAGTCTATTACGAAGACATTCAGGTCGGCACATGGACGCAGATCCTGTATACTGGCCGTGTGTCCGCCCAGGAACGCAACGGGATGCTGCAGCGGGTGAAGAAGCTGAAGGATGCGGTGAAACTGGCCCGCGAGCAGGCCAATCTCTTGGACGTGCAGGAGAGAAAGATCGGCTCGGAGGTGTTTCGATTTGTGTTTGGATAACGGAATAAGGGACACGGCAAGAATCACTGTCGATTTTGACCTGTTGATCAGCCAATGAGCCGGCACGCGTTAGCGTCCGGTTTGATCTGTTCCGGAACCGGACGCTAACGCGTTCCGGCTGATGGAATTACTCACATCGGCCAGTCAACTCGCCATCAAAAACGTCATGTTATTGTTGCTGCGATAGGTAGCGCAAAGCCCAAGCAGATTCGATGAATTGTGTGCAGGCTCAGGTTTAGTCTCAGGCTCAAGGACAGCGATTTCAGTGTGGGTTCGAGTCCCACTCCCCGCATTCAGACCACTCGCGGGGATAGCCCAATGGTAGAGGCAGATCGCGCCCCTCAAACTCAGGCTCTCACACAAGGCTGAGGATCGACGTGGAGTGTTCAATCGAGGTTGCGGGTCCATGTGCGATGATGCGAGTTCAATTCTCGCCTTTCCCGCCTTTTATTGCTCGGGAAGGTCGCTTAACGGTAAAGCCATCGCTCGTCAGTCTCAGGCCCGCAGTTAAACGGTTTACAGTGAACACCCCCTGAAAACCACGTCACACAGGTTTCGCAAGAATCTGTCAGTTCCCGGCGGTAGGCTACTCCGCCGGGAACGCTTTTTTGGCCATCCGCAGCGCGGCAACAACGAATGAAGTTGTTTGTCATGTCTGCTGGTTAGATGCCACGGTGCCTGAATCGGACGGTTATAAAGGGGACCATGAGTTCTCACGAATCTTACGAATGTCACGAACCGTCAGCCGACATGGCTTCGTCGACGACGAAATCCAACTTGTTGTTATTCGTGTTATTCGGCGTATTCGTGAAAATTCGTGGTTCGCTTTTCTCGTTGCCTAAGATCGGCTTTGGACAGCACATATTCGTGCCTTACACCAAAATCTCATGAATCGCCCGTCCCCCGTGCGCCACTTCCAGCGGCCGGTTGGTGCGGTCCAGCACACGGTATTCGGGGTCGATCCCCAGGCAGTGGTACATCGTGGCGACGATGTCGGCAGGGCGGACGGGGTGATCCTTGGGGTAGGCGGCCTGGGCGTCGGAGGCTCCGTAGACCGTGCCGCCCTTGATGCCGCCGCCGGCCAGGATATTGCTGTAGCAGAACGTCCAGTGGTCGCGTCCGCCGGCGTTGCCGTTGATCCGCGGCGTGCGGCCCATTTCGCTCATCACCACGATCAGCGTTTCGTCCAGCATGCCCCGCTGCTCCAGATCCTCGAGCAGGGCGGTAAACGTCTGATCAAAGCCCGGCAGCTTGTTTTCCCGCAGGATCTTGAAATTGTAGGTGTGTGTGTCCCAGGCGTCGTAGTCCACATTGACCGGTCCCCAGAACAGATCCCACGTCACGTTGACGAACCGGACTCCCTGTTCAATCAGCCGCCGGGCAATGAGCGTGCTGTTACCGAACAGCGTGCGGCCGTAGCGGTCGACGGTCTTGGGATCTTCCTTCTCCAGGTCAAACGCCGTGCGCAGTTTTGAAGAGGTCAGCAGGTCGAATGCCTGTTCTTGATTGCGGCCGAACGATGTCGCCTTGAGCTGGGCGTCCGTTTGTCGCCGTCCGTCATCGATCTGCGACAGCAGCGACCTGCGGTGGCTCAACCTGTCGATCGTGATCCCTTCGGGGAAGCTGCTGCCTTCGAGGAGCGGCATTCCCCGGACGATCTGCGGATTGCCGGGCAGGGGGGCAAAGCCGCCCTTGTCGTAGTACGGCATGCAGGAGGTGATCAGCGGATCGTGCTGCTTGCCCAGAAAACCGCCGTACGGACCGGAGCGGCGAAACGACTGGCCCCAGCCGAGCCAGCAGGGCATGAAGACATAATTGGGCACGTTCTCTCCGCCGGCACCGCCCGCGCCGGCGAGGGAATCGCACACCGAGCCGATGCTGGGCGGGTCGGTGTCGCGCGGATGCTGGTCGGGCATCACCGTATCCAGCCCGGTGTACGCCGGCATGCAATTGTGGCAGCCCGCCTGATGGTTGACCGAACGGACCACCGCCAGCCTGTCCGCCTTCTGGGCGAGCAGGGGGAGGTGCTCGCAAAAGTCCAGGCCGGCGACATTCGTGGGGATCGGCTTGAACTCGCCGCGCACCTCGGCCGGCGCGTCCGGCTTCAGGTCCACCATGTCCTGCGTGGCTGCGCCGCCCAGCAGAAACAGCACGATCACGTTCTTTGCCTTGCCACCATGCACCGCCCCCGCCGCCTGTGCCTGCTGGAACTGCGACAGCCCAAACCCGCCCATCGCGGTGAGCGCCCCCGCCTTGAGCGTCTCCCGCCGCGTCATTCCATCACAACATCGCCGCGGACTGCCAAGCATTGTGAGCATGGGGGGATCCTCCACCAGAGCAACAAATCAATGTCGGTTGATGTTAACAAGAGCAGGGCAGGGCGGGCAATGGGTGTCTCGTAGCGTGGGTTTCAACCCACCTTGGCGACGAGCCACTCCATTGAAATCGACGCTGGTTGACGACACAACCTTGCCGAGTCACTCCGTGACTCGAATCCAGTCACGGAGTGACTGGACGACTTTTAGATTCACCGGAGAGCTTGCGCAGTTCCGCTTGTTTTGGATTTCCAGCCGTCAAGAAAGCCAAACTTCGAGTCACGGAGTGACTCGGCAACGTTGTCTCACCTCTCGCTTCGCGAGAGGTGAGTGTAGAATTCGACCATGAGCAATGAATCAAAGCACAGGCTGTCGATCGGGATGCTTGCCGGTATCGTTGTGGCGGCATTGGCAATACTCTACATCACGGGCTATGTCTATATGCGCCGTGAACGCGTGCTGATCTACGACTCGATCATCTCGCAGAATTGGGACGGAAAATGGGTATCGGGACTCGATGTCGGTGCCAATCCGTACTCACCAGACGACACCACACCCATGCAGGAGCAACTTGGACCTCCGGCTGCAAAAATCTTCTATCCGTTGTGCAAGCTGGAAGGGCAACTTCGGCGGGCGCTAGGCCAAGAACCGGAATGACCTCAAGTGGGTCGCTTGCGTCGGGGTTTGGCAGCTTCGGCGGAATCATTTAGGCCACCCAGCATCGGTTTCCGATTCGCAGAGAAAACAACCGCAACCTGTCACAAACGAGACCCCTGAATCGTCCTTGTTGTAGCATACGCGTGCTCCCACTTCAGAGGGGCAGCCGCAACTTCATGCTGTTCTGGAAGATTTGAAAACCTGCGACCGCAAGTCGGGCTACTCGTCGAGCGGTTCATCCGGAAAGACGTTGGCATGCACGAAGAAGTGCGTGTCTGTCTCGTGCCACGATCGGGTGCGTTCCAGGAACTCCCAATGGGCCTGAGGGATATCCACAAGGCGGCCTGGATCCTTGACCTCATCGAAAGGCGAATAGGCCGCCAGCGTGTCGCTGCCGCCACATCGCCGCCAGGATTCCAGATCCTCGTCGTCTTCACGCGCGTTGAGCATCATGATTTCATGATTGCCGCGCAGCGCGATGAGTGATCCCCGATTCTCGCGGTCGATCAGCCAGTCCAGAACGGCGGGCACATTCTGCCCGCGGTCGACATAGTCGCCCAGCGTGATCAGAAGGTCATCGGACTGAAACGGCACGAACCTGGCCAGGGTATCAAGCGCCGTGAAGCAACCGTGAATGTCACCAAGGGCCAGGTGCCGCATCTGTTCTTACCGGTCCCGCGAAAGGACGCGCCTCTCAACAAAATTGCGTGATTCCGGGACACCTGTCGCGGACCCGCTGGCGGTGTCCCAGAATCACGCAAGGCCATTTAGCCGCATTTAGGATCGCAGCAACAATAACTGTGACATTTGTCTCCCTATCCAGCAGTGAACGCCATCAAGGACGACGAATGAAGTTGGTGGTGAAGTCGACAGGCCTGGCAAGACGGTGCGGGAATCGTACGGTCATAAATTAACCACGAATTCTCACGAATCTTACGAATTTCACGAATGATCAACCGGCATGGCTTCGCGGTTGACGGAATCCTGCTCGTTGTTATTCGTGACATTCGTCTTATTCGTGAAAACTCGTGGTTCCCCCTTCTCGTTGCCTAAGACCGGCCTTCGGTCAGCACCTTGAAGCGTGCTTTATTCTTTGTCTGGTCCTAAGGATCGCGGCAACAATAACATGGTGAAGTTGATTGGGATGGACGCCGATTGAGGGCAGATTCATCAGCCGGCACGCGTTAGCGTCCGGTTCGTGGCGCTGGCGCCTTCCGATCATCCTCCAACCGGGGGCTAAGGCCCTCCGGCTCATTGGCTGTACGGCTTGTCAAAAGTCGACAGTTATTCTTGCCGCGGTCCTTAGCCGCATTTAGCCGACCATTATTTCGAAAACAAGGATTTCACGGAAGGCATGCGGCGGCGGGGCAGGGGGGAGGCTGGTGTGTTCGCGGTTTTCTCCTCGGTGTGCGACACGCGCTGCACGCTTGACGACGCGGTGGCTCGCTTTCCCTCAGCCACGGGTTGGGCGCGATCCGCCTCGGCGGCCTTGGCCAGACACTGGTCGCAGACGCATTCCACCACCCATTTGTAGGAGGGCTCCTCTTTTTCGGTCACGGTTTTGACGAGTTTGCGCCGCGTGTAGACCTTGGCGGAGGTGGGCACGCGGTGTTCCACCTGGCGTTCGCAGCCGTTCTCGTCGACCACGCAGGTGTAGCCACACTTCTCGCTGGGATCGGCGACACAGAAGTCTTCGCAGACATACGAATATGAGGTCTTGGGCACCTTCTTGGTTTCACACTTCAGTCGGCAGACACGATGTACAGATTGCTGGCAGCCACAGTCCGTACAGCAGTCCTGAGCCACGGCGACGGCACAGAACAACAGGCCGCAGGCCAGGACGAGTAGAGATTTGGGATTGTGCATGGTGGTCATTTTCGATTTTCGAAGACGGATTTTTGATTGGTAAGGTTGGTCATGCCGTCCGGTCCGGCAACGCGGTGCGTGGATCGTTTGGTCAGAAACATGACCACGAATCTTCACGAATCTTGCGGATATCACGAATCATCAACCGGCATTGCATCGCGAGTGATGAACCCAACTTGTTGCGATTCGTGTCATTCGCCTTATTCGTGAAGATTCGTGGTTATGTATCTCGTTGTCTAAGATCGGCTTTCGATTGGCACCGTGAATTGCATCTGTTTCTACCTACCTACTCCCAGCCTAAAAATCGACCTGCACGCGGCTCACATACAGATTGGCGTCGCTGAAGCCGGAGGCGGTGTTGTCGACCATGGCGTGGATCCAGTTGACCTGGACTTTGGTGTAGGCGTTGAGGAACCATGTCACGCCCACTGTCGAATCGTTCAGCACGCCGTTTCCGGCGTTGGCGGTCGTGTTGAAGGCGTTGGCACCAGCGTTGTAGTAGTGGCCGTCGAGATCGTCGGGGTTCCGCAGGTCGATCACCGACCAGCGGGCGGCGACCTCGAAGGCACCCCAGCCACGGATGCCGTCGCGCTTCAAAGGGATCAGTTCCGTGTAGGGAATAATCTTTCCGAGTGTCCCCAGTTTTTTGTCATACAGCCGATTCTCGCCCGTCAAGCGATAGGCAACTTGTGCATAAGCCCCCTGGTAATAAACCGGCCCGGCCACACTGTTGACCGCCGTGGCCATGTATTCCGCCGTGATTCCCAACGGGCCGTGTTGATAGACGGTTTCGAGACCGAACAAATGAAAACTATTGGCCTCATAACGTCCGGTGTCGACGAAGTTCGGAGTACCGTTCACCGCGGTGCCAAAGTTGCTGCCAAACTCGGAGTATCCGAACCCAAATTCCGGGTTGGTCCGCGCCTGATAGAATGGCCGCGGCGTGCCGGCGTTGCCCGTGACGCCGCTGCCCAGGGCGTCGTTGGCGGCGAGGACGCTGAAGTTGTAGCCACCGCCAACGTGCCACAGGTAGCGGTCGGGTGTGAGGTCGTCGTACTGCAACAGGTGCGTGATGCGTGTGGAGACGGCGTAGCCACCGATGTCGCCGAAGTCGGTGGCGAACCGGTCGTCGCCGAGCGGAGCGTTGTTGAAGCCACCGGAGCGGTAGAGGCTGTAGGCCCAGGCAGTGCGTTGGTCTTCGGTGGTGTCCGAGGCTTGGGCACCCACGCGGCGGAACGGAACCATCGCCAGGAAGGGCAGGGAGCGTTCCAGAAAGGTGAGGTTCCGGAAGCCCGTCAGCGAGTCGACGCTGAAGGGCTGGCAGAACTGACCAATTTTGACGGCACCCAACACCGGCAGGTTGCTCTGTTCAACAAAGCAGTCGAAGAAGCTCGGCCGGCCTGCGGTGGCAAAGTCGACCTCCAATTGATAGCCAGTGAACTCGGCCACCTTCCCGTTGACGGCCAATCGAGCACGACGGAACCCGGTGCCATCTTGAGCGTCTCCCACCAAGGCCATATTCTTGGCATCCTGCTGATAGAACGCCGTGTCAAGCTGGGTAAAACCGGTGATTTTGAAGTTTGGGAACTCGCTTTTGGCTTCCGGCTTAGGAGCGGCCTTGTCAGCGGCCTTCTCGGCTTTTAGCTTGTCCGACTTCGAGGCTGCCAGCGCCTTTTCGGCTGCTTCGGTGCGTTTGGAGAGAGCCTCCAACCGTTCTTCCAAGGCGGAGATCCGGCTGGCGGGGTCATCCGCCAAGGAGAGCGGATCCGTATCCTCCTGCGGCAAAATGCTTTCCGCGACATCGCCGTCAGCCGAGGCCAAAAACACCGAGTCAAATGTCTCGACAACTGGCTCCTGAGCGTTAAGTGCCATTCCAACGGTGATAACGATGAACGCGGCAATGACGATGGGACGGACAAATGTCCAAGATCCAATCCTGGATCCAAACGGCATGTTGTCTTCCAACTTGAGAATTGAGCAGTTTCACAGAACAATCGACCCAACCGGCAATCTCACTTGAGTCTTCCCAGACTGCCCTGAGTGAGTTTCAGCGACATCCGCGAAGTTCGCGACAACGCGAGGGGCTTGCCGGACGCGCATGACCGCTGCGTTTCATCCCGTTGACACGCGCCGCGCCCAGCAATACCCTAGACAGATCAACTTTTAGGAATTCTCCCGACATTCCGTCGCGCGGCTCGCTTCCGTCGCCGCCGTGGTGTCGATCTCCCGCCTTAACATCTTTGGCTGTTTGTGGTTGCCTGCAATCAACCTGGCCTGGATGTGGGTGCATGATAGAGGAGCACTGCATGTCTGCCAAAAGCTCGATCCCCCTCCGAATGTGCCTCGCCCTTCTGCTATGTGGCGCGCCCCTCACCCTCGTGGCTTATCAGGAGGAAACGCCCAAAGCCGCCGAGCAGGAGGTGCAGATTCAGCGTGAAGCGCTGCAGATCAGTTCGCCCCAGGCGTACCGCGCACATTTGCATCTGGATCCCGCCAAATCCCTGGTCCTGACCGCGCCGGTGGATGGCGTGATTCGATTGGTCAATTTGAAGCTGGGACAGAAGACCGCGAAGGAAGCCGAAGCCTTTCGACTCGATGATTCCCGCGCGGCGTTGCTGTTGAAGGCCGCGAAGGCCCGCTTCCTCGTGGCTCAACTCGCCAGCAAGAAGGATCCCGGCGAAAGCTCGGCCGCCGCCCTCGAAGCCGCGCAGGCGGAACTCGACCTGGCACAGCTCGACCTCGACCGCCTTGTGATTCATGCGCCTTTCGTGGGCGAGGTGCATAAGGTCCACGTTTTGGAGGGGCAGTTCGTCCGCGCTGGTGAGCCACTGGGCATCATCGCCGATGTCAGCAAGCTGCAGGTGGAGGTTCCAGTGGAACGAGCCACGGCAAAGCAGGGGGGGGATGTCGACCTGAAGATTAGCGAGAACAGCCTGAAGGCGAAAATCGACGCCGTACTGCCGCTCAATTCCCGCTTTGAAGCCCTGCGCGACCTGTCAGACAATCTGGTCTCGGTGGCGGTCAGTCTCGACAACGCCGCGGGCAAGTACAGCGCCGGGCAGACAGTCCACTGCGAAGTGATCCCGGTGGCTCCCGTCACCTCGGTGGCCACGACCAGCGTCAAAAATCAAAAGGATGGCAAGTTCCGGGTCCAGATTCTGCGAAACAACGTGGTCCGCGACATCACCATCAAGGTGCTGAGCAAGATTGGGACGGAGAAGGTCTTCGTGTCGGGAAATTTCCAGGAGGGTGACGAAGTCATCACCGCCAGCACCGTGGAGCTGGCGGATGGGACGCCGCTGCGGGCCATTTTGGGGGAACCGGCAGCAGCCACGGCACCAGCGCCCGCCGTTGGCACGTCCATCAGCGCCCCCCGCTCTGGCACCCCCAAGACAGCTCCTGCCAAGCCCGCGGCCGGCGGATTCTAATGTGAGTCTCGTAACAGACACGGCCGGATTGGGCCGGGCTGGGCTGGCTAATTGCATAACTGAAGTGTCCGAGAAAAGTTAATTTCAAATTTCACAGTCTGCACAGCCACACCGAACTGTCGACTGAGCTTCAAGGGTGCGAACGTAACTGTTGCCCCGCAGTGTGGATGCTGCGACAAAGCATTTTACCGTGAAATCTGAAATTTGAAATTACATCGAATTCAGAGACGGGACTTTTGCCGGAAACGTCATAATTACGAAGCACGGCACGGATGTGCGACTGACCGCTCCACTACTTTTTGAGATCTGCCGTGTCCAACGCCGCCTCAGAGCAGAATACAGTCGACAACTTTGTCCTCGTGAACGCTCTGGCCGAGGGCCGGCACACCCAGGTCTGGGAAGTGACCGAGGGGGCAGGGGGCTCGCGCCGGGTGGCGATGAAGCTGCTGCTCCCCGAAGCGCTGAAGGATCCCGTTCAAAAGCAGACGCTCAAGACCGAGCATCAAATTGGCAAGCAGTTCGATCATCCCAACATCATTCGTTATCACGAAATTAAGTTTGGGAAGACGAATGGCTACTTCATCATGGACATGTTTCGCGCGCCGAGCCTGAAGGCCGCGATCCACAGCGACCATAACAGCGTTCAGATGCGGTTCAAGCGGATCGCCGAACTGATCGCGATGGCCCTCGAGCATGTGCATAACAAGAACTGGATCCACAAGGACATCAAGCCCGACAACATCCTGGTCAACAAGGGTTCGGAAGTTCGCCTGATCGATTTTTCGTTGTCGATCAGGGTGCAGGGGGCGCTGGGCAAACTGCTGACTCGCAAGCCCAAACTCGTGCAGGGCACGCGGAGCTATATGGCTCCCGAGCAGATCATGGGCAAGCCGCTGACGCCCCAAACCGACATGTACAGCTTTGGCGTGACGCTGTTCGAGATGCTCACCGGTGGGACGCCCTTCAAGGGTTCGACACCGCAGGATCTGCTGCTGCGGCACGTGACGGAGCCGGCCCCGCAGCCCTCGTCGATCAACCGCAACATCACTCCCGAGATGGACCGGATCGTCCTCAAGCTGATGGAGAAGAAACCCGCGAATCGATTCAAAAACATGCAGGAGTTTTTGATCGAGTTCCGGCGCATTGAGCCCTTCAAGGAAGAGGTCAAACCCAAGACTGAAGAGAAGGTCAAGACGGACGCCGCCGACCTCAATCTTGGCGAGCGGCTCAACAGCCGCGCCGATGCCGAACGGAGCGCCAATGCACCTGCCGGCGCTCCCTCCCGCATCAGCCAGGGGAACACCGCCGGTGATGCAACCACGATCGCCGTCCGCTCCGCTTCGGGTGTGACCGAGATGGTGCCGCCGGCCGCCAAGCCGCAGCAGAAGCCCCAGCCAAAACCTCAGGCCGCGCCACAACCGGCCGCGAACCGTCCGGCTGCGGCAGCACCTCCCGCGGCGGCACGTCCAGCTCAGACCGCTCCACCTCCGGCCGCGGCGCGGCCAGCCGGCGCGCCGCCGGCCGCCCCGCAAAAGCGCCCGGCTCCGGCCCCGCCAGGTGAAGCCACGAGAGCTCCGGCAGCCCAGCGACCGGCGGGAGCGGCACCCGCCAAGAAAGTGCCAGCCCCAGCCGCACAACGTCCGACTCAGCCTGCCGCGCCACCGGCGGCGCGGCCGGTGCCCGCCAGACCCGCTGCCGCGCGGCCCCCGGCACCGCGTCCGGCACCTCCCAAGTCGCCACCGCCCAATGTGGCTGACGTGGGAGGCAGCAGCTTCAGCATTGAGGGAATGGAAGGGTTTGATGACCTGCCCGAAGGCTGAGCAGGGCTGTTCGCCCCAGGCTCGCCAGAGTGTCTGGCAAGTCGATCGATGACAGCAGTTTAAGAGTCAGACTGTGCAGGGTTGGTTACGTTGCCTAGACCTGTCTGATAGCATTCGCAGGCGCTGCGGCGGTCGAAGACGTCTCAGTGAGCGAGGAACCCCGATAGCGGATGAAGAAGGCGGCGCAAGCCGCCGATCCGCGCCAGGGGTTTCGGAGCGAGCAGAACTTACCAGTGAGCGAGGAACCCCGACAGCGGATGAAGAAGGTGGCGGAAGCCACCCATCCGCGCCAGGGGTTTCGGAGCGAGCAAAACTTACCAGTGAGCGAGGAACCCCGACAGCGGATGAAGAAGGTGGCGGAAGCCACCCATCCGCGCCAGGGGTTTCGGAGCGAGCAAAACTTACCAGTGAACCCCGGGTTTGTCATGCGACCAAAGCAAAAGATGGATCTCCCGTTCGAGCGGCCGCTGCTGGAACTGGAACAGAAGATCGTCACGCTGGAAACTCAGCCTGACCAGGCCCCTGAAGTCCATGACGAGATCCGCAAACTGAAGGTTGAGCTGGTCCGCCTGCGGCGCGAGATTTATGAGAATCTCGACCCTTGGGACACCGTCAAGTGGGTTGCCCGCAACCCCAACCGCCCGCAGACGCTGGACTACTTGGAACTGGTGTTCGACGAGTTCGTGGAACTGCACGGCGACCGCGCCTACGGTGACGACCGGGCGATTCTGACTGGCTTCGCCAAGCTGGACGAGATCAAGGTGATGTTCATCGGCCAGCAGAAGGGCCGCGATCTGAAGGAGCGGACCCAAAGCAATTACGGCATGCCGCACCCCGAGGGCTACCGCAAGGCGCTGGGGCGGATGCAGATGGCCGCCAAGTTCGGCCTGCCGATCGTGTGCTTCATCGACACGCCGGGTGCCTATCCAGGTGTCGGCGCCGAGGAGCGCGGCCAGGCGTATCAGATCGCGCTGAACCTCCGCGAGATGTCGCGCATCGCCACGCCGATCATCTGCGTCGTGATCGGAGAGGGGGGCTCTGGAGGGGCGCTGGGGATCGGCATCGGCGACCATGTGGCGATGCTGCAGCATGCCTATTATTCGGTCATCAGCCCCGAAGGCTGTGCCGGCATTTTGTGGAAGCATGTGAAGTATGCCGACCTGGCCGCGCGGGCCTTGAAGTTCACCAGCGGACACCTCAAGCGGTTCGGTGTGATTGATGAGATCATCCCTGAGCCACCGGGCGGCGCGCACAGCGACCATCGGCAGATGGCGATGACCCTCAAGGCATCGCTGCATCACAACCTGCGGGAGTTGGGCACCATCCCGGCTTCAAAGCTGCTCGACCGGCGGTATGAGAAGTTCAGGAAGATCGGCGTGTTTGAAGAGAAGGCGGTTGAAGGGCTGCTGAACGGGGAAGCGGCGGTCTGACTCGGAACGGCCCGAAACTGGGTACGGCCCGAAACATGCCATCTCATTGCCAAGCCGCTGCAACACGGTGAAATTGCGTTTTCCCGTGGAATTTGCAGGCCTCAATTGAACATAACAGACATTATCGGACGTTGGCCACCGGGGTTTTGAGCGTTCCTCAAAGGCTTATGCTGGCCGCGGGTCGTCCAGGTTCACCACTCTTCATCCCCTTCTCCGCAGATCAGCTCGATACATTGATCAGCGATGAAAGATCGACGCCAGACACACAACGGTCCACGGTTCACCGGGCGCAGCCCGGAAGCCGTTCGGATCGCTTGGGACAAGTTCCGTGAAACGCTCAAGCGCTTGATTCACTGCCGGTGCGGAGATGCCTCCGACACTTCAATTCACCTGAAGAACTTCAGCAGCGGGATCCTCGCCGCAATTTTGGTCAACATCCATTCTTCGTCATAGGGGCTCAACCTCAGGGCCGTTCGAATGGATGCAGCCTTGGCAGAACCAGTCGCGTGGCTCACCCCGAAATGCTGGTCGATGTCCGCCGCCAGCATATGCGGTGTCTGTGATTTGTCATGCAGAAAATTGATCCCGCCCACAGCCCGTACGATCCCGCTGGCCCAACCGCCAGGCCGCCCTTCCAGCAATGGCGACGGGCGTTTGCGGGAGAGCTTCTCCGCCATCCGATGGCAGATCTCCGCATACTCCTTGTTCAGGTGATCCCGACAGAAATCGTCGACGAGACGGATGACCTCCGCGCTGCGTGACTTGGAGGGATCACTTGGCGAAACTGTAGTCTGCTTCTTCCGTGGTTTCGGAATCGTAATCGCCTGCGGAGCCTCTGCGGGCGACAGTGAGTTGACAACATTGTGAAGCGCCTTGGCGTCACGGTAGGCCGTGGCCAGCGCGCGCCGAACACCAGGACCAAACGAGACGGTGAATTTGGCAAGGATACCGTCGTAGACAATCCTTCCCCGGAATGGCAGCAATACAGTCTCGATCGTCGCGGGAATCGTGCGGTCAGCGAGCAATTCCGACATTGGCTGAGAAAGCGCCAGCACCTCATAGATGTGGTGTGGCGGGGACAAATCGATCAGCACCGCGTGTCGCTTCAGTTCGCGAAAGAGGCAAAATCTGCTCTTCACTGCGGATTTCCACGAGCGAACAATTTCCAACTCTTCATCCGTAAACTTACCTGTGTTGTCGCGAACAAAATCATCGATCAGCCCCGGCGTCGCGAGCCACGCTTCTCGAACCCGCACCCGCGATTGTGGAGCAAGGTTGGAGAACTCGTCAGGTGTGGACACGTTCTCGGAAAGCACGTTCAGGCGCTGATTCACGAAGAACATCAACGCGCGGTGCAGCTTGAAGAATGTGGCGAGGTCTTGTATGTCGAGCAGCATCGCAGGCTTCAAGGGATCTGGAGAATTGTCGATAACATTATGCCCTTCCCATCCGTGACGCGAGATGGTCTAGGATCGCAGCAACAATAACATGGTGATTCTGATTGGGATGGACGCCGATTGAGGGCAGATTCATCAGCCGGCACGCGTTAGCGTCCGGTTCGTGGCGTTGGCGTCTTCCGATCATCCTCCAACCGGGGGCTCATTGGCTCTGCGGCTCGTCAAAAATCGACAGTTATTCTTGCCGCGGTCCTTAGCGTCCGGTTTCGGCCTCAAACCGGACGCTAAAGCGTGCCGGCTCATTGGCTGATCGACATTCCGAAAACTGATAGTTATTTCCGCCACGATCCCTATGCCTTCCAGCCGTACGTGATGTACTCGCACGCCGTAGTTCCGTCGTCGTACAGATCCACCAGCGCATATCCTTCCCCAAACTGCTGATACTTGCCCTTCCACCAGCCGCCGCAGACGGCGCCGTTGCAGTAATAGGTGGTTCCCAGATAGTCGACGCGATCGGCGAGGTGGATGTGACCGCTCAGGCAGATTTTGACGTTGCCGTGTTCGTGGAACAATCCGATCAGTTTGCGGGCGTCAATGTGCATCCACGCGCCGGGCACTTGCCAATCGCCGCTCTTTTCGTTCAGGCCGTCCAAAAACGGGCTGGCCGAAAGAATCGGGATGTGCGAGAGAATCAGAATTGGCGTCGTCTTCGGAGTGCCCGCGACTTCGGCCGTCAGCCAGTCGAACTGCTCGTTGTCGAGCTTTGCCGTGTACGTTTCCGGCTGCGGTCCGGGATGCGTGCTGTCGAGAACGATGAACTTCCACCCTGCCCTCTGGAAACTGCGGTAGCGGTGGGTCATCCGCAGAGCGTCGGTGGCCCACTGCTTTCCATACTCCTTCTCCTCACCCGTGGCTCCGCTCCGCGACTTGCTCCAACCCCACACATCGTGATTGCCGATGCACCCTTCCCACGGGAGCGAGCAATGATCCTGGAGAAGTTTGTGCCACAGGTCCCATTGGGTTTGCGTCCGTGCCCGGGTCTGCCCGAACGAGTCCATGATGCAGTCGCCGCCAAACAGAATCAGCTCCGGCTTGTCCCCCTGCCCCTGCACATGCTCCAGACACGCCGCCATCCCCTTCGCGGCGTTGAGTTCCGGCTGCACATGCACATCCGTGAGATGCGCCAGCCTCAGCACCCGCTTCCTTGGCTTCGGAGCCCCAGATTCAGCAGCCAGCACTTGAGCCCCTGCTCCCAGCGAAACGATCCCCCCTGCCCCAGCGGCCGCAAGAAACTGACGACGATCCAAGTTCAGCATGCGAGCAGCCCTCAGCGAGAATTCGGGACCGATGACTTAGGCGTTGTGACGTTATAAAGACTCCCGACCCCATTTACAAAGTTTGCGAGACTTTGTTGTCGCTTCCGTGCGTTGGTGACCCGGCCGCGGCGCGGGACGAATAACGACGATGTCACGGCCAAAGACTGGCGCCATCAAAAGCAGGCAAATCCGAAACACGAGAAACAAGATCGGGCAGTGATGTGTCACTGACAGATCCCAGATCCGCAAGTACAATCGGAAAAGATCGCTGCCAAATTTTCCTGTGGCCACTACCGACCTGCATCATGTCCACCGCCGCCGTTGAATCGTTCGCTTCCGACAGCACGACTGACCGGCTGCCGCCGTTCGTGCGGAGGGTGCGGATTCGTGGCTACAAAAGCATCGAATTTTGCGATGTGGAACTGGAGCCATTGACGGTTCTGGTGGGGCCGAATGGCGCGGGAAAAAGCAACTTCATGGATGCGCTCGCTTTTGCCCGCGATGCTGTGGCGACCAATCCCGCCGAAGCGGTGAAACGGCATGGAGGCTGGCAAGCGATTCGATCTCGCTTCAATTCTGAGGCAGAGGTCTCCATCCAATTGGAACTGGCATTACCGAAATCCGCAGCGGAGGTCGTGGAGGATTCGGAGCCAATGGTTGCGACCTACAGCTTTACGATCGCTCAGGGATTGGACGAATATTCGCCAGTTGTCGCGCAGGAGCGCTTTCTCCCCGCTGCGGAGAAGCACCCCCGCTTTGATCGTCCAGAGTCGAATCGACCTGACCGGATCGCGGCCCGCTTGCGAAGCAGCCCACCGGTGAATCCGCTCTTGGGGGGGGTGCCCTGGCCAGACCAGCTTTGGATCGACAAATGTGCATCCGACCATCCGTTAGTTCAGCATTGGCTGAATGGCCTGCGGTTCATGAGCTTCTACAACTTTATCCCTGCGGAAATTCGCAAACTTCAGCCGGCAGATCCAAGCCCCTTGCTCGAAGCGGACGGGCGAAACCTGGCGATGATGATGGAGCGGATTCGCCGAGTCGACCCGGACATAACTTCTCGGATTGGCTCATTTCTCTCCGCAATCGTTCCTGAAATCGAACACTTCCAAGAGGTTCAGTTCGGCGATTATAGGACTTTGCGGTTCTGGCTGCGGACGACACCCCCCTTGGAGTTCGACGCCTCCAGCATGTCCGACGGCACGCTTCGGGTGCTAGCCACGCTCGTCGCCGCTTATCAGATTCAGCGTCCTTGGGGACCAAGCCTGGTGGGAATTGAGGAGCCCGAGACAGCCCTGCATCCAGCCGCAATGAGCGCCCTCGTGGGCGCGCTCGATGAAACGACGTTGCGGACGCCGATCCTCCTGACCACACACAGCGCGGAGATGCTCGACAACCCGACCATTGAACCCAGAAACGTGCGGGTTGTTCAGATGGTCGATGGTCGAACCCGGATCGGCACCGTGGATGCCGCCAGTGTTGAAATTGTGCGCCGCAACTTGAACACCCTCGGCGGGCTGGAGCGCGAGAACCAACTGGAACGCGACGTTGACGACCAGTCGCGGCAGCAGAAACTCGCCAGTAAGAATGGTGAGCCCCAATGAGACACGTGATCGCACCAATCGTCGAAGGCGATTGCGAGGTGAAGTGTCTTCCTGCGCTGCTGCACCGCATCTGGGCCGAGTTGTTGGGGCAGTCGAATCTGTTGGTCCTCAATCCGTCCCGCACAAAGCGGCAACTCGTTGCGGACATCGCCAACGGCGAATTGCAACAGAAGTTGGATGAAGTCTGCGTGCGCCTTGAACAGAGACTCGACAAGGAGTCGCGCGGGGCAGTCTTGCTGTTGATGGACGCAGACGACGATTGTCCGGTCGAACTCGCCGAGAAGCTCCGCAAGGCTGCTCACCTTCGATCCGGGCTTTCGTTGTTCTGTGTGATCGCCAAGAGGATGTTCGAGAACTGGATCGTGGCCGGCGCGTCCTCCCTGGCAGGGATCAGCGGCCTCCCGGATGATTTTGTCTTGCCAGCCGACGTTGAGGCGCGCAACGGCGCTGGGTGGCTTGAAAGTCAAATCCGCCGCCAGAACCCCGCGAGGCAGTATGACAAGATCGTGGATTCTGTCGTGTTCGTGCGCCAGATGAACCTGGACGATGCCCGCGCGAAGTCGCCGTCCTTTGACAAGCTGTGTCGTGACCTGGAAAGCTGGGTGTCAGCAACAGGTACTCCGCCGCCACCCTGACCCGCGCTCTTTCGCCCGTTCCGCAAGCAGTTCTTTTGGCGTTTGCTCAAGAAAACGTGTAGCATCAGCCTGTTGCAAACCGACTCGCCGTGATGAGCAGTTGGCTCTTGGGCTGCGAAATTGTTGGTGGATTGAGGGCGCATCATGGCGGACATGGTCGATTTGCAGCCGGGCATGATTCTCGGCGGCTGCAGGATTGTGAAGCTCATTGGCGAAGGCAACATGGGGAAGGTGTTTCTGGCCGAACACCAGATGCTGCAAAAGCCGCGGGTCATCAAAACCGCGATGCTTGGCAACCTTGAAGACCCCGAGAGGATTCGCCGGCAGTTCTTGAAGGAGGCCCGGCTGGCAGCGGACATTCACCACCCGAATGTCGTTACGATCCATGACCTCGGCGAGTTTGAAGGCCGGCTGTTTATGGTCATGCAGTATGTGCAGGGCCGGGATTTGCTGCAGATCCTGAAGGCCTCGCGGACCCCCTTGAATTCTCAAGTCCTGCCATGGATTCTGGACGCGGCGAAGGGATTGGACGCGGTGCATCGGCACGGATTGATCCACCGGGACATCAAGCCCTCCAACTTGATGCTGACGGACTCCGGCCATGTCCTGGTGATGGATTTTGGCTTGGTCCGCCGCGATGACCCCAGTGCCTCGGCGATGAGCGGTGTTGTCGGCTCGCCGGCCTATATGTCGCCTGAGCAATGCCGGGACGAACTCCTGGACCCCCGCACCGACATCTTTTCCCTGGGAGCCACGGCTTACCACTTGCTGGCAGGAAAGACGGCTTTCTCGGGAAGCGTTCATCACATGCTGACAAAACTGGCGATGAACACGGTGCCCGAACGGCTGGACCAAGTTCGCTCCGGGATTCCCGCCAGAGTCGCGGAACTTGTGGCTCGGATGATGGCACCGGACCGTGACCAGCGGATCCCTGATGCCCATACGCTCGTCACGGAAATCGAACATCTGCTGAAACGCGCACAAGTGACTGCAGGATCGCATCGGGACAGAGGTGACAGTCGCTCTCAAGTCGAGACCGGTGCGGTGGGTCGTTCTGGTGCCGGTTCGCAGAACCTCAGCGTGTCTCTTGGCGGCTCTTCTTGGAATCCGCAAACGACTCCCCAATTGGCCCCCGTCGAGACGGCGAGTTCCAGTGTTCGCGACACGCGACATGGGGGATCCTCCGTCCCCCCTACTCCGCGACGATTGTCTGTCGCCGGGTTGGTCGGTGCGATCGTCCTGATGTCTGGCCTGATTGGCATGGCAGCGTGGGGAACAGGAATGTTCACAAGCGGTCGGGGAGACTCGCTCGATTCCGCGGTGGCCAAGATTTCGCCTCCCGCTTCGAAGCCTGCGATGCGTGAAGCCGAGCCACGGGTCATCGCACCGCAATCAGAAAACCTGTTTGACGAAGCGCCGGCTGCGACCGCACCCAAGGCGATGAAACCGTGGGAAGTGGCCCTCAATCCCGACAAGGGAAAGGCCTCCGCGCCCGTTCTGCCGTCAACAACCTCACCAACGGCGAAGATGCCCAAGGAACTGCCACCGCCGCCGGTCAAGACGCGGCCCGAGCTACTCCGGTCGCCCTTCACGGCGGAAAAGGCGCGCGAGGTCCGGAGAAGCTGGAGCGCGTTTCTCGGCATCCCTGAGACCGTCGAGTCGATAGGTACGGAGCCACTGCTGCTAATCCCGGCGGGAGAGTTTCAGATGGGCTCGACTTCCGAGCAACTGGAGGCAGTCCTGAAGTTCGATGCCGACTTCAAGAAAAATTACGCCGACGACGAGCAGCCCGCACACCGCGTCCAGATCACCCGCCCATTTTATCTGGGCCAGCACGAGTTGACCAAGGGCGAATTCGCCACCTTCGTCGCCGCGGCGAGCTACAAGACTGAAGCCGAGCGCGACGGCAAGGGCGGGTGGGGCTTCGATGAACAGGAGGAAAGCTTTTCGCAGAAGCCGGAGTACACCTGGCGCAATCCCGGGTTCACGCAAACGGACAGCCATCCGGTGGTCAATGTCTCATGGAACGACGCGGTGGCCTACTGCAACTGGCGCAGCCGGAAGGAGGGCAAGCCGGCCACCTACAAGATCGAAGGAGAAGCAACGACGTTCACCGGCGAACCTGGCTACCGGCTGCCGACGGAGCCGGAGTGGGAATATGCCTGCCGCGCGGGCAGCGTGGCCATTTTTTCGTGCGGGGATGACCCCGAGCAATTGGCTACCATGGGAAACATCGCGGACGGGACGGCCAAGGCGAAGCTCTCGAAATTCGACATTGCGACGATCACGGCAACGGACGGCTTTGTATTCACGGCTCCGGTGGGCGGGTTTCAGGCGAATGCGTTCGGGTTGAAGGACATGCATGGCAACGTGTGGGAATGGTGTCAGGACGTTTACAATGGGAAGGCATATAGCGGCCGAGGCGAGAAGACGCAGGATCCTGTCGTGGCTTCGCAGGGCTCGAACCGGGTCGCGCGGGGTGGGAGCTGGTACGACGAACCCTTGCGTACCCGGTCGGCGGACCGCGGCTGGAGCACTCCGTCGCTCCGGTACTACGCCCTGGGCTTCCGGCTGGCCCTCAGTCCGTCTGGGCAGCACGGCAAGTGAGCAGTGCTACTAAAAGTGGCGAGAAGCGGAGCCCGGAACGGAGGCGGCGTCAGCCCCGACTGGAGGAGCCGCAGTGGAGGGCGCATCGCGGCATCTTTGTACAATGGCGTGCACTTAATTTGGACATACGTATAATAATCCATTGGCACGTCAAACGCTCCTGGCGGCTATTAACTCATGCCATCACTCCGCCGTCACCGTCACCAGAATATTCTTAAACGCCGGCGTCTTCGATTCTGGGTCCACCGCGCGGGGGATGAGGTGGTTGGATTCGGGGCAGTACATCATGACGTTGCCGGGGCGGACGTCGAAGGCGCGGACGCGTTGGTAGCGCATTTCGCCGGTGGAGTTGTGGACGCGGACGGCCTGGTTGATGGCCAAGCCGAGGCGGTTGATGTCGGTGAGGTTCATCAGGATGATGTCGCGGCGGGTCTGGCCGCGGTAGAGGTCGTCCTCTTCATAGACGACGGTATTGAACTGGCCTTCCGAACGGATGGTCATCATCCTGAACTGGTCCTCGGCCAGGGCCGCCGCGGTGGGAAGCTTGACGGCGTTGAAGCGGGCTTTGCCGTCGGGCATGGGGAATGACGCCTGGTCCATCTGCCGGCCGGCAATGAAAAACTCCTTCTTGGTCTTGCCGATGTCAGCGATCGGCTCGAAGCCCGGAATCAACTTCGACATGAGCTGCCGCACGGAGTCGTGGCTCTCCATTTCGTTCCACTTCACGGCCCCTTCATTTCCCAGAATGTGCCGGCCCAGCGTGGCCAGAATGGAAACTTCGCTGCGGGGGCCGACGTAGCGGGGTTTGCCGCCGTTGCTCACGCGGACAAAGCTGAACATCGACTCCTGCGTGGTGGGTTCCGGTTCTTCGTCACGCGGCAGCACGGGCAGCACCAGTGTTTCCCGCCCCCTGCCCCAGGCATGGGTGGTGTTGAGCGTGGTGGTCATGTAAGCCACGAGTCCGAGTTTGCCGATTGCCTGATGGGCATACGCCGCATCGGGGTTGCTGCCGTAGAGATTGCCGCCCAGGCACAGGGCGACGTCCATTTCGCCACGGTCGGCGGCGTCCATGCAGGCCATCGTGTCCAGGCCGGCCGACTTGGGGATCTCGATCCCCAGGTTCCTTTCGAACCGCTCCAGCATCTCCTTCTTCATGTAGGGGGAAACGCCAACGGAGCCCATCCCCTGCACGTTGCTGTGGCCGCGGATCGGCATCAGCCCCGCCTTGGGGCGGCCGACCATCCCCCGCATCAGGGCCAGATTGGCGATCATTTTGACATTATTCACACCATGCAGGTGATGCGTGATCCCCATTGTCCAGCCGAAGACCACGTTCTTGGCCCCCAGATAGGTCTCGGCCACCTGCGTGATCTCGGCGCGGGTCACGCCCGAATCCCGCAGGATGTCGTCCCAAGACGTGGCTTCGACCTGCTGCACGAACTCCTCGAAACCCACGGTCGATTTTTCGATGAAGGCGGTGTTCTGCCCGTGCTTGGCCAGAATTTCCTTGGCGACGCCGGTCAGCAGCGCGATGTCGCCGCCGATGTGTGGCTGAACGTACTGGCTGGCGATTGCCGTCCCAAACAGCAGGCTGCGGACATCGCTGGGAACGCGGAAATTCACCAGCCCCAGTTCCTTCACGGGGTTGATGACAATGATCTTGCCGCCGTTGCGGCGGATCTGCATCAGGCTCCGCATGAGCCGCGGATGGTTGGAGGCGGGGTTCCCGCCGATCAGCATGTAGAGGTCGCAGTGGTCGAGGTCTTCCAGCCGGATCGTCCCCGTGCCGTTTCCGACGCTCGCCCCCAGCCCAACACCGCTGGCCTGGTGACAGTAATACGAGCAGTTGTTGACGTAGTTCGTGCCGAACACCCGCGCGAACAGTTGCAGCAGGAACCCAGCTTCGTTCGAGGACCGGCCGCTCGCGTAGAAGAAGCTGCGGGTGGGGCCGGCGTCCTTGAGCTTCGAAGCCAGCTTTTGGAAGGCTTCGTCCCAAGTGATGACCCGGTAATGAGTGTCGATGGGGCCGGCGTACAGTGGCGAGACGAGGCGTCCGGCGGTCTCCATCTGGTGCGGCGTGAACGCCCGCAGTTCGTTGAAGCCGTACCGCTTGAAGAATTCAGGGGTGATCCCCGCCTGCATGTCGGAGACCATTGCCTGGAACGACTTTTTGCAGACCTCCGGGAAGTGGCCGCCCTCGTTGACCATGCCGCCCATCTGCCCGCCCATGCCGAGGGCACAGGTCTTGCAGGTGTTCTTGCTCCGCATGGCGCTCCACAGCTTGAGCCACCCGACGCGGTTTGCCATTCTCAACGTGTAAGCAATCGCCTTCCATCCACCGCCGCTTTTCAACTGGGCCATCGTCGTAGGTATCCGCGAGAATTTTCCGGTTGGAGTTTGGACCCGATGTGAATCGGACCCAAGCAGCAGCGGGAATTGGGGATCGGTCTTCGAAGGAGTTCAGGGTGTCAAGTTCCAGTCTATTCGTCCCCCCTGCCCCGTACAACGCGCACTTGCGTCTGGCCGCAGATCGCATCACGCTGCTTGAAGCCGTAACCATGCGTTCGATCCGTACAATTCCTGCTGTTGTTCCACACCAAAGATCCACCGCGAACTCCGCCATTTGACACCCGCCGAACGCGCGGGTTACTGTGATCGGAGCATTCGCGTCTTCAACTTCGCCTTGAATCTGCCTCCATGATCGCTCCAAAGTTGCTGCGCTGGCCTTCCGCCAGCCGCTGGTGTGTGGGACTGGCCGTTGTGGCAGTTTCTTCCCTGGTATTGGTTCCAGAGGCCCGGCGGACGGGGTTGAGCCACGCTCAGGAGACGCCAGCGGGGGAATCGACGCCTGCCCGCGGGTCGATCGTGGAAGACCGTGCCGCGCGAAAACTGCTGGAGGCGGGTGACGGACGGTTTGACGCCGAGGAGTTTTCCAAGGCCATTGAAGTCTGGCAGTCGGTGATCGAGCGCTATCCGCGCAGCCGCGTGCGGTTCGATGCCCACATGCGGCTCGGAAAGCACCTGCTGGAACGCGACCGCGCCTACGACCGGGCGCGGTCCCATTTCGAAGCCGTGGCTGCCGAAGAAAACAGCGACGAAGAACAGCGGGCGGAAGCCACCCTGCAAATGGGTGTCTGTTTCTATGAGGCCCGCAATTTCGGCAAGTGCTTCACCATCCTGCGGGATGTCATCGAAAAGTTTCCCGTCAGTCCGCAGGTGAATTCGGCGTACTACTACATCGGCCTGGGTCACTTCCAGTTGGGGCACTACAGCCGGGCCATTCAGGCCCTGGAGCGTGTGGGCACGTCCCTCGCCACGGAAGAGGGCAAGATCGAGAAGGTTGAGGCCGGCAAGCGGCTGTTCATCAAGATTGAAGATGCCGACCTGGCGGTGCTGGATCCGGGCCAGGCGATTGAACTGCAGTGCCAGAGCCTCTCGGGCGACAAGGAGACGCTGAAGGCGTTTCCTGTCGGTCGCAATGTGCGGCTCGTACTGGGCTCCATTCTCACGGGTCTGGGCAAGCCCAAGCCCGGCAACGGTGTTTTGGAGGTCCGCGGCGATGACAAGGTGACCGTGACCTATGTCGATGCGCATACGGCCGACAAGCAGTTCGACCGCCAGGTGCTGAAGGAAGTCGTGGTTGTGGGTGCCGGCCTGGTTGAAATGACCGACGGTGCATTCGCCGAAAGCCTGCGCGGGGCGATCCTCGGCCGGCCGGCCAATTTGCAGATCACTGATCCCGATCGCGATGTGACCGACGGCGCGGATACGTTGACGGCCGTCGTGGAGGTCTACCGCGAAAAGTCCCAGGAAGAACTTGATGCCGAAGCGGCCAAGGCCGCCGCCGAAGCTGCTGCGAACCCCGCGCCAGCCACTGATGCCGCCGAGGAGAAGAAGACCGCCGAAGAGGAAGAGGCGGCGAAACTCAAGCGGATTGATCGGGTCGAAGTAACGCTGACCGAAGCGAAGATTGAACGGCCGGCCGCGGAGAAGGTGGATGAACTGCCCGACACACCTGCCCCCGACAAAACAGGGGAAGGCCCGTCAGCTTCGGGGAAAAAACCGGCGGCCCCCCCTGCTCCGCCCAAGTCCGGAAAGCCACCAGTGAAACCGCAGACGGTCGGGTCAGAAACGGCACCTGTGGCTCCCATGACGGTCACCGCGAAGAAGCCGGTTGCGCCCGCTGGCGCGGAGCCACCAGTCAAGCCTTCGGTGGCGGAAGCCGACGACGGCACGATTCATTCGGGGGTGTTCCGGTTCCCCATCCCCCTGGTCAAAGCCGAGATGGCTGTGGCCGACGACCAGATCCTGCAGGCACTTCCCGGTGACTTGATTCAAGTGAGCTACATCGACGAGCGAAACATCACCGATGGTCCCCGGACGATTGTCCTCAAGGTGAAGTGTATCGAAGGCAACATTGGCGAAGTCCGGGTGACGCGCTCGGTGATCAATGACCAAGAATTACGGATTCAAACGCAGCTCAAAACGGCCAGCGCGCTCACCAACATTGCCAGCCGTTACAAGGAATTTGGGCTCAAGAAGAACGCCGATGCCAAGTACGAGCAGGCCCTGCTGGTCTGCGACGAGATTAGTGACGATGCCCAGCGGCTCGGCGGGCGGCTGCTCGAAGAATTGTATGTGCAGTTGTGGCACATCTATTTCGAGATGGACAACCTCGAACTGGCCGCGACGATGTGCCAGCGGCTGCAGCGCGAGTTTCCGCAATCGGGCTTTGTCGATGACGCCCTGTTGCAACTGGCCGATGTCGTCCGCAAACAGGGCGACCTGCAACGGGCGATCGGAATCTATACCAGGCTGGTGGAAATGAAAACCAGCCAGCTCCGCGGCGAGGCCCAGTTCGGCATCGCCGAATGCTACAAGGAGATGGCCAAGTCCCAGATGGGCGCCGCCGCCGAGCAGCTCCGCGACCGCGCCTTTCAGGAGTACAAACGGGTCTTTGACAACTTTCCAGAGAGCGGCCGCGTGGGCGAAGCAGTGGCCGAAATGGCCAACTACTACTTCCAGCAAAAAGACTACGCCCGCGCGGTGGATGTGTTTGAGTCAGTCCTCAACGACCACCCCGACGCCAAGTTCCTGGATGTGATCCTCTTCAACTACGGCCGCTGCCTGTACCGGATGGAAAAGAGAGCCGAAGCCCGCCGCCAGTTCGACCAACTGCTGGGCGATTTCCCGGAAAGCCCCTTGGCGGCGGATGCGAAGAAGATCTCGGAGGAATTGGCGAAGCGAGGGTTTTGAGGCAGATCAGGCTGTTGGATGAAGTCGAGAGACAGGATGTGAGAGGATACGAAAGGATAAACAAGGATGGATTAGGGCTGCGTCGACAAAGCGAGGACTACAACACCGCTTCGTGAGCTATTTCGATTCGCTGGCAGCTCCAACAACTCCTTTGCATCCTGCCCAGTATTCTTACTCCGACCTTTCGCCCGCTGGGAGATCATGGAATTTGAGCAACTCACTCAACAGATCATCGGCTGTGCGATGCGTGTCCATTCCACACTCGGCGCGGGGTTTTTGGAGTCCGTTTATCACAATGCCCTGGGTCTCGAACTGCGAAATGCAGGACTGAGAGTCAACCGCAAGGCGAAGCTCAAGGTGATGTATGAGGGCTCGGTGGTTGGTGTGTTTTTTCCTGATATGTTGGTCGAGGATGTCATCGTTGTTGAAAACAAGTCGGTGCTGTCACTGGCTGCAGCACATGAAGCCCAGCTTGTCAACTACTTGACGGCGACGGGAATTGACATCGGACTTTTGTTTAATTTTGGCGCGGAGCGACTTGAATTTAGACGGAAGCATCGAGTGTACCGAAAACCAAATGTGGACAGGATGAAGAGGGACGGTTGAGGATCGGAAAGGACCTTCCATCTCGTACATGCTCATAGCAACATTGGATCACACTACGGGATCCTTCGGTTCGCGGCCTGGCGTTGCAGCATCCTTTTTCATCTTCTCGTATCCTTTCTTATCCTGTCCAAACGAATTCATCTGAAGGCTGCCATGCGACAGTTCCTGTTTCTTTTCCTGCTGTTCCTATACTGCGGCGTCGCTCTGGGCCAGCCAGCCCCCGCGCAGCCAGTGGCGGGAACCGGCGACGAGATCAACCAGCAGGCGGCCAAGCTGGAGTCAGAGCTGGCG
The DNA here is from genome assembly GCA_021732845.1 of Planctomycetaceae bacterium. Lineage (GTDB taxonomy): Bacteria > Planctomycetota > Planctomycetia > Planctomycetales > Planctomycetaceae > JAKFUF01. The sequence goes on along the minus strand of JAKFUF010000002.1, from coordinate 29,438 downwards.
AAGCTGAAGGACAGCGCGCCGGAGGCGGCGCCGCTGATGGCGGAACTGATTGACCTGTACCACAAGAACGCGCGGGTCTTTGGGCTGATCTCTGTCGGCGAGCGGTTTATCAACTCGCACCCGCAGCATGTGGGCACGCATGATGTGATGCTCAAGCTTCTCGATGGGTTGCTGACCACGTCGCGCAACAAGGAGGTCGCCAGCACGGCGCGACAGTTCTTGAGCCGCTTCCCGATGGACCCCGAAGCACCACGGATCGAGATCGTCCTGGCCAAAGTGCTGGATCAACTGGAAGACCGGCCGCGGCAGGCCGATGCGCTGGCCGTGGTTTGGACTCGCCAAGGTGATACCGTTCTCGGCCGGCAGTCGCTGGCGCGGGCCATGCAGTTGTACTCCGGGCTCAATACCCGGGAAGGGATCACCCGCGCGGCGGAACTGGCCGAAGAGGCGCTCAACAAACTGCCCGCGGGGACGGCCGTCGACCAACTGGCAATGCACGGCGTCCAGGAGTGGCGGCGGATCAGCGAATGGAACAAAAGCAACGTGTTGGCTGGCAAGCTGATCGCCAAGGGCGTCCCCGGCGATGCGAAGGCGAAACGGCAACTGTTCGTGCTGATGGGCGAGAACTTTGCCAACCAGAATCAGCGGCAGAACGCTGCGGAACATTACAAAAAGGCGCGCGCGGTTGAGGACAGTTATGACATTTTGGCGCGGGTCATCACCGAGCTGCATAATGCCAGCGCTCCCGTGGCTGAGATTGAGCCACTGGTGAACGAGTTCTTTCAAAAATTTGCGGAACGGCCGGAGCGGTTCGGCCTGCGAAACTTCGTCGCGCTGGCCTGCCTGCGGGCCATGGACAAGGGCCGCGCGGTCCAGATCTTTGGCGAACTGCTCCCGTTCGAGGCTTCCTATGCCTCCACGTATGTGCAGAACATCGGGCCTGAGCCACCGCAGTTCGCTCAGGCCGAACAGACGCTGATCGCGGCCATTCCCAAGAACACGCTGCAGGCTGGTTATCTGCGGTTCGTGCTGGCGTTCGAGATCTATCGTGACCGACTCAAGGATCTCGCCAAGACGAAGCAGACACTCCGGGAACTGTTACAGCAGTCGCCCACCAATGATGGCTACACTCAGCAGGCGATCTATTGGCTGCTGTACAACGCGGCGGACGATGCCGAGTTTCAGGCTGACCTGCAGATTGTGCTCAAGGTCCGCAACGACAATCTGCCCCTGACCAACATTCGCCCCTGGGTCACCGGCTGGGTCACGGAGGCGAGCAGCAACAAGGATCACAAGCCACGGGCCGACATGGCCAAGGCGAAAATCGACGAGGCCAATGCCCAAAGCGTCTACAAGGACTGGCTCATTGGCGAAGAGAACAGCAAGGCCGGTCAGGAAGCCCGGGCGCGGCTGCTCGCGCCGGACCTGGTGAAGACCTTCAACGACCTGCAGGCGCGGGCCCTGTACTATGCCCAGGCTGGCAGCTATTACGGCTCCGGCGATCCGCTGCAGCGGGCAGCGTCCGCAATGATCTATGAGCAGATGGCCGCGCGGTTCCCCACCGACCGAGTCGTGGCTTACAACTGGCTCGTTGCCGCCACCAACTATGGGACGCCGGAAAATTGCCGGGCCGCGGTCCTGGGCAATGTCCAGTCAGAACCCGAAGTCAACAACCACAGCGGCAACCACTGGTATTACCTGATGGTCGCCGCCGACCGCACCAACGACGCCGCGCTCGTCCGCCAGGTGTACGACTGGCTGATGAAGTCCCAGCAGAAATTTGGATTGGACGCGGGCTACGGCTACCACATCGGTGATGTCCTGGAGAAGCATAAGTTTGTCGCCGAGGCGATGGAGTACTGGAAGAGCCACTATCCACTCAACCGCGAGGGTTATGAATCCCGCTATGCGGCCGATCGGATCGCCACGCGGCTCAAGGACGCCGAACGGACGGCATTCCTCCAGGAGTTGCTGAAAACTCCGACATATTGGTCGCCCATCCACGCCTATGCCCTCGCCGACGATGCATTGAAGGCCAACAATCTTCCGCTGTTTGAGCAGACCCTGCGGGCGGTGATTCCGCTGCGGCATGAACGGCCGCTGACGGGCACCGCTTTAGACGAATATCCCCCGCAGACCTGGGTCGACCAGGCACGGGCCAACAAGGAACTGCCGCTGCCAGCGAAGATCCAGATCTTCACCGTGGTGCGGGATCTCAAGATCGGCAGGCCCTCGGCGGCCGCCACGCTGGCGCTGATGGAATATGCACCGCCAGCCGACCTCACGCCGATGCAGCGGCTGCTGGCGTGGCAGGATGTCACGGCCCAAGTGGGCAACGACTCCAACGACTGGGACCGCCTGATGCCGTACGCCCAGGCGGCGCTGACGCAGAAGGACTACCTCGGGGCGGCTTCGCTGCTGACCGGCATGCTGGCCAACATCCCGCAGGTCGACCCCGGCCGCAAGCAGGCGGCCCGCGACCTGGTGACGCAAAGTTACACGCGCATCGGCGGCGTGGGCCTCACCATTGATGAAACCAGCCCGATTGCCCCCCTGCTCCAGGCCGCGCTGTACCTGCGTCTGGGTGATGAGCGGCTGGCCTTTGAAACCTATCTCGCCAACCAGAAACTGTTCGATGAACACCGGACGGAAGTCCCCAGCGACCTGTTGTTGTTCATCTGCGAATCGCATCTTGCCGCCGGTGGAGACGTCAACCTGAACCGCGTCGAGGACATCCTCACCTCGTGGCTCATCAAGTTCGCCGAAGCGAAAGAGATCGACGACACCATCAAGGCCAGCGTACGGCTCCTGCTCGCCAAGAACTTTTATAAAGGCCAGCGCTACGACGTGGCCCGCAGCGAGTTCACCACGATCATCAATCTCTATCCCGGCACGAAGCAGGCGGTCGAAGCCGAGTTTGGCATCGGCGAGGCGTTCATGGCGCAGAAGGTCTACGACCAGGCCGAGCAGGTGTTTGAAAAGCTGGCGGTCAACCGCGACCGCGACGTGGTGATCCGCGCTGAGTTCCTGCGCGGTGTCCTGGCGCATCGGCGGGGCGACCTGGACGAGGCCCGCGACATCTTCCGCGGGGTGCTGGACCGGGTTCCCAACATCGAGCTGGCGAACCAGACGCTGTTCAACCTCTCGGAAGTGTATGGGGCCGAACAAAGGTATCTCGATCAGTTGGAGCTGCTGCGCACAATTGGCCGGCTCGGGCGTGCCAGCAAGCGGTTTCACGCGCCGGGTGAGCCACTGAGCATCGTGGTGCAGGACAGCGACCTGGGGATCAGCCGCGGCCACTCGCGGATCCCGGTCCGCGTCAAAACCGATCCGGGGGGAGACGAGGAGACCATCTATTTGTACTCCGGCGGAGCCGGCAAGGGGTTGTTCCGCGCGGACCTCGATACGGGCCTCGGCCAGGCCAAGGCCAACGACAAGGTGCTGCAACTTTCGGGGCAGGATGTCATCCGTTGCGACTATCCCCCCGAGTTCAAAGCCGACTTCAAGCATGTGCCGCTCTCGGATGTGGAGATCCGTGTCGCTTCCAACGGCAAGTTCGAGGCGAGCAGCGGCAAGATCGTCGACCGCGACAAGGAAAACCTCAGCGACCGCCTGGAACGCGAAGCGCGGGAGGCCCAGGCCGCCGACCAGCGGCGTTCGCAAGGCCGGCCGATCAACCAGATCAAGCCGGGCAATCAGGTCTATCTGCGGGTCACCGACGCCGACCGCGACCTCACCAGCCAGCCCGACCAGGTGACCGTCAAACTGACGGCCGGCAGCGGCGACCAGATTCAAATCGCGCTGAAGGAAACTGGTGCTCATACAGGCATGTTTGAGGCCGCGGCCCCTACGTCGGATCTGCCGGCGGGAGCCCTGGCGAGTGATACGGCCATTGAGCACAGCCCGCTGATGGCCATCGACCAGAATCCCGAAACGAGCTGGCTGAGCGAGCCGGACGGAGCCACGCCGAAGTGGCTCAGCGTCGACATGAAGGATGTGCGCGAGACCGCCCGTGTCTCGATTTCGGCCCCCAGCCCTGCCCTGCGGGCACCAATCCGGGGCGAACTGCTCGGCAGCAACGACGGCAAGTTCTTTTTCCGTCTGGCTGCCCAGCCCGCCGTGGCTGAAGCCAAGCCGGTCGCCAGCGAGAAACCAGAGATGACCCAGCGGGTCTATGCCGGCGACTTCACCGGCCTGACCACCTGGGACGACATCGTCAACATCACCAAGAACCGCCAGCCGGTGGAACAAGGTCCGGCCGGCCATTTGTCATTCAAGAAACCGGAAGAGACGAATGAATCGAAGCTGCCGTTCTGCGTGGTGTGGAGCGGCAAGTTCGTCCAACAGCGATCCGGCGCGCTGCGGATCTATGTGCAGGGATCGCGCACGGCCCTGGCGATTGACGGGCGGCTGGAACTCCCCCCCGGCCCCACGCAGACGATCGACTTGTACCTCGAGGCGGGAACGCACGACCTGGCGATCTTCTCCGCCGGGACACAGGGCGTGCAGGAGCTGACGGCACTCGTGGCCCGCGCGGAGCAGATGCGGTACGGCCTGGGCTACATTCCGTTCCGCGAAGCCGATTTCGACCTGGTGGAGACCGCGCCATTGCCGGCCCGCGTCCGCGCACCCGGGCAGGTCACAATCGCCGATGGCACGTGGCACTTTCAATTCGCGCCAATCGAGCTGCGGCATGTGAAGTTCGTGATTCATGAGTATCTGGGGGAAGCGGTCGAAGTGAACCACGTGGAGATCGGCGGCATCGATCAGGACGAGATCCACATCCCCACCAAGTCGGACGTGCTGTCGCTGGCCACCAACTCGGTCCTGGAAATTGCCGCGGGCGACACGATCACCGCCGCCTACAGCGACGAGTTCACACAGAACGCCGCGGGTGGGAACCAGTTGTTGACGACCCAACTGACAGCCACCTATTTCGACGCCCTCGTCACCCCCATCGCCTACGATTTCGACCGGCTGCCCAACGGCCAGGTCTATACAGTCCGCAAGCAACTCATGCGGATTGAACCCGGTGAACGGGCGATTCTGGAGATCATTGACTACGACATGGACCGCACCGATCAGGCGGACACGCTGACGATTCAGGTGGCGGTCAACGATGGCGAGCCGGTCGAACTGAACGCCATCGAAACCGAACCATTCTCGGGGATCTTTACGAAGGAGATCGACACGGTCGCGATTGGTGGAGACGGCAAGGCCGGAAAAGGCACGCCGGCGGGAGCGCTGGCGGTCAAGCCTGGAGACCGGTTGTACTGCACCTACATCGACACCCAGAACACCTTCCCCGGCCACGCCGCTCCACGCGAGGCGGTGGTCTACATCAACCAGCCCACGGACGCCCGAATCCGCATTGTCGAGTCGCGCGTCGTTCGGCTCCCTGCCGACAGCCGCCAGCCGGCCGAGACGGTGTATCTGCCATCGACCGCGGGTGACAAGCGGCAGGCCGCGAACGTGGCCTTTGAAGCTCCCCTGACCGTCGAAGTCATCGACCGTGACGCCGCGCGGGACAGCCGCAGCACCGTGGTCGTCGCGCTCACGACAACCGACGGCTCCAAAATCGACGTGGAGTGCGTGATTTCCGACCAGGCCAGCGGAGTCCCTCGCACGGCGTTCAGCGAGACCCAGGCCCTCGAGGACGGCCGCTTCGTGGGCCAGGTGGTGCTGCAACTGGGCAGCAAGTCCAGCCCCGACATCGTGCCACTCTCCATGAACATGCCCCGCAACCTGATCGGCCGCGGGCTGATTCCCGAAAAGAAGGGCGCCAAACCCACGGGCGAACTGCTGGTCACCCGCGTCCTCAACCTGACCGGCAAGGACAAAATCCAGGCCATTTATTCCGACCGCCTGCGCAGCCGTGGCCCAGCCAAAGCGTTGCAGGCCGAAGGCCGGCTGATCGCCAATGGCACGCTCGCCGCCACCGACCGCGACTATGACAAAGTCGCCACACAGCTCCACGTCGGCGAGAAGCTGTTCCTCCGCGTGGTCGATGCCGACCTCGACACCTCCGACCAGCGCGACGGGGCGCTCGTGGAGATCCTCACGGACCGCGGTGACAAGGAGTCTGTCACCCTGGAAGAGACGCTCATCCACAGCGGCGTCTTTACCGGTTCCGTGACGCTCAAGCCCAGCGACAAGCCCAAGCCCGGAGACATCAATCCGAACGACCCGGCGATTGAAAGTTACTTCGGCGACACCGTGCATCTCAAGTATGTCGACAAGGCCGCCAGCACGGAGTCTGGCACGCTGGACATGACGGTGGACCTGCCCGTGGTCATCGGCACCGATGGGCTGGTCTACGCGTTCAGCAAGACCTTCAACGACGAGAAGCTGGCGGTCGAGACCAAGTTCCATATCGCTGAGAGCTATTTTGAACTGTTCAAAAGCCACAAGACGCTGGCCCGGATGGAAGAGCAGAAGGAGGACCTGCAGGCCGGACGGAGGATGCTGAAGGAGGTCATGGAGGATTATCCAAGCCCGAAGTATGTTCCGCGGATTGCCTATTTGAACGGGCAGTTTGCCCAGGAACTCAAGCAGTACGAGGAGGCGATCGAGTCCTACCGGCTGATCGTGCGGCAATACGCCGACCACCCGCTGGCCCCCGATGCACAGTACAAGATGGCCCAGGCGTATGAAGAGGCGAGCCGCTTCGACGACGCGCTCGAAGCCTATGTGACCCTCGCCGCGACCTACCCCAAAAGTCCGCTGATTGCCCAGGTGATGATCCGCATCAACGACCATTTTTATCGCAACAAGAACTACGACATCGCGGCCCAGGTGGGCGAGAAGTTTCTGGAGCGGTTCGAAAGCCACCAGTACGCGCCGCGGATGGCGTTCCGAGTCGGCCAGTGCTATTACAAGGCCGAGCAGTACATGAAGGCCGGCGCGGCCTTCGACAAGTTCGCCAAGGTGTTTCCAGAGGACCAGTTGACCCCCGACTCGATGTTCTGGTCGGGCGAAAGTTTCCGCATGGGCAAGAACGACCGCGAAGCCTTCCGGCGCTACAACAAGTGCCGCTGGGAACACCCGGCCAGCGAGGCGGCCAAGTACGCCCGCGGCCGGCTGGCGCTGCCCAACATGCTGACCCAGTTCGAGGCGGAGGCGACGAGCGTGGAAGAACCGCAGAATTAGGGAGGATTTTCGATTTTCGATTGATGATTTTCGATTGGCTGGGTATGCGGAATCGTCCGCGTCTGAGCCACGGAACGACTCTCACGCTACGGGACGGCTCGGCAACATTTTTCGTGTTCTTCGTGCCTTTCGTGGTTGAATCGTGTCTAACGATTGGTCAGGCGGAAGAAGAGAACTTCTTGAACCACGAAAGGCACGAAGAACACGAAAGTTGTGGGGACAGCTTCAACAAGGACCGGAGAAAGAATTGACGCGCGACTCAAGATGCTGACCGAAGGCCGATCCCAGACAGCGAAAAGGGGAACCACGAATTTTCACGAATCAGACGAATGGCACGAATGACAACGAGATGGATTACATCACCCGCGTTGCGAAGCCGTTTGATGATTCGTGTCATTCGTACGATTCGTGGTTAATTTTAGGACCGATCGATTCAGAAGGCGTGTTGTTTGGCAGACAACTTATGTTGAGAAACCAACTCGTGTGATTAGTGGTTCCAGGATTCTGAACGGAACCAAGAATCCGTGGCTCACCCCCTCCGACCCTCCCGGCGTCCCCTGCCCTGAACCTTATGCATATTCTTTTCGCCCAGGTTGTCGAAGCCGCCAAGGAAGTGCCAGCCGCCGTGGCTCCCGCCGCCGCACCGGTTGCCGAGGCGGCGCAGCAGGCCGCGCCGGTTGTTGCGCCAGCCGTCGAGCCGTCGGTGTTCGCCGAACTGCTCAACAGCGGCCTGATGAAACACATGATCGACGGCGGGTTCTTCATGTGGCCGATTCTCCTCCTCGGAATCCTCGCCGCGGGAGTGATCCTGGAGCGGCTGCGCAGCCTGCGGATGCTGAACACCAACGTCGACAAGCTCCGGCAGCGGGTGATCGGCCTGCTGCAGGAGGACAAGGTGGCCGAGGCGATTGATGTGTGCGAGAACGAACATGGGCCGGTTCCCGCCGTGCTCTCCGCCGGACTGAGAAAACTGCTGCTGGTACGGCGGCTGGGTTATGACGCCGCCCAGACCACCGAGCAGGTCAACAAGGCGATGGAGGACTACGGGATCCATATCGTCGCCGCGCTGGAGCGGCACCTGCCGATCCTGGCGACCGTCGCCAGCGCCGCCCCCATGATCGGCTTTTTGGGCACCGTGCAGGGGATGGTGGTGTCGTTCAGCGACATCGTGAACAACGTCAGTCAAAAGAGCATTGTCGAGGCCGCCGCCGCCGGCATCATGGTTTCGCTGCTCACCACGGTGCTCGGGCTGATCGTTGGCATCCCGGCATTCATCGGCTTCAACTACTTCACCAGCGTCATCAACCGCTTCGTGCTGGATGTCGCCGAGTCCGCCTCGGAACTGCTGGAAACGGTGACGGTGCAGGCCGCCCTCTACCAGGAGGCCGTGCCGAACGATGCAATGCGAACAACCGTTCCAGAACCTGTTGCTGCCGGCGGGGGCGAGGCATGAACATCCGGCGGAACGCGAAGCTGCTGGTTGAGCCACCGAGCGTGGCGACGGGCGACATCGCCTTCAATCTGATCATCTTCTTCCTGGTCTGCGCCTCGACCCAGCCCGACAGCGGCCGCCGCCAGGACCTGCCGCGGAGCGAAACCAAGCAGCAGCAGGCACAGCAAAGCAAGAACATCGAGATCGCCCTGAGCAAGAATGAAATCCTGCTCAACGCCCAACGCATCCCCGAAGCCGACCTCGCCAGCCGCCTGAAACGCGACCTGGCGGCCAAGAAACGCCCCGAAGACCGGATCGTCGTCGTGAAAAGTTCAAAAGACACACCCTACGACCGGTGGATCAGCATCACGGGATTGATCGAAACGGCGGGAGGCGTGGTGACGCTGCAGTTGGAGGAGGAACAGACGGTCCTCCGGTAGGGTGTGTGAAGCGCAGCGCAACACACCAACGGGTGTCAGGCAACAGAGCTGTGAGAACAAGTCGATGTTAAATCGAAAAAGAATTCGACAAACGCTTCTGTTTTTCGGTGCGGCCGTCACGTGCCTCTCAACGGTCCTGTTTGGTGCTTCGACTTATCGGAAGGTCTGCAAGCTTCACGAATTGCATACTGCAGATGGAAGGGTCCTTATCACGCAGGTTTTGGGGTGCAGCGATTGGGAAGCCTGTTATGTCGATGAGGCGCATATTATTGCTGTCGCCCTGGCATGCGAGGTGTTCGTTTTTCGCATCGATTCGACTTTGACAAGTCAGATGTTGGAGGACATTACTGAGTTGCCAGTGGGATGCCTCAACGTGCAAAATTGTGAATTGCCGAACGACTGGGGAACGCGGCTGAGAAGAGCCACGCGGTTGAAGTCGCTGCTGATCAGCGGCATGGAGATCGAACCCAAGGACCTTGAGGCTCTCAGCCTGAATCCCAATATTGAGCGAATCGAGTTGCTCGATCAGATTCATTTGACGTCTGACGCTCATATCGATGCGATTGCCCAATGTACCAAGCTGAAGACAGTCAGCCTGTTTGGCTATGAGATCACGGATGCCGGAGCGGCGACTCTGTCCAAACTGAAGGCTTTGGAAAACGTCTCGCTGACCGACGTGACGGTCACTGATGCCGGCCTTCTTAAACTCGCTTCCCTACCGCGTTTGAAGTATCTGCACGTGGTCAGCAAGGCGATTACAGCAGGCGGAATGAGAACTGCGCGTTCGGCCACCAGCGCGGAGGTGTGGTGAATCCATGAAACTCGCCCGTCGAATGCCGAAGTGCGAGGTGCCGAGCACGGCGATGGGGGACATTGCGTTCAATCTGCTGATCTTTTTTGTGATCCTGGCGCGGGCGGTGGATGACAGTCACGTCAAGTGGCGGCCGGCGGTTTCCTCGAACATTCAGACGGCGGGCCATGCGATGCTGCGGATCGCGGTCGACAAGGACCGCAAGATCTTTTTGAACGGCCAGGAGGTCGGCGCGGCGTCGATCACCGCCGACAAGCTGTCGGCGATGCTGGCCAATGCCCCGCAGGGGAGCCGCAAGGTGTTTTTGAAAGTCGACCGGGAAACTCCTGCGGCTCAGTTTGAACCGATCATTGAAGCCGCGAGCGCGGCGGGAGCGGAGCTGGTGCATGTGTTGAACGAGGAGAAGCGGTGACCGGGCCTCGGGAGGAAGATTAGCCACGGATGGAATACGGAGGCACGGATTTAGTTGCCGTAGATATCGCTGGCGAAGGAGTGAAACTCAGGGCTGCGCCAATCGTCATTGAATAAATAGCTACCGTGAGATCTGAGATTTGACGTGTCCGACAAAAGCCAATTTCAAATCTCAGATTTCAAATTTCACAGTCTGTGCAGCCACACCGAACTGTCGACTGAGCTTCAAGGGTGCGAACGTAACTGTTGCCCCGCTGTGTGGATGTTGCAAAAAAGCATTTTACTGTGAAATTTGAAATCTGAAATTTGAAATTGTGTTGAAACCAGCGAATGGACTTTTGTCGGACGCGTCAGATTTGAGATTCAACCGGCACTCATCCAAGGTGGCAACAGATTCCCAAGTACTCAAATCCCTGTCTCATCCGTATTGCATCCGTGGCTCATTAATCCTGCACTGACACCAATCCGGACAACAGCCGTGGCTCACGGCGACAACATACAGAAGGCTCCACAAATGTCAGAAACGAAGCTGCCTCCCGTACTGCGGGATATCGAACAAATCCGTCGTGGCTCGGCCGCCACGGCGGACGAGCTGCGGGACTTCATGAAGACCCTCAAGGGACGCAGCCCGGCGGAAGTGCTCGGCGCGGTCGCCCAGAGCAGCTTGGTGCAGTCCACCTTCCTGGCCACTCTGGGGTGCATCGCCGTTCTCGCGGCCGGCACCATCATTCCCTACGCCCTCGCCAAGGCGAGCCCGGCCAAGCCGTCGGCTGTAGCCACGGTTCCAAGCAACAACGGCACACCGGGTGCCACGCCCCCGGTCCCTGCGGAAGCCACGCCGCCACTGGCCCCGGCTCAGGGTGACCTTCCCAGACCAAAACCGGTCGTCGACCCCGCTGTTCCCACCGATGACCTGCTCGACAAACTAGGCGTCGGCGAGACGAAGGAGACCGACCCGAACATCAACCCGCTGGACAAAGAGGGCGACGATCTGCTGAAGGGGATCCAGTAGTTCCATGCCCGGCTCCCCCCGCTCCCCCCTGCCCTGGCGAATCGCTGGTGTCGTGCTGGCCGGCCTGTGGCTGTGGCTCCTGGCCGACAGCCTGTGGGTTCACGCGCTGGAATTCCATCTGCCGCGGGCGGCATTCCTCGCCATCCAATGGAGCGGGTTCAGTGGAGTCGCGGCCCTGCTCGTGCTGTGGCTCATTCGCCTCGCCTGCGGCAACCAAGCCACGCGTGACAAGCTGTGGCTCGCGGCGACGGTGGCCTACATACCGCTGTGGCACTGGCTGGTGTTCGCGGCGGATCAGGCGGGGCTGGACGGCCTGCGCGTGATGCTCGCACAAGGCGGATTGGGCGGCCTGTTTTGCGTCGGCCTCGCCTGGGTCGTGTGGCTCCTGGAATCCGCCGCCGAGCGCGTCCGCCGCCGCAAGCGCGAGGCACTGTCAATTCCCGGCACCCAGCGGCAACCCCGAAGCTGGAACCCCCTCGACCCCGACGCCTGGTTCTACGGGCAAAGCCGCAAACTGAGCCAGACACTGGCGGCGTTTTGCAGCTATTCGTTCGCCTTCTGCCTGGCGTTTCTCATGTTCAGCCGAATCAGCGGCTGTCAGGAGCTTTATGAGGCTCCGGCGGGGGGCGGCAAGCCGATCATGGTCAGCCAGCAGGTCAAGATTCAAAAGGTGATCAAGAAGAAATTCGTGATCAACCCGTTCAGCGCGATTGTGTTCAATCCGCCACCCATCGACGACGTAAAGCTGAACCTCGCGGAAGCCACGGCGCACCTCTACAAGGTGGGCGATGGCAGCGGCGAGGGGGCGGGGTTCTCCGGCGGCACGGCACGGGGCAAGGTGCGGTTCATTCGGCTGGAGTATCAGGGCGGCGACTGGGACCAGGATTTCGGCGTGGGCGCCGATCAAAACATGCTGATTCAATATGGTGTGCTGACCCAGCAAAAGGTGCATACGGAGACCGAGTCGCGGAGCATCGCGCAGCTCAAGGCGTTTCCCGCAGGCAAGAGTCCGCCGCTGATGTATCTCACCGGCCAGCGGAACATCACGCTCTCATCGTCGGAAGCCAAGATTCTGCGAGAGTATCTGCTGGAAAAGCACGGGATGCTGTTCGGCGACAACGGCGGCAGCGGGCATTTTCACAACCAGTTCTTCGCGATGATGCGCGAGGTGCTGCCGAATGTCGAACCGGTGCATATCCCCCTGGACGATGTGATCCACCGCGTCCCCTACCCCCTGCCGTTCCTGCCGTATGTGGCTCCGCACGGCGGCCGCGAGGCGTGGGGTTGGAAAGTCGACGGCCGCTGGGTCTGCTATTACCATCCTGGCGATATTGGCGACGCCTGGGCCGACGGGCACTCCAACGTCCCCCGCCCAGTGTGGGAAGCCTGTTATCAACTGGGAACCAACGTCATCTTCTACGCGCACGCGGAATACAACCAATGGCTGGAAGCGCAGAAGCGCAAGTGAATCCGGGGTCCTTTCGTAGCGTGGGCTTCAGCCCACAGTACGCTTCCGCGACTGGCTGCGCGTGGGCTAAAGCCCACGCTACGAGCCACCGGGCCGGCATTCTGGCAGTCGTTCTCGCAGCGGTCGCCCTGCTCGCAAATTTTGCCAGCGCCGGCCCCTTGGACGAGATGTCCCTGGACCGCTGGAAAAAGCTCCGCGAGGCCGAGCGCTATCAGCTTAACATTGCCGAGAAGTACTTCCGCGAAAACAACTTCAAGGTCGCGCTGACCGAATACGAAAAATTCCTCACGCTGCATGAAAAGAGCGAGGGGGCGCCGTTCGCGCAGTACAAATGGAGCCTGTGCCAGGTGCAGTTGAAGAAGTTGAATACGGCGGTCAAGGAGGGGTTTCAATCGGTGATTGACTACTGGCCCGACTCGCCGGAGTCGCTCGCCGCCGCCTATTCAATCGCCCGCGCGTATAAAGACATGGGTGATGTCAAACAGGCGAAGAAAGCCTATGGCACCGTACTGGCGAAACACGGCGGCCATCTGGTGGCGGTCCTGAGCCGGGTCGACCTGGCGGAGATCGCCCGCATTGAGGGGGACGAGAAGCGGCGCGTGGCCCTGTGGCAGGAGCTGGTGTTCCAGACCGACCGGAAGGATGGAGCGGAACCGTATTGCCAGCAGGCGGCTGTCAACCTGGCCGCCTGGCAGTTTGCCAAAGCCTCTTTTCCTGAAGGACTGAAGGCGCTGGCCACCAACTACACCCCCGAGCAGTTGCCCTACTACATTTCTTATTACGCCAACGGACCGCTGCAGACGTTGACGAATATGGCTGAAACCAAGGCCGGCGGCGAAAAGCTGGCCGACGAGGCGGCCGAGTACATCCGCAAACAAATCCCTGCCGACCGGCAGGATGAAGCCAAAAAGACCTACGCGCGGCAGTGCGGCTTCTACATGGCCGATTTGTACTGGGCGTCGAAGCGGCCGGAGAAATGCCGCGAGATTTACGAACAGCAGCTCAAGGAGCTGGGTCCGGCGGACGACACGCTGGGCCGGCTGGCGGGCTGGTACAAGAGCATGAACCGCCGCGAAGAGGCCCGCAAAACGTACGGACAGTTCGCCAAGGTTCACGATGGGCAGGGACAGATTGCCTACATGTTCCGCGAGGAGCGGCGGTATCCCGAAGCGGTCACCCTCTACCGGGAGCTGATCCAGGCCGACACGAAGAACGCCAACCTTTGGCAGGGAGAACTCGCCCACGCCCTGCGCGAGGGGGGGCAGTACAAGGAGGCGATCGGTGCCTACCGGCTGTGGGACAACTCTCCCAACAACCTGTGGCACATGGCCGGCTGCCACCGGGCCCTGAAGGAGCATAAAGAGGCGGTCGGCCTGTATCAGCAGATTCTGGCCACGGAGAAATCCTGGGCTCCGCAGGCCCAGTTGCAGGTGGGTTACACCTACGAAGAGGCTGGTGAGAAAGAAGCGGCCATCAAGTCGCTGCAACTGGTCTGCAAACGCTATCCCAAAACCGGTGAGGCGTCACAAGCGCATGCGCATCTGCAGAATCAGTATAAGATCAACCAGACGTTTGGAGGGGATGCGGGAAAGGATGAGTGAAACGGCCCGACAGTCTTGTTCGCATTACCTCGTGCCTCAGACTGGATGTACAATCCAGATGTGGCGTCACTGAACTCTCCGAATTGTCCTGATTGTTCAGTGTTGCGCGGCGTCCACCCAGAGGCGAGTCATGTCCATCTCCTTTCATCTTACGGGAGCTGCGCTCTGGGAACGCATGAATCGCGCCGTGGAAAGAATTCAAGAACGACTCGAACGGACCGCGCGGACGCTGGAACAGGCGGGCATTCCCTATGCGATCATTGGGGGCAACGCAGTGCGGGCGTGGGTCGCGCAGGCGGACGAAGCCGCCGTCCGGACAACGCGCGATGTCGACATTCTACTGCGGCGCTCCGACTGGGATGCGGCGAAGGCCGCCATGACTGCCGCTGGCTTTGCCTATCGGCATGCAGGTGGCATCGAGATGTTTCTCGACACCCCGGACGGAAAGGCGCGCGACGCGGTGCGTATGCTGTTCGCCAGCGAATTCGTTGAACCCAGCCACGTCACCCCGGCGCCGGATATGACGGAAACGCTCGAAATCCAGACACATCAAACCGTGACTCTGGAAGCGCTGGTCCGGATGAAGCTGAATTCGTTCCGCGACAAGGACCGGATGCACCTTCGCGACATGATCGATGTCGAACTTGTCGATGCGTCCTGGTGCAGCCGTTATCCCGCTCCGCTGGCGGCGCGGCTGCAGGAACTGCTCGACACGCCTAATGGGTGACGCATTGCTTCGCAGAGGGACCGGAAATGCGTGACCCTTGCGTTTCTGCTACATAACCTTACTGTGATAGTGACAAATGGACGGTTCGGCAGGAGGCTTCCCCTAAAACTCCCTCCAGGACATGACCTCCCAATGGACATGGCCCATGACGTTTCGACCGCCGTCGTTCTGCCCGCCGCCAATCCGGCGGAAACTTTGGCGATCGTCCGGGAGATTCTCGCCCGCAGTGCTGAGCCACTGGGGTTGAAGGCCGTGGCTCAGCAGATGCCCGCCGCCGCGCGGCCGGCACCCGAGCCGCTCGCCGAAGTTGTGCAAGAGGCAGTTCGCGCCGGGCAGTTGTTTGAATATCCCGCGCTGCGCGGCCAGGCGACCTTTTGGGATCGGGCTGCTGCCGACTACGCCACGTTGCGGCTCAGGCGGCTGCTGCAGAGCGGACCGCGGACGAAGTCCGAGCTGCTGGGGGCGGTGAGAGGGCTGAAGCTGCTGGACGGATTCCCCAAAGCCGC
The DNA here is from genome assembly GCA_021732845.1 of Planctomycetaceae bacterium. Classification (GTDB taxonomy): domain Bacteria; phylum Planctomycetota; class Planctomycetia; order Planctomycetales; family Planctomycetaceae; genus JAKFUF01. Next base: position 13,881 of record JAKFUF010000002.1, on the reverse strand, counting down.
GCTGGAACGGGCACTGGACGATCTGCTCTCCACCAAAGTGATCCAGAAGCTGCCGTCTTTCGTCGGCGCGCGGACCCCCTTGCTGAGCCTCGAGCCGGCGCGCAGTCCGGATTATCTCCGCAACGCCTTCGAAAAAGTGGCGGCCAAGCTCGGGCTGTCGTCGGCCCAATTGGTGAATGACTTGTCCGCCGTGACACGCGACCTCGCCGCTGAACTGCCCGAATCTGTTCCTTCAGAGAGAGCGCGGACAGTGGAAGAACGCGGAAACGCGCCACTTGCCGCGGCCGAGAACGATCTTCCTGTCAGTGGAGAAATCGCGGCGGACGAAGCCATCCACGACGAGACAATTCCCGCCGCCGCGGATAAGCCGGGCGTCGAACCTGGCGGTGACCTCGACACCCGGCTCATTCAAGGCGCACTGGAAATCAACCCGCGCGTGGCTCACGGCGACATGGTGCTGGTGGCGGAACTGCGCGGGCGGTTTGACTTTCAAGCCGACAAGGACGAGTTTGACAAGGCCCTGCTGCGGCTCGCCGGGCAGCGACGCATCGCCCTGCACCGGTTCGACCGGCCGTGGCTCATTTCCGAAGCCGAACGGGACCAGTTGGTGCGCGACGATGAGGATTATTTTTACAACACCCTTTCCTTTCCGGATCCAACATGAGCGTCTTGGACTCCCCCCTGCCCTTGCCCGGCCCTAAACTTGGATTGGCACGAAACCCGTTTCGTGGCTCAGTCTTGAACGATGCCTGGTCTAACCCCAATCTCCAGGCCGATGTTCAGAACATCCATCAGGCGGTCTTTCAAACGTGTTGTGAAGCGGTTGAGTTCGTCCGCGACAGTGGCAGCAGCGCCGGCGTGGCGATCTTCGGAGAACCCGGCAGCGGCAAGACACATCTGATTGGGCGGCTGCGAAGACGGCTGACCGACACCACCGTTGACGCGTCCTATGAGAAGCTGAGCCAGGCCTTTGCCTACGTCCGATTGAGTGTCAACCCGTCTTCGTTGTATCGGCACGTGAGAAAAAGAGTCGCCGAGGACCTGCTGAAGGGGACGCAACAGCAGCCTTGCCAGTTGGAACGGTTGGTATTGGCCCAGTTGATGGAGCAGGAGCATGGCGGCGGCAACTTTCGCGAGTGGTGGGATCATCTGCTCGATGAGCGGAATGCTGAAGTCGATGAGCTTGTGGCGGCGCTCGGCTCCCGCATTGGACTGTCGCCCACCTTTTGCCGCGTCCTTTCGCATCTGGTGCTGAAACGGCACCGGCACGATGTCTCTGCCTGGCTTCGCGGCGAGTCAATTTCCGAAGCGGGTTATCAGGCGCTGGCGATTGGCGAAGCCCCCGACGATGATCCGGAGCAGGTCTCGAAGGATGTCCTCCGCGACTTCATGCGGCTGGCGGGGCCGCAGGTTCCGCTCGTGATCTGCTTCGACCAGGTCGAAGCGCTGCAGGTTACCTCCAATGACACGGCTTCTTTGTTTCAGTTCGGGCAACTGGTGAGCGAACTGCACGACGCCGACACCAACGTCGTGTTGATTTCGTGCATGCAGGCTTCGCTGTTCGCCGGGGTGGGCCGACATCTCCCTGAGTATGCCGCCACGCGTTTGAGCGGCTACGCCGCCAAGTCCTTGAATCCGCTGACGCTGGACAACGCCCGGGACCTCTTGGTTCATCGGCTGCGGGCCTGCGGAGCTTTCAGCGTTCAGACTGAGGCGAATTCCCCTCTCGCACCGCTGAGCGAAGCTGACCTGAAAAAATTCCTCGGTCCCCAGGGGTGCACGCCCCGCGCGCTGTTGGATAGCGCGGCGAGATTTTGGGACGCTCTGCAACGCCAGCCGGTCACGCGCGAGGACACCAACCAGTGGCTCGAACGGGAGTGGGACCGCCGCGCGGACGAAGCCACGCGGACCAACACTCCGAACCAGACTGCCGAGATCCTGCGGCATGGCGTGCCGCACCTGGTGCAGCTTGTCGATCCGCACTGGAAGCTCAACGCCGCGGCTCACGGTTCCGCCATCGACTATGTCCTGACCGGGCCGGAGCAAGAGGCCCGCGTCGGCCTGAAGTTCTGCGAAGCGGTGCATAACGCGCTGACTTCACAACTCAAACGTCTCGACCAGGAGTATCCGGGCGACCTCAAGCTGCAAAAACTGCTGCTGTTACGGGATGAACGGAACCCGATCGGAGCGACGGCCAAGGTTGCCCATAAGCATCTTAAAAGCCTGGAGCAGAAAGACGCCGATCTGTACCGCGTCCCCACTGAAGCCCTGGCGGCCTTGGATGCGCTGCGGCAACTGATCGCCGACGCACAGGCGGGAGACTTGGACTATGAAGGGACCACCGTCGAGTTTGATACCGTGGTGGGATGGCTGCGCAACAACCTGCCCGATGTCTTGAAGGAGATGTCGGACCTGCTGATCACGCAGGCCGCCCCGCCGCCGGAGTCCTCGCTGATCGACCGGCTGCAGGAACTTCTGCTTGCGCAGCGGGTCGTGGCTGCCCCCGGCATGGCGGCCGCGCTCAATGTTTCGCTGGCCGAACTGCTGGCTGTCGCCGAACGGCGGCCCGAACTGTTCGGTTTGATTCGTGGGGCAGACACCAACGGCAGTGACGCGGTGCTGTTCTCCGCCCGTGCCGGAGGCGGCTGTCTGGCCGCAATACCATCGTCATAAGAACGGCATAATGTCGCCTTTCGCTCCGCGAAAGGACGCGAACGTGAACCGACGTGATTCAGCATGGAGGACTGGGCCTGGCTCGAAAGGCGGCACTGGGCTTCGCGCATTGTCAACGATTTGTGCCATGTCACCGGACTTGAAACGCATTACCAACAAATCACATCGAAGGAATTTCACATGCCAGTCACCTTGACCGCGTCGCAGGTGCGTGAGGCGATGTTGCGGGCGAATGGGTTTTCGTTTGCGGGGAATGGATCGGTGAGTTCGGCGGCGGTGGGGACGTTGTTTCATCGGGTGCTGGCGGGATTGCTGAGCCACGAGTCGCCGTGCAGCATGGAAGCGGCCCTGCGGGATTTGGATCCAGACTTGCCGTTGTGGCGGCGGACATTGCGGCAACACACGTACGATCATCTTGTGGGACCATTGCTGACTCAGCAGGCGGCCTCCATGCAAAGCCACGGCCGGCAGGTGCTGGACTTGTGGCAGGCCACCCAGGCGGCGTGCGACTGGCTGGCCGGGCTGTGGTGGGAGTTCACCCAACTAGGCACAACGGCGATTCGGCAGCAGGACTGGTGCGCCAGTGAAAAGTCCCTGCTGTGCGAACTGCGGCGACCCGACTGGCAGGATTCCGTGACGCTGGTGGGCCAGGCGGATGCGCTGTTGATGATTCCCCAAAAGCATCTGAATTGTCTCCTCGAGTGGAAGTTGGGAAAGACCAACCCCGAGGTCGATCTCGGCCAGGCATGTCTCTATCACCTGATGCTGCACGGTGACATGGGTCATCGCCAGGACTCCACGTTGGCGGTGGTGAGCTTCAAGCCGGAACTGGAAGAATCCTATTTTGAGGCGCGGCACTTGGTGGAAGCCCAGGGACGGCTGATTGATTTGATTGGTTCGCTGGCGGGGGTGGTGAAGTCGCCAACCCTGGCACCGAAGCATCAGAATCCGCAGGGCATGACCACCGCCTACAACGCGCGCGAGTCTCAGCACATCAAACCCCACGTCCAGGCCACGGCGAACTCGGGCCTGGCCTGGATTGGCCGACCGAGGTCTGACGTGCCGGAACCGGTCCAGCCACCCACACCAGACTGGATCCTCAAACTGCAGGAGTCGACACTCCGCGTTTTGCGGTCATTCGGTGCCCCCTGCCGGCTGCTCAAGCCGCCGGTGGTCGGCCCGGCGTTCGCGCGGATGTTTGTCTTCCCCGAGCGGGGGATCACCAACAGCCGCGTGTTGTCCCAGGCGGACCAATTGCATCTGCACCTGGCACTCAGTGGGCGACCGTTGATGTCAGTCGTCGAAGGCGCGATCGGCATTGATGTGCCCCGCCCCGACCGTCAATCAATCCCCTTCTCGCAACTGCTGCCACTGTTGAATGCATCCGGCGACGGAACGGGCAGTTCGCGGATCCCCGTCGGCGTCGATCTCAACGGGGACTGGAAATGGTGCGACATTGCCGGCTCCGAGAGCGCCCATTTGCTGGTTGTGGGCATCTCTGGCAGCGGCAAGTCGCAGTGGCTGCGGACGGCCCTTGCCGCACTGATGGTGACCAACACCCCCGCCACGCTCGAATTGGTCGTCATCGACCCGAAAATGAATTCGTTTACGTTTCTCCGTGGCTCACCTTTCCTGCGCCGCCCGGTCGTGGTCCCGGGCGATGACTACATAGAGATCCTCACCGATCTTGTCGAAGAGATGGAGCGGCGCTACATGGCGCTGGCGCAGTCCAATGCACAGTCGCTCACGCAGCACATTGAGGTGACGGGCGAACCGCTGACGCGGCTGGTCTGCCTGTGCGATGAGTACGCCGACCTGCTCTCGGGAGCGAAATCCAAGGCTGAGAAGACGCAGATCGAAGAACTGTTCAAACGTCTGGCTCAAAAGGGGCGTGCCGCCGGCGTGCACCTCATTCTGGCGACACAGCAGCCACGGGCGAACATTATCACCACCGCCATCCGCGCGAATCTGCCGGCGAAAGTCGCGCTGCGTGTCTCCGACGCCAAGGAGTCCCGGATCGCCTTTGAAGAGAACGGGGCCGAGTGCCTGCTGGACAAGGGCGACCTGTACTACAAGTGCATCGGCCGCCCCATCCGGCTGCAGTCCGCGTGGCTGCCCACGGAGGAGGAGCCGCTGGCTGGCACCCGCGCTGTAGAGGCGGAAACGGTCCGAGTTTCATGACGAAAAGGTGGCCTGACTCACGCACATAAACGGTCGACCAAAGAATCCACAGGGGGAGCTGGGTTGCGACAATGTGGTCGAGTTCAATTTGAGCCACGGATTGAACACTGATGAGATACGGACCTGGCAGAAAGGCCGTGTCGAGAAGCATCCGTGTTTTTCCGTGTTTTTCCGTGGCTCACATCTCCGTGTGACTGTGAGCAAGGCCGCGTCGCTCACTTCCAATAGGATTCGCCCACCGATGCAGCGCTGGCCAGTTTTTGAAGATTGCGAACGCTGAATCAGCCGGAGGCCATTATTAGGCCCCGGTTCTGGCCGTGTCAAATAGCGGTGATCGCGAAAAATTGGGAACCGGACGCTAACTAACGCGTTCCGGCTGATTTGTCGAAAACTGGCCAGCCCTGCCCACCGATGAGCACCGCCTTTCCGGCTGTGCCGAATTTCGCTACTCTCGGATCGACAACCCTGCGGAGATCCCCATGATCCAGTTGACCTGTCCAGAATGTGGCTTAAAGGCCAGTCCCGAAGAATTCGCGGAGTCTGCCGCCGGCGAATGCACCTGCCCGAAATGCACCTGCCTGTTCGTCGTCGAAACCAGCAACGATGACGACGATTTCGACGACGAGTAGTTAGGGTTGTTTCGCCTTCGAAATGACAAATTCCAGGATGGCCGTGCCATCCTCCAGGTTCGTGGAGTGCCCGCCTTCGGGCCGGTCCAGAACCAGCATTGGCCGTTCCAGCCGCTCCAGGATCTTGACCAGGCGGCGGACGCTGTCGGGCGGCACCAGTTTGTCCTTTCCGCCCACCGCGATGCCGACCGGCATGGTGAACTTTTCAGGCCAGTACTCGGCACTGCGTTTCTTGTACTCGGCTGGAATCGCTTTTTTGGGGCCGCCAAACGATTCAGCGATCGCGTCCTGAAAATTCTCGTACTCCAGCAGGTTGGCCGTCCCATTCATGGAAGCCACGCCCGCGATCAGTTCAGGATGCAGCGCGGCGAAGGTCAGTGCCGCTGTGCCTCCCATGGAGGCCCCGCACAGAAAGACCCGCGAGACCTTATTGGCGGATTTCAGGTCGGCGATGATCTGGACCAGATCCGCCTCGGCCTTGGGTCCCATCCACGATGTCTTGGCCCGGTAGTCCGGCGAGATGTAGATCATCGAATGTCTGGCGGCGGCATCCCGCGCCGCGCGGCATTCCGCGAGTTTATCGCGGGCGAACTGCCAGCGGTCCGAGCCATGACCATGCAGCGCGATCAGCACGTCATGTGTCTCGTCCTGCTTGAAGCCCGCCGGCAGAATGCGGACATACCGCTGCTCCGAGCCATCGCACTGCGCCTTGAAGGCGATGTCCTCCGTGGTGACCGGAGCAGACTCATCCGCCCGGGTCGATGCGGACAGGGACAAGAGCAACGCGGCCAACAGACAGATCGTGCGAAACATGGATGCGCTTTGCAGGGTGACACATCGGTTGAAAAATGAAACGTCATGGTCTGTAGATGACTCGCCATGACGATTGTTCATGACGATTCCTTCTCTTCCTCGCCCTCATTCGCCATTGTCATCACCTGAATCCGCAGTTGCCGTTCGATGGCATCAGCCAGAGTGTTGGCCAGCAGGCCGCGGCCAGCGATGGTGAGTTTGCACTTGAGCAGATGATCATACCCGGAGAGTTCTTCCGGTTCATAATCGCGGCGGCGGGTTTCCTGGGCGTAGGCACCCTGCCGCGCGATCCGCTGCGGGGGCTGATATTTCTCCCGTGGCTCAGCACTCACGGCCACCAGCGCCAACCGGGGCTTCTCTTCGATGGTCAACGTATGCAGCCCTGCTTCGGGGGCGAACCTGGGCCATGCGCCCGCGCAGTCGATCGTGAGAACAACCCCGGGCAGTGCCGGCGCAAACTTGTCGAGGTGGTCGACGATGTTCAGCGCGTCCCGCAGCCACAGCGTCGGCGGCGGACCACGATGGATCACCACGTCGTGTTCATCGCGGAACTTCAATGTGTACTGCGCAATCCTCACGGTTCCCCCGTGGGCCTGGACGATCTCCCTGTAGCCACTGACCAGGAGCCTCAAGGCTTCGGGATCTTCGGCGAACACCGCCAGCGTGATGTTGTCTGGTCGCTCAAAGGTCCACAGGAACAGTTCCAGCAGGACCGCTTCCCACTGCTTGACCGCGAGATCTGACGCCTCCGCCAATTCGGCCAGACCATCGGTTTGAGTACCCGACTCTTCGACATAGAGCCGCGACAGGATGTCGGCCTCCGACCCGCACAACGCCGTTCCCGCGGCATCGAGCCGCTGGGCCAGCCCCCGCAACCGCGCCACATGTCGATGCAGTCGATCCAGCGAGGCATCCCACGCCTGCCGCTTTAACGCCGCCTTCTCGGCCCGCCGCAACTGTTCTTCCGCGCGGAACAGTTCGTTCCGGAGCTTCATCGCGGTGGGGCAGCGGTTCAACGTCTGCCACATTCGACGCACTGGCTGCAAACGGCTGGCAAGCTGCGTCGGTGTGAATTCCATGTCTCGCGTTGACTCTCGCGCAGTGACCTCACGTGGCCCCGCAACACGAGGCTCAGAGCGGGCACGCACCGCAACGCGCAGGCGATCGTTCTCGACACTGACATCCGTCCGGAGCGGCAGGTCGCGTGCATAGCGGTTGAGCTGGTTCGCCATCGGCGCCAACAGTTCCCGCTCCAGCGCCCGCTTCATCGGCCGTGCTCCGTACCGCAGGTCGAAGCCAATCTGCATCAGATGTTCGGCAACATCGTCGCCGATTTTTAGTGTCAGCGGGCGGTACCGCAGCCCGTCGCGCTGGGCGATCCGCGACAGCATGCCGCTGGCGATCGAGCGCACCACTTCCGGGCCGAGCGCGGCAAACGGCACGACGCGGTCAATGCGGTTGAACAGTTCCGGGCGGACGAACTTTCGAACCGCTTCGGTGAAGTGATCCAGCGCGCCGTCTGCTGTCTGAGCCCGGTCGAAGCCGACAGCTCCCGAGAGCCACGATTCCGCTCCGAGATTGCTGGTCATGATGATGACCGTGTTGGAGAAGTCGGCCAGCCGGCCCCCGGCGTCAGTCAGGCGACCCTCCCCCAGAATCTGCAACAACAGGTCGAAGAAGGCATGGTCGGCCTTTTCCACCTCGTCGAACAGCAGCACCGAGAACGGTTGTTCGCGAACCCGCGCCGTCAGCAGGCCTTCGCCATCGGTGCGGCCCGAACCCGGGGCTCCACCAATCAGCCGTTCCACGGCGAGCCGATCGCCGTACTCACTCATGTCGAACCGCGTGAGCCGCGCGGCATCCGTAAACAACAGCTCGGCCAGCGCCTTGGACAGTTCCGTCTTCCCCACTCCGGTCGGGCCGATGAACAGCAGCGAAGCCAGAGGCTTCCGCGGCCGGGACAAACCCGCCTTGATCGTGGCCAGCAGGTCGACAACCAGCCGGACCACCTCCCCCTGCCCCAGCACCCGCCGCTCCAGCGTGGTTCGCGCGGCGTCCGCATCAAACGGAACCGCGGAATCGAGCAGAAACAACGGCAGGCCGGTTTCCCGCGCGAACGCGGCTATGACCTCTTGCTCGTTGACAGGGCTGGAATCGCCCGCCGCCAGCTTGTCGCGCATCAGGTTTTGCAGGAACCGCACCGGGCGGCCGGGAGCCACGGAGTACGTGGCATAACGCCGATGCAACCGGTCAATGGCGGCCAGCGCCTCGGGGCTGCACGAACCATAAACGGGCGGCGGAAGCACCACTTCCCGCCGTGGCTTCGCAGTGGCGGACTCGTCCTTGTCCTTCCTTTTCTTCACCCGTGGCTCAGGCGTGTACAGGACACTTTGAGCCACGCGTTCGAGGATGCGGCGAAGCTGTTCTGGCGCGGGTTCGGGAACGCGGAATTGTTGAAACGCCTCCAACAGATTGGGGGCCAGCCGTTCGAGGATCGGCAGTTGTTCTGGAGTGCATTCGGCGATGGTGAGCATGTCGCCGCGGGCAATCGATGGCCGCAGGAACCCGGCGATCCCCAGCCCCGAGCCCTCGCATTTGCCGACTTCCATCAGCTCGAACAGCGGCCCCACATGAACGACGGCCTTGGTGCGGGCCGCTTCCTGGCAAACCTGCTGGCACCGCTCCTGCCAGCCACCGAAGCCAAGCGCCCCGGCGATGAGCCGTGCTCCGCTGGTGGACCAGAACGGAGTCCGCTGCCAGGCAGCCCCTCTGCGTCGGTGGACCAGCCCGTGCAGCAAAGTCGTCTTGCCAACTCCGCTCGGACCGATCAAGAGCAGGCTGCGCGGACGCGAGCCGAACAGCCGTTCAGCGAGTAGAGCGATCAGATCCTCACGCTCGAAGGCGGGCGTCAGTGCGGACTTCGCCAGGTTGGTGGCCACCTGCTTCAGAATCGACCGGCCGCGCTGCCGCTCCTGTTCCTCGGCCACCGCCGCCTGCCGCCGCGTGGGGATCTCCACGGTCAACGGCATGCGTTCCACCTGCACCTGCCGGGCGCGGGTGATGCCGGCCAGGGCAGACAGTTTCAACTGCTCCGTACGTTTGAGTGCCCGTTGAATTTCCAGCGGCAACTGCTTTTCACAATCTTCAGCCGTCGCCCCCAGCACCATCAAGCCAAGAGCCGGAATATACGCCAGAAACACCGTTTCGCCCTGCATGGATGGCGAAGACTCGCTGCGATGCACCCAGCGCACCACCGGCCACTGGAGGGAGATGGGATCGCGCCAGGCGCTCCCGCGGGTCGGTGGCTCAAGCGCCACTGTCACATCGCCAACCGTCGCCTCGCCGCTCACCTGCCGCGACGAGAGTTCAAACTGCGGCAGCTCCCGCACCATCTGCCGCACCAGCCGCTCAATCTGCTCCGGCACCCGCCGCACCGACCGGCAGCAACTGATCTCGGGAAACGACAGCGCTTCCCCGTGCCCCAGCCCCTGTTCAAAAACCTGGGTGACGACGGTCAGGGGGAGCTGAAATTCGGGCATAGGCGGTTGGCAACGGAAAAATTTGCCCGCATTGCCAGCCTACGGCCGTGTTTACAGGCGAATCAAGCCAGCCTTAGTTGAAGAACCGCAATCGTCATTCACTGGTGAATTCATGAACTACGGTGGCTGCAGCCTGCTCACGCTCAGGCGTCTGCAATCGAACCCGAGCACGATGAATGAGGTCACTAGGCGAAATTTGGCCGCTCTCGACGGAAATTTCCCGACACATGTTCGTAAGTTGATGATTCGCGCCGTAACGCTCAGCGATCCATGCGAGCGCGTCCGCCGTAGGCATTATTGAGGAACTGGACTTCATGTCTGTCTCTTAGTTCAGGAGTGTTAGCATATTGTTCATGGAATTGACGACAAAACTGAACCTTTTTGCGGCTTCATATTCGAGACTGATGCCGCCACTGTAGGAGTCCGGCGATCTCTTTGCGAACGCCTTTCGGATCTCTGCAATCATCTCCTGATGTCGGTCAACGGAGATGCAATCACCAAGCCGAACATCTCCAAAATGTGCGGCGCGATGATTTTCGGACAAGTGGACATGGTAGCAGAGTTCGCGGACAGAATCGGGGAGGCTCGAAAAGTCGATTCCCGCGATGAGAAAGTGACTCGTATCCACATTGATGCGGAATAAATCGTCCAAGTGGCTCCCCCGGAGTTCGCTGCAAAGTTGCTGCAGGGTGGCTTGAGAGCGACAACTGAACATTGGTCCCGGTTCCAATTCAAGAACAAATTTTGGATGGGAAACACCGGGGATGGTCAGCGACTTTACCACGTTTTTGACGCGTTGCAAACTGTCCAGCAGAAGTCGAATCGCTTGATGATCGCTTCGTCGCTCCGCAAAGAAACGCATGCGGGTCACTCCGGATCTGTCTTGCCGGTTGGCTGGATAGACTTCGGAAATCCGGGACCCGCAGACCGCCTCGATTGTTTGAATCGAGTGCCGGGAAATCTGACTTGGATTTGGAGCATTCAGTGCCAAGGCGAGTCTGAACAAGTTGATCAATGCGCTCACGGCCTGGTCTCGCTTGTCCTTGCGAGCACTCGTGATCTCGGGAACAAACGAGGCAAAACCGGTCAAATGACAGTGGTCAGGCAAGATGCCATTGATCCGCCGAACCATTTCCGGGAGATTAGCCTCCGACAGACCCGACAGAAAGTCGACCACATTGGTGGAATTTCTAGCCTCGCGTCCGAACAACACTCGCAGGTCAGTCTGCATGAATGTGTAAAGTTCGCATCCGACGCGATCCTTCCAGGGGGCCATTTCGGCAAACGTTGCATACGAGTTAATCCCATGTGCGCAGACAGAACTCACCAGTGAGGGGGCGAGCGCTGCCTTGCTGGAATTTGAGTCAAATGTGGCCGAAGTGCCGATCGGAACCACTGCGAGAGGGCCACGTGCTTGAGGGTGGTGTGGCACAGCACTCCACTTTCCCGCCGCTGACAGCCGAGCCACGGCAACCAGATATTCGCGAGCGATCAGTTCCGATTCGATGACCGTCCCGATTGATGGGGGATCCTTCGTTGCATCCCATATCCACAGCGAGCTTTCGGTCTTGCCCGGGATGTAGGTGGCATTCGTCAACTGTAACCAGTACCACCCATCCGACAGGTGGCCCAGGTATTTCATAGCTTCGTCGACAACCTGCAACGGCTGATCATTCGGGGAGGTTCCCAGTGGTGCAACATTTGTACTACACACCGGGCGACCGCCACGCACCTCAAGCAACCTGTATTCGTGTGTCACGATGCAGCCGGGGTGCCAGAACGGGAATCCCGGCAGCCTTTCCCGACCGACATGATCGGCCAGCACCATCAGCCCGTTCGCATCGGGATTCCGCGTCGGAAGCAATGGCAGCCGGACCTTGCCCGGGACAACGGTTATGATCGTTAGTCCACCAAGAAAGTCGGCAACATAGGAGGCTGTGTTTTCTGCATAGACACGACTTGCGGAAATTTGCTCCGGGCTCGCCTCCAGAAATGGAAGAATCCCCGGATCATTGAGAACGAATGCGATTGAGTTGCAGCCAACCGCGACGACAGCGTGATTTCTCCTCATTCGCGGCCTGACGGCCCGCCAATATTCGGGAACGTCACGAAATTGAGTTTCGACAATGGCCGAGACTCTCCTGGACGTCATGTCTGTCAAATCCTGAAGCCGCCCACTGTCGACCGGCACGATGACCGGGTAGCCGGATTGAATATAGCCGCGCATTGCCTCCGCCAGGACAGCGGTAAGTCTCGCTTCAGTGTCCAACCCGGGGTGTCCCAAGTCTAATGTCGGAATCTCAATGTTGGCATGAAGTCCAACCCGCGGATCGCGAATGTAGCTCACGATTCCCTCGGGGGTCATGCCTCCCAAATCAAGTTCGAGCCCGTCTGCCTCGTCCACCTGGGCTTGATGCTCGCTGGCAATCGCGGCGATCTCAGCGACTCCATGGACGCCCCGCGCATGATCAATTAGCAGCAGAACCGCCATTTGACAGGCTGCCTGCGCACACATCCCTCCGAGCTTCATATGTTTGACATAGGGAGTCGCGCGCAGCGATTCCCCTTCACCATAAGCCTTTCCAAGGTCAACTCGCAGGATATGAAATCCTTCAAGGTGCGCTGGCTCAACGAGCATCGAGTCGCCTATACATGGCTGTCTGGGAATCAAATTCTCGGGCTTGTCGTCCGGCTTGACATCGATCGAAGCAATCGGAGAGATGTGTGCGATACGCTGGATCGTCAGATCATTGGTCCGTGCACCCCAATCTGTGACCGCCTGCGAAATCAACTGCAATCGGCGGCAACTGATGAAGCCAACGGCTTTATCATCGACAACCAGATAACAACGAAGGGCAAAGCGAGGAAATGAAGTTCCTAATAATTCGGCATCACTTCGCGTAATAAGCGAAGGCGCAACGCGAAACTCCATTCTGCATTTTTCGCCATACAACCAAAGGATCATTGAACGTAGACGTTCAAACGCCTCTCTACCAATTTGGTCAATGGCTTGGAGTTCTGAAACTGGAGACACTCAAGGACTCACAAGAACAATCAAGGAAAAGCTGGAGAGTTCGTAAAATACAGGCCCGCCAGCTTCTTGAAAAGTATGCGCGGACGACTGTCAAGGTGCGATGTGCGCGACCGAATCAAAACCGCATCTGCACCTGCACCCCCACATACGGCCCCGACCCCAAATTCAGCCGGTTGCCGGACTGGCCGAGGACGTTCTGGCCCTCGCTGAAGTAGCGGCCGAAGGCGTAGCCACCGGAGAGGTCGGCAGAGAGATGTTTGACGAGAGGAAACGTCAATCCGGTGGCCAGGCGCTGTTCAAAGATCATGAACCGGTCACGGTATTCCACCCGGTCGGCGAGCAGATAGGACTCATTCACGGCGAAGTAACCCGCGTAGAGCGCCGCCCTTTCACCCAGGTTCCGGGTGATTTTGGCGTTGAAATTCGTCACCGGAATGTACGTGGCGTCCAATTGCCAGTTCTCGAAGGGCTTCCACCGCACGGACAATGGCAGCCCGACCGTGAAAGCCAGGTCATCCGACGGGTTCCAGCGGTAGGCGACGCCCGGAATGGGAAACCACAACTGGCTCGTGGGGGCATAAAACAGCGAGAGCATCCAGGCGTTGCGGTCGCGGGGGATGAGCAGCATCGCGTTGGCCCCGACGGTCAGTTCCCGCGTCGAGTGAAACGGCTCGTCGCTGGCGGAGCCGACATTGAAGCCGACGCTTCCCGTCCACCCATTCTCAAACTTCGAGATCAGCATCGTCCCGAGGCTCACGTTGACGACCTGGTCGGGGAACTCCAATCCGCTCTTAGGCAGCAATAGCGGCGCGGCACCGGCGGGGGCCGATTTGGAGAACCAGGTTTCATTCGCCGAGGTGGTCAACATCAGCATGGTTGAACCTTTGCGCCACAGCGGGGCACCAATGCGGATGCCAGCCTTGGCCAGCCCGACGGAATAGGGCGTGCCAGACAGCGCCTGCTCCGGAAACCACGTCGCATTGAGACCTGGTGCTCCACCCCCGCCAGGCCC
>JAKFUF010000026.1 GCA_021732845.1 Planctomycetaceae bacterium | reverse complement strand
CGACACTTCGCTCAACCCCCGGCTAAGAGCTGTGATCCCTCCGGGATCATCCTTGGTCACGCCGTGCCAATCAGAGCGCTCTTGTGCCGTCATCAGTGCACCGACATAAAGTTCACTTTTATTGATGCTGCGGTCCTTAGCGTCCGGTTCGTGGCGTTGGCGTCTTCCGATCATCCTCCAACCTCATTGGCTGTGCGGCTCGTCAAAAATCGACAGTTATTCTTGCCGCCGTCCTAAAGCACGCTTCAAGATGCTAACCGAAGGCCGGTCTTAGGCAACGAGAAGGGGGAACCACGAATTTTCACGAATAAGACGAATGTCACGAATAACAACGCGCAGGATTCCATCACCCGCGAAGCCATGCCGGTTGATCATTCGTGATATTCGTAAGATTCGTGAAAATTCGTGGTTAATTTATGACCGTACGATTCCCGCACCGTTTTGCCAGCCCTGTCGACTTCATCACCAACTTCATTCGCTGTCCTTGATGGCGTTCGCTGCTGGAGAGGGAGACAAATGTCACAGTTATTTTTGCTCCGACCCTTAGCGTCCGGTTCGTGGCGCTGGTGTCTTCCGATGATCCTCCAACCGGGGGCTAAGGCCCTCCGGCTCATTGGCGGTACGGCTTGTCAAAAGTAGACAGTTATTCTTGCCGCGGTCCTAAACTCTTTCAGCCAGATGCCGCAGCCGCTTGAGGATCTGATCCAGCCGGTCCAGGATCCGTTGCGGATGGCTGAAGCGGTGCTTGAGCCGCAGGCAGGAGTGCAGCCACGTCATGCCGTTGAGCAGTGTGCCGCTGCTGTCGAACAGTTCGATCAGTCCGCGTTCATTGAGCGAAAGCGGCCGCAGTTCCTGATAGGCTTGCAATGCCGTCTCCCATGCCTGCCGGTCATCGCCCACCAGGCTTCCCAGAAGCCGGGCCAGATCGGTGGCGACCGTATCGCTGCGGCATGCATGCGCGTCGATCAGGCCGGTCACCACATCGCCGGTAAACAGGACGTGGTCGTGCCACACGTCACGGAGACACGGTTGGAGCGGAACCGGGGTTTCGCTGCCCAACCGGAGCCGCGCCGCCACGGCGGGGGCGGCATGTTCGTAGAGTTCGAGGATCTCGCGGGCCAGCGGACAAAGCTCCTTCCAGTCATATTCCTGGGCCAGTCCGCGCAGCACCATGCACTCCGCCGCATTCCAGCGCGCGATATGCCCAAGTCGTTCCGCCAGGCCGCGCGAAGGGGCGAAGCCAGTGAAATACCATTTGACCTGCGGACCCGCCCCGTCAAACGTCGCCGCTGCGAGATGAAACCGTGCCAGACAATGCATCGCTGCCGCCAGCCGGACCGGGCTTCCCTTGGTTCCGGGCGCGCCGGGCATCCAAGGTTCCAGTTGCCACCAGGCGTCGTCCCGCAGCACCAGCGTGCCGCCGTGGCTCGCCGCGAGTGGCAGGGGAACTTGTGTGACTCCCCGTCCGTGAACCCACGCCAACAGCCGATGCAGCCCTTCGACCCGCGAACGGTCGAAACTGTCGGCGGGAGTGCGCCGTAAGGCAAAGTTCTCTCCGGAAGCCGTTGCCACGCGCCATACCTGGGCCTGACTGAAGCCACCGCCCTCGCCCAGTTCATGAACGGTGGCTCCCGAGGTCCGCGCCCCAAAGGCCGATAGGACGGCGGCATTCGTGGGGGAAAGCAGGCCCCCGGCCATGAGGTTAGACATCTTTATGACAACTCGTCAGCCGGAGGGCCGTGGGACCGGACAAAGAATAAAAGCCCGCTTCAAGATGCCGACCGAAGGTCGATTCTAGACAACGAGAAAGAGAACCACGAGTTTTCACGAATGTTGCTTGCGAGATGGCTGGCCCATGTGAACGAGTCCATCAGCCGGCACGCGTTGGCGGCCGCTAGGTCCCGGCTCCAGTCTCTATAAGCGGCAATCGGACGAGGTTCGGAACCGGACGCTAATGCGTTCCGGCTGATTGCTCGAAAACTGGCCATTCCTGCTCCGGAAAGCGAGCCACGCAAGCATTCCCAATGGCCGCTTTCCCCAGACCTACGGCCCATCCGACCCAGGCACCACGGTGGTCAGGTCCGCGCTGAGAATCGAGGGGCACCAGTATTTTTCGATGTGCTCCACCACGATCTCCGTCCCGCGCGTGTGGCTCACAAACGGCGGCTGGCGGGGGTCGTACATGGCATCGGTCAGGTCCCGCGCCAAAACCACATTCTTCCCCAAACGGACCATCTGGCGGATGCCAAACGAGCGGCCGAGCACGCACATATTGGTATGCACGCCCATCAGCACCACATTCTTGATGCCGAGCTGCTCGAAATAATTGTAAATCTCCTCGCCGTTGTCGCTGATCCCATCGAAGCCGGTGATGTCCAGGCCGGGATGCTGCTTGGAGAATTTGCGAACCGCCAGCCCGACGACCGCGTCATCGCAGGGACACTTCGACACGTCGATGGCAATCTCGGGTTCGCGCGACTTGTCGAGGTAGCACCAGCCCTCCAGCGGGAACGGTGGCTTCGACTTGGGAGCCTTCAACACCCGCTGCCGAAACGGCAAATCGGCGTATAGGTCCACAGTGCCGCTGGGAGCATGCACAATGGCCACGCCATGGTCGCGGGCGGCCGTCAACACCGCGTTCATCTTCGGGGCCATGACCCCCACCCGTTGCGCGGCCGACTTGCAGTAATGGCCGTCCCACATGTCGCAGACGATGATGGCGGTTTCGGAGGCATTCCAATCCACGGCCCGCTCGACCACCTGTGCCTGGTTTGTCCCTGGCTGAATCTTGCGCTCGCGCAGGTTGAGCCTCAGCGTTCCCGCGACTGCCGGGCGGAGCGCGTACGGATCCATGGGGGGCGGGTCTTCGGCCGTCGCCCGCGCCTGCCAGGTGGCGGCCAGCAGCAACGCCAGCAGGGTCTTCGCAATCCGTGACGGCAGTCCGCGCATCGTGGCCTCTCCCATGAAGAGAATTTGTGCTGAGCGAGCGTCTTTTCAGAGAGTACCAAAGTCCCGCGGAGGGGAACACGGCGCGGCCAGCGATCAATCACCCCGGAAGCGGTTGAGGCCGTCGTTGCCGTCGGCACGCTGCTTGTGACCGCGCCAGTGGCGGCATACAATCCGTCCAACTCGATGTCGACGTTCGATTTGTCGGAGAAATGCCCGATGATTCCGTCGCACTCGTTCTCTCGCACGCACCCCAGAGATCCTCCCGATGGCACCCGCGACCGCTGAAGCGACTGAAATTCGCGCCCTGACTGCCCAAGCCTTCAAGACACCCGAAAAATTCACAGAATTCTGCCACAACGGCGGCAAGCCACTGGGCGGAGTCATCGACGGCAAACAGGTGGCCGGTTCGATGAACGCCACCTTCCAAACGATCGATCCGGGTTCGCAGGAAGTGCTCGCCACGATCTGTGAAATGGGCGAGGCGGAAGTCAGCCAGGCCGTGATCGCGGCCCAGCGGGCGTTCGAGAAGTGGCGCAATCTGGATGTCGAAGCGCGGATCAAGTTGGTCGACCGCCTCGTGGAACTGTGCGACCGCGACAAGGCCGTGTTGCTGGCCTGCGAAATTCGTGATGGCGGCAAGGTCTCGGAACTCGCCGAAGGCGACTTCACCCAGATCCGTGAGTGTGCCCAGTACTTCAGCGGCGTGGCGCGCCGGATCGCCCTTGGTGACGGCCCTTCCATGCGGGTCGCCGATGGCGTCCGTGGTTTCACCTACCGCGAACCGTGGGGTGTCGTCGCCGGGATCATCCCCTGGAACTATCCCATCGTTCTGACCTCGTGGTTCATGTTCCCGGCGCTGCTGTCGGGCAACACGATCCTCATCAAGCCGGCCGAAGACACTCCGCTGTCGGCGCTGTACATCGCCAAGCTGGCTGAAGAAGCCGGCTTCCCACCCGGCGTGATCAATGTGCTGCCTGGCCGCGGGGAAATCACGGGGCAGTGCATCGCCGAGAATCCGGGAGTGCGGTTCATCGCCTTCACCGGTTCCCCCGGTGTCGGACACTCGATCATGCACACCTGCGACCGGCATGGCACCCGCATGAAGCGTGAAATGGGTGGCAACGGCTCGGCCATCGTGCTGGCCGACGCCGATCCTGAACTGGTGGCCCGCATGGTCGGCCGCTACACCAATCAGCACTACGGCCAGACCTGCTGCACGATCCACCGCGTCTTCGTCGACCGCAAGATCGCCGACGATTTCATTGATGCCCAGACCGCCTTCTTCAAGAGCCTGAAGATCGGCTACCAGGCGGATGCCGGAACGCAGCTCGGCGCGGTGATCAACCCCACCCAGCGCCGCCGCATTCTGCAGGCTCAGCAGGAAACCATCGCCCGCGGTGGGCAGGCGATCCTGCCTGGTGGCGAAGCGACGGTCGCCGGGAAGACCGGTTTCTACATCAAGCCGGCCCTGTACCGCACCGAACCGGGCAACAACGTCAATCCGCAGGAAGTGTTCCACACCTATGCCACGGTGTGCCCGGTGTCATCGGCCGAAGAGGCCCTGAAGCTCGCCAACAGTTCTCCGTACGGCCTGGGCGCGAGCGTCTGGACGAAGGACATCGACCGCGGCATCGCGCTGGCCAAGCAGTTCCGCGACGGAACCGGCCAGGTCAACTGCCACAACTCCATCGCCTATGGCCTGCCTTACGGTGGCCAGGGCATCTCCGGCGGCCCCGGCGGCGGCGTGAACTGCGAAGAAACGTTCCTCGACTACACCCAGGTCAAGGCGGTGTATGTGGCCGATTATCCGGGCTAACCAGGGTTTCTGGCCGCGTTGTCGGAGTCACCACGTCATGCACTACTGGTCAATTTTTCGTCCGTAGTGCAAAGGCCCGGTAACCACCGAGATGAACTCGGTGGGGTTGGGATAACAAGCCGGGCCAAAATGAGTCATCCGGGATCTCGCAGCGATCGAGCTTCGATCGCTGCCGCTCCCGGATGAATTCGTTTGGTCGATTGATCGAAATTCGACCGAACCTCCTCAATCAGCGGGCGACCAACTCTCCCCGCAGCACTTCCAGTGCCTTCCGGATGTCCTTGTCCGTCTCGAAGTTGACTTCGTCCGCGAACCGCGTGGCTTCTTTCTCTTTCTCGATCGCCACTTCGATATCGGGGTGAACACCGACCTTGCTGTGCGTGAGGCCCAGCGGCGAGTAGAACTTGGCGGTCGTGATCCGCAGGCCGGCGTTGTTCGAGACATTGTAGATGCTCTGCACCGACCATTTGCCGTACGACTTGCGGCCGACGATTGTGCCACGGCGGTAGTCGCGGATCGCACCGGCGACGATTTCGCTGGCACTGGCGCTGTCGCCGTCGATCAGCAGGACCAGCGGGATGTTCCAGGTACCCGGTCGATGGGCCGAGTAGCTCATGTTCTGGTCGCTGGTCCGTCCCCGAGTGGAAACCACCGCCCCTTCGGCGATGAACCGGTCGAGCACTTCGACGGCGGCGGTCAGCAGTCCGCCGGGGTTCCCCCGCACGTCCCAAATCAGCGATTTCATCCCCTCGGCCCGCAGTTTTTGCAGGGCGGCGTCGAGTTCAGCCACGGTCGATTTTTGGAAACTCGTCATCTGGATGTAGCCGACACCGTCCGAGCCCTCAATGATCCGGACAACCGGCAGGCTCTTCACGATGACCGCCCGGCGGGTGAAGGTGCTCTGGCGGGGCAGCTTGCGAACCTTGCCCTGGATATCGAGCGTCACCCGGGTCCCTTCGCGACCCTGGAGCATTCCGGCCGCCGCATCGGTGTTCATGTTACGGCAGTCCTTGCCGTCGATGCCGACAATGAACTCGCCAGACCGCAGTCCGCCTTCGGCGGCGGGGCTCTCCGGCAGAACGTGCATCAGCAGCATGCCCTTGCCCGGTTCCGCCTTCATCTCGATCCCCAGACCGACGAACTGTCCGTCAATGTTTCCATACAGGTCGTTGAGCCGGCCGGGGGTGAGGTAGCCACTGTAATCGTCGAGGGCGTTGCACCCGCCGAAAATGAACTCCATGATCACCGGGCCGGCCTGCAGTTGGAGCTGCTGTTCGGCAAGGTTGCACAGATCGCTGATCACCCGCGTGCATTCGTTGCGGCTGCCGATTTCCTTGTTCCAGTATTCGCGAAACAGAATCTCGCGCACCTGCTTCGCATCGGCGTGATGCCGGGCGGGGATGTTGGCCTTTTGAAACCGTTCGTCTCCGAGGGCATACCACAGGCTTTCGGTGCCGTGAGCCACGAACGTCTGCAGGGTCACCGGTTCGACATAGCGGCCCTGCACATGGTCGAGGACCTCGTCAAACATCCGCAGCGCTTCAGAGCGGGAAAGCCCCGGCAGCATGCGGATGAAGCTCTGGTCGCTGTAACGGCGTTCGATACCCAGATAAATCTTGGAACGGCGGAGGGCCGATTCAATTTCACTGGTCTCCGGCCACTGCTTGAGCGCCTTTTCGTAGTGCTCGATCGCGTCGACCCACTTGCGGGAGCGCTCGAGTCCGGCACCGGAGTCGACGACTTGTTTGATCTCGCTGGACGACGCCGCTTCCACACGGGGAAGGGAGAGCGTACACAGCGCGAGCATGCCGAGGCTGAAGACAGCACTCAGCAATGCGCTTTTAAACACAACGCGGGCGGACATGTCGGCCTTTCAGGATCCAACGACAACCGGCGCAAAGCACGTCGGCACAAGGATGCAGGATCTAGGGAGCGAATCAGAGTGAGAGCGTGGCGCGCTGCCGTTGCGCTGACGATTGTCACCGGGTGTTGACCCGCCGACACATTCCGTTGCTTTCTTGATTATGGACCACGAATTTTATGTGGTCAAATTTATACAGCGACGAATCCGCTGCAGATTCAGCACAACCCTCACAGCCTATGGCCGGTGCGCCAATTCTGCGGGTCGTGCCCGCTTTTGCTCAAGGGCGAGAGGCATCGCGCGGGTTGCGGCGTCCGTGAATCACCAACCGCCAATGCTGGGATTGGGGTGCCCGACAGAGCCCGCTCTCATCCCTGTGGAATTTCAAATGTCGGACTTATGTCGGACTTCAAATTTCACAGTAAAATGCTTTTCAGCGGCATCTGATTTGCAAGGCGAGAGTTGCGTCCGGCGCTGCCGAAGCGCAGTGGACGAGGATTTTGAGACAGGATGTAAAAGGATGACAGAGGATACGAAAGGATGTTTTTATTGAAAGCTCGCACAAACAGATCCTTTCCTCATCCACTTGGGATCGCGGCAACAATAACATGGTGAAGTTGCTTGGGATGGACGCCGATTGAGGGCAGATTCATCAGCCGGCACGCGTTAGCGCGCGTTAGCGTCCGGTTCGTGGCGTTGGCGTCTTCCGATCATCCTCCAACCGGGGGCTAAGGCCGGCTAAGGCCCTCCGGCTCATTGGCTGTGCGGCTCGTCAAAAATCGACAGTTATTCTTGCCGCGGTCCTTGCATCCTTTTTCATCCTGTCCAAGATCTAAACCACCTCTGTCTACACGACGGGTCCGCCCCCCCAAATCCGATACGGTCAGGAGATTTGAGATTTAAAATTGACGCTGTCATGTTGGCTCAGGAACAGCCCGCAGACACACCGCTCACCGCGAATACCAGGCGACAAGCCTGGAGATGTCTCCCAACTGGGCGAGCATCCGGACGCGGGCGCGAAAGCTGCCCAGGCCGAAGGCGGGGGAGTAGCCGTGGTGATGGTCGACCATCGCCAGGGCCAGCGAAATGTCGTCCGTGGTGATCTGGTTCCGCTGCGCGCCGGCAGCCAGCCAACGGGCGAGCCACAGCGTGACTGGGTAGACCAGGGCGAGGCTCTGAAAACCCTCAATCAGCGGCACGTTGTAATAGGCCGGTCCGCAAAAGTGCATCCCCTGCAGCTTGACCTGGTAGTACCGCTGAAAGATTTCCGTGGCTTCCTCCGGCAGACCGAACGGAGTCTCCAGCGCGGCAAACGGGATCTCTTCGGCAAACAGGTCCTGCATGCGCGGGATGCTGCCCCGGCCATGCGTGAATTTGAGGGCGGCCTTGAACATTTCGTACCGGTAGATCCACCCGCGCTGGAGCGTGGCCGCCGTGTCGCGGCGGGCATACTGACCGGCCAGCAGCCGAAAGTGCATCCGTCCGGTGCGGCTCGGCTCGGGGATCTTTTGCAGATCGTCGGGCGTTTCATCGACGGCCCCATCCGCCAGCAACTGCAGGAGTTCCACCAGCCGCTCGCCGCGGATCTTCTCGAACTGCGTGCGGGCCAGCAGGTCCAAGACAAAGAGAGATCGCCACAGCCGCAGCGGGAAGCTCACATCCTCGGTCTCGATAATGGTGTCGAGCAGTTCGATGACATGATGCGTCTCCGTCCAAGTGAGCCGTACCTTGGCGGTGGTCTGGGGCGGAGGAATCTGCGCGGCGTTCTCGGGAACGACTTCCGCCTCCAAGCCACGCAGTTCCTTCGTGCGGGACTCCATGTCCCGCCCGTTGTTGGCCACCACCGAGGGGCAACTGAACCGCAGGCTGACGGCGACCGACTCTCCCGCCGGGTGAAATACAAACGGATACAGGCGGCAGGCGAGCGGCTTGGTCGGTTCGCCAAACTTCGAGTGGATTTTGCACAAACCCTTCTCGTCCAGAAACACGCAGGCACCATCCTCCTGATGGGCCAAGCGGTACCGCCGCTTCCACGGCGGGCCGCTGGTCACAATCGGCGAAACGGGAATCTCTGACCCCGCCCGCCACCCCTGCGCCTCGATCCGCCGCCGCTCCTCGTCGGTGATGTCGATCTCATGCTGCCGGCAACACCCGCCGCAGTTGTGGCAACTCCAGTTCTGGATGACCGAGAGCTGCAACGGGGGAGGCATGGGTTGTGAGTCACAAGCGGTGTGGAATGCATGACGGGAAGAATCTGTCGCCCATTTCAGAATAACGATCAGACGGTGGCGGCGTGTAGCGATCCACAGCAGGGCGGGCAGGATCGCGAGAAGTTGCTGCGGAACCTGCTTTTGGAAAATCTGTGCGATCGCCAGCCTTCCCTCCATCGACCGACACACCTCCAAGCCGCCGCTTGGGCAACGTCCCGGCCGCCTGACTATGGGGACCGATCTTTCCCGCATATCATGGGAGGCCAAGTTGACCCTCTGTCCCCACACCCTGCGAAAGCTTCCATGCGTCATTCCCTGCTCGCTGCCCTGTTGTTGTCATTCGTTTTGCCGCTCGCCGCTGTCCAGTACGCCCGTGGTGATGACGCCCCGAAAAAACTGCCCCGGATGCTGATGGTCACCCAAAGCAAGGGGTTCGTTCACGGCTCCGTCAGGCGGCCGGAAACGGGCCTCGCCCCGGCGGAGGTGGCCATGATCCAGCTCGGCAAAAGCAGCGAAAAGTTCACGGTCGACTGTACGCAGGATGTCACGGCGGATTTCACCAAGGAAAACCTGCAAAAGTACGACCTGGTGTTCTTCTACACCACGGGGAACCTGGGAATTCCGGAAGAAACCCTGAACTATTTCTTCAACACGTGGCTCAAGCAGAAGGGCCACGGCGTCATCGGGGCGCACTCGGCGACCGACACCTACGGCGACTATGAACCATATTGGGACATGATGGGCGGCACGTTTAATGGTCACCCGTGGAATGCCGGAGAAACAGTCACGATTTCCGTGCATGAGCCCTCGCATCCGGCGGTGACGGGGCTTGGTGAAGAGTTCGAGATCAAGGACGAAATCTATCAGTACAAGCACTTCCAGCCCGCCAAGGTGCGCGTGCTGATGAGCCTGAACATGGCAAAGTGCAAAACGAAGATGCCCTACCACGTCCCCGTCTGCTGGGTGAAGGAATACGGCGAAGGCCGCCTGTTCTACACCAACCTGGGCCACAACGAAGGGACCTGGGCGAACGAGAAGTTTTTGAAGCATATGCTGGGCGGCATTGAATGGACACTGGGGGAATTGAAGGGCGAGGGCACGCCCAACCCGGACGTGACCGCGGCTCAGAATGAAAAAGCCAAGAAGGATGTCGCGCAGTAATCTGTGGCGCAGCCCAGTTCGACAGACTCGACGACATCGCCGGCGATCATTCCAATAGTCGCCGGCGATTTTCCATAGATGGAGCGGTTTCGATGCCTCGTTACGACCCGAAGCGGATTGAACCCAAATGGCAGGCGTTCTGGGAACAGAACCAGACGTTCAAGACACCGGACATGCCGGTGGGCGAAAAGCTGTACGTGCTGGACATGTTCCCCTATCCCTCGGGCGACGGCCTGCACATGGGGCACCCCGAGGGTCAGACGGCGACCGACATCGTCTGCCGCTACGCCCGCATGAAGGGCAAATCGGTCCTGCATCCGATGGGTTGGGATGCCTTCGGTCTGCCCGCCGAGCAGTACGCCATCAAGCACAAGATCCATCCGCGGATCACCACGACCAAGAACATCAACAACTTTCGCCGTCAGGAGAAGATGCTCGGGTTCAGCTTTGACTGGAACCGCGAGTTTTCGACGACCGACCCAGAATACTTCCGCTGGACGCAGTGGATTTTTCTGCAGATCTACCATGCCTGGTACGATCCAGAGTTCGTGTGGACCGATCCGGCGGGTAAGCCACGGATTGGGAAGGCCCGGCGGATCAGTGAGTTGCCGATTCCCGAAGAGGTCGCGGCGATTGGCCAGGAGGCGGTGCGACGGTATCAGGACCGGCACCGGCTGGCCTATCAGCATGAGGCTCCGGTGAACTGGTGCCCGGCCTTGGGAACTGTGCTCGCCAATGAAGAGGTGATCGACGGCAAAAGCGAACGCGGCGACCATCCCGTGGTCCGCATCCCGATGCGGCAGTGGATGCTGGGAATCACGCAGTACGCCGAACGGTTGTTGGCAGATTTGGAACACGTGAAGTGGCCGGAGTCGATCAAGGCCCTTCAGAAGAACTGGATTGGCCGCAGCACAGGTGCGGAAGTCGATTTCTGGATCGGTGCGGACGACGCTGATGACGAGGGGATGGAAGCGGAAGATGCCGCGGCGGAATTCGACGACTGGTGTGAAGACCGGTTGGCGAGTGGCTTTCCCGAGCAACCCGACGACGACGTGTTGCGGATCTACACGACCCGCCCCGACACGCTGTTCGGCGCGACCTATATGGTCCTCGCGCCGGAGCATCCGGCCGTCGACCGGTTGACGACATCAGAGCAGCGGGCGGAGATCGCCGCCTATCGCCTCCGCGCCGCCGGCAAAAGCGATCTCGACCGCACGGACCTCTGCAAGGACAAGTCCGGCGTGTTCACCGGCAGCTATGCGGTCAACCCCGTCAACGGAGAATTGATCCCGGTCTGGATCGCCGATTATGTGCTGATCAGCTACGGCACCGGAGCGATCATGGCCGTCCCCGCGCACGACGTGCGCGACTGGGAATTTGCCGTGAAGTACAAGTTGCCGATCCGCCCGGTCGTGGAACCGCCCGCCGGCTACACCTCGTCGCGTGAGGAGCAGGACCTGGCGCGGACGGTGGATGGCAAAATCGAAATGCCGTTCACGGGCGAAGGGTTTGCCATCCATCAGGGCGAGTTCGACGGTTTGCCCACGGCGCAGTTCAAGGAACAGATCACCCAGGTTCTCGCCGAGCGTGGCTTGGGCAAAAAGGCGGTCAACTACCGCCTGCGCGACTGGCTGTTCAGCCGCCAGCACTTCTGGGGCGAGCCATTCCCGCTGTGGCACGAACTCGATGCCGCGGGAAATCCCACTGGGCTGATGCGGTCTGATCCAGAGTCAGCGCTCCCGATCACGCTCCCAGAAATGAACGACTTCAAGCCACACGGTCGGCCCGAACCCCCACTGGCCGAAGCGCCGCCCGAGTGGCTGTATAAGACCGACACCGACGGCGTGAAGCTGCTGCGCGAAACGAACACGATGCCGCAGTGGGCCGGCTCGTGCTGGTATTATCTGCGGTTCATCGACCCCAAGAACGACACGGTCTTCGTCGATCCGCTCAAGGAAAAGGCCTGGATGCCGGTCGACCTGTACATCGGCGGGGCCGAGCACGCCGTGCTGCACCTGTTGTACGCGCGGTTCTGGCACAAGTTGCTGTTCGACTTTGGGTACGTCTCCAGCGACGAGCCGTTCAACCGGCTGGTCAATCAGGGGATGATCCTGGGCGAAGCGGAGATCACCGGCTTTCAGAAAGAAGATGGGCAGTGGGTCACCATTCGTGACGTGAAAGAGGGCGAAGAAGGTCATGTGCTGAAAGCCACTGGCGAAAAGGTCACCGCCGTCAAATTGCAGCCGGAACAAGTGGTGAAGCAGGGTGATCAGCTCGTCCTGATCGAACACGCGCAGATTGCCGTCGAAAGCCGCTCCTATAAGATGTCGAAGTCCCGGGGCAACGTGGTCAACCCGGACACCGTCATCGACGAGTATGGCGCGGACTCCGCGCGACTCTTTGAAATGTTCATGGGGCCGCTGGAAGCCTCAAAACCCTGGAGCATGACCGGTGTGGAAGGCGTCAGCCGTTTCCTCGGCCGTGTCTGGCGGTTGTTTGCCGATGACCGCAGCGACGCAGTGCAGTTGCACCCGGCGCTGACGTCCGTGGAGCCGACGGCAGAGCAAATGCGGTTGCTGCACCGCACGATTTTCGCGGTGACGCGGGACATCGACATGCTGTCGTTCAACACGGCCATCAGCCGGATGATGGAGTTCGTGAACGAGTTCGCCACGCTTGAGCCACGGCCACGGGCGGCGCTTGAGCCACTGGTGTTGTTGCTCAGCCCGTTTGCCCCGCACCTCAGCGAAGAGCTGTGGCAATTGCTGGGCCACGATAAATCATTGGCCTATGAACCCTGGCCGAAGTACGACCCGAAGCTGCTGGTCGAAAGCGATGTGGAGATTCCGGTGCAGGTCAACGGCAAGCTGCGGGCGAAGGTCCGCGTGCCGACCAAGGCCGACCAGGAAACCGCCGAACGGATCGGCCGCGCCGATCCCAAGGTGACCGAGCATCTCAGCGGCAAGCAGGTCGTCAAGGTCGTGTATGTTGCCGACCGGCTGCTGAATTTCGTGGTCAAGTAGGGAAAGAAGCCTGCGGGTTCTCACGCAGGCGGTACAACGAATGTGCCGCCTGCGGAATGAACCACCATCTTGCATCACGTAGACTTCGCGACCTCCACATCGGTCCGGCGGCGGTACATCACCGGGTACATGAGGCTGGGGGCCAGTGAGAGAACGACAATGGCGGCTGTGAACCAGCCGTTGTGCGCGATTTGCCATTTCATGCCGCGGACGATCCAGTGATTTTCCAGGACGGCTCGGGCCGCGTCGTCGTTCGCATGCAGGGCCGACACGCCCCCACCGACGGCGAAGTCGTGAGCAATCGCGCCGCCTCCATACGCGGCATGCCACGCGACCGCACCTCCGCCGCAAGCCACGTCCCAGGCGATGGCACCGCCACCCGTGGCTTGCCATCCGATGGCCAGACCGCCCATGGCAATGCCGCCCATCCCCAGTCCGCCGAGGGCGATTCCACCAATGGCCAGTCCGCCGAATGCCACAATCCCCACGGCCACGCCGCCGAATGCGACGACGCCAGTCGCCACCCCGCCAAATGCCAGGCCCCCACGGGCGACTCCGCCGATCGCGAGCAGAATGCCATCGGCGCGGTCGCCAATCGCGATCCAGCCACGGGCGTGGGTCCGGGGTGGCGGTTGTAATCCGGGATACGCTGGGTCACTCACATTGATGTCGACCAGCGGCAACCCGAGCAATCGGAACCGGCTTTGATAGACACGGCCCACCCAGCGCGGCGCACCATCCGCCGCCATGGCTCGCCGCTCGACCCAGGCTTTGACGGGCGAGTCATTCGGATCGGACTCAGGTGGTGTTTCCGCCCGGATCCGATGAACTCCGCGGATCAATAGTGCAATTTCAATGAAAAGATAAAAGTTCAACACCGCGATCCATCCGACCACCACCCCCATGATCCACGGTGTCGTCGGTGGTATCACTCGCGAGAGCATCAGCCCCATTAGTAGAACCGTCATCAGGACGCTGACACCCAGCAGCCGCCGTCCGACCCGCAGTTGATACTGCCGCTCGCGGTTGGTGGGTGCGAACTGCGCCGGCAGCCAGGTGCCGAACCACCCTCCAGCCAAACCGATGGCCGAGCCGGTGAGCCCGCCCGCAATTCCGGCACCGACGGCGGGCAGAGCGGCCGGCGCGGCTTTGGCCGCGGCACCGGCCACCACGGACGTCGTGCTGGCCACCGCGACTTTAGTACCGGCCGACATGGCCCCCAGACCCGCCATGACCGCCACGGTGAACCCGGTCCGCGGCCGGCTCCGCTTCAACGTGGCTTCGACCACGGCCGCGACCTGCTCTTTCAACATTTCGCGGCCGCGCGACAGCCGCTGCTTCACGGCATCGGAACTCAATTCCAGCGCCCCGGCCACCTCCGCCACCGACTGATGTTCCCGATAATAGAGAATCAGTGGCTCACGATAGTTCTCGGGAATCTCCGCGAGGGCCTGCCACACGAGCGACTCCTCCTCGCGCGAGACCGCCTCGTCGGCGGGACCTGGCGCGTTGGTGGCCGGATCGGCGGACGGCTCAAGCTGCGCTGCCGCCCGCGAGTTTCGACGATTGGAGTTTCGGGCCAGATTGCGGGCGATGCCGCACAGCCACGCGCGCAGCCGCTCTGGGTTGAGCAGCGCGCCCCGTTCCCGCCATGCCGCCCAGAATGTTTCCTGGGCGATATCCTCGCTCTGGACGAAGTCGCCGCAGCCATTGTAAGCCACGGCTGAAACGAGCGACTGATGCCGGCGGACCAGTTCTTCGAAGGCGCGACGGTCGTCGCGGCACGCCTGCTGCCAGAGGGTTGCGTCGGTGGAGCTTTGCGGGAAATTGGACATGACGGGCACCTGATGACAAGACTCTGGTATGATCTCAGAGTCTGTGGCGTGCCACACGGTTCTGGTGACAAAAACTGACAGACGAGGCGGTGGGTCCGGCAAACCTCATTGGGCTCGCTTGTCGGGTTCAAGCTGCCCCGCGTGCTGCATGGCCTGTACGTAGAAGGCTTTGATTCCCGGGTGAAGCGTGTTTGGCACCACCCACTCCTCACCAAATCTGTCGGCGAGGTCGATCTCCTTCAGTGGTGCCGTCGGGAACCTGGTCCAAACCGCACCCTCGGCAATCGCCTTGCTCCGCACAGCGTCTGGAAGTCGCAGGAGGCACAGGTACGTTCCAATGCGGATGGCAAACACCGTCCATGTGAGCGGGTGGATGAGCACGGGACAGTCTCTCAGCTTATACAGGCACGCCAGCGGCAAAGGTTCTGCGAGGCGCTCACCCAGCCAGCGGAATAACGGAAAGATCTCTTCCTGTGGGCCATGGAGCTGCCCCAAAGTCTGCTTCAATTTCCGGATGTCGCGTTCGGTCATCTTTGTCAGCGAATCCGTCGCCACAAGCTTCCATTCATCCTGCAGTGCCCGCATTCCCGCCAGAAATGCTTGATTCGTGGAGTACTCGAAGAACTCCTTCTTAAACCGAGCGGTGGGGCGGTGAGCCACGAAGTTGATGGCAAAGGCCGCGCCAGCCAACAGAAGGAGCGTGCCGCAAACAACGGCGATGATCAGGGTCGAGTCCACGGCGAAGTCCCTCAAAGATCCAGCGAGAGCCTGCAGTTCAAGTGTCTGGAAGTGTCCAGAAAGAAGGGACAAATTCAAGCCATTGGCCGGTTAGGATCGCGTCATCAATAACAGGGAGTTTTATGTCGGCGTGTTGAGGAGCACTGAACAGCAGTTTATTGAAATAGCAGCGTGACCAAGGATGATCCCGGAGGGATCACAGTTCTTAGCCGGGGGTTGAGCGAAGTGTCGACAGACACGAAGCGACACCCCCGGAAAAGCGATCGTGACGAACGCACCCCGGCAGGGGTGCCAGCACCGTTCCTCGCTGTATCAAATTGCGAGATTCCGGAACACCTATCGTGAAGCCATTCGCTCTGGCTCCACTGGCGGTGTCCCGGAATCACGCAAGGCATGCTGCGATCCCTCCGGGATCGGATCTTTTCCTGGTTCCTAACCGGGGGTGTCGCTTCGCTCAACCCCCGGCTAAGAGCTTTCATCCCTCCGGGATGATCTTTTGGCATCGTCGCCTGCGAAAGTGATCCGTTGTAAAAAAGCGACAGTTATTCTTTCTCCGGTCTTTAGCGCCCGGCTTTACGACTGCCGGAATCGGACGCTAACGCGCGCTAACGCGTGCCGGCTCATTGGCGGATCAACGAATCGAAATCGGAGAGTTATTGTTGCTGCGATCCTTAGCGTCCGGTTCGTGGCGCTGGTGCCTTCCGATTATCCACCAACCGTGGGCTAAGGCCGGCTAAGGCCCTCCGGCTCATTGACTGTACGGCTTGTCAAAAGTCGACAGTTATTCTTGCCGGGTCCTTACTTGTCACGGCTGTCATCATCGTCGTCGTCGTCGTCGTCATCGACATCATGGTCGGGATGGAGCGGGTCGTCCGGCGAAAAGAAGAAGTCTCCCAGCCCCATGGGCGAGGCTTCGCCTCCCATCGAGCGCCGCTTGCGCGCGGCGAGGTTCTGCAGATCGAGGGCATCTTCCCCGAGGCATTTGAGCAGGGCCTCGCGCCAGGCGACATCCCGGTTGATGGGGTGCTGCGGATCCTGAAACAGGCGTTTCACCGCGTATCGCAGGACATTGATCCCGTCGCGGGTGGAAAAATCCAGCTTGAGTTCGTGCGCGGCCTGCAGAAACTCCACCGTCAGATCGAGCATCTGCTCTTCGACAAACGGCAGATGGTATTTCAGAATCGCCAGTTCATCCTGGCGATTGGGAAAACCAACCTGCAGGGTGGGCTGCAGGCGGCTGAGGATGTAGTCAGGAACCTCAAACGTCGATTCGTCCTCGTTCATCGTCACAGCGCAGCGGAAGTTGGCGTGCGCCTTGATGCTGATCCCCGCCACCATCGATTCGACATACCGGCGATGATCGAGCAAGGGGGCCAGGCTCGCCCACGACTTCTCGTTCATGCGGTTGCCTTCATCCAGAATGCAGATGCCGCCGCGAATCATCGCGGTCACCAGCGGCGAGGCGTGGTAGGCGATCGTTCCGCTCTGCGCCAGCACCGGAGTGACCAGCAGGTCTTCCGGCCGCGTGTCGGCGGTGCACTGGTAGATGTACAATTCCTGCTTGCGGGCGCGGGCACCCGCCATCCCCAGCGTGGTCTTGCCAATTCCCGGCATGCCGACCAACCGTGGAGCGAGTGGCAGGTCCAACTTGTCGACGACCAGCCAGCAGGCCAGCAACTGCTTCAAAATCTCCTGCTGCCCAATCCACTCGCCCTCGGAAACATCCGGCGAACTGAGTGAGAGCCGAATTCCATCGATTTCCACCTGCTCAGCCATGAAATCTGCTCAAGTCCGTAAAGGTCAAAGGGTGTTCCCGTATCCCTCGAAATTGTAACGCCCAGATGTGAAGCCTGTCAGTAACCCGGTTCGGTTCTGATTTGGCTGACGTGGCGTTTCCCGCAGACTTTTACGAATATCATTCAGGACCGGCATCATTCCTCTCACGCCTTTGGGATCAGATTGCTGGTGTCTGCTGCTTTGAACCCGTGGAAATCATGGATGTCTCGCCCAGAAATCGCCGCCGTTGTGTTCGACCTCGACGGCTTGATGATCAACAGTGAGGATTTGTTTCACGATGTGGGCCGGGAAGTTTTGCGGCGGCGCGGTCAGATCATGACCACCGAGACGCTGCTGGCCATGATGGGCCGGCGGGCGCCGGAGGCGATCCAGGTCATGATCGACCGCCATCAGTTGCCGGACACCGTGCAGGAATTGATCGATGAGACGGCGAAGGTCTTTGCGATGGTCGCCGAGACCCGCCTGGAGACGATGCCGGGACTGTTTGCCCTGTTGGACGCGATCGAACGCCGCGGCCTGCCCAAGGCCGTGGCGACCTCTTCAGGCAGAAACTATCTGGACAGCGTCCTGAGCCGCTTCGATCTGCATCATCGGTTTCAGTTCACACTGACGGCAGAAGATGTGACTCACGGCAAGCCACACCCGGAAATCTATCTGACGGCGGCCAGTCGCCTGGGCGTGCCACCCTCAAAAGTGCTGGTCCTGGAGGACAGCCACACCGGGTCGACTGCGGCGGCGCGGGCGGGAACCATCGTGGTCAGCATTCCCCACGAGTTCAGCCGGCATCTCGATTTCGGTCATTCGAGCCACATTGCTCCGCGGCTGGATGATCCGCTCATTATGACACTG
The DNA here is from genome assembly GCA_021732845.1 of Planctomycetaceae bacterium. Taxonomy (GTDB): domain Bacteria; phylum Planctomycetota; class Planctomycetia; order Planctomycetales; family Planctomycetaceae; genus JAKFUF01. Next base: position 38,739 of record JAKFUF010000026.1, on the reverse strand, counting down.
CTGGAGGCAAGCGGAGCTGTTGGACAGGCTTCTTAGCGCTTCTTTGGAGGGCTACACGGCTTGGTCAAGCCCACGGCCTAGGAAGGCCATGCTACAGCTAAAACAACCAGCCGCCACGGGGTTTCATCTTCCGCGGTGCTGGTTGCGGTCGAACCACGACTCGTTGAGACATCCGCACAGCCGCGTTGTCGACCTCTTCAGGTGCGGGCGGCACCGGCGGCGGAAGCCCTGCCGAACCTTGGGGATTGGGAATGGGCGGATCCGTCAAGTGCGGATCGGTCGGCCGCAGACCTGCTTCCGGCGGAAGCGGTTGAGGCTGAGTGAGTTGCGGCGGGTTGTATGCCGATCCGCCTTCGACCGGCGCGGGGTACGTGGCAGATGTGGGATACGTTCCCGGGGGACATGGTGAAGAACCTCCCTGACACTGAGTCAGTCGGTTGCATTCATCCCAACGGGTATCCACCATTTCCACAAAGGCCCCCGGCTTGCCGCGGGTGCGCAGGTCGATCCCGGAGCGCAACGTCCAGCCCCCGCGCGGGATATAGCATCCCGGCAACGTCAGCGCCATCAGCGACGCGACGATGAGGGTACGCAGGACGGACACGATTCGCTCCAGCAGCCGATCTACGCCGGGTCAGGAGATGTGCAGCTCCTGCTGTTCCGGTTGTATCGGCTGTGTGGCAAGGAAAGCCGTGGGGATTTTCGATTTCGATTTGACGTTTCCGACAAAAGCCAATTTCAAATTTCAAATTTCACAGTTTGTTCAGCCACACCGAACTGTCGACTGAGCTTCAATGGCGCGAACGTAACTGTTGCCCCACAGTGTGGATGCTGCGACAAAGTATTTTACTGTGAAATCTGAAGGCTGAAATTTGAACTTGCATCGAATTCAGAGACGTTAGTCGGAATCGTCCGATTGATGATTTTCGATTTCGATTGGCTGCAATTCGAGCGGTTCTTTTACAGGCAAAGCACGCATTGCCAGCCGGGGTGCCTGCCGCCAAAATGAGCGAAACTAGGATCTCTTCAAGTACCGTCAAAAATTCAAATGTCTGATTCTGATCATCGGCTGGCCAAGCAGCACATTCTGGGCGCGGCGGCGGTGTACCTGGCGTTCACCCTGTTTGGGCTGGCCCTGATCGAGGCGATGTTCGATGGCCTGCCGTTTTCAATGCCTTCGAGCTGGTACTATCAGAAATCGCTTTGGATGGTTGCGGCTGTCGCTTTGATTTTTGTCGGCTGGTTCCTGCAGGCTGAGCCACGGCCGGAGGCTGTTGGAGAAGGAACTCCACCTCTTAAGAAAGCCGGTTGGCGACCCCAGGAGCCTGGAGTCCGGTTCCGGCGCGTGGTGGTTTATGGTCGTGAAGAGTGCCACTTGTGCGACGATGCCCTGGACCTGCTCGAAGAGCACCAGGCGTGGCTGCCAGAAATCGAACTTGTTGACATCGACACCGACCGGGCCTTGAAGGCCCGGTTCGACACCGAGATTCCGGTGGTGGAATGCGATGGGACGGTACGGTTTCGCGGGAAAATCTCGCGGCCCTTGCTGCACCGGCTCTTGGAAGGGACGCCGGCTGTCGGAAACAGTTTCTGAGCCGTTTCCAGAAACTTTCGACACAAGCCGCGTGCCACGGTGTTGAATGAGAATGGTTTCGCCACAGCCCCCACTGTCGAGGTTCTGATGCACTTTGAAAATCTCTTCCGTCGCGCGGCACTGGGTGCCGCGGTTGCTCTCACGCTGACCGGCCGATTTGTCGCTGCCGAAGACACTCCTGGGGGCAAGTCGCCAGAGACCCTGTTTGCCGAACTCGACAAGAACAAGGACGGCGAACTGACAAAGGATGAAGTTCCCGACGACAAGCGGCGGTTTTTCGAACACTTGGTTCGAAGCGGGGACAAGGACAAAAACGGCAGCCTGACGTCGGCGGAATTCGCCGCGGGGTTCAAAGCCGATGAGGTGCGGCCCGCGGCCAATCCCGGTGGAGCAGGTGCTGGCGGGGGTGGAGGGGGACAGTTCGGTGAGGAGATGTTCAATCGCCTCGACTCCAACGGCGACGGCAAACTGACGTTGTCGGAAATGCCCCCGATGGCGCGCGAGCGGCTTGAGCCACTGTTCAAGCGGTTGGGAAAGGACTCCTTGACGCGGGAAGAGCTGAAAGCTGCACAACAGATGCGGCCCGGAGCCGGTGGCGGCAAGGGGCCAGACGGCGGCGACTTCAACCCGGAACAGATTTTCGCGCGGATCGACGCCAACGGCGACGGCAAGATCTCCAAGAGTGAAGTCCCGGAGGGGGCACGGGAGCGGATGGAGCCGGTGTTCAAAAAGGCCGGGAAAGACGAACTCACAAAGGATGAATTTGTGGCTGCCGCTGGAGCGCAGCGACCCGGGGCAGACAAACCCGGAGCCAAGCCTGGTCAGGGGGGACGTCCCGGCATGCTTGAGCAGATGCCGAACGCAGAGGAGATGTTTTCGCGAATGGACGCCAACGGCGACGGGAAGCTGACTCTGGCTGAAGCGCCCGAACGCGGCAAGCGGCTCGCCGAACTGGTGTTCAAGAAGGCGGGCAAAGATGAGCTGACCAAAGACGAGTTCGTGAAGGCGGCACGCGACCTGCGGCCAGACGGCCGACCGGAAGGTGGACGCCCCGGCATGGCGGGCCAGCCAGGCCGACCGGACGGGATGAATCCCGGTTTTCCGCCCAACAGCCTGCTGAGCCACCTGGACCGAAATAAGGACGGTCGGCTGTCGAAGGAAGAGATGCTGAAGGCGGGCGAAGTCTTCGACGAACTCGACAAGAACAAAGATGGCGAGCTTGAGCCACGGGAACTGTTTGGCGATCGCGAGGGCGGTACAGGCCGCCCCGGCGGACGCGAGGCGGGTCGTCCGAAGATGGAATAAACACTTCCCATCTGGCGGAAAAATTCCAAAGAATTCTTTGGAAGTTCAGATTCACTTTGTTAGAATCCGACTATGGGGAGCGCTCGCCCCCCATAATACACGCAGCCTGGCTCTTGAGCCGGGCTGTTTGCATTGAGGAGTGTTCAATTTTGCCCGTCTGAAGACGGGTCCGAATGTGCGGACGGGGAAAACTCGTTCGATGGGCGAAGGAAGTTGAAGGGAATGGGCGCAACTTTGATGAAAAAGCGATAAGAACGCCTGTTTCCTCTCCCCCCTTCAGCCTAGAATTCGGTAGTCTATCCGCAGTCGTCAGCGCACAGTCTGGTGACCGCGCGGGCCACGGACAGGTTCGCGGAGTTTCACCGACTGTGTTGATGTTTTGCACCTTCGCCAAATGGTGGCTCAGGCGCGGGGCGGATTATCCGCCGTCAGAAGCGTTAAACGGACCTGCCGCTTCGACTCACCGCACCGCCTGCCATTGGCGTCTATCGCAGAATGGGAGAAGAAACGGATGATCCAGGCTGACCAAGAAGAAGTGGTCCGGTTGCTGCCCTCTGCTGAACTGCCCAAATATACGTATGTGCCGGGAGCAGGTTCCCCGCATCCCATACGTGATCCCCGCGGGCACAGCCACAGCCGCAAACAACCGCCACCGCAGGCCCTCGATGCCGAATCGTGGGCCGAGAACCGGACTTATCTGTGGGCCATCGACCTGTTCAACCTGGGTTACTACTGGGAAGCTCACGAAGAATGGGAACGCCTGTGGCGCTCCACCGGTGCGGACACGACCGTCGGCCGGTTCCTGAAAGGGCTGATCAAGCTCTCCGCAGCGGGCGTGAAGGTGCGTGAAAACAGCCTGCACGGCGTCCGTCGCCACGCGGCCTCAGCCGGTGAAGTCTTCGCCGATGTCGCCGCCGAAGCCGGCAGTGATTTCTTCTGTGGCTTGGAGTTCACTCACCTGCAGTACGCCGCCGACCGCGCGGCCCAACTCCTCTACAAGAACCCGTACACGCCCGGCAAGGCCACTCGTGTCTTCCCGTTCCTGATTCAGCCGCATCCGATGCCGTTGTCCTACTAGGCCGAATCCTGCGGCTCGGAGCGACTTTGATCCCCTCCAGCGTCCCTGTGCCCCTGCACAGGGACGCTGTATACTTTTCCGGGCCTGGGAAATGTTGCCCGGAAGCACCGGGCCAGATGAAGAGTCGGCGGTTTCGCAACCAATCGTTGGGCGACACGACGTGGTTCTGAAACCCACCATATGACGACCGAATGCACACGTCCACCAGTCCCGCCGAATCTGAAACGTCAACGGTCGAACGGAATCCGCCGATGGAAGAACTCGAAACGCCGTATACTCAGCCCTGGTTCGACTCCTTTCGCCGGACCCTGGGCGAAGGGCCCTGTCGGCAGTTGGGGATCTACGCGGTTCCCGATACTTTCTTGCTGTCGGTCGTGATTCCGGTCTACAACGAACGGCCCACACTGATGCAACTGGTGAACCGCGTCCGTGCGGTGCCGATGCGCAAGCAGATCATTCTGGTGGACGACTGCAGCAAGGACGGCACGCTGGAACTGCTCAAACAGTTGGAGCAGGAAGGCCACACCGATCCGATGAACCAGATCGACGTGATTTATCACACGAAGAATCAGGGAAAGGGCGCCGGCCTGCGGACGGGGTTCAAGGCGGTCCGCGGCGACATTGTCATCGTTCAGGACGCCGACCTCGAGTACGACCCGGCCGAGTATCCCCGGCTGTTGCAGCCGATTGTGGAAGACAACGCTGACGTGGTGTTCGGCTCGCGGTTTCTTGGCAACGGACCGCACCGCGTGCTGTACTGGTGGCACTACCTTGGCAACCAGTTCCTGACGATGCTGTCCAACAGCTTCACCAACCTCAATCTCACCGACATGGAGACCTGCTACAAGCTGTTTTCGAGGAAGGTGCTCGACGAAGTTGCTCCGCGGCTGCGGCAGAACCGGTTTGGCTTCGAACCCGAGATCACCGCCAAACTGGCCCGTCGCCACTGGCGGATCTACGAAGTGTCGATCAGCTATTCGGGCCGGACCTACGAGCAGGGTAAAAAAATCAGTTGGCGTGACGGCTTCAAAGCCCTGTGGTGCATCGTCCGTTATGCCTGGTGGGACTGAACCTCGACCGACCGCCCCGCGAGCCACGCCCGCCGTGCAAACGGGCGGGCCGCGGTCCGAACCGCGCCGGATTGAGGACGCGGCATTGCGCGTGGGCACTCACGATGTCCTGTTTGTGACCCTGGACACGCTGCGGTTCGACGTGGCGATGCTCACTTTCCAGCGTGGCACCACTCCGCGCCTGGCGGAGTGGCTGCCTGCCTCGGGTTGGGAATTGCGGCACTCGCCGGGCAACTTTACGTTCGCTGCTCATCAGGCGTTTTTCGCCGGATTTCTGCCCACGCCGGCCACACCCGGTCCGCACCCGCGGTTGTTCGCCGTGGACTTTCCCGGCAGTGAGACCATCACCCCACAGACGGCAGTCTTTTCTGAACCAGACATCATCCGGGGCTTCGCGGCCCGCAGCTACCACACACTTTGCATCGGGGGCGTCGGCTTTTTCAATCCCGCGTCACCATTGGGACAGGTCTTGCCAGGCTATTTCCAAGAAAGCCACTGGCGACCCGAATTCAGCGTCACGCAGCGCGAGTCGACTCGAGGTCAGGTTGATCTGGCGATCGCACGGCTTGCGGAATTGCCACGAGGCCAGCGCGTCTTCTTGTTTGTGAATATCTCCGCGCTGCACCAACCCAACTGCATGTATCTGCCGGAAGCGACGGAGGACTCCGTAGAAACGCAGGTCGCAGCCCTGGCATATGTCGACAGCCACCTGGGCCGGTTGGTCGACGCCATGCAGCACCGGGCACCGCTAATGGCGGTCATCTGCTCGGACCACGGGACGGCGTATGGTGAAGACGGTTACGGCGGGCACCGCCTCTCGCATCCCGTGGTGTGGAATGTGCCCTACATCGATCTTGTTTTTGAATGATCGATTCTGCGGACAAACCTCCAGATGCCCGATAGCTTCGTTACCTTCTATTCCAAATTTTCGTCACAGTCATCATTGCGCTTGAGCCACAGACTGGCAATAGGCTGCAGATTTCCTCAGTGCTTGGACAAAAGGTAACGAAGGAAGCGAAGTGCCGCGATGGCCGCGACTTGGATCATTCCACGATCTTTTCTCGTGGCGGCTTGGGAAGGGGAACCCTGGCCTTCTTCAGGACCTCGTCAAAGATTTTCCGCGGTTCGCCCGTGGTGAAGACTGTTCGCTTGCCATTCGTGAAGACCTCGATTAGTTAGGTGGCATTCAAAACAGATCACCAGTTCCGCCGTCAGATCATCGAACTTGGCACGAATGCCATGCCGTGGATCAAAGCAGAAGGATCCCATTCCGCCGCTCTTGGTGATGCCGTCCTGCAGCGCGGACAACACTTTCTCCCGCACATCAGCGTCTGTAATGGTCACCTTCCCCAACACCTTGAAGCCGTGAAATCCTGCGGGTGGCTTCTCGTCTCTGACCTCGAAATCGAGCGAGTACAGCTCAAACACCTGGGCCTTGTTGAGGATGGACACGGCGAGCGGAGTCAGCTTTTTGACTGGTTTGGCGTCCTCTTTTCCAAATCCAAGGACGCACGCAAGCAGCAAGGCGGAGCAGGAGAGCAACAGCAGTCGGGGTCGCATGGCACGTCTCCACATGCAGCATGTTATGGGATGATCGCCTTCAGATTGAACCGGATGCCCTTGTGGAAGCCCACCCCGCCCATCGGTGAGCCGGCTGCAATTCCGGTCAGGTCGGAAGTGCGGGTCACGCGGTCGGTCGTTTCAATCAGCCCCATATTGCCTTCGCGAGTGACAAAGATAAAGGCCCCATTGCAATTGGGAACTAACTGCATCGCTTTTTCGTCATAGTGCATGAGAAGTTCACCGACGGCTCGGCCCTCCGGCAAAGTTCCGGCAGCGATCAGCCGGTCAATGTTCCGCAGGTCACGGGTGGAGATCTCGTGGACTTTCATGTCGAGTGCCTTCAAGACGAAGGTCTCGGTGCCGTCCGGTTCGCGATGCGTGATGCAGATCAGATCGACGCCCTGCTCAACCGCCCAGGCCAGAATCTGTTTTGAGGTGGCTTCGGTCTCAGTGTGCGCAATCTCGCTGGGCCAGGTCGGGCGGTAGCCGGTATCGAGATCGTAGAAATGCCAGCCGTACTGGTTTTCTTCAATCGGCGGCGAGAGGACCGCTCCCTGCCATTCGCCATGTAGTTTGGCGGACTTCCCCAAACCTTGGGGAGCGGGCGGCAGTGCCTCATTGACCACAGTCAGATTGACCTTTTGATAGGCGGGATCCTGGGTGAACTTCTGCCAGTTCATTTCCCACCAGGCCTGCCACTGCAGCGCCTGCCGCTGATAGAGCCGACGTTGCAGCACCTGCCGCCGGGGGTCTTCACTGCGGCTCAACCCGAACAGGGCCTTGTCATTCATGGTTTGTCCGGTCAGTTTCAGCAGGGCCCCGCTGATTTCGCGTTCGGGCCGTCCGAGATCGAAATAGGTGCCACGTCCCTTGGCATCCAGGTCGTGGGTCTGCATGAATTCGGTCAATTCCTTGTCGTTCACGATCAAACCGAAATCGCTGCTGCTGGGGAGCAGTGTCTTGGGGATGGCGCGGATCAGTGCCGGAACGGCGCGGGGGTCGCCGATCGCCCGCAGGGCGAACGCAACTCGCCGCAGCGTGACATTGTCGGTGGTCGCATCGAGTTCCGCACAGAGCTGAGGCACGGCATCGCGACCGACAGCCACCAGTTCCCGCATCAGCAAGCACCACAGTTCGGTTTCGTCGACGGTCCGGTTGAGCTTCCGGAATTCCTCAAGGATCCGGGCCGTTCGCTCAGCAGGCGGTTTCGGCAGCGATTCGACGAGGGCTTTCGCCGCTTTCAGCCGTTCTTCAGACGTCACTTCGGGCGTGATGAGCATGTCGTAGGTTGTCGTCTCACCTTCTTTCACCACGACTGGTGGCTGCTTCTGCGTGTCCCACGACATGCGGTCGCCGCGGAGATTCACAAAGTAGGGATAGCTATTTCCGGCCGGAGCACGGAATGTGAATTTCCCGGACGAATCGACCAAAGCCACAGGCGTCGGCGAGTACGCCTTGCCCACGGGGCGCGATGCGTCATAGGTCCCAATCTTGACCGGGTCGCCACGCTCCGAAACGGTGACCACGTTGCCCGTCGTTGTGTTCAAAACCCGGCCCGAGATCATGCCCCCACGTGCCAGTGTCAACGGCGGCAGCACGAGAGGTGTCCCCGCCAGGCATTCGCGGTCGGTTACGGCCAGGCAGACGCGCTCCTTGGCATCGACTTGGAAGTCATACCGGCCTTCAGGCAGCACCAGGCGGAATTTTCCGGCAGCATCGGTGGCAGCATAGGCTTCGCCCCATTCATCCACGCGGCGGGCACCAATCGTGGCTTGGGCGGCAGGCTCGCCGGTCACACCATCGACGATGTTCCCGGTCACGACACACCCCGGCGTCAGCGTCACCACGACATCCGCGGGAAGAGTTTTGGTTTCGCCCCGCGTCTCTGGGAAATCGGGATGCTGGACGGCGAAGCTCGTGGTCCAGGATTTGCCGTCGGGAAGTTTGTAGTGAGCCACGTTTTCGATTTTGAATTTGCCCTCCGCGTCGGTCACTGCCGTCTTGAGATCGGCGAGTGGACGATCGAAGAGAAACTGTTGAAGAACTTTGGCTCCGACGACCGGTCGTCCCGCCGGGTCAACGACCCGTCCGGCCAGCGTCGCGCTGTCGGGAGTGATGTTGACCGTCGTAACTTCTTTGTCGTTTTTGTCGTAATACATGAAGCTCTGGCCGAGTGGCTTGCCCTCCGCCACGCCAAAGACTCCATACACCAGCCGGTCGAACTGATACTCCATCCGTGGCGGAACCAGACCGGGAAACGCATACCGGCCATCCTCTCCGCTGACAGTTCTCGCGATCTCGACAGGAGGGGAAGTCCGCCCTTCTACCTTGTACAGGCGAATCGACACCCCCACGATTGATTTCCCCCCCGTGGACTTCGGATCGTACTCGGCGCACCGCCCCTCAACGGTGTGCGTCTTCTGTGGCTCGTCGGCCTTGGCAACGGTTTTCGGGGTTTGAGGACCCTGGGCGTGTACGTCTGGCATGGCATCGGTCAATCCCAGCAGAGCGATCCCCAGCAGGAGACACGCCGCCAAGCGACCACCCAACCGCCCCACGGAGGTTCCCAGCAACAGCCGTTGAATGCGGTGCTGAAGGCGGCAGTTGGAGGAAAACAGACCAATGAATCCCGGGGCGAGGGAGGAGGGAATGAGACTCGCAGCGAGATCCACGATCGTGGCCGCGTACGCAGTGCGTTCGGTGTCGCGAAGTGCGGCGAAGGCCAGTTCATCACAGGCGGCCTCCCGCTCGGCCTGCATCTCACGGACGGCCCACCAGGCAATCGGATTCATCCAATGCAGCACGCGAGCCGACAACAGCAACCAGTTCGTCCAGAGATCGCCACGTACCAGATGGGCCAATTCATGCGCGAAGATGTGGCTCAACCGCTCCGCCGAAGGTTCGGCGACCACGGACTCTGGAACAATGATCCGCGGGCACCATGTCCCGGCAATGCACGGACTGATCGATTCCGGGGTAACAAGCACTGCGGGAGTTCGGCGGAGTCCCATCCGCTGTCGAATCGTGTCCAACTGTTCGAGAATCGTCGTGTCGGCCACTGCCCGGCATGCGGTCAAACGCTGCCGCAACAACACCGTGGCGACCACCAGTTTGAGGGTGAGCCACAGGCACCCGGCCAGCCAGACGACAGCCAGCGCCCGCACCAGCAGTATGGGAGACAACCAGTTGATGCTGGGCGATGGCGCGGTGGGAATCGCCGCAGAGGGGGCTGAGACATTGACCGGCGGCTGCGCGGATGTTCCGGGTGTGCCGACAAATGGGGCGGGGCTCCCGGCCACCGCCGGTGGCAGGTTCATACCTGCACGAACCTCGGCTCGCGGTGTGGCGTCTGAACTCTCAGCCTGCAGCGTCTGAATGGAGGCGTCACTTCCACCTGGCAGCGCTGCCGCCAGATTGAACACGCTCCACGGACTGCCGGGGACGCAGACACACAGGAGCCGGGCGATGACCACGCCCCAGATCAAAAACCGCCAGCGGGCGGAGAGGCGCTCGCCGAAGCACCGCAGCAACACCACCACCAGGGCTGCCAGAATCGAGCCCTGCCAGGAGGCCCGCCAGATCGATGGCCCAACAGCATCGAGTAACGCCCACATGTCAGCTCTCCGGAATTTATTGGGGATGTTTTTTCTGGGCCAGCAGCTTGCGCAGCGCTTCAATCTGTTCGCGGTCCAGCGAGGCTTCTTCGACGAAGTGCGTCAACAGCGCGGCGACATTGCCGCCAAAAGCCTTCTCGAGAAACGACTGGCTTTCCTTTCGGACGCACTCATCCCGGGTGACTGTCGCCCGGTAGATGTATTTCGCTCCGTCGACGTCGTAGGCGAGAGCCTTCTTCTCCACCAGCCGCGCCAGCAATGTGCGAATCGTGCTGTGATTCCAATCGTGGGTCGCGCGGAGCTGCTTGATGACATCCGCCGCCGTCGCGGCACCCGCCGCCCAGATCGGCTCCATGACATCCCATTCCGCATCGGAAATCTGCAAGGTCTTTGCCATTGGTGCTGCTCCGTTAACTACACGTGTGGTCAATATTAGCTACGCTTGTAGTCAACATCAACGGCAGCTCGGAGAAAATTCGGTAAAAGAACAGAAACAGCGTCATGGTTTCCGCTAAGCCGCCGCAATGGTGACACTTACAGCGACTGTTCTTGCCGCCGCTTTCGGCGCGAGGTATTCTCAGAAGGATGGACCGGATGACGCAACGGCGACGACATGGAGTCGACGCCAGACACCCCATGTGGGAGACTAGGATGCGAGTGCCTCTCGTTGCGCTGTTTTGCGGCCTCGCGCTGTTGTCCGCCACCATTTCGCCCGTTCACGCCGCCAAAATGGATCCGGTGGTGAGAAAGGCCGTCGACCGTTCACTCGACTGGCTGGCCTCGCAGCAGAAGAAGCAGGGGTATTGGGAGGCGAATGGCGGGCAGTATCGCGTGGCGATGACCGCGCTGGCGGGCAACGCCATGATCAGCGAGGGCTCGACGACGACCCGCGGCAAGTACGCCAAGAACGTCCGGGCGGCGGTCGACTATCTGGTGGAGCTTGCCAAGAACAACCCCAGCCGCAACGGCCTGATCGGCTTCAAAAACGACTACCATTACACCTACGGGCACGGCTATTCGATGCTGTTCCTGTCGCAGGTGTTTGGTGAAGAGGAGGACTCGGCCCGCCGGGACGAACTCAAGCAGGTGCTGACCAAGGCGGTCCAATTCTGCATCTTCGCCCAGACGTCCGCCGGTGGCTGGGGATACGTGTCGGCCAAAGACGGGAATGACTTCGACGAGGGTTCGACCTGCGTGACGCAGGTGCAGGGTCTGCGGGCCTGCCGCAATGCGGGGATCCCGGTCCCCAAGGAATGCATCGAGCGTGCGGTGGAGTATATCCGCAAATGCACGACGCCAGAGGGTGGAGTGCAATACAGCATCAAGGGTGGTGGAGCCCGTCCGCCCATCACTGCCGCCGCGATCGCCTGCCTGTTCAACTCCGGCGAGCCCGAATCCGACTACACGAAGAAGCTGCTGGCGTACTGCAAAAGCAATCTTTCTCCCAGTGGGGAAGACCGAAATTCCTTCGGGCAGTGGCACTATGCACACTATTACTATGCCCAGGTGCTGTATCGGCAGGGTGGTCCCGAATGGAAGGCGTACCACTCGGCCATCAGCAAAACCATATTGCGGCGGCAGTCGCACGACGGAAGCTGGCAGGAGGGCCACATTGGCGCGGTGTACGTGACCTCCATCAACGCCACGATTCTCCAGCTTCAAAACGGCTACCTGCCGATTTATCAGCGATGAGCCAAGGTAAGGCATTTGAAAGGTGGAGCGGTGGATGCGAGGAACCACACTGGCATGTGCCGCCCGTCCGTTTCCGGAGTTGCCATTCGGCCAGTTTGTCCGGGCTAAAAATGCGCGCGTGGGTGGACGTGACGGTGTTTGATTCTGCGTATAATGGAACGGCTGCGATTGCCGCTGAATGTTGAACTCGGGGCGGCGGCTGATGAACATCAGCATCGAAGGCGGGGCTGATTCAAACCACCATGAGTGTCATCAGGGGATAATGTGTCGACGACCGCTGACTCCGTTCAATCCGACCGCGAGTTCGTGATGTTGCTGACGTCCGGGACCCAACTGCGCCAGCGGATCGGCGCGCTGGCCCTGGGACACTATTTCGAAGCGGTCAAGCGGGAGTTGCTGGCATTCTTCGCAGAGACGCCACAGCCTGAAGGCTTCGATGTCCAAGTGTCGGTGGTGTTGCTCGCCGGCCGGCAGCCGCTGATCGACTTGCAGGCGCAGCCGCCGCTGTCGGTGCCGACCGAATCGCTGCTCACGAGCCGCCTCTCAGCGGTGGAAACGCCCGCCGTGTGGAACGGTCCTGCAGCGTTCTCGTTTCGCCAGATGATCGGCGGAGGATGTGCCGAAGCCGCTCCGAAATTCCCTGTGCCGTTCACGCGGTTGTGCCAGCCGCTGCCGGATGGTGAAGCCGTTGATGACTTCCTGGAGCGCTGTGTGCGGGCACGCGACCTGCTGGACGGCACCCATGCGAAGCCACAACAGCCGCTGACGGATGCGTTTCGCAAGCTGCTGACTCGCATTCAAAAATGGCTGCCGGAAAAGCTGGCTAAGAAACTGCTGCCCACTCCGTCGCCGGAGCCAGTTGCCGGTGAACTGGCCGATGTCCTGCCCGACCTGCCGCAGGAGCCCGAGGAAGATCTGGTTGTTCCCGACCTCACGCCGATTCCGCTCGACCAGATCGAACAACTGATTGCGGCGTTCCCGAATGAAGTCCGCCACTACTGGCGTCGAATTCAGGTGGACATCGGAAGGGCCGATCATGCCCAGGTGGCTCAGGATTGCCGCGAAGCGCTGCGGCTCGAACCCGACCATCCGTGGACGATGCTGACCCTCGTCTGCGCGCTGCGGACCCTGGACGATTCCGCGGGGGCGCTGGCGGTGTTGACGCGCCTCATCCAGTCGCATCCCCGCTTTGTCGATGGCTACGTGCAGCGTGCCGAAATCTACGCCGAAATCGGTGCGTACGAGCCGATGTTCGCCGACCTGGCCCAGGCTCTGACCATCGCACCCCGTTCCACAATGCTGCTGATGCGGCATGCCCGCGTCTGCTCGGCACTGGGCAAACTCGACGAGGCCTATCGCGACCTGGCGATTTTGCAGCGGCTTGATCCGCACGACGCCCAGATCTTCGCGCTGCGGGCCTACATCCGCCGCCGCTCCAGCGGTGATGCCAAGGCAGAGGAGGAGAACCGCAAACTCGCGCTGGAGGACATCGAGCGGGCCCTGAAGCTCGATCCCAACTGTGCCCCGGCGCTGGGGATCCGCGCCGAGATTCGGATCGCTCAGGAACAGCTCTCCGAGGCAATTGACGACTGCAACCGGGCCTTGGAGAGCGACCCCCAATACAGCGACGCCTTGGCGTTCCGCGGCCTCGCCCTGTTCCGCCAGCAGCAGATTCTGGCCGCCGCCGCCGACCTGACCAAAGCCTTGGAGCGTGGCTGCCTGCTGCATTTCGTCCGTCCGCTCCTGGCCGAAGCCCAGCATCTGCAGGGCGACCATGAGGGGGCGATCGCCACGGTCGACACCGTCCTCGAACGCTCGCCCGACGATCCGCAGGCACTGATGCACAAGTCGGCGCTGCTGATGGCCGCCGAGAACCCGCATGAGGCCCTGGAACTCCTCAACCAGTTGCTCGACAAACATCCCGACCTTGCCGTGGCTCACGCCGAGCGCGGCAACGTCCGCCGTGTCCTGCAGGAGATGGACGAGGCTCTCGAAGATTTTGACGCCGCCTTGCGGCTTGGAACCACTGATCCCATCGTGAGGCTCAACCGCGCGCTGACGCTGTTGGACCTGAAGCGAGTGGAAGAGGCGCTGAACGAGTTCAAGGCCGGACTCAAGGATTGCCCGGATTCCGCGCTGGGCCACTTCCACTGCGGGCGAACTTACCACGCCCTGGAACGTCACGAAGAGGCACTGACTGAGTACAGCACTTCCATCCGGCTCGACCCGGAGTTCGCCGATGTCTACTTCCAGCGGGCCATCGTCTTGATGAACTGCGACCGGTTTCGGGAGGCGATCGCGGATTTCTCGGAACTGATCGACCGCAGCTCGCAACCGGTGGCTTACGTCTACCGCGGCCAGGCGCGGATTCACGCGGGGGAGCTTGACCTGGCCGATGAGGATTTCAAGGAAGCCATCGAACTGGCACCCGGCGAGGCCGAAGGCTTTCGCATGTTGCAACTGCTGACCGAATCGCAGTATCACCATCGCCTCGAAGCCTATGACGACGCGATTGAACGGGCCGAGGAAGCCCTCAAGGCCGACGAGGAATGCCTCCCAGCCCTGCTGCAGCGCGCCGCCAGCCGCTGGTACGGCAATCATTTTGTGGAAGCCGTCGAAGACTACACGCGGGCTCTGGAGATTTCCGGACCCGATGCGTCACACCTGAATGCCCGTGGCCAGATCTATGCCGAACTGGGCGAGTACGACCTGGCCTTGGCCGACCTCGACCAGGCCCTGACGCTGCTGGAAGAGAAGCAGGGCGAACTGCAGGCCTACGTCCGCAACGGCCGTGGCCTGACGCTGATCGGGCTGGAGCGGTTTGACGAGGCGGACGCGTCACTCGAGCAGTCGCTGCTAAGCTGCCCCGGCAACGCCTGGGTCCACTACAACCGCGGCCTGCTGTACCTGGCGAAGAAGGAAACACAATCGGCACTGCTGTGCTTCCGGCTGGCCCTGCACCTCTCCGACCCGTCACTCCGCGGCTGCCAGCGCAGCCGCGCCCAGGGATTTTTGGCGCGGCACGCGGTGGCAAAGGCCGAGTAAAGACCAACGCAATTCAACTTCGCGGAAGTCAATGTTAGCGGAAGGGCGCAAGCCCTCCGGTGAAGCGCTGCGGCATGCGAGAATCGTTCACCGGACGGCTCGCGCCGTGCCGCTAAAAATGCCGGGCAGCGACATTGGCATTGATGTCCACGTTCAAAGTCAATTTTAGTAGCGGAAGGGCGCAAGCCCAACCTTTTGAAGGTGCATTGTCGTGAAAAACACCGAGAATTCGGGACTTTAGCGTCTTTCGACGCTGGATCCAGGTGGCCGGACTCTTCAGAAAGCCCGGAGTTTCCCGTTGTTTTCACACCTTCAAAAGGCTGGGCGCAAGCCCTCCGGTGAAGCGCTGCGGCATGCGGGAATCGATCACCGGACGGCTCGCGCCGTGCCGCTAGAAATGCCGGGCAGCGACATTGGCATTGATGTCCACGTTCAAAGTCAACGTTAGCGGAAGGGCGCAAGCCCTCCGGTGAAGCGCTGCGGCATGCGAGAATCGATCACCGGACGGCTCGCGCCGTGCCGCTAGAAATGCCGGGCAGCGACATTGGCATTGATGTCCACGTTCAAAGTCAATGTTAGCGGAAGGGCGCAAGCCCTCCGGTGATGGGCTGCGGCATGCGGGAATCGATCACCGGACGGCTCGCGCCGTGCCGCTAGAAATGCCGGGCAGCGACATTGGCATTGATGTCCACGTTCAAAGTCAATGTTAGCGGAAGGGCGCAAGCCCTCCGGTGAAGCGCTGCGGCATGCGGGAATCGATCACCGGACGGCTCGCGCCGTGCCGCTAGAAATGCCGGGCAGCGACATTGGCATTGATGTCCACGTTCAAAGTCAATGTTAGCGGAAGGGCGCAAGCCCTCCGGTGAAGCGCTGCGGCATGCGGGAATCGATCACCGGACGGCTCGCGCCGTGCCGCTAAAAATGCCGGGCAGCGACATTGGCATTGATGTCCACGTTCAAAGTCAATGTTAGCGGAAGGGCGCAAGCCCTCCGGTGATGGGCTGCGGCATGCGGGAATCGATCACCGGACGGCTCGCACCGTGCCGCTAAAAATGCCGGGCACCATCGCAAGATGGTCCGGTGACTACGGATCGAGTCACGGAGTGTCTCGGCGACTTTGGCGTTCACTCCGGCAGGGGCTTGCCCTTGGTCTCGGGAGCGAATGGAATGGCAAACAGCCCGATCAGGAACACGCTGCACATCGCCACGCCGGCGTAGCGCATGCCTTCGGCATAGCCGTTTGCCTGCGAGAAGACGCTGCTGGTGAGGTACCCGAGTGTGAAGGGTCCGGCGGCGGCGACAAACCGACCGACATTGTAGCAGAAAGATGTCCCGGTGCTGCGCAGATAGGTCGGGAACAGCTCCGGGAAGTAAATGGCGTAGCCGCCAAAGAGTGCCAGTTGGCAGAACCCCATCAGTGGAACCATCCAGAATATCTGGCTGAAATCCCGCAGATACCAGAAGACTGCCGCCGTCGAGATCATCGCCAGGAAATAGGACAAGCCCATCGCCACGCGTCGTCCGGAGAAGTGCGTGAAATAGCTGAAGGCGGAAATTCCCAGCATCGCCCCGAGATTCAGCATCATCGAATTGATTCCAGCCCACAGCGTCAGATTGGCTCCCATTTTTCGGGTGCGGGCACCGATTCGTTCGGCGTGCGCGGCAAGTTTGGCCGAGCCACCCTCAGTTGCCGGGGGATCCTCGGCAAGATACTTCGCCCGGCGAGCGCGGGACTCCGCGGATTGCCCCTTGGTGTTATTGGGGTTCTGTGGTGTTTCGTTCTTGTCCAAGACCGAGAGAATCTCTTCTGCGGGATAGCCCTCTGGACTTGGCTTGACCTTGTCGGCGTCGAGCTTCTGAATGGCCGCGAAGAGCGGTGTGGCGTCAAGTTGGGCAGGTTCGTTCGATGGTTGGGCACTGAGCAGGTCTGAAGGTTTTGGCAGGGGCTTCAATTTCGCAAGCTCTTGTGGATACCGCGCCGACAGTTGTACGAATTCGCGGTCCTGTTCGGCTGCACCCAAGGCGCGGTCATCCGCCTTGAACTTCGCTTCGAACACTTGTCGCGTCAGATCGACTGAGAAAAATCCGATCCCCCACAGGCCGACGACGCCAGAGAAGCCCAGCAGCATGCCGATCAGCGCGTGGCGCCGCCAAACTGGGTGCCCAAGCAGGAGGGCATAAGAGCCGAGTTTTTTCTTTTGTTCTTCCGCGCTCAAGCTTTGCCACCGTTCCGGCTCCTTCAACCGTCGGCGAATCAGGATCGCCAGCAGCGCGGGAAGCGTGCCAATAATGAACATCACGCGCCAGTTGCTGACCGTATGTGCCTCGTCTTGGTTGAGCAGCCCCAGGCTGATGCTGATCAGCGCCGCGGTGATATTGCCGACTCCCGACAATGCCTGGAGCAGACCTAGGGCAAACGGGCGGGCGCGCGTGGGCATCACTTCTGCAACCAGCGAAACACCTACGGCAAATTCGCCGCCAACCCCCAGTCCGGTCAGGAACCGCCAGAGGGCAAAGTCATAAACCCCGTAGGAAAAGGCGCTGAGGCCGGTGCAGATCGAATAGATCAAGATGGTCCAAAGCATCACCCGGGCGCGGCCCCACCGGTCGCCCAGGATCCCGAACCCCAGGCCGCCCGTTGCCCACCCGATCATAAAGACCGACGTCGCTAAGCCGCCGTACCAGGTAACGTTCTCCTGCGTGGGCGCGATCCCACCCTTCGCCAGCAGTTCCCGCATGGCGGGGTTGCGGGCGAGGACGAACAACTGCTGGTCCATCGTGTCGAAGAGCCAGCCCAGTGCCGCGACCATCAGCACGAACCAGTGATACCGGTTCAGCTCCTTGTACCACGGCCCGGATGACGTGGTCGAGTCGGCAGGAGCGGGGGCCATCTCTTCAAAACCATGCATACGTGCGGCTCGGTGAAAGGACCGGGGGATGCCAAAACGAACTGCCAGTACAACCGATCAAGATGCGTTTATCAAGGATGCCGGTCAAACTCTTGCGGCTCAAAAACCGCCCCCGTGGCACGGGCGGTGGCCTCGGTGACAAAAGCTGTCGGCATCAATTTTGCATATCGGCGGCTCGATGGATTTCAGGGGCCAAACGGATACAGTTACGACCTCGGTCAAGCACAGGGCCGGCAGCGGATCTTGATGTTTCCGCCAACCTCCACATCGAATTTCCGCGGGTTTCCCGCCCATCGCATAGCTGCGTCAGAAGGTGTTTTTCATGTCCGCGTGGTCGAAACGCATCCCGTTCAAGGTCGACATTGCCGGCATCATCGACATCATGGGGTCGTCGCTCTACAGCCGGCCCGACACGCCGATCAGAGAGCTGGTCCAGAACGCTCACGACGGGATCATGCGGCGGCGGCAACTCAATCTGACGCATGCCGGACGGATTGATGTCGAACAGAACGCGGAGGCGGGAACGCTGTCATTCACCGACGATGGCGTGGGACTGAATGCCGAGGATGCGGAAGAGTATCTGGGCACGCTGGGGGTGGGCATTACCGGGATGATCAAGAAGCGGCTGCGCGGGGAGATCGAACCCGGTGGCGGCGACTCCCTGATCGGGCAGTTCGGCATCGGCCTGTTTAGTGCCTTCATGCTGGCCAGCCGGCTGGTCGTGGAGACGCGGCGGTGGGATTCGACCGAGGGTGTGCGGTGGGAGGCGGGGGCCGGAACAGACATCGACCTTTCCTCATGCGAACGCGAACAGGTCGGGACAACGGTCACCCTGCATTTGAAGCCCGAGTACCGGCAGTTTTCTGAACAAACGGAACTCCTGGAAACGGCCGTCAAAGAATTCGCCGATTTTCTGCCGATTCCGATCTTCATCAACAACGGGAAGGCGCGGGCCAATGTCATCAACGCCGCCTGGTTCGAACCGACCCCGGAACGGGAGGCGGTCGAACTGGAACTGGAGGGCTATTTTTCAGAAACGCCCCTGGATGTGATTTCGATCCGCATCGAGAAGCCAGTCTCGATTTCTGGAGCATTGTATGTGACGCCGCAGCGGACGCCCGGCTTTGCCGATGAAGCCACGGTCGCGGTCACGGTCCGCCGCATGGTGATCAGCCGCAAAATCCAGCGGCTGCTGCCGGAGTGGGCCTCGTTCCTCCGCGGGGTGCTGGAACTCAATGACTGCTCACCCACGGCCAGCCGCGAAGGACTGGTGCTCGACGAGAATTTTCAACTGGTAAGAAGTGTGTTGGAGCAGCTCATCTTCGAGCACTTCGAACGGCAGGCCCGCGAAGACCTGCCGCGGCTGCAGGCCACCATCGCGTGGCACAGATACACGCTGGCCGGAGCCGCCCTGGGCAATCCGCGGCTGCGGGGCCTGCTCAAACACACGTACCGCTTTCCCACGTCGCATGGCCAGTTGACCTTCCAGGAGATCCTGGCCCGCAGCGAGGTGGATCCGCTGTTTGAGGACGAAGCCGACAAGGTGCTGTGGTACAACGCCGACCGGCGGCAGGAGCGATGGGCCAATTCGCTGTTCTCGGGCAATTCCGTTCCGTGTGTCCATGCCCTGATGAGCTTTGAAGAGTCTCTGCTGGCAACCCTCGCCGCCGACGAGACTTCCACCGGGCAAACGGTCGATGTGCGGGCGGCCAGCCCCAGCGCCAAAGGGTTCGCTTCGTCAATCCTGGGCATACGCGATGTGGAGGATGCGCCCTCCGAGTGGCAGGAGTTTCTGTCAGCCACGGGAGCGAAGATCCTCGTCGCATCATTCCAAGAGAATCAGCCGGTGATGGCGTTTCTCAACGAGCGTCGGGAACTGGTGCGAACATTCGACGAACTGAAAAAAGAAGGCACCATTCCCGCCGGCTTCCAGCGGATGATCGATGCCCACTTTCGCGGGGAGTCTCCAGCCGAGAATGAAGTGTTGCTCAACCGCAGCCACCGTCTCATCGGCAGAGCGCTGACGCAGTCGACGCGGAGCCCACTGGCCAGCGTGATGCGGCTTTTGGTTCTCAACGCCTTGTCCAGTGCGGGGGCTTCCACCGAACGCGAGGCTCAACGCCAACAGGCCGAAGATTTGGACTGGATCGCTGAGGCTCTGTGGGGCAGAAATCCGTAGGCATTTTTGATTTTCGATTTATGATTTTCGATTGGGCGGTTTTGATCGCGATGATCGCCCGGTCTCAAGCTCCTCCGGCGAGCCATCATCCGATTTTTGTTTTCGCGCGCGACTCCCAGTTCGATCCAGATCCACACTATCGAAAATCAAAAATCGAAAATCCCGTACCATTCGCTATCATCAACTTTCAAAGCCGTTCGTTTGATCATCGACGTCGGGGCCAGTGATGCGCGTTGTTTTGGAAGTGACCAACGGCCCCAAAAAGGGGAACCGTTTTTTGCTGATTCAGGGTCAGCGACTCCGCATTGGCCGGACGCAGGTCTCCGAGAAGGCATTCCCCGACGATGACCGGCTCAGCAGCCGCCACTTCGAAGTCTGGATCGACGACGCGGGCTGCTCTATCAGGGATTTGAAAAGTACCAACGGCACCAAGGTCAACGATGAGCTGATCGTGGAACGAGCCCTTTCCAATGGAGATGTCATTGTCGCGGGCCGGACCCACTTCCTGGTTCAGGTGGAGGGCGTCGAAGAGGGGCCGGCGAATCTATCGGCCGGCCGGAAATCGGCTCACATCGACGAGGCCGCACTGGCCCGTGCATTGCGCGGGAAACTGCATATCGACTGTACGGTGGAAGACACCGAGGCCGGCTGGAAACTGTTCCGCGGCGAGGTCAAGGGAATCGAGCCGGCCACCCTCGCTCAGTTGGTCTCGGGCATGCGGAAATACAAGCTGTGGCTCTCTGTCGATTTTCGCCGGCTCGGCCAGCCGCTCCCCGACGGCATGCAGCCAGTCTATCTGATTGACTGGCTGCCAGTGGAAGTGGCGGAGGCGATGTCACCCGTACTGATCGATACTGACAGCTTGGAGCACGATGTCTGGGAACCCTGGATCAACGACGGCTGGGGAGCCGACTGCGTCGTGGCTTTGTTCACCGACCTGCCCGAAGACAAATTCCTGGCCCATTTGCGGAGCATCGCCCGCGTGAAGGGCCATGCCGCCGATGGTTCCGCCGACGCCGTCGCCGGCATTTACTGGCCCAGCATCCTCGCCCCGGCACTGATGAGTTCCACCAGCGACATGGTCAAGAACTTGATGTCCGGTTTGAAATGTGCCCTCGTCGAACTTCCCGACCTGCCCGACAGCTGGCAGTTGTTCGGCAAGGAAAGCCTGGTCAAAACCTTGACCGGATTCGGCTTTCGAATTTTTGATCCGAAGTCGGAAACGGTGACGTAGAACGATCAGGTCGAAATTGCGTCGTCGGAGTTGTCAACTGCCTGCGAGGGCATGGGCTTGACGTAACTTTCATCAGTGACAGCGAGCACCAGTTCCGACTCGGGCTGAAGCTCGGTGGCCGGTTTTTCCAGCGGCGGCAGAACCCAGATTTCACCATAGGCGTCGGGCTGTTCGGCGCGGAACTGGTAGTGCCGCAGGATTTCCAAGACCGCCAGGAAGATGCTGATGATCTTGCTTTTGAAGTTCGCGCCCTCGAAGAACGACGTGAAGGTCACGCGGCCTTCGACCTGCACCCGGTCACGGATCCGCTCGATGTATGTTGAGATCGGCGTGTCGTCGTAGATGATGCTTTTCGGTGCGCTTTCCGTGTTCTGATGCAGCACCCGAGAGAGGGCACTCACCAAGTCCCACAGTTCCACTTCGCGAATGCGATCCTGCGAAGGGTCGGAGCCCTCCTGCGGACTGTCGTCGCTGAGCCGCGGGAACCGCAACTGCCATTCTGCCGACTGGTCGTCCAGCAACTGCGCCGCTTCTTTGAACCGCTTGTATTCCAATAGTTGCTGAATAAGGTCGGCCCGCGGGTCTTCATTGATCTGCAGGACTTCGGCCACTGCCGGCTCTTCGGTCGTGGGCAGCACCATTCGGCTTTTCAGCTCGACCAGCGTACTCGCCATCACCACGAAGTCGCCGATCTCGTCGAAGTCCAGCTCCTGCAGGATCTCCAAAAATTCCAAAAACTGTTGCGTGATCTTGGAAATCGGAAATGTGCAAAGATCCAGCTCCTGCCGCCGTACCAGGTACAGCAACAGGTCCAGCGGACCGGAATACAGATCGAGTTGGACGCGATAGGGCATGGAATCAAACGAGAGAAACACTTGGCCACTCTCGTCATCGTCATCCCAGCCCACCTAATCGGAAGCTTTTCAGGTTGTCTCGGTGATTATCTGCCATTTTTTCCAAATCGCATCAAGTTACGGCGTTTTTGGCTCTGCCCAGTTGCCGCTGGCCGCTGGGTCGAATGCCGGATGCCGCTGGGTCGAATTGCATCCAAACGCATAAATGCTAAGCTATGGGTGAGTCGGATCCCCAAAATTTGCACAAGACGACGAGAGGAGTCTTCGTCGCGATGTCACGCTGGCGTGTGGTCATTTTGTACGCGCTCTTCTGCGCGTGGCTTAGCATTGATGACACGAGCCACGGCCAGGAGGCTTCGGCACGGACAACGGTGCAGATTGTCGTTGAGCCACCAGTGGTAGATCTCCACGGTACCAACCGCTCTCAACATATGTTGGTGACAGCGATTGCGGCGAAGGCTGAGCCACGTGATGTTACCCGAAGCACGCGGTATGTCAGCTCGAACCCAGCAGTTGCGCGGTGGGAAGACGGTGCCGTTGTTGGTGTCGCCGAAGGAAACGCAGAGATAAGGGTGATTGTTGAGGGAGCCGAAGCCACGGTTCCGGTGCGGGTGAGGAATTTTGCCGGTTATCCGCCGGTTGATTTTGGGAATGATGTCCTGCCGCTGCTCTCGAAGCGGGGCTGCAACAACGGTGGCTGCCATGGCAAGGCCTCTGGTCAGAATGGCTTCAAGCTGTCGGTGTTTGGCTTCGATCCCGTGGCGGATTTCGAATCGCTCGTGATGGAAGGCCGCGGGCGGCGGTTGTCGAGCCCCAGTCCGGAAGCCAGCCTGTTTTTGGGCAAGGCGACTGGGACTGTGCCACATGGCGGTGGACAACGGGTCAGTCCCGGATCGGCCGACCATGAACTCTTGCTCGCCTGGGTTCGGCAGGGAACACCGCCCGAGCAGCCAAACGCACCCAAGCTTGAACGACTCGTGGTCAGCCCCATTGAGCGGGTCCTGTCTTTCGCCAGCCAGCAGCAGATATTGGCGACAGCCTTTTATTCTGATGGGAGCCAGCGCGATGTGACCGCCGCCGCTGGTTATACGTCCAATTCGACGCTGATTGCCGAGGTCGAAGGTGCTGGTCTGGTTCGCATGGGGCAGATTCCCGGCGAAGCCTCCATCACGGTGCATTACATGGGACAGGTGGCGAGTGTCCAACTCCAACTGCCGCGTGCGGCAGGCGTGGCAGTGGACTCCGCGCTGCCGGCCCAGAATCGTATTGATGAGCTGGTGGCGGCCAAGCTTCAGAAAATGCGATTGAGTGCCTCAGGCTTGGCCGATGACGCCACCTTTCTGCGGCGGCTCTACCTCGACACCCTGGGAACGCTCCCCACACCAGGTGAAGTTCGGTTGTTCCTTGCGGATCAGGCAGTGGACAAGCGGGTGCGGTGGATCGACCAGGTTTTGGAGCGCCCGGAGTTCGCGGATTATTGGGCGCTGATTTGGTCTGACATTTTGCTGGTTGACCGGCAGAAATTGGGCGAACGCGGGGCGTTCGAATCGCACCGGTGGCTCCGCGAACAGTTCCTGCGCAATCGCCCCTACAACGAATGGGTGGCCGAACTGGTCACCGCCACGGGGAATTCGGGGACCAACGGACCGGTGAACTTTTTCCGGGCTCTGGAGACACCCGAGGAGCAGGCGCGGGCCGTCAGCCAGGCCTTTCTGGGTGTGCGGATGGAGTGTGCCCAGTGCCATCATCACCCGTTTGAAAAATGGTCGCAGGACGATTTCTTCGGAATGGTGGGCTACTTCAACGGCCTGGAACGCAAGGTGGTCGCCAAGGATCGGGTGTTGGTGTTCCACGCGGGATTGCGGGAAACACGCGTCCCGATTTCAGCCAAGATTGTGCCGACCCGTCCGCTGGATGGTCCGATCCTGCCACTGGGAACCGAAGGCGACCCCCGGCAATCGCTGGCTCGGTGGTTGGTGGCACCAGAGAACCCGTGGTTCTCGCGGTTGATCGCGAATCGGCTGTGGAAGCATTTTCTCGGTCGAGGAATCGTCGAACCAGAGGACGACTTGCGCTCGACAAATCCGCCGACGAACGAGCCACTGTTGACGTTTCTGGCGGAACAGACAGTCGCGTCGAAATTCGACCTCAAGGCGATGATGCGGCTGATCCTCAATTCCCGCACCTACCAACTCTCCAGCGAAACCAACGAGACGAACCACGACGACGAACAAAATTTCTCGCACCACGCGGTCAAACGGTTGCCCGCGGAAGTGCTGCTGGACGCCATCTGTCAGTCGGCTGGCGAGGCCGAGGCGTTCCCCGGCCGTCCACCACGGACGCGCGCCATTGAACTCTGGGATAATCGCCTGCCGTCGTATTTTCTCGAGATCTTTGGCCGTCCCGAACGGACTACCCCCTGTGAATGCGGGCGTTCCAGCGAACCCACCATGTCACAGGCACTGCATCTGATGAATGCCCCCGAAGTGGAGGCGAAAGTCTCCAGCCACACCGGCCGCGTGGCTCAACTCATCGACACCGGCGCCAGTGAATCGCAGATCATCGAAGAACTTTGCCTGGCGGCACTGGGCCGTTTGCCGCGCGAGGCCGAACTGGCCATCGCCAAGAAACTGTTTGCGGATGCTCCGCCGCGCCAGGCAGCCGAAGACTTCTTGTGGACGCTGCTGAATTCCTACGACTTCCTGTTTATCAAGTGAGCCGCCCCATGCTCCCCGGCTTCTGTGACGGCATTGACCGACGTGGTTTCCTGCGCCTGGGTTCGTTGGCGGGCCTGAGCCTCGCCCAGATCCTGAACTTGCAACAGTTGCGAGCCAATGACAGCACGGCCGGTCCATCCAAGCCAAAAAAAGATGTGAATTGCATCTTCATTTTCATCATCGGCGGGATGCCGCACCAGGACATGTGGGATCCCAAGCCGGAAGCCCCGGCAGAGATTCGCGGCGAATTCCTGCCGATCAGCACCAGCGTGCCGGGCATGCAGATCACGGATCTGCTGCCGCATGTGGCCAAAGTTACGGACAAGCTGGCGATCGTCCGCAGCCTGACGCACAACGACCCCGACCACACGGCCGGCTATCATGTGATGATGACCGGGCAGCACCCCGGATTCGGTGGCAACTTCAACCGCAATGTGCAGAACAACAACATGCACCCGGCGTTCGGTTCGATGGTCGCCAAGCTGGGACACAATTCCGGCGCGCTCCCGCCCTACGTCTCCGTCCCCAACTTTCTGAACAGCGGCGGACCATCGTTCCTCGGACCCAGCTATGCCCCGTTCGTGATCGAAGCCGACCCGGCCGCCCCCGAATTCTCCGTGCGGGACATCGTCCTGCCGGAGGGCGTGACCAGCGACCGCAGCCTGCGGCGACAGTTGGCCCTGCGGGCCATTAACCAGATGGAAGCTCAAGCTCAGGCGAGCCGAGCCCGAAGCAAGCCCGAGCAGTCGCTGGAGACGTTTTACGACAAGGCCTACCAGTTGATGACCAGCGCCGCCGCGAAGCAGGCGTTCGAGATTGGCCGGGAATCACAGGCGACCCGCGATGCCTATGGCATGACCAGCCTGGGCCAGTGCTGCCTGCTGGGGCGGCGGCTGGTGGAGTCGGGCTGCCGGTTTGTGAGCATCGAGAACGGACACTGGGACACGCACCGCAAAAACGCCTATAGCCTGCGGGAACTGTTGGTTCCGTCGCTTGACCAGGGATTGGCCGCCCTGCTGACCGACCTCGACCAGCGAGGCATGCTGGACTCGACATTGGTCGTGGTGACAACTGAGTTCGGGCGTTCGCCGCGCGTCAACGAAATGGCCGGTCGCGATCACTGGCCGCAAGCGTTTTCGACGATCATGGCCGGCGGAGGACTCAAGGGCGGAATCACCGTCGGGGCCACCGACAAGCAAGCCGCCTCTGTGACCGATCGCCCCATCACCCCCTCCGACTTCGCCGCCACCCTGCTGACCGCCCTGGGAATCGACCCCGACATCACCCTGCACACCCCACTCGGCCGGCCGGTGCAATTGGCTGGCGGAGGCAAAGCGGTACGGGAGTTGTTTGCGTAACAGGACAGGATTGATCCGGCGCATTCGTTCCGCAGCATTTTCGCCATGCGGCGGCGGAGATTCTACAGCTTTGTGGTCTGTTGATGACTACGAGGCTGTAGTATGCTGAACAATCGGATTTCCACAGCCAGCAATGATGTCAGCCTCCTCATGGCCCGCACCCCGATCGCCCGACCCCGAAATCACTCGCCCCCCCACAGCCGATCGCTGGACAAACAGGGCGCATATTTTCTCTCACTGACGGTGAAGAATGTCCGTTGCTTCGGTCAAGAGCAAACGCTGAACCTCTCCGACGGAAAGGGAAAGCCTGCACGTTGGACGGTAATTCTGGGGTTGAATGGGACGGGAAAGACAACGCTCCTGCAACTGTTGGCGGGATATTTCATGGTGCCGTCAGTCAATTCCACGCCGGGAGAGCGAGGATATCACCAGCGTTTTCAGCGATTTGATCAGCCGACTTTTTTGCGTTGCAGCGAATTTCCTCCGCAGTGGACGGGAACGATTTGTGCCTCGGAGAGCTTGCTCGAGAGCCCGCGTGTATCCATCCCGGCAGACGTGGAGTTGCAGGCGTCTGGTATAAAGTTTGGCCACTCGCCCGTCAGCTGGAATGTGTGGGGCAGTGCTTACGGTGCGAGCCGCCGTTTCGGCGTGACGACACTTATCGAAGACGGCGAGGATGATCCCACGGCAAGCTTATTCTCCGATCGCGCTGATTTGCGAAATCCAGAGGAGTGGCTGTTAAGGTTGGACTATGCGGCGGCAAAGAAGTCTGACATTCAAGCTGCGTTGATTTCGCAACTTGACGTTGTGAAAGGGTTGTTGCTCGAAATTCTGCCAGAAATCACCGACATTCGCTTGACCACCCCAGATGAGAAGAATCCAACGCCACGGGTGGAATTCGAAACTCCATACGGATGGGTTCCGCTTCCGCGCCTTGGCTATGGGTATCAAACATTGGTGACATGGGTAACGGACCTCGCCAACCGAATGGTGGAATTTTACCCAGACAGCAAGACGCCGCTCTCAGAGCCGGCAATCGTTCTAGTCGACGAGATTGACCTTCATCTGCATCCCGCTTGGCAGCGAAAACTGATGGACTTCCTTTCCAACAGGTTTACGAATACGCAGTTCATCGCCACCGCCCACAGTCCGTTGATGGCGCAGGGCACTGATGAACTCAACCTTGCGGTCCTGCGCCGGGTTGGAAATCAAATTGTTATCGACAATGATGTCGACAACATCCGCAACTGGAGGGTCGATCAGATCCTCACAAGCGACCTGTTCGGATTGCCGAGCGCTCGTCCACGCCAGATTGAAGCGCTGTTGGAACAGCGGAAGTCACTGCTTCAGAAGCCGAAGTTGACGGCTGCCGACCGGCGTGTGCTGAAGGATGTTGAAGCCAAAATTGGTGAATTGCCGATTGGGGAAACTCCTGAGGAAATTGCCGAGCGGAAGGAAGTCCGTGAAGCGCTGGACCTGTTGATGAAAGAGCGCCAAGCCGCCAAATGATCCCCATCGTCAAGCGAGCGGCACCCGAGATCCTGGACCGACGCGGTGACGCCGCCCGTCGACGATTGTGCGACGCGCATGACGCCGCACCAAAAGATTATCGCAACGGTCGCCGCACGTTTAACTTCGAAGAATCTGTCTACAAGGCACCTGCGGTTAGGAGTGCTTTGAACGCAGCGCAGTACGACAAGTGCGCATTCTGCGAGTCGCACTATTCTCACACCGGCTACGGAGATGTCGAACACTTCCGTCCCAAGGCCGGCTTCAGGCAAACCGCGGGCGACTCACTCAAACGTCCCGGGTATTACTGGTTGGCCTACGCATGGGAGAATCTCTTTCATTCGTGCCAGATCTGCAATCAACGGTTCAAAGGCAACCTGTTCCCGCTGAGAAACAATCGCCGTCGCGCCCGTTCGCAAGTTGATTCGCTTCAGGATGAGAAGCCGCTGCTGATTGATCCAGGCGCGCTCGACCCCACACAATTCATCGGGTTTCGTGACGAAATCCCCTTCGCGATTGGTGGCTGCCGAGAAGGCCATGAGACCATTCAAGCGCTTGGACTCGACCGCAGTTCGTTGAATGAGAACCGACGGCGGCGGCTTGAGGATCTAAAAAACCTGGTCGTTTTATGCCACTTGCTGCAAGCGAAGGTTGAGGCCGGTGAATCGAAATGGGCCGAACGCCTGGCTTCTTGTCAGGTGCAACTGCGCGCGAGCCTGGAACCATCCGGCGAGTATTCTGCGATGGCACGGTGCTATCTGGAGAGCCACGGAGCTGTTTGAGAATTTCCCCCTCGGAGATTTTTCTGGCAGAACCCACGCGGGAGGCTGCCGGCGCGGTGGCAGTCGCCTCTGATCCTGCACAATCGTCAAAACGCCGTATATGCCGCAAACACCCGGTCGGCGTCCGTGGGTGTATTCGCCGCCTGCCCGTCGGGGCGGGACTCTTGGTTGGTGGGGATGGCCGGGATCTGATCGTCTGCCGTTGGTGAATCGTTCGCGGTTGGCTGCTCGCCGGCGTTGGGAGCCGGCACCATCTGCAGAAATTGGTTGACGAGCTGGTTCCAATCCTGAAACAGCCGCTGTGGCGAGTCTTCGGCCAGTTCGGATGCCGCGTTGTTTCCAGCCAGTGTCAGTCCCTTGTACAGCGTCCCCCAGCCGTTGCCGAACAGGGTCTTGCTGGCACGTTTCAAAAGCGACAACGCCTTGTTCATGACCGAACTGGGACTGGGTGACCCCGCTGACGCCGTGTCGGCGGCGTCTGTCGCGCTGGTGGCCGAATCGACATCGGCTTCCGTACTCGTCAGCAAGCTGGAGGAGACGAGCGCCGGCAGCAGATTGGTAAGCGAGGCGAACAGCGAGGGTGCGCTGCCTGTCGAAGTTCCCGCGGAGATCTGGCCGGAATTCAGTCCGGAAGTCGAAGCGGTGCTGGAGGTTGGCGTGGCTCCAAAGTCCAAAGCCAGTTGCAGGCTGGAACTCTTCGAGAGCGAGCCCGAACTCTGGCCTGACACGGACGCGGTCTGCACAGTGTCGCCATCAACCATCCGTGCGCCGACCTGGTAGCTGCTTCCCACCCCCTGCAACTGCAACTGATAGGAGGATGAGGCGGATGGGATGATGGCCACCTCCAAGATTCCGTCGCTCGACAACTGGGCCTGCGGGATTTCCAGCGAACGGCCGCTGCTGCCCGTATAGCCCACCTGCTGCGACTGGCCGCTCGCCGTCAGCGAGAAGTCGACGGGGTCGGTCACCAGCAGCAGCACCGGCCCGGGAGTGCCTCCGCGCTGAGCCACGAGACGCTGGTACTCGACGACAAGCTCATCCAAGACCAGTTCGAGATCGCCGGTCTCGGCATAGCGCTCGCGCGCCCGCTCGACCAGAGCCTCAAATTCCTGATCGGTCAGTGCCTGACTCGTGGCACTGGGTTCGGTCTGCGTCAACTGCACCTGATAGGCTCCCGTCGTGGGGCCGGTGACGCGGACGTAATATTGCCGCCCCTGCGTGATCTGCAGCGTGGCGGTGTCACCGCTGAGGTTTCGAGCCACGAGCTGAGTCAAGCGTGCGGAACTGTCATCCTCCGCATCGACAAGTTCGTAGACCGCAATCTGGCCGCTCAGGCCCTGCAACTGCGCGCTCAGCGTACCGCTGCTGGCCGCGGTGAATGTAAAGACATCGACGTCGGTTGCAGAACTGATTGTCGCGCTCAGGGTCGCGGTATTGCCGGTCAGTGAGAACGGGGTCGCGCGGTCGAAGGTGTCGGGCACGTCGTCGGCGGCAATGAAGGTCTGTTCGATTCGTAGTGAATACTGGCCGGTGGACGTGGCGAAGGCTCCGGCCTGAATCAAGAGCACATCACCCTCCTGCACGAACAGGTCAATCATCGCGTCCAGCCCATTCGCGTCGTCGTTGCGGGCGAGCAGCGTGCTGCGGCCGTTGAAGACCTGCAGGAAGGAGTCGAAGCCGGGCGTCACCCCCTGCTGATAGATCCGCAACTGGCCCTGTTCGGTGGCGACATATTTGAAAACATCCTTGTCGCCGTTGTAGTTGATGGTGCCGGTCTGTGTGACGGTGCGGTCGCTTCCCAACGTCAGCGCGGTGATGCCAGTGGCCGTGAGCGTGTTGGGCTGGTCGTCCGTTTGGAACGCGAACCGGAGTCTGAACCGTCCCTTCGTGCCGCCGAAGCCGCTCGCCTGGACGAACAGCGTCTGTCCGGCAGTGACGCTCAGCGCGACGTTGCTGTTGAGGGAGACGCCGTCGTTGTCGCTGTAGGCCAGCGTCTGTCGGGTGCTGAGATCCGCGGAGTCGAAGATGCTGAGGACCGGATCGAGGCCGCGGCCATCCGATTCCATCCAGACCAGAAGGACCGTCCCGGCAGGAATGCCCGAGGGAATCGCCACTTGATACAGGTCGGTGTCACCAACAAACTCAATCGCGCCTGGCTGCAGGGTCTCGCCAGAGAGTGACAGTGTGACCGGTTGCAGATCGACGATGTCTTCGACGCCATCGTTGATTTCCATGTCAATCTGGTAGGTGCCGGTCGTGGCACCGTAGCCACTGGCGCGGATCAGCAATTGCTGCCCGGCGACGACGCGGAGGGTGACGGCGGCACTCAGCCCTGGGCCGGCATTGTCATTGGTGGCCTGCAGGACGCCGGCGGCGGTGAAGACAGAGAGCACTGGATCCAGCGTGCTGCCCGGCAGTGCCTGTTGGCGGATGGTCAGCAGACCATCCGCCGTGACTTCAATGCGGAACACATCCTGCTCGAGCGAGTCTCCAATCGTCTCGGTCAGCGAGGTGATCCGGCCGGGATCGACACGCAACGGCGGCGGCGGGTTGGAGAGGTCGGTCAGAACGAGCCGCATGGCATAGTTGCCGCTGCTGGTCGAGTAGCCACCGGCCTGGACAAAGATTTGCTGCCCGGCCACGACAGCCAGATGCACCCGGGCGCTGCGGTTGGGGCCCGAGTTGTCGTCCTGCTGGATGACGACACCGGCAGCGTTGTAGACGGTCAGGTACGGGTCAAGCAGGCTGTCCGGCGCGGCTTCCTGCTGGATCAACAACTGCCCGGTGATCGGGACGATGAAGGAGAAGACATCGGTGTCGAATTCCTCTTCGATCCGGCCCATCAAGGGCGGATTGAGGCCGGGCCGCAGCATGATCGATGTCGCGGCGGCGATGGTGTCGCCGAAGTCATCGAACTGGGAGGCCGAGCCACCCATCGCATCCAGCCGGTAGCCAC
The DNA here is from genome assembly GCA_021732845.1 of Planctomycetaceae bacterium. GTDB lineage: Bacteria > Planctomycetota > Planctomycetia > Planctomycetales > Planctomycetaceae > JAKFUF01. The sequence goes on along the minus strand of JAKFUF010000026.1, from coordinate 7,280 downwards.
CGACGCTGGAGGAATAGCCCGAGGCTTCGATGAAGACTTGCTGGCCCGCGGTGAGGTCCAGCGACAGGTGGCTGCTCGACGTGAAAAAGCTGTTGTCATTGGAGGCCAGCAGCTTTCCGTCGGTGTCGAAAACCCGCAAGACCGGGTCGAGCGGCGAGCCGGGGATGGGGCGCAGGTCAATGGACAGCGTCATGGCGGACGCGGCGACGAATTTGAACCGGTCCACGTCAAAGGCCGCTTCGATCTGGCCAGACAGCCCAATGCGCCCCTGCCCGTCCAGGGACACCAACTGGGCGGTCTCGGACGTGTTGCCGAAATCGTCGAGGCCGGTCCCAATTTGCGTTGAAATTGTGTAGTTTCCGCCCTGGGCGAAAGTGTGGACCCCGATGTACACCAACTGACCCGCCTGCAGATCAATGTCGATGCGATCGGGCGCGGGTTCGCCCAGAGGCATGCCGTTTGGACCGAAGAGCCGCAGGTCCACCCCAAAGAAGGCGGAGACATTGATGCTCAAATGTCCGTCCACGGGTGCGACGTAGCTGTAAATGTCGATGTCGTCGGCTCCCTGCAGGACGCCGTTGATCAGCGTCAGGCCGGAGGCATCCGGTGTCAGCGTCTGCACCTGATCAAGCCGCACGGCCAGTGTGTACGGACCGGCGGGTGTGCCGGCGGCGGCCTGCACAAAGACCGTCTGTCCAGCAGTGACAAACGGACTGATCGGCATGCCGTTGCCGTTGACCAGTTGAAAGGTTCCCGTTGGCGGCTGGCTGAGGGTCAGCAGTCCGGAAACCGCGGTCACGATCCGATAAACATCGACATCCGACGGCTTGTCCCAATTCCCCGCGACCGTGGCCAGATAGGCTCCATTGGCGCTCGTCAGCGTCAACGGCAGGGCAGTTGGGGCGATGTCGCCGACATCGAGTTCCAACTGCAGTCCATAGTCCCCCACCTGCCCGGGAGATTCAACACGCACATAGATGACCTCTCCGGCGGCCACGGTCTGGCGCAGTTCCAGCATGGGCATGCTGCCGCTCGCGCCTCTGGTTGATTGCAAGGACGCGTCCAGCAGTGTCAGCACCTTGCTGCTCAGCGCTGTCGCGTTCATCCTTACGATCAACGTGCCGGCGTGCGTCGCCGTCACGCCATAGTGGTCGACATCATCCGTGGCATTGATCCGGGCCGGAGTGATCCGCACTTCGTTCGCCGCCAACGGTGGCGTGGTGGTGTTCGCCGCGGAGTTGGAGGCACCGTCGGCCTCGATCCGCAGGACGTAGGCTCCGCGCGAAATCGCCTGGCCCCGCACCTGCACGTACACAGTCTGACCGGCCGCCACGAACTGCGAGACCTGGCTGTTGGTGGTCATGGATGACCGGTTGTCATTCTGCGTGAGCAGCGCCCCCAGGCTGTCACGGATCTCAAGGACCGTGTCGAGGTAACTGCCGATCTCCTTGTCGGCATTGACCTGCAACAGGGTGTCCGTGGTGGCGGTGAAGGAAAACGCGTCCACATCGCCCACGTCGTCGATCTTGGCACTCACGATCGCGTGGTCGCCCTGACCCAGGGCAGTGGCTGTCGCCAACGAGTTGCCGTGGTCATCCACCGGGGTGGAGTTTGGCAGCGAAATCTGCAGTTGGTAGCCTCCCGAAGAGCCGGGCGGCATGTGGATGCGGATGGAGTAATACGCGCCGGCATTCACGGGGAGGAAGCCGCCAAATCCGGCAACGGTGGGATCAGAGTCCGTGAGCGACACCGGCTGCTGGTATTGGTCGAACAACTCCAAGATCGGGTTGCCGGTGCCGGATGGATCTGCCTGAACCTGGAAGAGCGGAGTGCCCGAGAACGAGGGAACCAACAGCGAGTAAAAGTCGTACTGGCTGCCATCCGTGGGACCAATGTTGCCGTTCGTGGCGCTGAACCCGTCCACGTCAAAGTCGTCGACAAACTTCGGCGTCAACCCGACGAAGAATGTGTACGCGCCCACGTAACCCGTGATGGCATTGTTGCCATTCACCGGGTTGTAAGCCAGGTTTGGATTTCCCGAGACCCCGATGTAGTAGTCGCCATCCTGGGTGAATTCATAGCCCAGTTCAACCAGCGAGGTTCCCACGTAGGAGTAGCCGTTGATTTCGTTGCCAACGCTGTCGAACAACCGCAGGCGGGTTCTCACCGGCGACGCCATCGTCGACGAGGAGACGTAAAGCGACTCGCCAGCCAGAGCCGTGAATTTATACAAGTCGACGTCGGCCGTGCCGCCGTCGCCCAGCCCCTGCTGATTGTCGAAATACGTCAGATCGGGACCAAGCCTGCCCAGCATCTGCGCCGTCATCAGGGTGTTTCCCACATCCGCCAACAGCGTGCGGATCTCCAGCGCTTCAAGCGAGAACGACGGCCGCAGGCGGCGGCGTGTGCTCGCTGAAGGAGCCGCCGTGCGGACTCGGCTGTGCCTGGAACGGCTGGCGATGACATCCGTGTCGTGCGTTGCTCCTGGACCACCCCGATCTGACACGGCACCCCCCGGCGATACTGCGAAGCTGGCCTTCAGCAGAGGTTGCTCATGCGCGCAGCCGCGCACTTATGCAAAGCACCTCTCCCTCAGAAACATCGCCGGAAAAGTTGACGCAGAACGTCAAATTTACCGTTTCGGGGTGGAAGGTTGGCGAAGATTCGTCAAGAAGTCCTGAAATTCCGGTTGCGCACGCAGCGGATCGAGGGCCGTGTCCGATTCCACGGTCCGCAGGAACAGTTCCCTGGCGGGTCCTCCAGCGATGTCAAACGCCTGCCGCAGCAGTTCGACGGCGCGCACTTCATAGGCCCGGCGGGCGTTGGGTCTCACCGAGGCGGTGTCTGCCTGCAACTCGACCTGCGGCGGAGTCCGGAAGGCCGCCTGGGCATAAATGGTCGCGGCGTTGTAGATCAACGGCCAGGTGCGCGGACCTTCTGTCGCCAACTGCAGTTGGGCCTTCTCCACCGCCTTCTCGGCATCGTGCACGGCACCGCGGACATCTCCCAGCAGCACGCGGGCGTAGCCACGACCATTCCAGGCGTCGGGGTCGGCGGGGTTGAGGTGGATCGCTTCATCGAAATCGTCCGCGGCGAGTTGCGTTGCCTGGAGCAGGTAGCCCCAGCCACGGCGGGTCAGGGTCGGGGCGGCGGACTGCAATTCCAGGGACCGGGTGTAGTCCTGCATCGCCTGCCGATACTGGCCGAGCTGCGCGGCTGTCAGCCCGCGGGTCTTGTAGACGGCGGCGAGTTTGGCCGCTTCTTCTGACACGACCGTGGGCGCGGAGGGCTGCGCCGCCGGCGGGCCGCCTTTCAATTCCAGCGAACGCGACAGCGACTTCACCGCTGCTTCATGTTGGCTCGACTGCAGTTGCAGTTCTGCCAGTTCATGATGCAGTTCAGCGTTCCGTGGGGCGTGCTTGACGGCCGCTTCCAGACACTTCAGCGCATCAGGCAGACGGGAGGTCTGCCGGTACGCCAGCGCCAACAGGCGGTAGGAGGCCGCGATTCGGGCGGGCTGGGGATCAAACCTGATCGACTGTTCCAGATCCGCAATGGCTTCATGTGGCTTCCCCAACCGAAGTTTGACATCACCCCGCAGGGCATAAACCTGGGGGTGCGTGGCCGCCAGGCCGGCAGCCGTGTCGAGATGCATCAGCGCCTGCTGGAACAACGGCGTGGCTTCATCCGGCTGCTCGACGCGCAGCAGATCGGCCTGCTGGCGGTACGCCTCCGCCAGGTTGATCAATGGATCGGCGCGGTCGGGACGCAGCTCGGCGGCCTTCTCGAAATCGGCCCGGGCCGCGTCAAAGGCTCCGCGAATCACCTGCACTGCTCCGCGGTTCAAATAGACCGCCATCAGCTTTGGATCCCGGCTCTCGGCTTCGGCAAAGTCGGCCAGCGACTGGTCGAACTGCTCCAGTTCGGCGTAAGCCACGGCGCGGCTGCACCAGGTCCAGGCAAAATCCGGCCGCCGCGCCAGGCAGGCGGTGTAGCTGGCCGCCGCGGCAGCCGGGTGCTGCTGCTGCAGGTAGCACAGGCCGAGGAACTGCATGGACCAGTAGTGATCGGGATCGGCCCGCAGGGCAGATTCGTAGGCACTGATCGCCTGCGGATACCTGCCGGCTTTGCGGTCGACCTCACCCGACAGAAAGAAGTCGAGGGCGGTGCGGGCCGGGATGGTTTCCGCCGTCGCGATGGCGGCCGCCTGCCGCTGTTTGTCGCCAATCATCCCATAATACGTCGCCGCGCGTTGCTCCAGGACGCGGCAGGAGATGTCGAGCCTGCGGGCGCGGTCGATCCACCCCAGCGCGTTGACGGCCCCCTTCTGGTCGGCATCCTTCCCAGTGCCCCGATTGGCGGGGTCCATGACCTCGGCCTCCGCCACGATCAGCAGGGCTTCCAGGGCATCCTGCAACACGAGCGTCCACTCGGCGGGGGCCACGGCCTCCGGCTTGGGAGGAGTGCCAATTTCCAGACCGTATTGCTGGAGCGCCCGCAGGGCGTGGACGCGGGCCTCCGCGCTGTCCTGGACGACACTTTCCCCGCGGAACAGGCTGCCGAAGAACCGGGCCTGATCCATCTCGTCGTGAAACTTGGCAAAGCGGTCACGCTCATCGTCGTGCATTTCGTGAGCGACGAGGGCCTCCTGCACCTTTGTCTCGCGCGCCTGCACGCTCTTGCGGCGCTGGGTGAGGTCGGGTTCGTCGCCCAGAAGCGCGAGTGTCTCTCCGAGCCACTGCCGTGCGTCGACCAGCCGCTCGGCCTTTTCGGCCGCCTCGGCCTTGGCGAGCAACTGGTCGGCCTTCCGTTCCACCCCGGCGATCCGCAGGTGCTCCAGGTCATGCAGCCGGCGCTCCAGGTCGGTCCCCTTGAGCGCCGGCTCGGCGATGAGCGCGCCGGACGCCTGCCGCAGCGCCCGGGCCGCCTCCTTGTACTCACCGCGTTCCATCGCTCCGTTGGCCAGCTCAAACTGCCCCATCGCCTCCACGGCGACGGTCTGCAGGTGGCGGTGTCGCAGGGCCAGCGCTGTCAGCCAACCCAGTCCGGAGACCAGGGCGATGGCGCAGGCACAGGTGACCAGGGTCTTGTTGCGCCGAATCCAGCGGCGGGCCTCAATGTGCCACGGCTCCTTGTAGGCCGAAACCCGCTCGTCGGCCAGGAAGCGTTCGACATCCTCCGCCATCAACAACGCCGAGGCATAACGGCTGTCCTTCTCCTTGGCCAGAGCCTTCAGGCAAATCGCCTCCAGGGGCCGGGCAATGCTGGAGTCTTTGGTCCGCGGCGGGTCAATCTGGCCCTGGGTGATCTGCCACATCCGCTGCTGCATGCTGCCCCTTTTGATGGGCGGCACGGTGGTCAGGATCTCGTAGAGGATCGCCCCCAGGGCGTACACATCGGTCCGGGCATCCATCTGGTCGATCAGCCCCAGCACCTGTTCCGGCGGCATGTAGGGCAGCGTGCCCATCAGCGAGCCCTGCTGGGTCTGAGTGCCATCGGTGTCGATGTTGATGGAGCGCCGCGACTGGCTCATCCGGCTTCCGGACACCGACTGGGTGACGGAGGCGGAGGCGGTCGAAGCTCCCTGCGACGGCGCATGTGCCGACAGCTCCAGGCTGGACGGGGCGGCGGACTGCACCATGGTGCATTCCTCGGGACCGCTGTCCTCCAGAGGGACGGGGGCCGGCGCGGGAATCTCTTCCAGCACACCCATCACTTTCGCCATCCCCCAGTCGAGGACAATCGTTTCGCCAAAGTCCCCCAGCATGATGTTGAGCGGCTTCAAGTCGCGGTGCAGCACGCCGCGTTCATGGGCGAAGGCGATCGCCTGGCAGACCGCGATGAACTCGCGCAGCAGCTTGACGAACGCCAGATGCCGGTCGGCGCTCTCCGGCGGCAGCTTGTGGCACGCCACGATGGCGTCGCGCATGGTCTTCCCCGACAGCAGCCGCATGCAGTAATACGGCCGGCCATCGGGATGAAAGCCCAGGTCGTACACCGGCACGATGCCGGGATGCTCAAGCTGCCCCGTGACCTGCGCCTCGCGGATAAACCGGTCGCTGGATTCGGGATACTGCTGGGCTTCGGGCAACAGCTCCTTGAAGGCCACATCCCGCAGCAGTCGAGGGTCGCGGGCACGAATGATGCGGCCAATGCCGCCGCGGGCGATCTCCTCCTGGATGGTGTACCGTTCACCGGCTGCCGCCGGATCTGCCGCACTGGCCCACCCCTCCGTTTGCCGGCCGTCTTGTGCGCCCCGGCGGTGGCTTGCCGCCATGGATTCGCGGGATGGGGCGGTTCCCGGGGCGAACGGCGGGGCAAGCCCCCCCTGGATCGCCGTGTGTTCATCCGCCGCCGACACCGGGGGCGGGGGCGGCTCGACCATCGTGGCCTCGCCATCGCCCTCGTCCTCGATCTCGGGCGTGCCAAGATCAAACGGGCTTGGCACCTCGTAGTCCGGTGACAGCGTCTCGTGATCATCGAGTTCCGACGTGTCCTGCGGCTTCGGCGCCAGGGTCGGACTCGAGGCGGCCGCTGCCGGCTGGGCGCGAAGCAGTTCCTGAAGCTCGCTTTCGGTCGGACCCGTCGAGAGAGACTTTGACACACCCGGATTGCTCGCGGATCCAGGGCCGGATTCAAACAGAGTGGCCAGATCATCCGACATTGTTCTGCCTTACCGAACGGGTGTGGTGGGGCACGCCGAGCCGTGTCTTCGTTTCATCGGTCGCCACGCGCCGTCCGCGTCAGCCTGTCGCCAGCATCCAGCCGCGACATGAGACGAATCGCGCGGATTGTGCGGGAGACCGCCCGCCAACCGCCGGTGCACCCGGCACGAGCGGTGCAACCGGCACGAGCGGTGCAACTGCGTTTGCCAAAAACTTGGGCATGCTCACCCGATCCTGCCACGCCACCCTGGTGGAACGGAGCCTCTCTTCAAAAGAACGCGAACGACGCTCGGCGTTCCCGACGTGAATCGCGGGCAACCGTGCCTGACCTCTCGCGAAGCCACAGGCGAGCAAAGTTGCCCAGTCACTCCGTGACTCGAAGCTTGGCTGGTTGGACGGCGAGCAGTCCAAAACAAGCGGCAGGGCGCGAGCCGTCCGGTGCTACGCTGGGACAAACCAGTTGTTTGCATTTGTCGACCAGCGTGGCGGATAGGGGTAGGGAGGGCCGATTGGTTTCGGCTCCCCCCTCCCTCCGAACCGGACTGGCGGATTTCCCGCATCCGGCTCTCCAGTTGATGGTCTTACCTGGGACAGGGTTGAAGTGCGAGTTTGTGG
>JAKFUF010000076.1 GCA_021732845.1 Planctomycetaceae bacterium | reverse complement strand
GGTCTGGAGCGCCTGCGATCGGAAAAACTTCCAGTGTTGACTGAACTGAAGAGAATATTGAGGATCCATGCCCGCGGCCTCCGTGCCTTTAGGGTTGTGTGAGAACTTCCCCAATGTGCGCGAGAGGACGCGTTTTGCCTATGTCATTTCCCCCTGAGTACTTCCTTTCGATTAAGTGCCATTCGGCTTCAGCCGACATTGCGATTGGCAGTGCTCCGAACGAGACATCGGCTGAAGCCGATGCTACTTGGACTGGGCATGCATCCACGACATCCCCGGCCCACCCGCCAGGAACACGGCGAAGCCGAGCCAGGCGAAGGGCAGCGTGAAGAACCAGACCAGCCCGGCGCCGGCGAGGATGGCCGGGGCACGCCGGCGGAGCGTGGCTCCGGTGCGGTGGCTGCTGTAGCGTCGGCTTCAGCCGACATTGCGATTGGCAGTGCTCCGAACGAGACATCGGCTGAAGCCGATGCTACTTGGACTGGGCATGCATCCACGACATCCCCAGCCCACCCGCCAGGAACACGGCGAAGCCGAGCCAGCCGAAGGGCAGCGTGAAGAACCAGACCAGGCCGGCGCCGGAGAGGATGGCCGGGGCACGCCGGCGGAGCGTGGCTCCCGTGCGGTGGCTGCTGAAGGCCGTGACCACGGCCACGCCGAAGGCGATGGAGAGCGCCGCCCACAGCGCCCCAAAAGCAAACTGCCGCGAGTCGCGCGGACGCAGGCCCAGGGCCTGTTTGGCATCGCCGCCCGCCTTGGAGAACGTGAGTCTCTGGCCATCGGTGGGGATTTCCATCCGCAGTGACAGGCCGCCGACCGCCGACCAGGGCCGTCCAAAGTCCGCTCCGGAATTCGGCTCCACAAATTCTCCGTCTTGGTCGAACATTTGGGCACCGCCAGCGGCCTCCTGTCCGCCGCCTAACCCGCCCATTCCGCCTCCGGGACCGCCCACTGCGCCACCGACGCCCGGATCAGCACGAGTGCCGCCGCCAAAGAATGTGTTGTTGCGATTGGTTGGCTGCCCGCCCGGCACTTGCCCCTGCGGAGGAACGAACCCATCTCCCCCGCCGAATCCGCCTCCGCCCAGTCGGCGTTGCGCTGGCGCGAGGCCCTCCACCCGTGTCTGCACCTGTTGAGAATCCGCGTCACGGCTCAGCAGGTCCGACTGCCCGGCGGACTGGCCCCGCAGCATCTTGCGCGAGTTAGACTTGGAAGGCGTCTGTGGCATGGCTTGCTGCTTGGCCTCGGAGTCCTTCGTCTGTTCCCGCACTTCGAGACCCAGGTTCAATTCTTCCGACTGCGCGCGGACCGGAGCGTCGTCGGCTGGACGATTGAACTCATTCAGTGATTTCTCAAACTGCTGGACATCATCAAAGGTGACCGTGCCATCTGTGTAGTTGATAACCCCTTCCCGTGCATCCTGCTGAGCTGGCACTGGCTGTTGGGCGGCGTTCAACTGTTGTCCCTTCCGCACCTTGACCACCCGCTGCTCCAGCTCTCCCCGCTGCTGCACGGTCAATTGGGAATTGCGGATGAAGTCGTCATAGGCGTTGATCCGCAGATCCAGTTGTTTGAGGTTGCTGACACACCGCATCCGCTGGGCGTCGTTGAGGATGCCCGACTGCAACTGATTCTGGAGATCAAGATACTCGCTGACTTCCGCCATCGTCCGGTCGAAGCCAGCCACGCTGTAGGTCATGTTGGAGCGCTCGCGTTCCGTCCACAGCACCGCCTCGATGTCGGCCGGCAGATAGACGGTCCACTCGGTGCGGGCCACCGGGGCTCCGTAATCGGGGCTCTCTTCCTGGGTCAGCACTTGCGGCGAAGGCAGGTCCAGCGGCGAGAACAATGCCCGCGCGCTCTTGGGCAGCGGAGCCCCCAGGTCACCCGCGCAGACCAGTTGGATGACCGACGACAAGTCGCCCTCGGCTGTCTTTGGCAACGGAATCAACACCGCCTCCTGCTCGCCGATCTGGGTCCGCACCGGTCGTTGGGGCTGGTTCTGCACATAGAGCGACAAGACGATTGTCCCCGTGGGCAGCTTCAGGCCCAGGTACTGCCGAGAGCGGTTCTTCACCCGGTACAGCGAGCTGGTTCTCCACGTTCCATCGCGGGAAAGCACCAGCGTCTGCTCGATCAGGTTGACGGCCGCCGGCAGGGACTGAAGTTGTTTGACCGGCTGTACCTTCCAGCCGATTTCGGCAGCACCGCCGGCAGGCACTGGAGCGGCTGGGTTGGCTGGGGCGGCGTCTTTGATCTTGAGAATCGCCGCGGCCTGGTTGACCAATTCGTCCGGGATTTTCATGGGCAGTTCCGCGGCGGCAATCGGGTCGACCGCGGTGGGACCGATCAGGTCCAACTGATTCCGGGAATGGTTGACCAGCACGGCATAGTGCCGCTGGGTCGCCAGTGCCGCCACTTCTGCTGTTGTCGGATTCTGCTGCTCAAAACTGATGGCGGGAACGCGGATCCGCGCGTCGGCTCCGACCGGCGCGGGCAGCATGGCCTTGGCGGTCACAAAGAACTTCTCGCGCTGTGGCTCTTCGACCAGCAGCGTCCAGCGGGCGCGGCCGCCCTCCAGCTTCTCCGTCTGAATCTGGCGGATGCGGGAGGTGCCTGAGCCACGGTTGATGTCCAGTTTGCCCACGAGCGAGTCGGGGGTCGTGAAGGCAAACCGGGTCTCGCCGGCGCGGTTGATCTTCCATTGCAGGGCCAGCAGATATTCCAGCTCCGTCTCGTGAGCCACGACGGTCACCAGAGAATCGGCGCTGAGACCTGCCAGCGCGCGTGTCAGTCCCAGCGACACGGGCTGTGTTGTGGCAGAGGTCGAGGAGAAGGCGAACTGCACCGCCTCCGGTCGCACGGCGACCAGCCGCTGGGGCAGCGCCTGAGGATCGACCGATTTCCAACTCGTGAAGTCCTGCAGCGAAGCAGTAAATACCGCATCGAGCCACACGGCGGCGGTGGACCGCAGGTCGGTCATTTCGAGCGGGACCGGCCAGGCCAGTGTCGCGGTCTCCACCGCCGGATCACGGGCGAGCGCCCCATCCAGCAGCAGTTCCACCCGGCCGGTGCGCGGTGCGGTGAGTTCCACGTGCAGCACCGAGGGCTGGTCGGCACCAGGACTCTGCACGTAATAGTCGTTGATGTCGGCCGAGAGGACCTCGTTCAGCAAATAACCCACGGGAAGCTGCACGACGATTTCCGACCGCGGCGCACTGGCGAGGATCAGGTCGAGCCGGGTCTTCATGCGGATTTTGCGGGTGGTCACCAGGGCCGCATGTTCAGCCGTGCCTCGTGAGGCGGGCTTCTGCCGGGAGACCAGCAGCGGCAGTTGCCACGGTCGGGTCACGAATCGCCACGCAAACTGCGGCGGCGTGTTGGGACGCGGAATCTCAATGACCGGGCTGAATCCGGCGTTGTCGATCTGTGACAGCCCCTGCGCCGCACCGGTGGCCAGCGAGAACTGCCGTTCGGTGTAGACGGCCACCAAGCCCGTCTCACGGGTCACACCGACGGGGGCGAAGGCGGGGACGGCGACGGGCAGCGTCTCTTCAGTAATCGCGAGCGGTTGGAACAACTCGAACAGCAGGTGCGTCTTATCAGTGATCGGACGGCGGAAGCTGACGGTGACGGTTCGAACGTCGCCCATGTCGGGCAGCGACCAACCGCCAATGTCCAGGCCGCGAATCTGTTTGATCTGCACACCGGCGGGCAGCGTGAACGTGGCTTCGGTCAGCGTCCCCTGCCGAACCGTGTAGTTGAAGGCGAGGTTGAGCCTCAGGCCGGAATCGTCCAGCACGACAGCGGTGGCCGATTCGACATGGACGATGGCGTCCACCTTGTCTCGGGCCTGCGCGGGCACCCAGCTCATGACGAGGTCGCCCGCGGCCGTGATCGGCAGCACGGCGACGGCGGTGTCATTTTCGGGGGCTTGGCGGAAGGCATCGCCGGTGCCGGTGACCTTGAACAGCAGGTCCTTGGCAGGCAGCGTGAACTTAAGTGTTCCGGCGGCCGTCGGCCGGAGAGACAGCCGGAATTTCCCGGCCGGGCCGGCGGCTTCCACCGGAAGCTGAAACTTGAGATCCACCACATGCAATCCCGGCTTGGACAGCACGATCGCCAGGGACGGGCCGAACGGGGTGATCACAGACACCAGCGGTGCCGACTGTCCATCGAGCTGCGCGGAGAGCAGCGGAATCGGGGCCAGAGGCAGCGGCAGCGTGGTTTGCTGGTCGCGAAGCTGATGCACCGCGAACCGCGCCTGGATCTCGGCCTGGGCCGGCTTCATCCCCTCGGCAGGAATGATTTTGGCCGTGTACAACGCTTCGGCCACCGCACCTTCAATCGGTGCCGGGGCAGCCTTCCGCTGGTCGGGATGGGCGGCATTCCACAGTTCGACAAATTTTTCGTAGGGCAGCAGCACCCGATCCGACTTCAACGGGTCTTCGCCTTCGGCATAGGGGACGATGACCGTTGGCGTAGGGTTCACCGGGGGCGGAGGTTCCGCCGGCTGTGGCTGAGCCACGGCTGTGGCGCACCACAGGCTGAGGGCGAACACAACCAGCGCGGTGGTCACCGGGGTGGCTGCCGCTGTTGACGCCGCGGGCGGAACCAATTTGCGGGGCTTCGGGGGCGCGGTCAGCTCGGCGTAGATCCAATGGGACACGGCGCAGATGAGCCACATGACCACACCCACCAGTGCCCCCATGAAGATCCCGTCGAGATAAGGCATCACGCTCAGCGAAGCCACGGGCGACGCGGCGAACGGTCCGACAATTCCCACCACCGCCAGCAGGGCGCGGAACGCACTGGAGCGTTTGCGCATCAGCCAGAACAGGAACGCCATCCCCACGGCGATCGCGCAGCTCAAAGCCGACATCGACTCCCACCGTTGATAGAGCACAACGAGTTCCGGAGCTGTGGCTTCCCCCGCGTAATGAAAGGTCGTCGTCCGACTGGGGGGAATTTCCAGAGCGAGCGCCAGGGAGAGCCGGCCGGAAAGGTCGGCCTTTATGCCCTTGGCAAATCGCTCCACCCCAGCTTCGCCCGCGATGGCCCGGTTCGGCAAGTTTCCGAGGTTGACTGCTGGATCGTTGAAGGGGTCGCCGTTGGCGGGTTTGTCTTCGACCCCATTTAACGCTGTAGTGAAGTAGTCGGCTTTTCTTTTCGCATCCTCGCTGAGTTGATTCTGCTTTGCCTGCACTACCTCAAGCCACATCGCCTTCGACAAGGGATTCTCTGGTGCAACTTCGCGGGCTTTTTTGGCAATCATCTCTGCTTCATGGAATCGCTTCTGATCGAAGAGTTCCCTGAATCGCTGAACGAGCCGACCTAGTTCCGCTTCGGTCTGTGCCGAGTCACTCAGCTTCGCGAGCGGAACAGCGTCCGCGTCTGACTCTGCTGCTGGCATCTCGGCGGGGGGGGGCAGTGGTGCGGGTTTCGATTCCTCCGGAGGGGACTCAGCGGCCTTTTCCGCGGCATCCTCGGCCTTTGAAGCTTCACCTGCGGCACTTTCAGGAATCCCGAGCATCACCTCTTTCTCACTGCCTGGGGCGGGTAGGGCCCAAGATGGAGGAGAGTTTGTAGTTGAGGTATACGGTGCCTTCACGGCACCACGGCTGTACGCTGATTCAGTGGCGGGTGCGGAAGCGGCCATCGGAGTCCGTGCTAAGGTGTACTTGTCCGCGAATCGGCCCTCATTGAGGAACAGCATCCCTCCGCAGGCCCCCACTATGAACAGGCTGAAGGCCGTCCCCAACACAATCGCCATCGCCGCTTTCAATCCCAGCCGCCCAATCAACAGCGACAACACCCACAGTCCAATCACTGCCGCACTGGCGGCAATCACCTTGGTCCCCAGGTCCACCCGGCTCACATTCAAGAACGACGACTGCAGCCGTCCCAAAATGCTGGGCCGGTTGAGCGGCGTGTCCGGCTCGAACCGACCGCGGCTCGCGGTCAACGTCGTTGTCCAGGGTGAGTGCAGGGTCCAGGTGCGGTTCAGAACTTCCAACGGCTGCTCCGTCCCTTCACCGTTGACGACTGCCAGCAACGGCGGCAGCAGTTTGAGCTTCGAGAGCGTAATCGCCCCGGAAGATTCATCCAGGTTGGTCGTGGTGTTCTGCGAAAACAGTTCGAGTTGCCGAACCGTATTCACATCGCCAGGACCGGGCAACGGGATTTCATAGACCCCCGGCGTCTGTCGGCGGACTTCAATCGGCTGGCCATCCAGCACGGCCGACCACAGCGTGGCATCCTCTGGCAGCTTGACCCGCAAGCCTTGCACGCCCACCGCCCGCAGGCTGAACAACGCCCGGTGCTGGAGTTCGCCCGTGGCTCCCAGAACGGTGGTGAGATCGCACCGGTCACAAACAGCCGTGGGCACCGCCACACGGTCGAATCGCGAGTCCGTCAAGGTGGCCTTGTAGTTGGGCTGGGCGATGCGGTAGGCCGCAATGATGCGCTGCGTCGGCACATACTTCATGGGGGCCGGCAGATCTGGCGGATCGAAGTTCGCCAAGGTCGCACCGGTCGCATCGGTGGCCGTGATGTTCAGCAACTGGTCGACCTGACCCTCAATCGCCAAGTATCCATCGTAGCGCTCGGCCGCCGGAACACGCAGGACCGGCAGCACGACCAAGCCGTTCGCTTGGTCTTTTGCGGGACGCGGTGTCTCGGAGTCGACGACCACCACAAAGAACCCCGCCGCGCGGCGGTCGAGCTGCAGCGTCCACAGCCGTTCGCCGTTCGCCGGTGGCTGCGGCGTCTGCTCGACAATCCGGGCCTGCCCCGAAACCAGTTCGAACCGCAGATTCTCGCCCGCCGATTCAGAGAGGGCCACTTGCAGCGTTCGCACGCCGCCACCTTGAGCCACGATCCGGGCTTCCAGGTGCGAAACCAGCGTCTCCCGTTCCAGGCGATGGAAGGCGACCGTCGTCGCCGCGAGCCGTGCGGGCAGCCGGGTCACGCTGAGTTTCCCGCTGAACCGCGTGTCCTGATACTCGTAAGCCAGCCGCGGCGGCCGGGCGGATTGCAATTGCACCGTCGGCACCCCCACTGGATCCAGCCCGGTGATGTCCTCCAGCGTCATCTCCAAATCGGCATCACCCGCGATCTGGTAGGTCCCTTCCAGCACCCCGACCCCTTCCAGCCGGATCTCGGGCAGCATCACCTGATAGGTCTTGTCGGCCTCGGGCGGCCAGTTCTCTGTCGGCGCTTGCCGCGCCGTGATGGTCAGCGTCGTCAGCGTTCCGGCGGCGGCCGGTTGGGGCAAGGCGATCTGCACACGCTGGGTCCCCGCCTCGAACGGCACGATTTTCCAGGGAACGGGCGCGCCGTTCAGCGAGGCATTCGTCAGCACCCACTCCGCGGGCAAGGTCAGCGTCATGTCGAACAGCGGTCCGAAGCGACTTTGCACGGCGATGCTGGACATCAATTCCAGTTCATGCTGCTGCACGTCCAACCGTGTGGCGATGCTCGCCTGCAGCTCACGGTCTTTGGTGCGGGTGATGAACAGCAGCGAATAGTCCGGCTTCCAGGCCGCGAAATGCAGCATCTGGTTGGCCGCCACCGCCGTGTCCATCCCGGGCATGTCACCCTGCAGTTCATCCCGGCCGATCTGTCTCACCCCCGTGGCTTCCACCTGCTGCAACCGCAGCGACGCCGGATGCTGCACCAGAATGTGCGATGTCTGCGAGGTGGAGTTGGCAAGGGTCAGCGTTGGTACGGCCCACGGCTGGCCAATCACCGTCGCCGCGACACCAGCGAAAGTTACGGCCCGCGAATCTTGAAACGGCTGACGGTACGAGAGCTTTAGAGTGGTGCTGGCATCGGTTGGCCCGGCGGCGATCTCCCACCGTTCCAGGCCGACGGAGTCGACGGAGACGATTTCCAGGGACTTGGGGATCACGAATTCCAGCCGGTCAATGGGCTGCCCAAACACCTGCAGGCTGGCAATCGCCCGCCACGTCAACTCTTCAGGAGCGACATGAATCCCGACGGCCGTGTTGGAGAAAATCAACGACTTCCCAGCCCGCTCGCCTGGCTTGTCGGTGATCCGCAGACTGACCCCCGACAGACCACCCACAGCCATCTGGTAGTCTGCCGGCTGATCGGCGGCTGTTGGTCGTTGCACCAAAATCTCATCGACTGCCAGGAATTTTCCGGTGGGAATGCTGACTTTGAGCAGCGCCGCCGCCGCGACAGGAAAGCCGATCGCTGTCACCCGGTCGCTGCCGACGGAGGCCAGCCGCGCCGAGAGCTGCAGTTTCAAAGTGTGTTTGCCGAGCGCATTCGAATACAGCACAAGCGAGCCATCGGGGGCCAGTGTCAATGCCGCGGGTTGGTCATCCAGCGTTGCCGCTTCCACCGCCAGACCCTTCCACGGCAACGGCAGCGCCTGCCAGTCGGGGGCGAGTTGCGAAATCTCCAGCGTTGCGGCAATCCGCAGTTGTTCGCCATCCAACGTGGCCGCGTAATCGGCCCCCGCCAACACGATGGGCTTTGGCGCTTTGGGGTTCGCCGCCGCATTTTTGGCCGCTTCCTGCTCCAACTTGGCGGCTTCGTCGCGGGGGAGCATCACCCCTTTCTTGTGGGCGTCAATAATCAGGTCGAGGTCATCCAGCGGCACGTACACCCGCCGCGATTCCGCCACGTCAACAGGTGGCTTCTCTTGAGCCACGGCGGTGGAACAGAGCAGCACCAGGGCGCAGAGGAGGGTCAATCCCCGCGAAAAGCCCGCACAACGGGATTGCCTGCACGGCAGAAGGTGTGTGGCCTGTGAAGGACAACCTTCAGATGCGGGGCGCACGGCGAACGAGCATCCGGAGAACCGCGACGACATGACGAACCTGGAGCGAGCGGGGAGCGACGACGACTGCGCCCAACGGAACAGCCTAATCGGTACAGAATACCAGATCGCTCTAGTCGCTGTTAAGGTGCTGAATTCAGGGAATTAAAGCAATCACGGCTGGCCCTGACTTCAACAGCACGCGGAGTGCGAATTACCAGGGTGTTCCCGCCAGTGATGCGGCGATGGGCCACGGACCCTGAAGGGGTCGTTTCTACCAGCCCAGGGCGGAGCTTGCGGAGCCCTGAGTTGTCGCCTCGAACGCACAATGAACGACCCCTTCAGGGCCGAATCCGTCGCTGGCGTTGTTCCCCTGGGCTTCGCCCAGGGCTGGTGGAATTGGCCCTTCAGGCCACGGGCAAAAGCCGCGCTAGACATTATCTCTCACCAACTCGTCGTCCCGGAATGGCAGGCTCTTCTCAGCTCGATTTCATCCTGCACCAACCAGCCGGGTTCATTCGCAACCACTGCGCCGCCCGTTAGCGCGAAGGCGACCGCTACCGCCGTGCTGCCACGCGTCAACGTCACACATTGTCCAATCGAAAATCCGTCTTTGAAAATCGAAAATCGAAAATCTTTTCCCTCACCGGTCATCCTTGACCAGCGATTTAAACGCAATCTCCACTTCCGACCTGCCGCCGCGGAGGGTCAGGGTCTGCGCGTCGGCATCATAGATCTGCTGGAGCATCCGCTCGGGCAGCAGATTGGACCGGGTTTCGAGCGGTTCGCTGGTCAGCGAATCCAGGATTTCCACCCGCAACGAGAGCTGGCTGTTCTGGTTGCGGACCCGGCACAGGCTCACCAGCACGGGCAGGTTGTAGTCCTGAAGCAGCAGGATGGAGCGGTGCCCGAGGTTCCGCGACCAGACGAGTTCCTGGGTGCGGCGGTCGAAGGCGCAGACGTCGCCCTGCACATGTTCCGCCGGGATGGTGGTGTCGCTGGCAATGAAACTGTTCTGCACCGCGGACTGCGTCGACTGCGGCACGCGCTGCACATTCACGTAGTACCGCTCGGCATCATGAAACACCCGCACGAAGCCAACATTTTCGCGGAGTTCCGGCTCCAGTTCGGCGCTGAGCCGCTCGGCGCCCGTGTGGACATCCACGATGCGAATGCGGCCGGCCGTGGTGATGTAAGCCAGTTCATCGGTTTGCTTCAAGAAGGTGTAGGTCTTCTGGCCGGGCCGGACCCCTGCCTGCAGCGACGAGTCGAGCAAGGCATCGGTCGGTTCTTCCCAGACGCACGCGTCGTGCAGCGGATCCCAGATGCGGAGGATGCGGTTCTCGGCCACACCGATCGGCAGAACCGTGCCACGGGTGGAATGGAACAGCAGCCGGCCGAAGACGCGGCGCGTCTGGCGGGTGTCGATGTCCAGGCGGCCGCGGCGGAGTTCCGTGCCACGCCGCGTGTCGTAGACGGTGTAGTGGATGCGGTCGGCATCGAATACCGTGAGTATCTGCTCGTCCCCGATGATCCCGGCGTAGGGGTCGGCCATCAGTCCCACCTGCGATTGCAGGTCGCGGCGGTGCCACAACACGCGTCCGTCGGCAGGATCGACGACGAACAAATGCTGCCGGCATTGGAAGGCACAGAAGGTGCTGCCCGCCGGCCCAACACGCACGGAATCCTGCAGGGCCTCCAGCCCGGCCGGAGCCGTGGTCCAGACGCGCCGGCCATCGAACAGCGAGATTCCCGTGACAGCGCTGCGCAGTCCCAGCGGAATCAGATGGCCAACGATCGACTGCTGCGCCGAGACAGGGTAGTAGTAACGGTTGGGCAGCGGGATCGGATGGCCCACCTGCCCGCCATGATTGCGGTCAAGCAGGACCAACTCTGCCGCACCACTGCGGCCACGATCGAACAGGTCATACGCAAAGCCCCGGGGAGTTCCGAGAGCCTGCACGCCGCTGGCATTAAAAGAATCCTGCAAGTCCGCATTCAGGTGCCGCTCCTCGCGAATGCAGACCCGCACCGGCAACCGCGAACCCTCCTCGGCTTCCACGCGACCGGTCCAGCGGGGCGGTTCCAGCCGCTGCAGTCCCAGCCGCCCCAGGTCCAAGGGCGACAGGCTGGCGGCGTACTCCGCGCCGGTGAGGTTTTGGGACACGGGCAGGTCGGCGTAAGTGGTCCGCAGTTCGCGCAGCAGAAGTGCGGCATCATGTGGCAGTCCGCGGCTCGTGACCAGTTCGGCCAGCATCCGCGTGGCGGTTGCCGCGAGCAGCCGATCAGGGGAGTTCCGGCAATCCCGCAGGTGCATTTCGACTTCCTGGACGAGGCCGGCCTTCAACGCGCTTTCCGCCAGGGTCAGGCGGGCGTGGCCAGCCTGCGGCCAGTCCGCATAGGCCCGCACCAGCCTTCTCAGCCGCGGCAGGTCAGCGGTCGCTCGGGTCTCGTCGAGATCGGCCACCACGGCCGCGGTCAGCCGTGCCCAGGCGGCAGCGTCGGCGTCGTAACGGACCTGCGCCAAAACACCCTGCACCCAGGCTTCCACGGCGACGGTGCGGGTCAGGTCGTCGTCGACCAACACCGGTGCCGGCAAGTCGAGTGTCAGCAGTTCCTGGACCGTGGCGATCAGCCCATCCCAGTCCTGCTGGCGGCGTTCAAATTCGCACTTCTGCATCAGATACCGCGCCCGTTGCGGATTGGTATGCACCAGTGGCGCCAGCTCTGCCAGCAGCGTGGCTTCATCGTGCTCGCCACCGTTCGCCGCCCGCGAAGGGGCGAACGCACCCGCGCCGCTGCGCGCGGCAAACAGCATTTCGCGCCACAGATGTTCGGCCTGCTCAGTCGTCGAGGAGGCCGTCCGGGATGCTGGCTGCGGATTTGTCGACACCAAGGAGATCGTCTCTGGCATCGCTCCGGATTGGGCGACAACGAGATTGGCGTTGATGACAACTGGCGAAGCTTCCGGCTCTTCGCCGGCCAGCGCCACGCTCTTGAGAAGTGCTCGCGCTGCCGTCCAGTCCCCAACGAGTAGTTGCAGTTCTGCCGCCAGTAACTTCTGTTCTGGACGACTGACGTCTGTGGCTTCCGACCGCTGCAGGCGTTCGAGCCACGCCGATGCTTGGGGATAGGCCGCGACGCTCGTGCGGCCCATCGAGATCACGAGATCTCCCGCGGCCACCAGATTGCCCAGTTGCGACGATGGCTGGGGCAGGCAGAATCCGATCTGCCGGCCCGTCGCCGCTTCCAAACACAAAGCCGTGCCATCCATCAACGGGACGACGTAGTGCTGGCCGAGTTGTGTACCCCGGCCGGCCGGAAACGCTGGCAAGGGGCACGACCAGAGTTCAGCACCCGAAGCCAGAGACACCCCCCGGCACCGCCGCCGGCCAACGATCACCACCGCCTCGCTGGTTGTGGCGGCCACGAACTCCGTCGACTGTCCGAGTTCTTCGCGCCGCACCTGCCAGCGGGGCATGCCCGACTTGAGATCGACGCAGTGAATCGTCTCCGAATGGGCGGGCAGATAGACCACCGTCTCCCGTTGGACCAGGGGTGCATTCGGATACCCCGAGTGCTCGTGGACTTGCCGGCTGCTGCCAGGAAGGCTCGCCAGCCGCTCGAGTTGCTCGGCATCGTCGTAGCTGTACGCCCAACGCAGGTTGCCGCTGTGCGAGTCGACCGCCACCAGCACCCCGCTCTGCGTGGGACAGATCACCACGCCGTCTCCGCGCACCGGGCAGCATGCGCGGTAATAGCGGTCGGCATCCTGGTCGATGGTCAAACCCACGGCACAGACGGGTCGCGACCAGACCTTCGCGCCGGTGTCGGCCCGCAGGCAGAGGAGATGCAGTTCTTCGCTGAACTCGGCCATGACATACAGCCGGCCATCCATTGCCAGCGGCGGACCGAGGAAAAAGTGGCCGGCCAGCGGAGCTTGAGAAATCATCCCGTTCACGGGGTTTGACAGGCTGCCGCCCACCGTCCAGCGTGGCTGCCCCGCCTGCGGTCCCGAGAGATGCAAGGCAACGAGCGTATTGCTTTGCCGCAGCGTGGCCAGAGCCTCCGCCGAGGGGGCCTGCGCCGAGACGTTTTGCCAGCGGTTCTCCAAGTGGTCGATGGCAAACACACTTCGCCCGTCGCTGCTCAGCATCCCGAGCACGCGGTTGCCCACGAACATCTGCTGGAATCGCGCCGGATCGGGGGCCTCTGGCCGGGGCGACGGTGCTGTGGAAGGGGAGGAGGCCGAAGCCACGGCCACCGGAGTTCCCAGGAACTCGTGGCTCAAAGAACTTGCCGTGCGGTATGCCCACAGCGGCTGTTGTCGGGCGAGGTCGAGAACGCGAATTCCGCTGAAGTCGCGGAAGACCATCAAGCCATCGACAATGATCGGAAAGTGCGAGACACCCACGGGCTGCGACTGCGCCACCTGCTGCCGTTCCCAATCCTCCACCAGCGCTTCCACATGTTCGCTGCCCTTGCCAGCCAGCGACACCTGCCACAGGGGGTGCCGCACGGCAGGCGGCGATGGCGGGGAGGAAGCTGGCAGCGTCTCGGGTTTGATGGGCGGTCCGGTGGAACAAGCCAGCGTTTCGAGCCACACCCCCGGTTTGATCCTCTCGCCAGCCACCAGCAGCGTCTGTCCACGATGGCCGGGCCAGGCGGTCTGCAGGGCGTCGGCCTCGCCACATGCCGCCAGACAGGTCGCGGCCTGCAGGCGTTCCGTGTCGCTCAACTGCCGGGACAGCCGATGCCCCAGCACTTGCTTCCAGTGGACCGCCGATCGCTGCAAGGCTCCGCGATCCATCCAGTTCTGCGCCAGGCAAATGCTGGCCGCGTAACCGGCTTCCGTGTGAAAATACCTGCGGGCGACAAGCTGCATGCCGGCCAGATCGCCATCTTTGCCCGCCACTTCGAACGTGCGCGTGGCTTCCGCGCCATACAGCGTTTCGTAAAGCCGCAGTGCCTCGGGTCCTGATGCCGCCAGCAGTTCTTCGGCCAGATGATGGGCACCGCGCGGCCCGCGTGCGCGGCTGCCCGTGGTCACGGCATGGGCGGGGATGAATGCGTCCTGCTCATCGGTCAGGACCGACTGCAGCAGATCGACAGCCTCATGCAGGCGGCCGGCTTCCAGCCGCCGTTGGGCCAGTTGCAGGCGGTTCTCGCACAGCCGGTGCCGGACGAGGGCGAAGTGCCACGGCTGGGGGACGGGTGCCTGGGGCTCCCGTGCCGCCAACACGGCCTGTGGCAGTTGCCCGGGAGCGACAGGCCGGGCGGCCGGACGACCGGGAACTTCGTCAGAGTGCCCGCGCTGCCAGCCGGCGCACGCGAGGAAGAACAGCACCCCGACACCAAGGCCCGCAGGCCCGCGCCATTCCCTGGCGCCACCAGACATCCCTGTCATGATTCGGTTCCTGGGATCAGGAACGAGCGCAGCCTAGGATCAACATCGTGTTGATCGAGGGGCTTTTAGACAAACTTGGATTGCAGGGAAAGAGCAGTTTTTCGAATGTTTGGCACACGCCCGCAACTAATTTGACAAATTAGTGACACACGAATGGCATGCAGCACGGGGGTCCCGGCGAGCGTGGTGTCGCGGAAACAATCCCCGCTTCCGAGAAGACATCAGGCAACGCGAAGGCGAGCAGCAAGAGGAGCGGTTCCAAGACTCGTTGTCGGCAAGCGGCGTCGATCGTTGAGCCACGCATCCCAGGGCTGACGCAAAACTGGCAGCCTTGGGATGTATCGGATGTAGGGCGACTGGGATTAACTCCTGCATACAACCTGTTATATTTCCCAAACCGAGGCTTCCATTCCCCACGGTCGACGGTCTTGAGGAGTTGCTCATGTGGCGTTCCGCGCTTGCTGCGATGTTTGTCGTGTGCCTGAGTCTGCCGGTGCGGGCGGAGGAAAAGGCACTGGATGCCGAAGCGGTCACGAAACTCGTGGCTCAACTGGGCTCGACGGACGCGGTGGTCCGCGAAGCGGCGGCAGAACAGTTGTCGAAGGGTGGCAGCGAAGTCATCGCGCCCCTGGTTGCCGCCGCAGACAGCACCGATTTGGAAGTCATCTCCCGCTGCGTCGGGGTGCTGGCCGAACTGCGAAACCGGGAAGACGCGGAGCTGAAAGCCGCAGCCACGGAGGCTCTGCAAAAACTGGTGGATGGCCGCAACCGCTCAGCCTCCCGCCGCGCCAAACTGGTCCTGCAACCACCGGTGCGTGCCGCCCAACTCACCACCCGCAACCGGGTTCAAGTCCATCGTGCGAACAACCAAACGGATATTACCGCCGAAGAGAACGGCAAGAAGTACGAAATCACGGAGAAGGCCTCCGGCGAAATCACGGTGAAGACCACCGAGCCCGACGCCAAGGGAATGCCCCAGACGAAGGAGTTTTCCGGCAAGAACGCTGCCGACCTGAAAGCCAAGGCCCCCGAAGCCCATGCCCTGTACGAGAAGTACGAAAAATATACGAAGGCGATCAAAGGGGGCGCGAACCTCAATATCAATTTTGGCGCGATTCCCGCCGCCGGACCCTTCCAGATTCAGGCCCAGGTGGGCAACCTCGTCGATGGCCGCCGAGCAGCGCTTGAACTGCAAAAGCATCGTGAAACCGTCCAGAAGACCATCGACAAATTGAAGGCGCTCACCGAAAAGAAGGATTTGAAGGCGGAGGAACTCAAGCCGATTCTGGATGAACTGGAAGCCGCGAACCAGAGCCTCGATGAAGCGGCGAAGAAACTGAACCCGTGAGCACCCGACCGAAATGCAAGTGACCGCCGTAAGCGTGTGGGTTGTTGACGTTCCACAGAAGCCGCCGATTGCCCCCTACCGGTCACATCTGCGCTCCAGTTCGGCGACAACCAGCGGCATCGTCCGCATCGAAACCGACGCCGGACTCACCGGATGGGGCGAGTACAACCTGAACTTCATGCCCGATCTCAGCGCGCGGCAGGCCGAGCAGTCTGCCGCGTGGCTCATCGGCCGCAACCCGCTGGACATCGCCGGCTTTCACCGTGATTGTCCCCTCGACACGCGGCTCAAATCCGGTCTCGAACTTGCCTTGTGGGACATCGCCGGGCATGCGGCAGGTCAGCCGGTCGCTGTACTGCTGGGCGGTATCCTGCGGCCACAGATCGAATTGGCTGCCTGCATGGGCATTCACAGTTATGCCGAGTCGAAAGAGATTGCCGCCTTGTATGTCGAGCAGGGGTTCACGACGCTGAAGACCAAGGCCGGGTCCGACATGCAGGAAGACCTGGAGATGGCCCGAGGAATCCGCGACGGCGCGGGCGACAAACTGAAACTGCGGATTGACCCCAACCGCGCCTACTCGCCGGAGCAAGCCGCTGTGTTCGCGCGGCGGTTGGAGGAGTACGACCTGCAGTACCTCGAACAGCCGATTCCTGCTGAACCCCTGGCCGATGCCCGGTGGCTTCGCGGCCAGTCAAAGACTCCGATTGCCCTCAATGAGAGTGTCACCGATCCGCACAGCGTGTGGGAGATTTTGCACGAGCTGGCGGCGGAGTTCATCCTGCCCGACACGCACATCGCCGGCGGGATTTTGCCCTGCGTCAAGATCGGCCACGTGTGCGAAGCGGCGGGTGTCCCCTGTATCATGCACTGCGGCCATGATCTCGGCCCCAAAACCGCCGCCATGCTGCACGTGGCCGCTGCCCTGCCCGCGTACTCGCTGGCCAATGACAGCACGTATTACGGTCTGGTTGAAGACGTGATCACCGAACCGTTCCAGATTCGCCACGGACGGATCGCGGTCCCCACGACTCCCGGCTTGGGCATCACCGGCGATCTCAAGCTGCTGCAAAAGTACGCCCGCGACTGTTGATGGCTGCGACGAGCTTTACGCCAGGAGTGAGCCTCGCGAACCAATTCTTCTGGATGTTCGTCCTATATTCGAGATTCAATGATTGCCATGGCGTGAAATCGCGATAGCATGATAAGAGGACCGAAGCGAATGGACAGGGTCACTGTGGAGTCAATTCGCTGCCGGAAGTATTCGAGACTCGTGCGGAGTGACCATTATGAACAATTCAATGCATGCATATAGTTCACTTCTGTTTGCGTCACCGTCATTTTTGGAGGGAATGGCTCGGGCCGTCGATTTCGGTGATTTCCTCACAGAATACAACTCAAGCCCGGCTCCCGAGCTTGCCGACTTGAACGCCCTTCAGTCTGACTGGATGGCAGTTGGCCAGGACATGAGCCAAGCTTTCGCAGAGGTTCGGCGTGAGAAAGAAGCCACTTCCAAAGAGTAGTTCGGACCTTGAAGCAGTTCCGACACCCGATCAAACACCGCAGCCGGTCCGACTCACAGAAAGTGAAGTTGACCGGCTTGCTCCGTTGATTCGACAGGAGGTCATCAGCGCAACACGCAGCATCTACTGGTCCGGCCCTTTACCGCCACCATCCGCCCTCCGGGAAATCAATGACATTATACCTGGTGGTGCCGAACGCATTTTGGCAATGGCGGAAAAGCAATCTTCAAATCGGATGTCTATGGAATCCAGCGTCTTGAAACAGGAAGCGTTCCGGTCGAACTGCGGTTTGATTTGTGGCACTTTGTTGACCATCGGGTTCGAGATCGTGGCGATGCGCTGTCCGTTGGTCAAGGTGCTGCGGCCGCTACGATTTGCGGCGTGCCTGCAATTGGTTGGTTGTCCATCTTTGTGATTGGGTCACAAACTCGAAAAGATGAACGCATCAAGAAGGCGGCGATCCAGCAGGGCAAGGAACCAGCGGCGGGGTCGTCGGCTCAATGAGAACCGCATGACGTTTCGCCGACAGGTGGGTTGCAAATGGGACCGCATCGTTCTCTGCGCAGAACTTGAAGCTGATCTATTCGACAATTCCATTTTTCGCTAAATCACCCCGCGGCGCGAGTTTTCGCGTCGCTGATCACGGGGTGGGGCCATCGCTTTCAGCCGAGTGGCAGATCGAATCTTGACGGAATTGTTTCATGCGTCCATTCGCCAGTCGGCTGTTGGTTTGGGTGGCATGCAGTCTGTCGATCTGCGGTTGCAGCCCGCTGGTGACCGTCCCCTCCAATGGCGGTCCGCCGATGGGCGGACCGGCACCAGGGGTCGGCAGTGAACCGTCGCGGCCGCCGATCGTGATGAAGCCGGACAGCCCGACATCACCGCTCAACCCCCAGCCACTGCCGGTCACGCCGAATCCGACGCTGCCAACCAACCCTGTGCCGGCCCCGGTCCCAGTCCCAGTGCCCACGCCGCCTGGCCCGGCGACACCGCCACCACCGGCGACCCCAACTCCACCGCCGGTTTCGCCGACACCTCCTCCGGTCACACCAGCCACGCCCCCGGCGACGCCTCCTGCCACTCCCAGTGTGCCGCCACCCAGCGACTTGGACCAGGCGGGAAAACCCTGGCCATTGCCGCCGAAGACCAGTCAGAACGTCAACGCCACCATTGAGCCAATCGTTTTCAGTCCGCAGGCCCGCCGGTCGGGGCGATCCCGCCGGTCGCATTCTCCGGTGCCTCTGCGGGTGGCGATGCAGCCGGGAACTGACAAAGCCCGGAACATGCGGCGTGCGGCAGGCCTTCCAGGCCAGCCACCGAAGAATCTGGAACTGGTTTCGGGGGTGGCACCAACACCCGCAGAAGATCTGCGCTATCACGGCGGGAAAACCATCGCCAAACTCAGTTTCGTCAACCTCTATGTGGCTGGCGAGAGCTGGGCCGCGAAGGATGTGGATGCCATCGAGCGGGCGCTGGCGGCGGCGATGGCCGACCGCAACTTGAACAACGTGATGGCCCAGTATTTCACCGAACCGATCAGTTCCACGGCCCGCAACTGGCACCCGCTGAACGGCGGTTACAAGCCACAGGTGGTGACGCAGGGAGACGTGCAGTACTACCTCAAGTTCCTGCATGAGCAGGGATACTTGAAGGGCTACGACCTGCCCAACACGGTCTTCAATTTCATGCTGCCGCCGGGAACGGTGCTGACCACCAACTCGGGCCGTTCATCAGCCGACGGCGGAGATCCAGCATCCGCAGTGGTGACCGCCGATCAGGAACACGACGGCGATGAGCCGGACTCGCCGATTCCCGAGGCCGAGGAAGGCAACTCACGTGATGGCCTCGGCGGCTTTCATGGCTCAATCCACCTTGGCAAGACGACGCTCTACTACGCGGTCGGGGCGTACTCGGAAAAACGTGCTGATGGCTTCCGCAACGGCATTCCGGTGTTCCCCGAGGCCTGGAAGAACATCGTGGCGACGTTCTACCACGAACTGCAGGAGGCCCGCACGGACCCGGATGTCGAGGATGCCATCAAGGCCGGCAACGATCCGCGCGGCGTGAATTTCCTCGGCTGGACATCAGACCGCGGCGAGGAATGCGGCGACTACCCGCTCGACGAAGTGCGGCAACTGGGCACGATCATCAAGGAAGTTCCGCTGACCGACGGCAGCGGTGTCGTTCCGGTCCAATTCCAGTACTCCAATTATGTACATGGCCCGGAAGGGCCGATTGCGAGCCCGCATCCCCCGCTCCGGCGATAAGGCTTGGTGCGGTGATTGATGAGAGCCACGGCAACGCGCCGTCGGTGCCGCGCCGAGCGGTCCATCGCCGTGGCCGCCGCCCAAGCCCGAACCTTTCCGGGACCAGGGGTGTCAGGGGTCATTGGCCTTTCATTCATCGCGGGCTGCGCGGACATGACGCTCCCCTTAGCGATCGGCCTGTCGAGCCTATGTCGACCTTGGCGCACCCAGGCGTAAGTGTGTCTGGTGGCGTCGTGCGTTCTTCGAATCCAATGGGGGCCAAGATGATGGGGAGTTCGTACGGTGATTTCACCAAGTATCCCCGGACGCCCCATCTGTTCGGTTCGAAGGGGACAGACGATGACAAGCATCTCGGCGAACAGGAATCCGAGCGGATTCTGGCCGACGAGTCGCTGATCGTCGAGGAAAAGATCGACGGCACAAACGTCGGCATTCACTTCTCGGACGCGGGGGGGCTGGTCCTGCAATGCCGCGGCCACCTTATCACCGAGGGAATGCACCCGCAGTACGACCTGTTCAAGCAATGGGCCACGGTGAAGCGACCTGTGCTGGAAGAACAATTGCAGCATCAGTTCATCCTGTTCGGCGAGTGGGTCTATGCCCGGCACTCGATCCATTACCGGCAACTCTCGCACTATTTCTTTGAGTTCGACATCTTCGACAAAGAGCAGGAGGTTTTTCTAGACCTCGAACGCCGGGTGGCCCTGCTCGATGGGACGGGCATCCAGACCGTGCCTGTGGTCCAAACGGGATCGGTGAATCGGGACGACCTTGAAGATCTGATCGGACCATCTCTGTTCGACAGTCACTTCGAAAACCCATTGACCGGATGCCCAGACAATCTGATGGAAGGCTTGTACCTGCGGACTGAGAAGGACGGGATGGTCACGCAGCGCGCCAAGTTCGTGCGCCCGGAATTCATCGAGCGGGTCAAACAAAGTACGCACTGGCAGCAACAGCAAATGGTGCCGAACCTGCTGGCCGATGAGGCGGATATCTGGTCATGAACTGGCGGCAACTCGAACTGGCATCGTTGGAGGAGATCACGGCATGGGCGGAGACCCAGCCCTGGTGTCGGGCGATGGCAGCCTGCGCTCAGGACGCTGAATGGCATTCCGAAGGGGATGTCTGGACTCACACCAAAATGGTGCTAAGACAACTCGTCGAGCTGATCGACTGGCCCACGCTGACTCCTCACGAGCAGACCGTCCTGACCTTCACGGCGTTGTTCCACGATGTCGCCAAGCCCCTGACGACCGAAGTGGACCCCGAAACCGGACGGATCCGATCCCCAAAGCACGCCGTCAAAGGCGAACACGTGACCCGTGCGGTTCTGCGTGATTTGAGTTGCGACCTGACGACCCGGGAAGAGATCGCTCGTCTCGTTCGCTACCACGGTCGTCCTGCGTTTCTTCTGGAACGGGCTGAGCCGACTCACGAGGTCGTGCGGCTCTCGTGGCTCGTCAACAACCGGCTGCTGTACCTGTTCGCACTGGCGGATACCCGCGGGCGAGACACGGACTCGATGAGCCGCCCCGAAGAGAATCTGCATTTCTGGAAGCTCATGTCCGAAGAGGCGGGTTGCTTCAATCAGTCGTATCAGTTTGCCACCGACCATTCCCGCTTCACATTCTTCCGGCAGTCACCACCCAATCTGCACTATGTGCCCCACGAGAATTTCTCAGCGACCGTGACGATCATGGCCGGGCTGCCGGGCTGCGGCAAAGACACGTGGCTCAGTCGAAATCGAGGCGACATTCCTGCCGTCTCGTTGGATGACATCCGCGGCGAGCTGGACGTGGAGCCGACAGACGACCAGGGCCAGGTGGCTCAGCTTGCCCGAGAGCGTTGCCGAGACCTGCTCAGAAGTGGCACATCCTTCGCCTTCAATGCCACAAACACCATGAGACTGACTCGTGCCCGGTGGATCGACCTGTTTGCCGACTACCATGCACGCATCGAGGTTGTGTATCTCGAACCGCCATTCGAGCGTGTGCTGCAGCAGAACAAACGGCGAAGCAAACCGGTCCCTGAAGCGGCGATTCGCAAGCTGGCCGAGAGAATCGAGCCGCCGACCTGGCTGGAGTGTCACAGCCTTTTGATGAGTGAGGTGGCTGCGGCGGTTGCTTGATGGCGGACTGATGCCACTCCGTTCGCGGTGAAACGGAGGTGCGGCACACACTCGCCATGGTCACCGAAGGAGTAGCCGAGTCACTCCGTGACTCGATTGCGTGGACCGCTCGTTCGGGACCGAACTCAGAGTTGTCGAATCACTCCCGGCCACGTTGTGGCCGGGTCCGAGTCACGGAGTGACGGTCACCAAACTTCTGGTTTCCACAATCGCGGTGGCGTGGTAGCATTTCCTGGATATTCGGGCAAAAAACACGCAGGGACGACCTGATGCAGATTCGCGAAAACCGCGTCAAGCAGATTCTCAAATCCGGCGGAACGGTCCTTTCCAGCTCGGTCCGCCTGCCGGAGCCGGGACTGTGCGAAATTCTGGGTTATGCCGGATTCGACTTTGTCCTGCTTGACTGTGAACATGGCGCGGTCGACGCCTCGGCCATCGACCGGCTGGTGCAGGGCTGTTTTGCCGGGAACACAGTCCCTGTCCTGCGGACGCTGCGAAACGACGATCCGGAAGCGGTGATGCATGCCCTGGACCTGGGCGTGCAGGGGATTCTGATCCCCCACTGTCGCACGGCCGAAGACGCCCGCCGGCTGCAGCAGGCGGCCTACTATACGCCCCGCGGCAAGCGCGGATTTGGTCCTGGCCGTGGGGCGCTGTGGGGCCGCGTACCGTTCAACGACTACTACATGCAGAGCAACGACCAGATTGTCTTGCTGGCCCTGATCGAAGATGTCGAAGGGGTCGAAAACATTGAGGAGATTGCCGCCACGGGTATCGACATCCTGTGGGTCGGAACGGGAGACCTCGCCGCCGATTACGGACTTCCCGGACAAACTTCACACCCGACGGTGATGGACGCCTCGGCCCGGATTCTCGCCGCCTGCCAGAAGCACAACATCGTCTGTGGCTTCCCCGCCCGCGACATGGAGGCCGGCCAATGGGCCGCCGCACAGGGCTACCGCGCCATCGGCTACGGCGGTGCCGAACAGTATGTGATGCAGGGCGGTCTCCGCTTTCTCGAATCCATGGGACGAAAATAAGAGCCGTCATGCCCGCACCGCTGCTGTTCTCGTCGCCCATCTACCTCGAACACAAAACGGGGCAGCATCCGGAATGCCCCGCGCGGCTGGAAAGCGTCACGGCCCGGCTGAAAGACCGGCCGATCCTCAAACAGTTCGTACCGAAGGAATCACTTCCGGCCGAACGGCCGCAGCTTGAACGTGTCCATTCCGCGGAGCATGTGAAGGCGGTGGAATGGGCCGCACAACGGGGCGGCGGACGGGTGGAGAGCGACACGGTCATGAGCCCGCGCTCCTACGAAGTCGCGGTCCGCGCAGCGGGCGCGGGGGTCACGGCAGTCGACGCCGTACTCAACGGAGTCGCTGACCAGGCGCTGTGTCTGATCCGGCCGCCGGGACACCACGCCCTCCGCGACACCATCATGGGCTTTTGCCTGTTCAACAACGTGGCTGTCGCGGCCGCGCATGCTCTGGAACTGCATGGCTTGAACCGCGTGCTGATCGTCGACTTCGACGTGCATCATGGCAACGGCACGCAGGACATCTTCTACGACACCGACCGCGTCTTCTTCCTCTCCGTCCACCGCTTTCCCTTTTATCCGGGCACCGGTGCCGCGCACGAAACCGGCACGGGGAAGGGGCTGGGCGCGACCTTCAATTTGCCGCTGGCGATGGGCGTCAAACGCAAAGACTACGTGGCTCAGTTCGAGACAATTCTGGAACAGGCCGCCACCCGCTGCAAGCCGGACCTGATCCTGCTGAGCGCTGGCTTCGACGCCCATGCCCGCGACCCCATCGGCTCCCTCGGACTCGAAACCGAAGACTTCGGCCCCCTCACCGCACTGGTCGGTGCCGCCGCCAAACAGCACTGCGGCGGCAAATTGGTCAGCTTGCTGGAGGGTGGATACAACCTAGACGCCCTGGCCGAGTCCGTCGAGTGTCACATGGAGACCCTGGTGAAAATGAAATGACGGCAGCAAAATTGAACAGGCTGCACAGGGATCTGTTCCCGGCTTTCAACAATAAGATCCTGGCCAATCCCCGCCTCTCAGACAATCGGCCGAAGCTGAACGCGGCCGTTAACGAGTTCGCAACGCCCGTTGGCCACCAACTGCAGGGCTTCCGGGTACGCTTCACATTCGGCCGTGAAGACGCGGTCGGCGAGGGTGTCGGGGGTGTCGTCATCGAGTACGGGAACGCACTTCTGGACAACGATCGGCCCGTGGTCGTACTCGTTGTCGGCGAAGTGCACGGTGCAGCCACTGATTTTTGCGCCGCGCTTGATCACTGCCTCATGTACGAAATGACCGTGATACCCTCGGCCGCAAAAGGCGGGGATCAATGAAGGGTGGATGTTCAGCACGCGATTGGCGAAATCGTCCGGGATCCGGATCAGTGACAGGAATCCGGCGAGGGTGACAAAATCGACCTGGGCCTCGCGGCAGAGGGCGAAGATGTTTTCAGAGAAGGCGGCGGTGTCGCTGAACTCGCGGCGAGCCACGACTTCGCAGCGAAGGCCCGCGCGTCGCGCACGCTCGATGCCGGTGCAATCAACGCGGCTGGCAATGACGAGTGGAATCTCTGCGGACAACGTCCCGGAACGCATCCGCTCCACAAAGTTCAGCAGGGTGGTCCCACCCCCGGAAATCAGGACGGCTAGCCGCAAAGGCCGGCTGATGGCCGGTAGCAGGATCGACGGGACGGAACTTGGCACGGACAAATGATCCAGAGTGGGTGGGACCTGCGTTGCGCATTTCACAACGGGTCATTGGCAAGTGGCTCAAACTGCTGTTCGCGCCGGGCAGCACGAATTTTGGCGGATTGAACTCCGGAGTACCACCAGGCCCCAAAGCCGACCGTGACCAGACCCACAATCAGGATGGCAAACTGTGTGGACGTCAAGAATGGCGGCTTTTCGACGGCAGGGGTCCATTCCAATTTGGAAGCCAGAATCAGGGGTGCCACCCACCGTCCAGGCTCGTTGTCGGCCTTGTACATCCAGAACTTGAACAGATAGCCCGTCACCTCGACATGGTCGAGTGTTTCCCGGCGGCTGACCTTTGGCATGTTGGCGGGCACATCCGACACCACGATGGCGTATGGATTCCCCTCAGAATCCTTGGTCCACAGGTAGCATTGGTGCAATGTCTTGAGCCCCTGCGTATTGCCTTCGGGCTCGAAGTCCTTGAGGTCGCGAATGTAGCCACGGATCGTGATCGGTTCCCCGCGCCATTCGTCACGGTGCGCGATGAGGTCGCGAATCAGCGAATACTTGAGCCGGCGGTTTTTTGGGTTCGCCTTGAAGGCCGCTTCATGGCGCTTGAGGACCTCATCGGCCGCCGTGCGTTGTTTTGCCAACGGGATCTTTTTGGCGTGCGCCAGGATTGCATAATAGGAATCAAATTCGGCCACCGAGAGTCCGGTTCCGTCCTGCACGTTCTGGAGCAACTCCAGCGGGTATGCCACGGCGGAGCGAACTGGTTCAGCAGCGGGTGCGGCAGGAGCGGCGACCGGAACCGCTGATTGGTCGGTTTTCGCCTCCTTCGTCTCGGGCGGAGCGGCTGAAAGTGTCAGGCTGCAAAACATGGCGATCAGCGTCACGGACAGCGCGCGAAGGGGCCGACGATTGTTTCTGGCTGTCATGATCCGCAATCTCCAAACGCTGCTGACACACTTTCGACGACGCACCGGAATGAATTCTCGTGCGCGCGTCGGCGAATGACAATCGACCTGCGGGTTGTTCCATTGTTCCCTCCAGGGCCAATGCCGCACAGCAGCGCGGTGCGGGAAATTCCACAGGAGATTCTCGCAATTGAAGTTTGAAGGTACGATTGTATTGGCAGGTCCTCCGTTTCATTGACGGAGGCGTCGGGTTTGGGGGTGTTCCTATGACAGTGCTGGCCCATCGGATTGTCACCGAGGAAGAATATCAACGCGCGGAGGCGAGGTATTTCCGAGAGGAGACCCTGGAGGACATGTCAGAATCCGAGGAGAGCTTCGTACAACGTGAGATCACCCTCGCCGCATTGAATCATCTCAAGGCCTGCTTCCCGGACATTTCAATTTTTAACGAACTTTTGGTGCTCTATCCGCTGGCGGAAGGCATTGGGCGCGTTGTTCCGGACAACTTCATTGCCCGCCACGTTCCACAAGCCGCATGGAAGTCGAGTTTTCGTGTCACCTCGACCAATCGCCCGTTCTGGGTCGTGGAGTATGTTTCTCCCAGCACCCCGAACAAGGACTACGTGGAGAGTTTCGAGAAATACGAGGACCTGCAGATTCCCTACTGCACGATGTTCGAGCATCCAGTCCAAAAGCTGACGATGTTTCACAGTGTGGGGAACCGCTATGAACCGATGCGTGCTGACAGTTTGAACCGGTATTCGATTCCAGAACTGGATCTTCAGGTGGGAATCATGGACGGTTGGATGCGGTTTTGGTTCCGCGGAGAACTGCTGCCAACGCTGTTCGAGGGAACCGTGCAGCTTCGCGCCGCGTCTCAGAAACTGGTGGAGATGGACCAATTGCTTTCCGAGGCTCACGAACGCGATCTGCGGCGGGTGATCAAACTGGCAACCGCAGCCGGGCGGATGGATATCGTTAAACAGGCGCCGCAAGCGGAGCCTGGGCAGATTCAGCAGTGGCTCGACTTACTGCTCGGCTGATTCATCCGGCACTTCGCGCATTCAAACCAGCAGCCGGGCCGCCAATATCATTTCAGTCAACGCGGCCCGCTCAACCTAGCAGAATGACCAGATCCTTCTGTTTGATGCGGGCCTCTTCCAGCCAGCGGATCAGTTCTTCAAGTCCTTCGCGCGCAGCCACGGGCAGCGGGCTCAGGTCTACTTCCTTGAAGCTTTGGAGTTCGTCCACGATCGAGTCCAGTGCCAGATAGAAGGCGCAGTCATCGCCGGGAAACTCCACGCCTAGGTCGTCGCTGTTGTGGAGGGTGTCCAGAATCTCCTCGCCCTCGGTCTCCAGCCATTCCGGGGTGATCCCTTCCAGCTTGCCCTGGCAGCTATCGGCAAGCCGGCCAAACGTGGCACACAGCAGTTCAAACCCCGCCAAGTACGACTCGGTGAGTCTGGGGTCGTTCAGCCGCCCATCGAGAAACGCCTGCACAACCGTGAGCTGGCTGCCGCTGGCGATGTCCGCCGTGGATTCAAACACCCGGTCATAGATGGGAAGGCTCTTGCTGCCAATGGCGGCGAGAACATCGGCATAGTTGACCAGGTACGGACGCAGAGAGAGGTTCATGCGGGGATTGTATTCAAATGCCTGGCGCGGCACACGCCAGGCAAAAACCCGTCGGGCGAACCATGCGGGATGGCCAATCCTTAAAGATGGCCGAGTCGCTTTGGACCGAGGTCCAAGCGGGTGCCTCTAACGGGCCGTGTGCCGTTGAGAATGGATGAAGCATTCCCAGAGACCGAATCCGTCAATCGGCGGCTACAGCTTGCGCTGGGCGCTGCGGTAGCGGCGGACATCTAGCAGCCGCCAGAGGATCAGGCCCAGCAGGCCGGTGATGCCAATCCCCAAGCCGATGCGTGCACCGGCGGTCCACCGTGCCCCGACCTTGAGGAGATCGGCAATCATGAACGGCTCTGCCGGGCTTGGACCTTCAAGCACTTTGACCGTGCTGACTGGCGTGGGAGCTTCGGGAACTGGTCCAAGACTTGACCCCGCGCTGGGGTCTGCCGTCTCGCTGACAGATTCTCCGGGTGCAGGCAACAAGGGGCCGGGCGTGCCGCTCGAGGGTTGTTCTTCAACGACTGGTTCAGCGTGGCCGGCAGTTCCGACAGCCGCCGCGAATTGAGAACTTTCCAGCTCGGGCTGGGAATCTTCGACTGCAACCTCCGTTCCCAGCGGTTCTTCAGCCGGCGATGGCGGCAGCTCTTCCACGTCTTCAATGGAACTGAACGAGATCGGATTGTCAGTTGTCGCCAACTGCGGGCGAATGCGGCCGGGCAGCGTGGCCGGAGCCACCAGGTTCGCCGCGGGCGCGGGTGTCCTGGCTGACACCGGTCGCGCCACCACTTCGCGTTTCGCCGGCTCAAGGACGCTGGCGACTGGGGCATTGGGTACGGGTCCACTCACAGTCGGGGCGGCCGGCAGGTCGAGGGGAGAGCCCGCAGGGCGAATTTCGGGAAGCTGATCGGCGGCCGCAGGGGAAGCCTCAGGCAGGGGCTTCGAAACGGAGGCCTGTCGGGCCATAAGTTTTGGCCCACTGTCCGCGGCCGGCTGCGGCGTCGTTGGACCTGCCAGGATTTCAACCGGATCCCGCGCGACGGGCGTCGTTGCCGCGCGGTTGTGATGGGCGAGGGATCGAAGGGTTTTTTTGGGCAGCGGATTGGACGGTCCGCTGGCCAGTGCGCTGGCAGGAACCGCAGGTGCCGAAGTGGGAGCTTCCAGTTCGGTCTCGGCTGTCGGCGCGAGTTCGTCCGTGACTGAATCAGTCACGGTGGTGGTCTTCCGCGCAGAGACCAGGCTGGCCGAAGGAGAATTCGCCGAGACGCGCACCTCCTGCTCGTCGGCGACCGCTTCAGCCGCGTTGTTCTCGATCTTGGTGCTTTTGGGTAATGGGAGGGAAACTCGCGGTGCCGGCTTTTGGGAGGCGGCGATTGCCTTCACGCCTTGTGGCGGCGCGTCCGTTGTGGCCGCGACGACCGGTGGCTCGGGATCGATGTTGACGTTGAGGAAGGGGTCAGCGGTGGATTTGCTGGTGATGCTCCCAGTGCGAGTTGAAGCCTTCGCCGAGGCTGGCTTTCGTGCCGTGGCAGTCTTCAACGGCTCTGGATCGCGGGGCTTCATCGGCTCGGCAGCCACAATCTGCCGTTGCACGCCAACCGTCGAGCGGTGTGGCGTTGGCGTCAGCGGCTGAACCTTGGCCCGATTCGGCCGTGTCGGCTGGGCCAACTGCACCTTCTTCCCAGTTTTGTGGTCCCAGTCGCGGCGGGCGGTGTCGCCCATGCGGTCGCTCAAGGGAGACCAGTCGTTGGACGAAAGCACCTGGTGCTGGTCGTGCAGGCAACCAGCCAGCGTCAACCCGGCGGCAAGTGCCAGACCCAGGTCGCGAATCACAAATTTGAAGCGGGGCAAATTCACAGAACCATCCCGTGGTCGACGCGCGATCGAAGAACCGCGCTGCATCCTATTGGCAGTATCGACCCTGCCGCGGCTTGTGCTTGAGTCTCAGGCCGCAAGCCTTCCTTTCACAACGCGATCGCTTAAGATGAAATTTGGATGGAGTTTGTGCCGCTTTCACCGGCCATGTTCAGCCCGTTCCACGGCCCAATGGCCGGTTTTTTTACACAGTCCGCGGGAGTCGGCATGAAGATTGTGGTGGGGTTGGGCAATCCGGGGAGAAAATACGAGGGGACACGTCACAACGTCGGCTTCGAAGTTCTCGACCTGCTTTATGAGCGCGCAGGGAATGGAAAGTTGTGCGGAGGTCGGAGCAAACTGCGATTCGAAGCGGAAACCGGTGACATCGGCATCGGCAATGAGCGTGTGTTGCTGGTCGCTCCGCAAACGTTCATGAACGCCAGCGGTCGCAGTGTGCGCCAGGCACTGGACTTTTTCCAAGTGCCACTGACAGACTTGCTCGTCTTGCTGGACGACTTGAACCTGCCAACGGGCAAACTCCGCATCCGTGGCTCAGGCACATCTGGCGGCCAGAAGGGGCTGGAAAATATTCTCCAGAGTGTCAAGTCGACCGATGTCGCCCGGCTGCGGATTGGGATCGGCAGCCCGCCCCCGCCGATGGACGCAGCGGACTACGTGCTTGGTCGGTTTGGCAAAACCGACCGAGAGCTGATCGATTCCGCAATCTACCGGGCCGCTGAAGCCGTGGAGATCTGGGCAACACAGGGCTTGGAGGCGGTGATGAACCGCTTTAATCCACCAGCGACAAAGACGGACAAGAGCGACAAAGACGGACAAGAAAGATGAGTAGCCCTCCAGGTCGAGGGCAACTTTGAACTTTCTGGCAGTTCACGAAAGAAACACACCCACCAGCAGGTCATAGGCGGCATGGCACCCAGCAGCGACGCCAAAGCCGCGAAGGACAAATAATCCCGCGAAAAACAGACCGGCGAGCGAGCGAAACGTGAAGCTGAACGCCGAGAACTGGTCACCCGCCGGCCCCACGTAGTGGGCCGCCGAGAACAGCAGGCTGGTGGTCAACACCGAGAGCACGACTGCCGGTGAATGTGGGACCAGCAAGATTCGCCAGGCACCATAGCAGGCGGGGAGCAAACACAGGCGGAACAGAACCTCCTCATAGATCCCCGCGCCTAGAAAGCTGATGGCACGCGGCAGAATGTCGCGGTCATGGATGGCCAGCGGCAACTGCCCGGACCATTGCTGAAATGCGAGGTTTTGCAGTTGTCCGAGCAAGAGCAACAGCACGGCAAACAGGACACTTTCTGCCAGCATTCCGAGCCACGTCTCGGGGGAGACCCGCCAGGAGTCCTTGCGGACGAGGTGCCATGTCAGCAACCCGCCGACGACTGTCGCGGGCAGCAGCCACACCTGCTGGCAGCCGACAGATTGCAGCCCTTCGCGCATCCAGAAGTCGGCACCGTTGCGGTAGCTGTCCGATTGGACTCCGCCCAACAGCAACACACCCGCCTCGTACAGTGCGAGCAAGGGTGTCAAAAAGCACAGACAGTTGAGCGGTCGGCGTGCCAGCAACCAGTAATCGTCACCGGAACCGGCAGCCGGCATTGCCGCAACTTCGTTGTCACTCATCGTCGAAGGCTTTCTCGGTCCAGCATGCGGGTCAACGTGAAGGTCATTGGTGGAACGATGCCGGCGGAAGCGTTTCGTGCCATGCATTGGCAGGCCGCGGCGCGCGGCCCAGGTGGGTCTCCGGAGGCTGCGAATGCTCGCCATGCAGTTCGTAAGACGTTGCCGTCTGATCTTGGACAGCGAAAGACGCGAGTGCCTTTTCCAGTTCGCCATCATCTTCGGAGAATCCAAGCAGCGCGACGGACGAGGCATCCCACCAGTCGCGGTTCGCTTCCGTCTGCAGCAGCCCCCCGATGGTGACCCGGGAGTTCGATCCCCGGCTTCGATGCAATTCAATCACTCGGGCAATCACCGCCACGAACCGCGCCGCAGGTGATAGTCTTTCGGCGGAAACGCGAAATGGGCCGGATCCGTCGAGGTGTTCGTGGTGGAATCCCACGGTTTGTGTGAAAGGCGAGGGGGCGCCGGAAACAATCCCCAGCATGGCGGCGGAAACGCGGGGATGGGCTGATTTCAGCGTCGCCAACGGCTCTGGCCCGCGGCGGGCTCCGTTGGCCAGATGAGGCGCGAGGGCCAGCCGGCCAACATCCCGAAAAAGTGCTGCCAGCAGGGCCGACTGCCGCTCGCGGTGCCATTCCCAGGCGGGACGCAGTGTTTTTTGAATGAGCCACGCCGCTTGGACAGCGTCTTCGGCGAGTTCCTGCCACAACTCACGATCGGCTGCGCTGGCCGGCACCTGGCACAGACCGCGGACCACCGCCCAGATCCCCTCCGGAGGCAGGCCATGGCAGTCCTCGACCCAGCGTTCAGCCACGCTGGCGAGTTCCTGCAACTCGTCGTATTTGATTTCGGTCTGGTCCAACAGTCGCTGGCTGAGTCCCCGCCACGCGGCGAGGAAGGTGCGGATTCCGTCCCAGGCAAGACAATGCCGCCGAAGCATGTCCACAGCCTGCCCATGGTCCGTGAGCCGTATCGCGAGTTCAGCCGTTGGCGGATTGGTTCGTTTTCCGCCTGACGCCATGAATTCTTCGACCGCAGCCTGCGCCCGCCGACTCGCTTCGCTGACCCGCAAGAGGGGCCGCCGCCCACCATGCTGAACAGCAATCGCGAGGATTTCGTGTTGGCTGACCTCTGCCTGCTGACGCCCCAGCCACTCCAGATGCTTGGACAGCGGATCGGAAGATTGGGGTCCCGGGAGGGCACCCGATCGTCTGGCAGATTGACGGCTGGAAGCCGAGACACTCATGGTGCTGACCCAACGACCGGCCCAGCCGGACTGTAGCCGCGAGGTGGCAGAGGCTGTTGAGCCCCAGGGAAACTGTCGCACTTTTTGCAATCGACCCCCCTTCTTCCAATCTTCATTCGTGGGGGGTGGCTTCCCGCTGCGAGTTCCAAATCCCGTGAATTCTAAGCGTTGCTCCGAATTTTCTGGGGGATGCGCCGTCCGGTTGTGTTGAATGCTCTGATTGTTCTAAGAATGTCGATGGTTGACTTTTGGGGGGCGGTTGCCAAGATGTACCGCACGGAGTTGCACGGAAGGGCGATCTGCCTTGTGCGGTCCGTAGCGGCTGGGTCGATCGGCTGTGTCGGAAAGTACAACGGTTCCTGTTTCACATCTGGAGAGAATTCGATGAAAAAGCTCAGCGGAGTTGCAGCGTTCTGCGCGTTGGTCATCACCAGCGCCGTGTTTGCAGCAGAGAAGTCGGCTGAAGTGGATTCGGGCCTCGAACTCGGTGCTCAGGTCCCGGCGTTCAACGTCCGCGACATCACCGGCCCGCACAAGGGTGAAACCCTCTGCTACCGCTGCGCCTACGGGGCGTCCCCGGTGGTCGCCGTGTTCACGAAGAAGGTTGACGAGAACGTCACCAGCCTGATCCAGAAGATCGACGCCACCGTCGGCAAGAACAAAGACGCCGGCATGAAGGCGTTCATCGTCGTCCTGACCGACGATCCGGACAAGGTTGAGCCCAGCCTCGAGAAGATCGCCAAGGAGCAGAAGATCGAACACACCCCGCTGACGATCATCGAAGGCGCGGGTCCCGAAAAGTACAAACTGTCCAAGGACGCGGAAACCACCGTCCTGATGTGGAATGAATCCAAGGTCGCCGTCCGCCACGGTTACGCCGCTGGCAAGCTGGACAAGAAGGCCGTCGACATGCTGGTCGGCGAAACCAAGAAGATCCTGGAATAGTTTTCCCAGTAGGCCGGAACAGTGTTCGAAACCCGCCTCTTATTGGGGCGGGTTTCGTCTTGAATTGGCGTTTTAATTGTGACATTGGTTGTAAACATTGACCTGATGCCGTTGTAAATCATGGCGAAAAGAGCAGCAGGACCGCCACGGATCTTTGAGGCCTCGCTGGGCCCGGACGGTGCAGTTCGTCGTGAACGAGAGATCTCTGAAATTGAGGCAGTCGAGATCCGAAAGGCTGGTGGCGACGTTGTAGTGACCGGAAGCGAATTGAA
Organism: Planctomycetaceae bacterium; assembly: GCA_021732845.1. Lineage (GTDB taxonomy): Bacteria > Planctomycetota > Planctomycetia > Planctomycetales > Planctomycetaceae > JAKFUF01. The sequence goes on along the minus strand of JAKFUF010000076.1, from coordinate 25,303 downwards.
AGCAAATCGTGAACTGGCGAGGATGATTGAACACTCGGCCAACGGCGGCTATCAGCAACATAATCCTCACGATCGTGCCGGAAGCCTTGCGCTCCCGCACTATCAACCCACTCTGCGCCCGCCTGAAGGGCATACGTTTTATGAAACGTCGAGTCGTCGCTCCCACTGAGCAAGCCATGCAGTTTTTCACGCCGAAACTTTTCTTGCAGGCGAATTCCCACGACGACGAAGTCGCCGACCGTGCCGACCGTGCCTGGGAAGCGGCAATCAAAAAGTACACGAAGCACCTGAATTCAATCGATTCCAAGCTCCACGCAGACGTTCGACGGCTGTCCAAAGTCTGTTTGCACGACGCTGAATTGCTTGGATTTGAGACCAATGTCCCATACCCTGTGCCGTTGCCAACACTTGTGCCGCCATACCGTCCAACGGTGCCGCACATGGACTCGGCCGTCATGTTTCTCCGAGACAGGAACTGCAATCAATTCTTGATCTATTCGCTTGCGGATGAGGTGAGCGAAACTCAAGTCAATGACTGGCCGTTTTCCAAGCTTCAAAAACACTGGCTTTATGACGAGATCGATGTCGACGAGCGTGGCGGATACATCCATCGAATTCTCTTCAGCGACGGTTCAATCGTGAAGATCCCCTTCTGGTCAGTGGTGATGAAGGCCAGCCCAAAAGGCCAGGTTGTCGAAACGGCGACAGCGCATTGACGCTGAATTGTCAGTGTCGCGATATACAGTTTCCACGGAGGTGCCGATGCCCAAGCGTGTCATTCGCCTGTCACTCGTGAATGTTCTCCTGTTGTGCGCGTCACTCGCGCCTGTTGCGGTTCGAGCTGGCTCCTCCAACAGCCTGCTCGACATCTCCGCCGACGGCCGGTGGCTCGCTGCCGCGAACCGCGACAATGGGACGGTGAGCATCGTCGATACGCAGACCAACAAGGTCGTGCATGAAACTGCGGTGGGACACAAGCCGGAGGGTGTCACGTTTCTCGGTGACACAGCACGTCTGGCGGTTTCAGTGTATGGCGACGACAAGGTGGTGATCGTCGATGCGGCGGAGGGCAAGGTCACCGGCAGCATTGATGTGTTCGACGAACCGTATGGCGTGGTCTCGACGCGCGATGGCAAGACGGTCTATGTCACGCTGGAGTTTCCTGGCCAGGTGGCCGAGATCGATGTCGACCGGATGAAGATCACGCGGACGCTGGATGTCGGTCCGTTTGTCCGCGGTCTTGCGCTGGTGCCCGACGAACAGCGGCTGCTGGTGACGGAGTACCTGACGGGTGCCGTCGTCACCGTCGAACGCGGCAGCGGTAAAGTGCTGGAACGGCTGGTTGGGGCCTCCAGCGACAACATTGCCCGGCAGATCGTGGCTCACCCCACGCGACCGAAGGCGTATGTGCCGCACATCCGCTCGCGGGTGAACGTCAACCGTGGCGAGGGTTCGGTCGTGCCGTTTGTCACGGTAGTCGACACCAATGTGCATGAGGGCAAGCGCCGGGCTCCCCTGCCGATGGACTCGTTCATTGGCACGTTTGTGGTTGCCAACCCGTGGGAAACGGCGATTTCGCCGGACGGCTCGATTCTGTGCGCCGTATTCGCTGGCACGGACGACATGTATGTCTGCGCCGTCCTCGACGATGACTACCGCGAACTGTCGTTCCGCAAGGGCATTCAATTGGGTCACAATCCACGTGCGGCGAAATTTTCGCCAGACGGGCTATCACTCTACGTCTACAACACGCTCGACTTCCAAGTCGTGGCTTACAGCGTTCCCAGCTTCAAAAAGGCTGCCACAATCGATGTCTGCCAGAACCCGCTCAAGCCCGAAGTGTTGCGTGGGAAGGTACTGTTCTACACGGCGCTGGAACCGATGGTTGGCCGCCGCTGGATCTCGTGCTCAAGCTGCCACCCCGATGGCGACGCCGATGGCCGTACCTGGCAGAACCCGGAGGGCTTGCGCAACACCACAGCGCTCTATGGAATGGGCTGGACGCATCCGCTGCACTGGTCGGCCGACCGGGATGAATCGCAGGACTTTGAACACACGATTCGCAGCCAGTTGATGCAGGGGCGGGGATTGGTCCGGAACCGGAACATTCCCGACGCCCTCGGCGAACCGCTCAAGGGGATGTCGAGCGATCTGGATGCCCTCGCCAGCTATTCAAACTCGCATCACACCCCCATCAGCCCCTTCGCCAAGTCCGGGCTGAGCGACGCCGCCAAGCGCGGAAAGGAACTCTTCTTTGCCGCCTCCGTGGGCTGCGCCGAGTGCCATTCCGGTCCGTACTTTTCAAATTCGTCGACAGAAAAGCCTTATAAGCTGCACGATGTCGGAACTGGCAACGATGATCCCTCAGAGAAAATGGGGCCGAAATACGATACCCCGTCGCTGCTGAGTGTTTACCGGACCGCCCCGTATCTGCACCACGGCAAGGCGGCGACATTGATGGATGTGATCAATCAAAACACCGGCGACAAACATGGAAAAACGAGCCAGTTGTCTCCGGAACAGAAGCAAGACCTCGTGGAGTTCATGAAGGCCCTTCCCTTTGAAGACCCAGAGCCTGCCGCCCGCGCCGCAGGTTTGGTGAAGATCGAATAGGACCTTCGCAAACCAGTGACCGAGGGGCTACCGCACCCAGCCACGACGGCGCAGCAGGTCGAACAGCACCCAATCCAAGGGAGCTTGGGAGCTGATCGACAGGAAGCGGCCGTTCCGTTGCTGGCACATGGTTTCGAGTTGGCTTTCCAGCCGCGCCCGATGTTCCTGGTAGATGCCCAGGAGATCGCCGGCGGAGGTCACATCGAGCGTAGCGCCGCTTTCGCAGTCGACGAACCGCATGTCGCCGGAAAGGTCCGGCTGAATTTCAGCCGGACTCAGGATCTGCACGCCATGAATTTCCAGACCTGCACTGAACAGACGGTTCAACGGGCGGCTCAGATCGCCCATGGTCAGAAAGTCTGACAGGACAATCGCAACCCCACGGCCGCGATGGCGGTTGAGAACAGCATCCACCGCCTCTTCGATCGTTTGTTCGCCGCCCGCTTCCAAGTCCTCGACGAACTGGAACAGCCGCCGCATGCTCGCCCGCCCGGAACAGGGCGGCAGAATTGCGGGGCCAATGTCGCTGGATCGGCAGCCGTAGACGCTGACCTGTTCCAGTTTCATCAAGCCCATCAGCCCCAGTGCGGCAGCCAGTTGCTTGGCACGCTCCAGTTTTCCATCAAACCGCATGGAGCTTGAGGCATCGACGAGAATGACAACCTGCATCTCCTCTTCGTGCTTGTACAGTTTGAGGTAGGGACGGTTGAGCCGCGAAAATATGTTCCAGTCGACGAAGCGGACATCGTCACCAGCCACGTAGTCCCGGAAGTCAGTGAACTCGGTGCTTGAGCCACCTTTGCCGTGGAGGTGTTCGCCCCGCGTGCGGTTGGTGCGCCGTTCCAGCGGCGAGAGCCGCAACCGCTCGACGCGGCTCAGGACATCGTTGCCAAACAGCCGTGTGACCACCGCCGCCATCACCGCACCCCGCGATCTGCCAGAGAGAACTGCTCATGCAGTGTAGTCGATGCGGTTGCCATCACAAGAAGCCGGCGGAATTACGGCACGGCCGGCCAGTTTTTGAAGATGGCGAACCCAGACTCACCGGACGGCTTGCGCCGTGCCGCTACAAATTCTGTAGCGGAAGGGCGCAAGCCCTCCGGTGCGTGATGTTTTTCCGTGATGGATTGAAAAACTGGCCAGCCGTGGGAATTACGGCCTCACCAATGCGAAGATCCGGGCTGCAGCGCCTTCGCCAAGCGAAGTCAGCCACATCCCGGATCTGATCTCTACATGCCGTGCGTCGGATTAGCGTCCCAGCAGTTTCGCGACGATGAAGATCACCACGGCACCCGTCAATCCTCCGCCCAGCAGCAGATAGGCAAGTGAGTATTCCATGGCGGCGAGGGGCACGGCAACAGCGAGAAGTTCCATGATTTGACTCCCTGGTCAAGAATGTTCGACCGGCTCATCAGCCTGAGCAGGTGGCTTAACATGTTACAGATCAGGGACAAGCGACTGATCTGAGTGACTCAACTTGTGAATGTTGAGTGAAGCAAATCGCGGTCCAGTGCTGCGAAATTTTTCCAACTCTCAGTGAGAGTAAAAATTGGCCCGCAAATTGAGACCAACAGGAACCGCTCGAACAATCGTTGCCAATGACAATGGATGACAACCGATCATTCAGCTAGCCGTTCCGTCAGAGTTGGCTCGAAGCGCTGCGCGAAAAAATCGCTTTCGGGATCAAAAAATGAGCGGCCGGACCAGCGGTCCGTCCGCTCTGAAGATTGATAGATCACTGTTCTCGGCTGATGAGCCTGACCTCAATTGGGCGTTTCGGTCGCTTCCGGATCCGCGGGATCAATCTGGTACGTCTTGTTTTCCAGATTCACCAGCACCGGTTCGTTGAACGCCAGATATTTCGCCAGTGTGCCTCCGTGCTTGGCGGCCAGGTCGAAGTACTCCTTGCTGTACTGCTTGACGCGGACTGCGTCCTTTTCTTGGGCTGGCGTCACCGTGGAGTCCTGCCATCGCTGCTGCTTACGGAAGAAAGTTTTCTGGCCGACATTGCGGACGGCCGCGACCTCTTCCAACTCGCCCTGGGCGTTCTTGGTGACGACCGTCTGGCCAGGTGCCGCTGCTAACGGTGCCGCCGGACTTCCCAAAGCATCCAGGGTTGTCCCGCCAGAGCCGCCGCTTCTCCGTGCCTTCGCCGCATCCGCGGCGGCAACTCCACCCGCAGAACTGGCAGGTGCGTTCTGCAAGTCTCCCTTGAAGCGGCGTTGCTCGAATCCGCCACGGCCGTCAGTCTGCGCCAAGCCACGCGCCGCGTTCGCACGCGCACGGGTCGAATTGCTCTCCCTGTCTGCCAGGCTCACCCCTTCGTCCGCCAGGAACGAAGTGTAGGGCGTGATGATCCCATGCTTGATCGACAACTGCACCAGTTCGTCCACCAGCTCCTTGTTCTGCCCACGCAGGTCCAGCTCATCGATGATTTCGCCAATCCGCCGTGTGGCCCACAGTTTCTCGCAAAACCCGTTGGTCTCATCCATCGTGCGGTTGGCCAGCGTGGCTGGGAATGTGAACGACTTCTTCTCTCCCGCCACTGTACCGGTGAGCGTCACCTTCACGACTCCGGACTGCTTGTACCGCCCCACCCACACGAGCTGCTCACCCTGAAACAGGTCGCTGAGCTGCCGCGGATATGTGCGGGAGATGGGCGCGGTCCCCGAGATCGGCGTGTCGAATTCGAAGTTGATGGCCAGGTCGGTCAGCAGCGGAGCGGCGATCTTGGCGTACAACGAGGAAACATTGGCCTCAATGTTTTCGTTCGGCCGGACATAGATCGATGTGCCCCGCTGGTCGTGAGACAGCCGGTCCAACAGGCGGCTGTTGACGTCGAAGCCGACGCCGAAGCTGAACAACCGCGCATTCACGGCGTTCGACTGCTTCGCATTGCCGGCGATTTTCTGCTCGTTCAGTTCCCCAACCGTTGGCAGTCCGTCGGTCATGAACAGCACGTAGCTGGGACGCTTGGGGTCCACCAGCATCTTCAACGCCGTCTGCAGAGCCCCATCAATATTTGTGCTGCCCCCCGCATAAATGCCATCGGCGAAGGTCAGCGCGGCGGTCGTGGTGGTCGCGTCCACCCGCTGCATTTCCGGGCGAAACGCTTCGACGTTGGAGTCGTACGCGACAATATTGAATGTGTCGCCCGGCTGCAGTTGGTTGATCAGGAATTTCAGGGCTTCCTTGGCCTGTTCAATCTTCTTGCCGCCCATGCTGCCCGACTTGTCGACGACGAACACCAGGCTGCGGTCGGTTTTGACGGCCGCCTGGGACTTCACTTCCGGGCTGGCCAGCATCACGAAATAGCCGTCTTCACTTTCCGTGGGCCGGTAGCTCAGGACATTCATCCCCACCAGACCATTGGTGGTTCCATACAACAGCCGGAAGTCATCGGCGGCGACGATTCCCCCCAGCGTCAGCCGGCAGACTGCGTGCGAATTGTCCGGCCGCTCGATGGCCACCTGATGCGTGGGGCTGTAGATCGTCTTGATTTGATCGGCGGCCTCGACGCGGATCGTGGCGGTCAAATTTTCGATGGGATGCTGCGAATGCTTGTTGGTACCGATCGGCAGGGACAGGTCGATCAGCCCGCTGTCTTTCTTCAGCAGTTGGGAGTAGCGAATCTCCACCGTCCGCTCAGCCCCGGCGGGAATGGGAAAGACGCTGGTCTGAAACAGACCCTGGCCCATGTATTCCAGCAGCGCGGGGTCGCGGCGGCGACGAACGATCTCTTCATAAATATTGCGGGCATCTTCTTTTTTCAGCAACTTGCCGGTGAGTTCCTTGCCATCGACCATCAGCGTCAGGCCGCTGATGGCCGCGTCATCGGGCATCGGAAAGATCAATTCGGCTTCGAGCGTCGTACTGCCAATGTTCTGAAATACTTGTGAGATTTGGACTTTGGCAATCTGATCCTTGATGCTCGCCTGCACATCCACGAGACGGACGCGGTAGGCCGAGGCGACAGGCGTGGGACGGGGAATCCCGGGCTGGGGAATCCGCCGCATGCTGGAGTCGACGATCACAGTCTGGCCTTGAGCGATGCCCGCGACGAGCACCAGGACGAGCCACAACGTATTCAGGCACAGACGTTTCATTGCACACTCCATGTTGAGCCGGGGAGATCTGTAGACAGTTCCAGCCGAATTCCACAGGTTCGACGCGCGAGTCATGGAAAAAGTTCCCTGACCGCCGCCACAGGAGGATTTGCGCTGCCATTCCTTCGCGGATCGAGTTATTTCCCGGAAAAATCTGGCCTTCGTCGCCAGGTTTCGCATAATGCATGGTTGAGCCACGTCTGTGTGACCCTGCATGATGGAAAATCGCGCCGGATTGCCATTCACGCGGCAACCGTTTGAAGCTGCACAAGCTGACTTTGTTCATCTCTTGATTGCCATTTCCCCGGCGTTCCGCAATGGAACCGACCGCCGCCAGATCTAGCCACCTGCTCCGTGCGGCCCCACTTCACGGGTGGACCGCCCGTTGGATCGGTGTGGGGCTGTTGTGCAGCCTCCCGCTCCTGTTGAATCTGCTGGGTGTCGATTTTTCGCTGTCTCAACGGCAGAATCCAGAGGATCCGAGTGTTGTCTTGTTTCTGGAATTCTGGAGTTGGAATTCGCTGGCGGCGGGAGTTTGCCTTGGCGGGCTGGCGCTCGCCAAATTTCGGCTGACGCGGAACGCCACGCCGGTCCTGATTTGTCTGGCGCTGTTCCTCGCCGGTTGTCTGGATGCCGCGCACAATGAATCTGGCCCGTGGAGCCTGGCCACCCCCGACCAGGGGTTGGCGGCCGCCTGGCCCATCTGCCGGTTGGGCGGCTTGTGCCTGATTTTGACGGCAGTCCTCGCCCGACTGTTCGCCGGGCGCGGCGCGCCATTCGGAGCCCGCGTGGCCGGCATCATGCTGGCCCTGTTTCTCATCACTGCGGCCTTGACCACGCGCACCATCCTGACGGGTGCAAGTTCAGGGCTGATGACGGGCCGCACCCAGATCCTGCTGGGGCTAGCTGGCTATGCCGTCCTGGCCGTGGGTCCGGTCCGCTGGCTCTACCGCCAGCAGCCATCGGGGTTGCTCGCCGGCCTGTGGCTCAGCATGCTTCCCCAGGCAGCCGCCCAAGGGACAATGTACGTTGGCCTGCCTCAGTTCTTTGGCAACAGCTATTGCATCTCGCACTACCAGGAATACCTGGCGCACGTGTTGCCGCTGATCGGTCTGGTGCTGGATTACATCCGGGCGTCGCGCGAGCTGCGCCGTTCTGCCGACCGGGTTGAGCGGGAGGCCACGGACCGCCGCAAGGCCGAAATGGCCTTGCGGGACGTGGAAGCGCTGTATCAGTCGCTGGTGAACACCCTTCAAATCCGGGTCTTTCAGAAAGACCGTGACGGACGCTTTCTCTTCGTCAACAAGCATTTCTGCGAGACTCTGGGAGACACCGCCGAAGCCATCATTGGCAAAAGCGATCGGGAACTGTTTCCGCCCCACCTGGCAGACAAGTACCACCGGGACGACGAACGCGTGCTGACCGAGGGCATCTGCATGGATGATATCGAAGAGCATCACCGTCCGGGTGGCAAAACGGAATTCGTCCAGATTCTGAAGGCCCCCCTGCACGATGACCAAGGCCGGGTGATCGGCGTCCAGGGTTTGTATTGGGATGTCACCGCGCGGAGCCTGGCCGATCTCCACCGCAGAAGGAGCGATGCGCGGATTCGCCGCCTGGTCGATTCCAACATCGTCGGGGTGTTCATTACCGACTTTTCGGGGGTGGTTCAGGAGGCGAACGAGGCCTTTCTTCAGCTTGTGGGCAGCACACGTGATGATTTGGCCAATGGAAAAGTTCGCTGGGACCGGATGACTCCGCCGGAATACCATGCCCTTGATGTGCAGGCCATGGAAACCCTGACCATGACTGGCACCTGCGCTCCGTGGGAGAAGGAGTTCATTCGCCCGGATGGATCACGGGTTCCGGTCCTGATCGGTGTGGCGTTGTTTGAGTTGGGGGCCGACGACTGCATTTGCCTGGTGGTCGATCTGACCCGTCAAAAGTCAGCGGAATTGGAACTCAAGGCCGCCCGGGATTCCGCCGACGCGGCCAACCGGGCCAAGAGCATGTTCTTGGCAAACATGAGCCACGAGATTCGGACCCCCATGAACGCCATCATGGGCATGACCGACCTGGTGCTGGAAAGTTCGCTGACCCGCGAACAGCAGGAACAGTTGGAAATCGTCCGCCAATCGTCGGCCGCGCTGCTGGGAGTCATCAACGACATCCTCGATTTTTCGAAGATCGAGGCCGGAAAGCTGGAATTGGAGGCGTTGACGTTTTCCGTCCGGGAACTCGTGCTCAGCACGAAGAAGGCCTTTCAGGTTCAGGCCTACAAGAAAGGCTTGGACTTGTCAGCGGAGGTGGCGCGCGATGTCCCGCCGGCAGTTGTAGGCGATCCGGACCGATTGCGTCAGGTTTTGGTCAACCTGCTCGCCAATGCGATCAAGTTCACTTCGGCAGGATCGGTCTCCATCCGGGTGAGCAGCACAACCAAATCTGGAGAAGCCGGCCAGCCACGGCTTTGTCAACTGCGGGTTGCCGTCACAGATACGGGTATTGGCATCCCTCCGGACAAGCAGCAACGGGTGTTCGAGGCCTTTGAACAGGTCGATTCCAGCATGACCCGCCGTTACGGCGGGACCGGCCTGGGACTGGCCATCAGCAATCAGATCGTGCGGTTGTTGGGTGGCTCATTTGCCCTGGAAAGCCAACTCGGAGCAGGAAGCACTTTCACCTTCACCGTTCTCATGCCAGTCGCCTCCGCCGACACAGGAACCCAGCGGCCGACAGCCCCCGTGCCCGTGCTCACCAAGCTGCATGGGCATGTCCTTCTGGTGGAAGACAGCCCGTTCAATCAGCAACTGGCCATGGCTCTGCTGAAATCCTGGGGCCTGACCATCCGGCTGTGCGACAACGGCGAGGACGCCCTGCATGCCGTCCGCGCGCAGGCATTTGACCTGGTCCTGATGGATGTGCAGTTGCCAGGCATGGATGGCATGGAAGCCACGGGACTGATTCGCGCCGAAGAGCTTGCCGCGAACCGCGTCCGAACTCCGATCATCGCACTGACGGCCCAGGCCCTGCCCGGCGACCGGGAGAAATGCCTGACGGCCGGGATGGACGAGTTTCTTCCCAAGCCGTACAAAGCGGCAGATTTATGGGCGACCGTGTCAAACATCATTGCCCGCAAACTCAATTCTGGGAATAATTTGCCGAAAGACGAAACGGTGGGGGGGGCAAAGGGGTTCGAATCACCGGCGGGCGGCGGCGCACCAGCGGCGGAATCGGCTGGCAAGCTCGCTGCGCGGGGATGGAGTCCGGAGACGGCCATCGAAGCCGTGGGTGGTGATCGACAACTGCTGGGGGATGTCATGCGGGTGTTCATCAACGAGGGGCCGCGGCTGCTCGTCCAATTGGAACAGGCGATTGAGGCCGGCGATCCGGCAGGAACGCATCGTGCCGCGCATTCGGTCAGAAGCGCGGTGCGGACCTTTGGTGCAAAATCTTTGGAAGCCCCCATTGCCCGTCTTGAAGCTCACGGAAAACTGTCAGCGTCGGGAACGCCCATCATGCCGGCCGCGGCCATTGCCGCAGCGCGGCACGACGCCGGAATGATTCGTCAGGGGATTGAAGCCTTGCGGTTGACGCTTGAACGAGAATTGGACGGAAATTTGGACGCATTATTCCCTGCAAAACCCAGTGCGCCCGCTGAATCGCCGGCCCTGCCGGGAGATGTCCATGTCTGAACAGCAAGGTTCGCCGGCCCGCATCCCGTACTCGGTGCTTGTCGTGGATGATGTCGACCTGGATCGAACATTGATGACCGGTCTTCTCGCCCGTGATCCGTTGTGCAGCGTCACGGGAACAACTGACGGTGCGGCAGCGTTGCAGATGCTCGAACGACAGCCGGTCGACCTGGTCCTGACCGACCTGCTGATGCCGAACATGAACGGACTCGAACTGGTCAAGGCCGTCCGCGAGCGCTTTCCCAGCATTCCCGTGCTGCTGATCACCGGACAGGGCAGCGAAGACATCGCAGCCACGGCACTGCAGGCCGGGGCCGCGAGCTATGTGCCCAAGCGGCGGCTCTCCCACACCCTGCTCGAAACCGTGACACGGGTCTTGAACTCGTCGCGTGCACAGCACGGGTACGGCCGCCTCTTGAACTGCATGAAACTGTGCGAGCAGAATTTTGAGCTTCAGAACGACCTGCGGCTGGTCTCGGCCCTGGTGAGCTACGTTCAGCAGGGGCTGCGGTCGCTCAAATTCGGCCACGATGCCGACCGTGTCCGAGTGGGCGTGGCGCTCGAAGAGGCACTTGTCAACGCCTACTATCACGGCAATCTCGAGGTGAGTTCCGAGCTGCGGGAGGAGAATTTCACAGCGTTTTACGACCTGGCCCGCGAGCGGCTGCAACAGTCTCCCTACCGCGACCGCCGGATCTTCGTGCATTCCACCCTGTCATCGACCGAACTGATGTTCGAGATTCGGGATGAAGGCCGCGGGTTCGACCCGGGGATACTGCCCGACCCGACCGATCCGCGCAACATCGACCGCCCGTGCGGCCGCGGCCTGCTGCTGATCCGCACCTTCATGGACGACGTTCGCTTCAACGAGCAGGGCAATGCCATCACCATCACGAAGCGGCTGCCGCCAGCGTCGTGACCTGCGGCTCGCGCCGTAGCTCGCCGACCATGGCACATCCACTGTGGCTTACCGTCGATGCAGCAGCACGATGGACGTGTCATCGTGCCGACCCTGACCGCGGGTGAAGTCCTTGGAGTCGTCGAACAGGGCCTGCATCGCGTCATGCAGCGGGGCTTCGTGCGCGTTGCGCAGCGTCTGGCTGATCCCCTCGACGCCAAATTCCGTGTGCTTTGCCCGATCGTCCGGGAACGCTTCGACCAGCCCGTCGGTGAACAGTGCCAGGCGGCTGTTCGGCGGAACAATGAACTTGTGCGAGTTGTACTCGGCCTCCGCCATGATCCCCAGCGGCATCCCTCCGGGATCGTCCTCTTCCAGCGGCTTCACCGTGTTTGTCGTCAAGCAGTGGCTCAGCGGAATGGGGTGCCCCGCGCTCGTCCATTCGAACTCGTTGGTGTCCGTCCGCAGAATGCCGTACAGCAGCGTGATGAAGCCACCTTCGCCGGAGACGATGCTCTGGTCGCACAGCCGCTGGTTCACCTCGGACACGAACGCCGCGGTGTCGAGGTACTGGTTGTTGCGGATCATCCGCACGAGCGTGTGCATCGTCATGATCGACATGCAGGCCTTCATGCCGTGGCCGGCCGCATCACCCACCAGCAGCACCGTGCGGTGCTCATCCAGCGAAAACACGTCATAATAATCGCCACCCGCCAGCACGACCGGCATGCCGCCAAGCACGCGGATCTGCGACGGCTCGTAGCTCGCACAGATCTCATAGCCGTCTGGAGTCTTGAGGTCCTGCGGCAGGATGGACATTTGCAGCTTGCGGACGGAGTCGATCTCTTCCCGCAGTTTTTCAGCAATCTTTTGCTCGCGTTCCGCCCGCACCGCCTCGACGATGCTCTCGATCGTCGCCTCCAGCAGGAACACATAGTCGCCGGCCGTGTCCCGCGGCACGTAGGCGCGCAGCCCCTTCGTCAAGAACTTCGCGACCTTGAAGATTTCCTGCATGTGGCAGGCCCCGACGATGGGGCAGCCCGGCAGCAGTTCCCGCAACTGGCAAAACACCTGGTAGGCCGTGTCCGAGTCGGGATGACTGATGCACATCAGGATCGCGTCGAATTTTCCGTCGGTCTCGGCGTGATGCACGATCTCCTCGGCGTTCATCGCGATCACCGCCGTGTTCTCGCCGGCGTTGAGGTACAGTTGGATCAGTTCCGCCTCTTCGGCGACATCCCACCCGACGAGTGTCCGCATTGATGTCCTTGGTTCTGTTTGCGAGGTGTTGTAAGCGAAGTTCAGGCCCGCCATGGAGTGGTACCGCGCGGCCCCGGAAATGCATTATGCTGTCCGGCAGAAGCCTTTCCAACGCTGTTTCCAGAATTGCCTGCCGATGTCCCACGAATTTGAATTGATTGACTGGATCCGTGGTCGGGTTACACCTCATCCACGGGTGGATGTCGGTATTGGTGACGACGCCGCGGTGATGGCCGCGCCATTCAAACCGGTGCAGACGCTCGTGACCGTCGACATGCTGATGGAGGGGGTGGATTTCCTCCTCCCCGACGCTTCCGGTCGGCGCATCGGTCATAAGGCACTGGCGGTCAATCTGAGCGACATCGCCGCCATGGCCGGTCGGCCCGTGGCGGCGTTTGTCAGCGTGGCTCTGCCCCGGCGGGGGGGGATGCAGCTTGCCCAGGAGATTCAGCAGGGAATTCAGACGCTGGCGGCGCAGTTTGATGTCGCCCTCCCTGGCGGCGACACCAACACCTGGGATGGTCCGCTAGTGATCAGCATTATGGTCCACGGTGAGCCCACGGGGCGCGGGCCTGTGCTGCGAAGCGGTGCGAAGGTCGGAGACTGGATCATGGCCACCGGCGCGTTCGGCGGGAGCATCCACGGTCGTCATCTGGATTTTGTGCCACGCCTAAACGAAGCGGAAACTTTGAACAAGTGTGTGGCACTCAATGCCATGCTGGATGTCAGCGATGGGTTGGTGGCGGACCTGCGGCACATTTTGGAGGAGAGCCACGTTGGTGCTGTTCTCGATCTCGACGCCGTGCCAATCTCGCCGGACGTCTCGAAAGGGACCGACAAGCGTTCGCCGCTCGAACACGCGCTGAGCGATGGGGAGGATTTCGAACTGTTGTTTACCGTCAGTCCAGCCGAAGGCGCGCGGCTCCTGGCGAGTCCACCCTTCAGCACGCGTCTCACCCACCTGGGCGAGATCACCGCCGGGGGTGAGCTGCTGTTTCGCAATGTCACGGGGGAGTTGCAGCCGGCTCCGGTCATGGGATGGAAACACGGTTTTCAGTGATCGCCGCTTGCCAACCAAAACCTGCCCACCCAATGCAACAGCCCTTCAATCATTTGCATGACTGAAGGGCTGAAGCAACTCTCCTGGTTTCGTAACTAACAGCCGTCGCTTGACCCTTACAGGCATCGCATGAATGCGACCAGATCCTGCTTCTCCTCGGCGGTAAGCTGCAGTTCCAAGACCAGATTGAAGAATTCTACGGTGTCATCAAGGGTCAGACAGCGACCATCCTTCAGATACGGCGGACTGTCCTTGATACCCCGCAGCGTGAAGCTCTTGATCGGTCCGTCCCCCGGTTCGTCATTCATGAACCGTTCCAGATGCAAGTCGTGCATCTGGTGGTCGAGGTAGAACGGTGCCGGATGGCAAACGCTGCACTGTGCCTTCCCTAAAAACAGCGTCTCGCCCCGAAGCTCGCTCTCGGAAGAGAGTTTTGGGTTGAGGCGTCCGAGAACTGTCATCTTTGGCGCTGGAGGGAAATCAAACAGGTTCTGCATCTGCGCCATGTGCGGAATGATTTCCCGTGGCAGTTCAGTAAACCCCTTCTTCATGGCATGGATCGGGTCACCGTTGAAGTAGGCGGTCCTCTGTTCGAATTCCGTGAAATCCTCGACCGAACGCAGGCTTCGCTTCGAGCCGTGAATCTGCTGGTTGAACATTCCCCGCAGACTTGTTGTATCCAGGCGGAATCGCCGCTCCTGTGGGCGGATATCCGGGCTGAGATGGAATTGGGCCGTTGTGTGGCCATTCACGTGGCAGTCGAGACAGGCGACCCCGAGGCTGGGATCGGGCGACTTGCGGTCATCCGTCGCGTTGAACTCCTCCTGCGGCAGGGGCGTCACCAGCATCCGCAACCCATCGAGCTGAACTGGCGTCACCAAGTCCTTGAACAGGCGGTGAAAATTGTTGATCGACACGATTTCGCCGCGTGAAACGTCGCCGAGTTCAGGACGATTCTGCAGGAAGATCGCCGGAGGGAACTCGGGAATGAACGCTTCTGGCAGGTCAAACTCCACATCGAAGCGTTTCAACCGGGGAAACATGGCGAGCTGCAGCGGGGGAAAAACCTGTCCGCCATTCACCTGCAACGGGTGCGGCAAAGACGGGTAGGGAAAGCGGCCGGCCTCCCGAATTTCCTTGGGCGTCATCTTGGCGAGCGCATCCCATGTCACTCCCTCGGGCAGAATCGCGGTGGGGCCGACGCACAGTGGCTTGCCACGTGACATCGTGGCCGTGGGATCGAGTTTGGGCTTCAGGTTGTAGCGGCTTTCCAGCAAAGCCTTCTGAGCCTCCATGACCTTGGGACGGGCCGCGGACTCCTTTTCCATGCCTTCCTGGAATGTCTGATAGGGCTTGTCCGCATTGAGCGGGTCGCGGGCGAACTCGAACCCAGAAATCATCCCCTTTTTGGCCTGCTTGCCGAACACCGGCGATGAGGGCAATGCCTTTTTCGCGGCGAATCTGCCGGACTTGTCATGCTCGGTGAGCTTCTGCTCGACACGCTCGGCTTCGACGGCCTTCGCCGTCTGGGCCTCTTCGACAACATCCTTGGCCGCCGGTTGCCGCGGCTTCGAATCCTTCGCCGACTTTGTGATGGGCTGCTTCTCCTCCACCTTCGCCTCCTGGGCGATGGCGAGGGCGAACATGAAGGGAGGCAAAGCCAGAATCAGCGGGGAGAGCCAACGTCGGGAAAGGCGCATGTCGAGTTCCTATGAATGAAGGCCTGAGTCAGAAGGCCGTGTTTTGCCGGGTCGGCGGTAGACGGACCGCTCTCCTTGAATGTCTCGATCGACGAACTTCTGACGGTGCATCGAGGCGATGGAGGCGGATATCATTGTGGCCGTTCCGACAACGGCGACGGCGATCCAGGCCGTCATGGAAATGTTTTCATTGTTCGTCAGGTAGGTTGTGGCAGTCGCTGCTCCACCCAGGCCGATGGGAACAATCGCGGCAATCGCAATGATTCCCCAAGAGGCCGCCACCGGCTGGGTTTCGATCCGTTTCTCAACTGAACGATCCTGCGACCGATCACGCCCCTTGCCTTGAAGCACTTCATCCTCGGAATTCTCCAGTGGCATGCTGTCTGCTCTTCCTTGCGTAACCATGATCTTGCTCCTGATGAACGGTCAGTGCCGCGCACGCGGCCAGGAAAACGGATTGCTGTTTCAGCGTGTGGCCACTGCCCTCGGCGGGGCTGCCGCGGAACCTGTGGCATGGGCTGGCTTGCCGGGCACGAATACGTTGCACCCGCTGGCACCAGACACCCGCAGTTGGTAGGGCTGCAGTTGCTCCTCGATGCACAGACCCACGGTGGTGTTGGAAATGTTGGCCCGTGGCTCAAGCTGCCACCACTTGCAGTCCCGGCAAAGTCCCCAGTTCGATTCGGCCATGATCTGTTTCCTCCAGATTGTTCCTTGCACGCTCAGGCGGTCAGCGCCTCAAGGCGTTCATCGAGAATGGGCTCGACGTGTTCCAGCGCTTCGCGGACGTACAGGTGAAGTTGAGTCATGGCAAACGGCTTCTCCAGCGAGAACGCCACGTGCCCGAATTTGTGTCGATAGTCTGGCGAGCGTGATCCGGTGAGGATCACAGAAATGGAGATGCTCTCGTCTTCAATGGAGGCGAGAACGCACTCCGCTGCTCCCCCTGGCAGGATGGAATCCAGCACCAGCAGATCCGGCATTGTGTCGTCCAGCATCTGCAGGCATTCCAATGCCGTTCCCACCGTGGTGACCTCGAAGCCACATTGATCGAAGTACATCCTGTAGATCGCACGAACGACTGGGTCAGCATCAACCATCAGCAGGTAGGGCTTCATGGTTCCACCAGGAAAAAAGGAGTGACGTGGGAAGAATCGCTTGCCAACACCCTGGGTCGCTCAGGAGTTCTTCGCCCGCGCCTTGCGGGTCGCGGCGGCCTTCTTCGCCGATCGAGACTTGTCGGCGGCCGAGCGGGCGGCAGAAGCGGCCCCGCCGAGTCGGCCACCCTTCTTTGCCGGGGCCAGGTTCCGCTTCTTGCCGACACCCGACCCGGATTTCTTGCCCCCATGGTCGATGGCATTGACCGTCGCCCATGCGCGGCTCTCCGCTTCGTCCTCCGAGACTCCGCGCTTCTTGTAGCCCTGTTCAATGTGCTCCGCCATCCGCTTCTGGTTGTCTGTGTAATTCGATTTATCGCCGCGTGGCATGATGCGTCTCCGTGATCAATGGTGCTGCCCCATTGTTGTCCCACAGAGACTTCAACATGCACGACGCATGCCAATCTGGCCGATTCGTACCAGCGGCGGCGAGTGTCGGTTTGGCGTGACAGCCGTGGACGTGAGTCTGGCGGCACACCCGCATCAAACTCTCCCGGTTTTGAAACAACAGGCGCGAGTCTGTTGGGCGGCATCGCGCTCATCGGAACCTCAAGTTTCGGACGGACGCCAATCCGCCAGACGTGCGCCGCCTTCCAACTCGGCGAAAACTGCGCTCTCGAGCTTCATCGTGACGCGTCACCAATCACTTCCGTGGCCGCCGCGCGGCTCGACTGCGGCCTTCAACCATGATGGGCCTGGACTTAAGTCTCATCCTTGTCTGGCATGCGTTGTGCATATCAAGACGCTGAAGGTTTCGTGAATTCTTAACCGGAGTGTTCCATGCACGGTTCATCAGCAGCAAATTCCACCTGCCGTAATGTTGGCACGGAAGAACGAGTGATTTCAGGGATTCTGGGAGGCATCTGCCTCGCGCATGGTTTGGAGACCCGCGTGGTTCCCCGACCGCTGTCCCTACTCATTGCCGCGGGCCTGATCTATCGCGCCGTGACTGGCCACTGCGGGGGATACTCCTTCCTCGGCCTTTCGACGGCTGAGGAGCCCAAGATCTGGAGGCAGGAATGCCCGCCGAGTCCGGTAATCACCAGTCCGGTAATCACCAGTCCGGCACTCGCATCCACCGGCGAATTTCCGCTGCAGGACGCGTTGAACCGGTCCTAAACACGACGGGCTTCAGTAGCGGTCCGCGCCTGTGAGCAGCTTCTCAATGGCGTCGGCCCGCGTGGCTACGGAGTGCGTGCTGCGGCGGACTTCTTCAGCGTCGACCGTCGCGCGTGGGTACGTGTCGATGACGACAAACTTGCTGCTGCCGTCAACATCGCGGACGGCGATGCTGCCGTGGTTCATCTCAGAGTTGATGCGCAGCGCCGTCTCATAGTAGGCGGGGACGGCCGGGCAGCAGGTGCTGGTAATCAGCAGCAGTCGTTCCGCCGCGGCATGGTGGCTCGGCTCGACGTACACCACCTGCCGGCGTTCCTCATCGATCCGCACATCCAGCCGGAAACAAGTGCCGTCACCGGTCCACTGGACACCGGGATCGTCGGCGAAAGCCTCGCGCAGCAACCCCTCCAGATCGCGCACCTCGCCCAGCACGGCATGAAGCAACTGCGCGGCGGCAATGGCGTTGGGCGGTCGGTTCGCCGGCGACTTGTGCATCAGCAGCGCCAGGCATTCAGCCATCTCCAGCGGCACTTCTGGAACAAATGACCGCACATCAATCGGCGGACGAGTTGTGACCGCCTGGGCCAGCTCCGTGAGCGATTTTGCCTCGTGGGGAAACTTGCCAGTCAACAGCAGGTAGTACGTGACGCCCAGTGCATACACGTCGGACTGCGTGGTGGCCGGAGTGCCGTCAAACATTTCTGGCGACATGTAGTTCGGGGTCCCGCACAACCGCCCCGAAAACGTGGGGCCGTTCACCAGGCGCTTGGCCAGGCCGAAATCGGCGAGCTTTGGCACCCCCTGCAGCGTCAGCAGGACATTGTCCGGCTTCAGATCGTGATGGATGATCCGCTCACGGTGCGCGGCTCCCAGGCCCTCGGCAACCCGCGCTGCCAAGGCTGTTGCCCGCAGGGGCTGAAGCCGCGTTTCGTCCTTCACGAGCTGCCGCAGCGACTGCCCGGCGATGAACTCCATCTCGAGGAAATTGTAGCCCTGCTCCTCGCCGATGGCGTGCACGGTGACGATGTTCGGATGCACCAGTGCCGCGGCTGCCCGCCCCTCATTGAGAAAGCGGTCGATGTATTCGCGGTCCTGGCGCATCAATTCGGGCAGCAACACCTTGAGGGCGCACGGGCGGTGGAGGTCGCGATGATGCGCCAGGTAGACCTTCCCCATCCCCCCCTTTCCCAGCAGGGAGTCGATCCGGTAAACACCCAGATTCGTGCCGATGAGCGGGTCGGGCCCCGAAACACTCATGTCGAACTCCGTGGCCAGCCGCGGTGGCAGCGTTCCATCTTCCAGAATGAGGGTCACTTCACGATTGGAAACGCAGCCGGGAATGGGTGTGGACGGAGACAATTCCGTACGGACGAGCGGGACGCCGCAGCTTTCGCAAAGAGGAGACAGGCCCATCGCCGAATCGGGACGCACCGGCACCTCGCACTGACAACAGCGCCAGCGCCAGTCGACCGCAATTGTTTCGTCCTGCCTCTCCATGTGCCCCGCCGCTTGTCGTTTAAGAGACGATGCTGCAAACATCAATCGGGTCAGCCGCCAATGGCAGCATCCCATGATTCCGGGACACCGCCAGTGGATCGAAAGTGAGCGTCAGCGAGCGGATCCACGACAGGTGTCCCGGAATCATGCAATCAAACACAGTGTAACTTTGGCAGTTTGGAATGCGAAATCGCAATTCCCGTACGGCGATGGTTTTCCAAAACTCGAATGCAGCGTGCCGTGGAGAACAATGCCGTGCGGCGCGGTGCAGGCAATCAAATCCTGTGTCGGATTCGTAGAGTCAATGGGCATCTGGAAACAGGACGGTGTGGGAGCGTACGATCTTTGAACCATCATTCAACATCAAGATCATCATGAGACATCGGGGCATTCAACTGCCGTTTGTCTGTATGGTTCCTTTGCTGATCCTCTGCGGATTGATAATCCTGCTGAAGCTTCTCGCGGAATCACGACCGTCTCAGAGTGCCGCATCGTCTTGCCCGGAGCCACCGCCAACCGATCCGTCGGCACTGTGGATCGGCCTTTGCCCCGCATGCGGCTTTCGAGCAAAGATGACCCGCGCCAGAGAACTGGGCAAGGCCGACAATTGTCCCCGCTGCGGTGAAGCCGTTGTCATGGATTTGGTCGATTGAGCCACGCCCCGCGCTGCCATACCCAGGCAGTCAGTACGCGCCACTCACAAGGCCCATCCTGCCTGCTCATCAGCGGGAGTGTGGCAAAAAGCCATTTTACTGTGAAATTTGAATTCTGAAATTTGAAATTCCACACCGGTCACGCCGGTCCCGCGATCACTTCGGAGCAGGACCCAGCCCGTATTGGGTCCAGCGGGCCGAGACATAATCTCGCACCTCCTGCGACATTGACAGTTCCGGTGGCCAGGCACGGGGGTGGCCCTCTTCCTGAAACTTTCGCGTCGCGTCGAGACCCAGCTTGTGGCCGATGCCAGGCACGGGGGATGCATGATCGAGGCTGTCGGCGGGCCCCTCGCTCAACACGGTGTCCCGTCCAGGATGGCAGTTGGCTCCGACGTGAAACCAGACACTCCCCTCGTTCTGGACACTGACATCTTCGTCGACGATCACGATCATTTTCGTGAATAGTGTCTGTGGCATGCTCCACAACGCGTGCAGGACCTTACGCGCCTGCTGGGGGTAGGTTTTGCGGATGCTGGCGAAGCAGAGATTTCGTGAACCGGCGGACTGCGGAAAGCTCCAGTCCACCAGTTCCGGCACGACCGCTTTTGCGAGCGGCAGAAAGACGCGCTCGATGGCCTTGTTGAGCCACGACTCTTCGGTCGGCGGCCGGCCGGGAATCATCGCCGGAAAGACGGGATTGGAGCGGTGCGTGATGGCGGTCACATGCAGCCGGGGGAACTGCCCGGAAAGATGGTAATGCCCGGTGCGCACACCAAATGGTCCCGTCACTTCCCACGGCTGGTTGGGATCAATGTAGCCTTCAATGATGATCTCGGCATTGGCGGGAACTTCCATCTCGACCGCCCGGCACTTCACCAGTTCCAGCGGCTTGGCACGCAGCAGGCTGCCCAGCAAGAAGGCGTCCATACTGGGTGGCAGCGGTGACGCGGCGATGAGCGGGTGCAGCGGATCGCCGCCGAGAGAGATCGCCACCGGCATCTGCAGGCCGAGTTTGCGGTATTCCAAGAAATTCTGACAACCTGCCTGCTGCACGTTCCAGTGCAGCGTGCAGAGGTTCTTGTCCAGCACCTGCAGCCCAATCGACTCCAGGCTGCGGTCATCGGTGCCGGGAAACTTGGTGAACACCTGCCCGGCCGCGATGGTGCGGTGGGTGTCGAGCGGCCAGCAGTGAGGTGCCGGCAGTTCCAGCAGATCAACATCGCGGCCCAGCTTCACCACTTGCTGGCAGGCACCCGAGCGGACAATCTTTGCGGGAGTTGCCGCCGGCAGGGATTGCGGAAGCTGCTTGAGCTTGTCGAGCCACGTGGCGGCGACGCGGGGGTTGAGGCTCGCTTCCAGGCGTTCCGCCGCCTGTTCGAATTCATCCACTCCCAGCGCTCGGCAGATCCGCTTCTCACTGCCCAGCAAATTGGTGACAACCGGCATGGCGCTGCCGCGCACCCGCTCAAAGTACAGCGCCGGGCCACCATTGGGCGACCTGCAGACACGGTCTGTGATCTCGGTGATCTCCAGCACCGGGTCGACTTCCTCGACGATCCGCACGAGTTCGCCAGAGTCGTGCAACTCGTTGACGAAGTCGGATAGGTTCTCGTACGCCATGTGGTGGGGATCTCAGATCAATTGGCTCAGATCAATGGCCTCAGCTGACCGCTTCCACCCGCCGCACGGTCATCAAACTGTCTATATCAGAAACGAGGGCGTCCACATCGGCCGAAGTGGTGTCCCACGAGCACATGAAGCGGGCACCGCCGGCACCGATGAAGGTGTAGAACCGCCAGCCCTTGGCCCGCAGGGCGTCGCAGACTGGGGGCGGCAGGCGAACGAACACGGCGTTGGCCTGGCGGCTGGAAATGAATTCGACTCCAGCGACCTTCTTGAGTCCCACTTCCAGTCGCAGTGCGCCGGCATTGGCACGGCGGGCGTTCTCGAGCCACGCTCCGCTCTCCAGCATTCCCACCCACGGCGCGGAGAGAAACCGCATTTTCGAGGCGAGCTGCCCCGCCTGCTTGCAGCGGTAGGCAAATTCCTGGGCCAGTTCCTTCTTGAAAAAAATGATCGCTTCGCCCACCGCCATCCCGTTCTTGGTGCCGCCGAAGCACAGCACGTCGACCCCGGCCTTCCATGTCACCTCCTTTGGAGGGACATTCAGGGTCGCCATGGCATTGGCGAACCGCGCGCCGTCCATGTGGATCTTCAGATGGAAGCGTTCAGCCACCTCGCGCAGTCCCTGCAACTGCTCAATGGAATAGACCGACCCCAGCTCTGTCGCCTGCGTCAGCGACAATACCCGTGGCTTCGGATAGTGGATGTCAACCCGTTTCTGGACGACGGCAGCCACCGAATCAGGATCGATCCTCCCGCCTTCTCCCGGCACGAGCAGCAGCTTTGTTCCGTTGGAAAAGAACTCCGGCGCACCGCATTCGTCGGTTTCGACGTGTGCCAACTCGTGACAGATGATGCTGTGGTACGACTGGCAAAGCGCGGCCAGCGCCATGGCATTCGACGCGGTGCCGTTGAAGGCGAAGAACACTTCACAGTCGGTCTCGAACAGGTCCCGCAACAAGTTTGAGGCGCGGGCCGTCCAGAGATCGTCCCCATATCCCGGCGCATGACCGACATTCGCCTCGGCCATCGACTGCCACGCTTCGGGACAGATCCCGGCATAGTTGTCGCTGGCGAAGTGGCGGCGCTCCATCGTGCAGTTGTCAGTGGCTTCAGGCGTCGACACGGACAGATCCCTGTGGCTGAACACGTCCCATTAAGACAATGTCAAATCTCAAATTTGACGTTTCCGAAAAAATTCCCGTCTCTTTAGCGCCCGAACGAACCGCTGTCCAGGCTCCCGACTTTTGTCGGACAGGTCAAATCTGAAATCCTTCTAGCGAACAGACGTTCGCTCCCTTCATGAGAGCACCGTCTACTGTGCCCCCTCGGCCCGCTTCGACCACCACGGCAGGCTGACGCCGCCGTCGATGGTCAGCGTGCTGCCGGTCATGTAATCGGCGTCGTCGCTGAGGGTGTAAACGATCGCCTTGGCGATTTCTTCCGGGGTGCCGAGGCGCTTCCAGGGAATGCCCGCGGCACCGGCGGCAAGCTGCTCTTCGGTGAAGAACTTGCGTTCGCCAGGGGTGTCGATCCAGCCGGGATGGATGATGTTGACCCGGACGCGGTCTTTGGCCAGTTCGATCGCGGCGGTGCGGGCCATGTGGTCGATGGCGGCCTTCGCCATGTTGTAGGCCATGGATGTCGGAATCGCGATGACGGCATGCGGCGAGCTGACGATGGCAATCGAGCCACCTTTGCCTTGCTTGACCATCTGCTGGGCACTGGCCCGCAGACCATAGAACGCCCCCCACATGGAGACGTCGATGGTGCGGCGGAAGCCGGCCATGTCGGCTTCGATCATCAATTGCCGGTCGCTGTAGGCGGCGTTGGAAACAAACCCGTCGAGCTGGCCAAACTCGGCCACGGTCTTGGCGACCATTCCCTCGACGGCCGCCTGGTCCGCCACGTCCGCCTGCAGAATGATGCCGTTCCCGCCCAGCGCCCGGACTTCCTGCAGCGTGGCGTCCGCATCTTCCTTGTGAGACCGATAGTTGATGCCGACATTGGCCCCTTCTTTGGCCAGCGCCAGAGCCACACCCTTGCCAATTCCCAATGAAGCGCCCGTCACCAACACCGTTCGACCTTGAAACCGCATCCGCCTGCTCCTGATGAATTGTCTGACTGCCGTGGCATTAAGTTATGGGAAGCGCTGAAAACTGTCCATGATGCTGCCTCGCGGGCATTGGCTCCCGGGATCTTTAGACGCCACCGAGTAGATCTCGGTGGTCATCAGGCCTTTGCACTACGGGAGCCCGGTTCGTCCGCGGTGCATCATCAAGTCACCACGTGGAGAACGGCTGGCGTAAAGTGACTCAAAGTTTCCAAATCAACAGGGGGAAGCGTCGAACCTGTCGATTTTCATATGTGTCAAACAGCCGATTTGCGGGGCCTCAGAATCGGCCAACTCAAACCTTCGTTGTGGAGATTTTGAAGAAAACGCGGATCGGGCTGAAAATTCGTCGACTTGACCGCAGATTTACTATGTGCCAGCGATCAGTGGGGCGCGAGGGATGCGTCTCCCAATTATCACGATGGCACGGTCCCCGGAACCAATCAAATATTTGGTCGGTGCTTGATGTCGAACTCGAAGCCACAACTCCCCGCCAGCGCACCATTCTTCGACGTGAAATCTCTCGCCAACATTGGAAATTCATCCCCGGTCATCAATCGCCTCCAAGCTTCTCATTCGTTGACATGCCTTTGTGGCGTTACGATTTTTGTGGTGAACGAATGACACTGAATGACACTGAAGAGGATGGAAGGAAATCCAGTTCAGTGGTCTGTCAACGATTGAGGCGTCTTTTCCGTCAGGGGGCTGTGCAATGGCTGCGATCAGGAGGCGGGCCAGTGCCGTCAAAAGAAGCATCGAA
The DNA here is from genome assembly GCA_021732845.1 of Planctomycetaceae bacterium. Lineage (GTDB taxonomy): Bacteria > Planctomycetota > Planctomycetia > Planctomycetales > Planctomycetaceae > JAKFUF01. The sequence continues at coordinate 1,049 of JAKFUF010000076.1, read as the reverse complement.
AGCGTCGAAACAGAACAATCGCAATGGAAAATTGAACACGATAGCGTCCAAGCCTGCTACGAGCTTCAGGAAATCGCGGGAGACTGCCTGAAGATCTACAACGACATTTGCAGCTTGGATTTGCAGTGGAACTCGACCGTTCGGAAACACCCTGAAACCTATCAGGAATCTGACTACGAAGAGCTTCACAGCCTGTTCAGCTTGTGGCACAGAATGACTGGCCGATTCCTGGAGATCTGCCGGGACTACAAGAGCGAATTCGCGGTGCGGGGCTTCAACAGCGAGAGGATCTTGGAACTAACGGACCGCCAGAAGGATTGCGCGGCAATCCTAGCTCCGGCTGATGCAGTCGTTGATGAGTTGCTCGACCCGGCAATTGAATCCCATCGCCGCAGCGAGTCATTTCCAATCGAGGCATCCCATTCAAACTGACGTACGCACCGCCGAGTACTGGAAGTACCTTGCCACTCTCCCTGAAGCTGTGGACCGCGGCAAGAATAACTGTCGATTTTTGACGAGCCGCACAGCCAATGAGCCGGAGGGCCTTAGCCCCCGGTTGGAGGATGATCGGAAGACGCCAACGCCACGAACCGGACGCTAACGCGCGCTAACGCGTGCCGGCTGATGAATCTGCCCTCAATCGGCGTCCATCCCAAGCAACTTCACCATCACGTCTAGTAGCTATGTCGGCAGGTGCTCTCTGACGTCACTCGAAAGAGTATAGCCAAAGGCCTTGCAGTCTGCGGCATCGCTGAAGATGTAACGATGGCTCTCGTCACAGACGGCGTTGTCAGTCGCGGATCAATACAGCTTACTTCTGTATGCCTCATCCAGCAGCGCCTGCAACTTGGGGATGTCGAATTCGGGCATCTGCACCTGATCGCGGAACATCTCGGCGGCGCAGGGCAGACTCTGCAAACTCGGCCGTTCGTGTGACTCCCAGAGCTTGGATCGGATGAGCGCCTTGGCGCACTGCAAGAAACACTCTTCGACCTCGACGGCCACCGCGACGAGCGGACGCTTGCCCTGCGCGGTCAGCGGTGTCAACC
>JAKFUF010000074.1 GCA_021732845.1 Planctomycetaceae bacterium | reverse complement strand
GTCAAGCAGGAATTAAAACTAGATTTCAGCCTTTCTGAAATCATGCAAATTCTGAGCGTCAACCTTTTCGAGAAAACCCCGCTAATTACGCTGTTTTCTGATGGAAAATACCTAAACTCCGTAAGCATACCCCATAAGCAGTTGACATTGTTCGACTTATAGCCGGACAGTTCTGATTTCAGATTTCAAATTTCACAGTAAAATACCTTTTCGCAATATCAGGCCTCCGGTCGAGAGCTACGTACTCACGGTCGAAGCGTCACCGATAGGTTGATGCCGTCGCACAGACTGTGAAATTTGAAATTAACTTTTGGCGGACATGTCAAATCTCGGATTTCAAACCATTTGAGATGACGCAATGACCAGCACCTGAATGGGGCTGCAAAACAACAAGCCCGGTTGGCGGCTTGCCAACCGGGCTTATCAATACCAATCGTAGGTTGCCGAACCAATCAGTTGCCGCGGAACAATTTGTTCAGGGTGCTGGTGGATGTCTTCGGCTTCAGGTTGCGTTTCGACGGATCGTAGGCATCGTTGGTGTTGCCGGTCGAGGAGCGGTTGCCCAGTGTCTCGTTGACAGCGCCGCTGCGGGCACCCGACTTCAGCGTATAGGGCGAGCCACTGCCGGGAGTGAACAGCCGCCGCTGGTTCTTGTAGCCGATGTACGCGAGGAAGTCGGCCACGGAGATCGGGCGGACACCACTGGACCGGGCGGACTTCCGCATGATGTCGAGGCTGTCCAGCATCCGCTTGATGCGGGCCTGCTCTTCGGCGACCGAGGTGCTGGAGTATTCGGGCATCGTCCCCAGGATCAGAAACTTTGTCACGGTCGAGATCCCCGAGGGGTTGTCTTCCGTCACCCTCTCCCCACGGATTTCGCCGTTTTCATCGGTGTAGCTGCCGATCTTGGCACCCACGTTGGCCAGCAGTTCCCGCAGGGCTTCGGGGTCTTCCTTGCCGTCGCCGTCCAGATCGATGGGTCCCACGAAGGAGAAGATCAGCGACTGGCCAGGGCTCCACAGCGGCGTGTAGATCGGATCACCGGAGGAGATGGGGTTGTAGATGTCTTCTTCCGTGATCCGGCATTCGGCGGCATGAGCGCCGTTGATCCGCACCACTTCGAGCTGAGCCTTGATGTCTTCCTTGCCACGGCCAACACCGCTGTTCGACTGCTTGTAGACACTGAACGTCGTCCGGGGCTGGAGCTTGTCAGCCTCGCCGAGGTTGATCCACACAGTGCGGCTGCCAACGTCCACATAGTCCACGCGGCCGTCGGGAACTTCAAAGCTCTGCCGCGTGACCGAGTTCAGCTTGTCGTTGAGCGTGTCGTTAGTCGTGCTGAGGTCGGTGATCGTACGGTTCAGCGAGGTGATGATTTTGGAGTTCTTCTGCTTCTCTTCTTCCAGTTCCAACTGGGCCGAGTTGATAGCCGTCCGCAGCGCGGTGATGTCCTCGTCCTTCTTTTTCACTTCCTCGTCCTTGGAGGCGATGGCGGCCGCCAGGTCCTGTTCGGACTTCGTGCGGGCGTTCTTTTCTTCCACGTTGCGGTCGGTGTACTGCTTGTCGAGAGCGTCATACTTGCCCTGGAGGACTGCCAGGTCTTCGGCACGCTTGTCGAGTTGCTGCTTCATCTCGATCAGCTTCTTCTCCATGCTGGCGAGGAGCGCCGTGTGTGAACGTTCGGCCAGGGTTGGGTCGTACTTGGCGAAGTGTTCGGTGTTGATCTTGCCGATCACCGTGCCCGCTCCTGGGTCAGCCGCAGCGGGGTCGCCGAAGTCCGCCGGTTTGTCGTTGGCTCCGAACAGAATCGCCTTCATGGCTTCAATCGCCCGCGCATCGTTCTCACCCTGCGTCTGCGACGCCCTCGCGTCCGCTGTGGCCCGCGCGGCGGCCTCCCGCTGTTTGGCCGCGTCGTTATTGGCGACGTAGTACAGCAGCCCCAGCACGATGCTGAACAGCACGAAGAACACCAGCGAGAAATGCACTGCTGTCGGCTTGGACGACGAGGACGCGGCCATGTGTCACTCCGGGTGGATTTGGACCTTTCGCACCGTCAGCGCGCCGGTCGGAACGGCGGGTGCGAGAGGCATGATCCGAAACGATTGATGGTGTTGGTCCGCAGTCTGGTCAAACTGCGGGGAGCCGGCTTTAGAAATCAGGCGAAAATTCGGGTCGAGAGTTTCAGCGGAGATGACACTCCTGCGTAGAGTCTACCCGAAAATTCTACCCGTGACAGGGGGGGTGTCAAGAAAATCCCCAGAACTCTGTGGCTCATCCTGCCAGTTCCGGTTCTTCGGATCGGTCATCACCGCCGGCATCCACGGCCAAATCCACCGAGCCGGCACATCCGCGCACTTCACGCCAAAATCTCATGCACAATTTCACCATGCACGTCGGTCAGCCGGAAATCGCGGCCGGCATAACGGTGGGTGAGCCGCAGATGGTCGAGGCCCAACAGGTGCAGCATCGTGGCGTGCAGGTCGTGAATGTGAACCTTGTTCTCCACGGCAAAATACCCGTAATCGTCGGTGGCCCCGTGGCGAATGCCCGGCTTGATGCCCCCGCCAGCGAGCCACATGGTATAGCCCTGTGGGTTGTGGTCGCGGCCGTCGTCACCCTGCGAAACCGGCGTGCGGCCGAATTCACCTCCCCACAGAACAAGCGTGTCCTCCAGCAACCCCCGCGCCTTCAAATCGGTGAGCAATGCGGCGATCGGCTGGTCAACCTCTTGGGCATTTCTTGAGTGGTCCGCCGCCAGGTTGCCGTGCTGGTCCCATTTATAACTGTGCGTGACCTGCACGAACCGGACACCCCGCTCGGCGAACCGCCGCGCCATCAGGCATTGTCTGCCGAAATTCTTCGTCATGGGGTTGTCGAGGCCGTACAGCTTCTGCGTGGCTTCGCTTTCCATCGAAATATCCTGCAGGTCCGGCGCGGCGGCCTGCATGCGAAACGCCAGTTCAAAGGAGTTGATCCGGCCTTCCAACCCCGCGTCTGGTCCGGTCGCGGCAAACTGCTCTTGATTCAGGGCCTGCACCAGGTCGAGTTCCATCCGCTGGATCTCGCGCGGCGTGTTGTCAGCATTGGCGATGAACGGGATGTTCGCCTTGTCCGAGGGAACGCTGGCATTGCCGAGCGGAGTGCCGGCGTAAATCGCGGGTAGAAATGCCGAGTTGTAGGCGTTGACTCCTCCATGCGTCAGCGTGGGACAGACGGTGATGAATCCGGGCAGATCCTGATTCTCGGTGCCAAGCCCATACGTGATCCACGAGCCCATGCTCGGGCGGACGAAGGTGTCGCTGCCAGTGTGAAGCTCCAGCAGGGCTCCACCGTGACGCGAGTTCGAACCGTTCATCCCGTTCAAGATACACAAGTCATCCACGTGCCGGGCCACATGCGGAAACAGGTCGCTGACCCACGCTCCGCTTTGTCCGTACTGCCGGAACTTGAACGGCGATTTCAGCAGGTTTCCCGTGGCGGCCGAAAACACCCGTGGCTTGTTAAACGGCAGGGGCTTGCCGTGATCGCGCTCCAACAGCGGCTTGTAGTCAAACGTGTCGACCTGCGACGGTCCGCCATGCATGAACAGGAAAATCACCCGCTTGGCCTTTGCGGGAAAATGCGGTGGCTTCACGGCGAGCGGACCGCCAGCGGTGCTGGACGACCCGCCAGCCGCCGTCTCCGCCATCAGCCCCGCCAGAGCCACGGACCCAAAACCAGCGGCCGTCTGCCACAGCATCTGGCGGCGGGAGGTGAGCGGTTGGGGGTTCCAGTGGTTCAGCATGGCAGTTCCGAAGTACGCATAAAGGCATCTGCATGTAGGTTACCAGACTGCCTCGACCACTACCAAGGCCCAGCCAAATCCGCCAATAGGCGGCGCATGTTTTATGAGGGGCGCATGCGTGATGAGGGGCGCGTGTCTGATGAGGGGCGCGTGTCTGATGAGGGGCGCGTGTCTGATGAGGGACGCGTGTCTGATGAGGGGCGCGTGTCTGATGAGGGACGCGTGTCTGATGAGGGACGCGTGTCTGATGAGGGACGCGTGTCTGATGAGGGACGCGTGTCTGATGAGGGGCGCGTGCCTGATGAGGGGCGCGTGCCTGATGAGGGGCGCGTGCCTGATGAGGGGCGCGTGTCTGATGAGGGGCGCGTGTCTGATGAGGGACGCGTGTCTGATGAGGGACGCATGCCTGATGAGGGGCGCGTGTCTGATGAGGGACGCGTGTCTGATGAGGGGTGCGTGTCTGATGAGGGACGCATGCGTGATGAGGGGCGCGTGTCTGATGAGGGACGCGTGTCTGATGAGGGGTGCGTGTCTGATGAGGGGCGCGTGTCTGATGAGGGGCGCATGCCAGACGAAGGCCACGTGTTGGATGGGGCACCGCCGACAGTCGCATTCGGCGCTGGGGCCATGCTTGTGGGAGACACTGAGGCCGCAATACGCCGAATGGTTGAAGAACGTCGCTGGACCTTCCCCAAGCTCCATCGGACACCTGACTGCGGTGAATCGCAACGGGTCGCGAAAATTCGAGGCATGGTCGAAGCCACGGTCTTGAGTGGCAACGCGGGCAACGCCGCCGCGAAAGGGGACAACTGCGGCAGTCGCGCACCGGCCTGGGGCGACCGAGGAGCGATCACCCGGCTGATCCCCAGCATCAGGGCAACACCAATGAGAATGCCGCAATCGCTCACAGTTTTACCGGTCGCTTGGGGGCTTGAATTCGAAAGTCCGGTGGCTGTCCACGCTCAATCGCTGACGCGAGTGGATCGAAACATCAGTACACATTTTATTTGTATACGCTTCCCGACGCGATGTCAATAAAAAATTCTATATTTTGTCCAAAAAATGTGGGCTCCATCGTCCGACGACGAGATTCCGGGAAGTCGCCCGCATGGAACAGAAAAAAGAAGAAGCCACGGATGACGCACTGAAGGAACATGGCGCGGGCTTGCCCGAAACCCAACACCCCGGAGTGTCGCATCGTCAGCCCCAAGGGGGCAGAATTCGATAGCCCAGGGCGAAGTTGGCAACGCCAACGGAGCCCTGGGTGCAAAGACGACGAACGACGGAGCCCCAATCGGGGCGTGACCCGTGATGTTTGTCGGATGTTCAATGAATCTCACCCCGTTGGGGCTCCCTTTCTCGCACCGACTCCGACCCAGGGCTCCGCCGACATTCGTCGGCTGCGCCCTGGGCTGTCGAATCCTGCCCCGTTGGGGCGGTTGGCCAGAGTCTGACCAGAAGCAGAACCCGCTATTGATCACTGATTTCCAGCACGCGCTGGCGAAATCGTCGCGGCACGCCAACAACCTGACGGTTAGTAGTACGGATGCTCCACGGCATGCGATTTTCGAATAATCCGTACGACTCTCCGTCAGGTTGGTTGAGCGCCAGCGAGCGGCTCCGCGACTGGTGTCCTGGAATCACGTAAATTGATATGGGTCGAACGGCAGCACACGGCGTAGTGCAAAGGCCCGTTCACCACCGAGGTGAACTCGGTGGGGTCGTGGAGGGCGGACGTGGTTGTCGCCCCGCAGTCGAGCCGTGGCAATCTGCAGTTCGACGTGGAGGGAGGGCGAAGCTTTTGCTGAACTTCAAACCGCTTGGGGAAGTAATTCAGGCGAGCGATCGGAGCGGACCGTACACCGCGGCTCAGCAGGAGCTTCGCCCTCCCGCGAGATTGGTCGGCGGTTCGAAACCGAACTTTGCCCAGCGGCTACGACCGCCTTTGCGGCGCGGTCGGCTGCACCGGCGGGCGTGGCGGAGGAGTTCGCTTGGCAGCTTCGGCAATCTGCCGGACGACCCATTTCGCTCCCTGCCGAACTTGGCGGAAATGGACCGCATCGACGACAAACCGGCCGATCCATTGAGCGGCGGGGTGGCTGAGGACGAACGTGTCCTTGGCCCAGTCGACGAGGTAGAAGAACACCGGTGTCAACAAGATGCCGAAGAAAGTCACGCCGAGCATGCCGCTGAACACGGCGGTGCCCAGGGCCCGTCGCATTTCGGAGCCCGCCCCATGGGCGATCAGCAGGGGGACGACACCCAGAATGAACGCGAACGAGGTCATGAGAATCGGCCGCAACCGCAGTTCGCACGCGCGGAGCGTGGCTTCCTTCCGGTCGACTCCGGTGTCGCGCTCCAGCTTGGCAAATTCGACGATCAGAATCGCGTTTTTGCAGGCGAGGCCCACCAGCACCACAAAACCGATCTGGGTAAACACATTGATGTCCATGCTGGCGACCCACACTCCGGTGATCGAACTCAGCACGCACATTGGCACGACCAGAATCACCGCGAGGGGCAACGTCCAGCTTTCATACAGGGCGGCCAGCACCAGGAACACGAACACCACCGCCAGCAGAAACACCAACATGCCCGTGTTGGCGGTCGTGCGCTCCAGATACGTGATCTCGGACCATTCAAAACCCATGATCCGCATGTCCATCTCACGGCGGACCACGTCTTCCATGGCCTCGATCCCCTGGCCCGTGCTGAAGCCGGGTGCGATGCCGCCATTGATGGCGGCGGCGGGGTACATGTTGTACCGGGTGAGCACGAGTGGGCTGCTGACGGTTTTGACGCTGGCGACCGCGCCCACCGGCACCATTTGCCCACTGGCGTTGCGCATTTTGAGGCCTTTGATCAACTCCTGCTGGTTGCGGAACTGGGCATCGGCCTGCACGATCACCTGCCAGGTGCGACCAAAGCGGTTGAAGTCGTTCACATAGCGTGAGCCGAGGTAGGCCTGCAGCGTGCCAAACAGGTCGCCGAGGTTGACCCCCTGCTTGAGGCTCTGCTCGCGGTCGATGTCGACAAATAGTTGCGGCGAATTCGCCTTGTAGACAGTGAACAGGCCGACCAGGCCGGGTGTCTTGTTGGCGGCGGCAACGACCTTGTCGGTTTGCTCCTGCAGTTGCTGCAGGCCGACATCGCCGCGGTCTTCGATCATGATCTTGAACCCGCCGGCGCGGCCCAACCCCTGGATGGCGGGAGCGGGAAAGACGTTGATCAATGCCTCGGGAATCTCGGCCTTGTACCGGTTGCGCAGCGTGATGGCGATCGCGTCGGCTGAGTTCTCTGCTCCGTGCCGTTTGTCAAACGTCTCCAGGATGACGAACATCGTCCCGAAGTTGGAACCATAGGCGCTGAGGATGAACGAATTGCCCGCCACCGAGTTGACGTTCTTGACGCCCGGCAGCGACAGGGCAATCGACTCCATCTTGGCGATCGCCGCGCGGGTCCGCTGGGCCGAGGCCGAATCGGGCAGTTGGACGCTGGCCAGCAAATAGCCCTTGTCCTGGCTCGGAACGAACCCCTTGGGCAACTGGCCGTAACCCCAGAAGGTCAGGAACAACAGACCGCCGTAGACGATCATCACCAGCGCCGGGACGCGGAGCAGCCCGCTGACCGTGCGTGTGTAGGCGGTGGTTGTGGTGCGAAAGCCAAAGTTGAACAGCCAGAACAGCCAGCCCAGCAGCAGGTCAATGAGCCACGTGAGCGGGTCGCGTTTGGCGGACTTTGGCCGCAGCAACAGCGCCGCCAGCGCCGGACTCAGCGTCAGGGAATTGATTGTTGACAGCAGGGTCGAGACGGCGATGGTCAGGGCGAACTGGCGGAAGAAACTGCCGACCAGACCGGAAATGAACGCGCAGGGAATAAACACCGCCGCCAGCACGAGGCCGACCGCGATGACCGGCCCGGAGACGTCTTCCATCGCGTGCAGCGTCGCCTCGCGGGGACTGAAGCCCTTCTCGATATAATGTTCAACCGCCTCGACGACCACGATGGCATCATCGACCACGATGCCGATGGCCAGCACGAGACCGAACAGTGTCAGGTTGTTGATGCTGAAGCCAGCCAGCAGCATCACGGCAAATGTGCCGATGATGGCCACCGGAACCGCCACGAGCGGGATGATCGCGGCCCGCCATCCCTGCAGGAAGATCAGCACGACGAGGGCCACGAGCAGCACCGCGTCGCGCAGCGATTTGAACACTTCCTGGATCGATTCGCGGATGAACGGCGTGGTGTCGAAGCCGACCTCGAATTCCACGCCGTGCGGGAATTCCTTGGAAAGTTCCGTCATGGTCGATTTCACCATGTCGGCGGTTCTCAGCGCGTTCGCTCCGGGCAACAGAAAGATGGCCAGGCCGACCGTGGGTTTCTGATCAAACCGGTTGGTGACATCCTGGACGCGGGCGTTCATCTCGCAGCGGCCGACATCCTTGATACGGATCGCCCGCCCGTCGGCGGTGGTCCGAATGATGATGTCCTCGAACTGCTCCGGCTCGACCAGCCGTCCTTGAATCGACAGCGGGATCTGATGCTGCTGTCCGGGCAGGGCCGGTGACCGGCCGACGTGCCCGATCGCCGGTTGCAGATTTTCTTCGCGGATGGCGGCCACGACATCGCTGACCGCCAGATCGCGGGCCGAGAGTTTGGCCGGATCCACCCACACACGCATGCTGTAGTCACGCTGGCCAAACAACAGCACTTCACTGATGCCGGGCAGGCGCGCCAGTTCGTCCTTCACATGCATCAGGGCGTAGTTGCTGATGTAAAGCTGGTCGTACGTGCCGTCCGGCGAATGCATGCTGACGGTCATCAGAATGTCCGGCGAACGCTTCTTGGTGATCACCCCTGTCTGCCGGACCACATCCGGGAGCTGAGGGATCGACAGAGCCACGCGGTTCTGCACGAGGACCTGAGCGAGGTCGAGGTCGACACCGGGCTTGAAGGTGACCGTCAGTGTGTATGAGCCGTCGCTGGTGCTTTGCGAGGACATGTAGAGCATGTTCTCGACGCCGTTCACCTGCTGCTCGATCGGGGCCGCCACCGTCTGCGCGACCACCTGGGCGCTGGCCCCCGGATAGTTGCAGTCGACCTGCACCGTGGGAGGGGTGATCAGCGGATACTGCGCGATGGGGAGCGAGAACACCGCCACCGCGCCGGATAGCGTGATGAGAATCGAGATGACCGAGGCAAAGATCGGCCGGTCGATGAAGAACCGCGAGATCACGAGGAGCGTTCCTAGGGCGACACCGGTCGCGATCTTGCCAGCCGATGTCGGCGTGACTGCCGCACAAACACCTCACAACAGTGAATCAGGGGCATGTGGTGCCCTTGGGCAGACTTCAACGAGCCGCCTTCGTCACGGAAGGTGCCGGCGCGGCATTCGGCCCACGCAATTTGGGTTCGACACGTGCGCTGGCCCGGATCTGCTGCAGCGGCGAGACCACCACCCGATCTTTCGGTGTCAGCCCCGACAGGATGACCCGCTGGTCACCCTCAAGCCAGCCAATCTGGACCGAACGAACTTCAATGTCGGAGCCATCGACCATTTCCGGCGGTGGCTCAGGCTTCGCATCAGCCGCCGGGTGGTCCGGCTTCGCGCCATGGGCATCGCCGTGAGTGCCCGCCGCGGGCTTGGCCGGGGGAACTGGATTTTTGGGAAACTTGCCCTCCCTGGCCACAAACACCTTGCGCTGACCCTGATCGGAAAACAACGCGGCCTCGGGAATGGTCAGCATTTTGGACGGCGCATCCACAGGGACCTTCAACCTGACGAACATGCCGGGCGAGAGCAGATGATCTGGGTTGTCGATGGTGACCCGGGAACGCAGTGTGCCGGTTCCCTGGTCGATTTGATTGTCCTGCCAGTCGATCTTGCTGGCGGAGAAGGTGGCGCTGTCGCCCGCCAAGGCAATCTCGATGCGGGGCATCTCACTGTCGCCGATCTTGGTCTGACGCATTGCCAGCAGCGTCCGCTCATCAATGTCAAAATAGGCGTAGATGGGATCGAGTGTCACCAGCGTGGCGAGCGCGGTCTTGTCCTCTTCCACTAGATTCCCTTCGTCAACCAGCCGCCGCCCAATCTTCCAGCACTTCACTTCGCTGGAGGCGCTGCCTGGAGCCACGAAGGGAGTATGGACCTTCGTGAAGGCGACGTTCAGTTCAGCCTTCTTCAGTGCCGCCTTCGCCGACTCCACGGAGGCTTGGGCCTCATTGACCTGAAAACCGAGAATGTCCAGGTCTTCCTGGGTGGTCGCCTTCTGTACGATCAGTTTCTTGGAGCGGTTCAACTGGCTTTGGAGGCGATCGACCTGTGCGATCATTTGATCGACGTTGGCCTTCGCCTGATCACGCTCAGCGGTGTAGACATCGTCTTCAATTTCAAAAAGCACGGTGTCCGACGTGAAGGTGTCGCCATCGCGGAAATTGATCTTTTCGAGGTAGCCACTGACGCGGGCCCGCAACTCCACCGTCTTCATGGCCCAAGTCCGACCGCTGAACTCCTCGCGCTTCGTGACCTCGGCATAGATCGGGACAACATATTCCACCGGCAGTGGCGGGGGAAGCTCCTTCTCGACGACCTTCGGCTTCGCGCACCCAACACCCAGCAACAGCGTGGCACACAGGACGAAGATGGTTGCGTTGCTGGCGAATTTCGTCCCTGCCACACCACCCCGAAGTGGGTGAGGGGTTCGCCGGCAGGTTTCAAAGAGAAACGTTTTTGGCATGTCGCTCAACTTAATTCAGACTCGGACACGAACTGGTCGAATTTGGCGGTCACGGCAAGTCGGCAGGAAAATATGACTGACGAGTCAGTCAAGAAATTTTATAATGCCGATGAGCGCGATTCAATCCCATTTGCCGTGGAACACGGCGAACCTTACATCAAGTCGTTAAAATCTGCCGCATTGGCGGATCATCCGGTCTGCGGTCGCCAATCTTCAACAGCGTTCGCTGTCTAATCTTCACTTCGACGCCTCATTGTAAACTTGAAGGAATTGCGGCCATGTCCGGCGCGCCCAACATTGAATCCCGTTCAAAACGCCGTGACAAGCGGCACCAGGAGATTGTTGAAACCGCCGCCAAGCTCTTCGCCCAAGCGGGATACGCCGACTGCGACATGGAGCGTGTGGCTTCCGCCATGGGGATCGCCAAGGGGACATTGTACCTGTACTTCGCCGGAAAGCAGGAGCTGTTCTTCGCCTGCGTCGACTGGGGGATGAAACAACTGCAGCACGTGGTGCGGGCCGGCGCGGATTCGACGGACGAACCGTTTGAAAAGATTCATCATGCCATTCGGGCGTATCTGGTCTTCTTCGAAGACCATCCGCAGTACGTGGAGTTGCTGCTGCAGGAGCGGGCGATTTTCCGCGACCGGGTCAGTTCCTCGTACTTTGACCACCGCAAAACCACGCGGGATTATTTCCGGCAATTGTACACGACGCTGATCGCCGACGGCCGGCTGCGCGACGACGTGCCGGTCGAACGCATCCTCGACACCATCGGGGCGCTCGTCTATGGCACGATGTTCACCAATCACTTTGTTGGCCGTTCGCTGACACCCGATGTGCAGTATGAAACCTTGATGGAAGCCGTCTTCCGCGGGTGGCTCAGCGACTCTGAGCGGGCGAAATGGCGGTTGTGCCAGACGCAGTGTGAATCAAATCCGACCGCTGGATGACCGGCACGCTGATGCAGGATATACCGGCGCTTCCGGGCCGCTGATGATTGCCGAATTCCGTCGCAATGCGCTCATCCCGCACGTTCCTCAAAATCGCCCGCGTCTTGCCGAATCAGCCGGCGATTCTCCAGATTCGGCCCACCTCCCACCCAGCGATTCCTTAATCTTTCGTAAGATTGATCGCCGATGGTGAGGCGTCGAAATCGGTTTTTTGACGGACGTTTGCCCAATGCCTGCCGTAGCAGAGAATTTTCTGGTCGCAGATCCGTTTTCCCTGACGGATATCGTTTCGGGTAGGTCCAATGAGATTGGATCGAACATCTTTGTGCGGAAGGTCAGCCGCTGCGAAATTTCGGCCGCGCTCATCGACCATTGGCGGGATCTCGAACGCCGTTCCTGTCACTCCAACGCCTTCCTCAGCGCGGACTTCCTCCTGCCCGCCTGGGCGTTGCTGCCCAGTTCGAACGACGCTTTTCTGCTCCTCGTGACGGACCGCACGAACGGCAGACTGCTGGCCCTTGGTGCGTTTCTGGACCGCTGCGCCACACGGGTGTTTCCTGCTCCGCACCTGCAATGCGAACGCACCATTCATACTTTTCGGACTGGCATCCTGGTCGACAAAGAGGCGGCCGAACCGGCGCTGGAGGCCATGCTGCGGTTCATTCGCCTCAGCGGATGGCACGGGGTCGAAATCCCCAAGATGCGCCTCGATTCCAACCTCGCGCGGCATCTCCGCGCGGTGACCGCCAGATCCGGCTACGAATGGCACATCTGCCACCAGGCGATTTCGCCCGCCGTCTTCCCGCCCATTCTGTGTCGTGACAGCGTTGAAGAATCGATGTCGGCCTCCCGCCGCAAGTCATTGCGCCGCAATCGTCAGTGGTTGACCGAAATCGGTCCCATCCGACTGGTCCAGATCACCAAATCCGTGGAAGTCGTGGCTGCGATCCGGGAATTCCTTCGGCTCGAACATCTGGGCTGGAAGGGCGAGCAGCAGACTTCCATGCTGGCCTCCCGCAAGGAAACGGTCTTTCTCGAGGAAATGGCGCTGCGTCTGCTGCGCTCGGGGCGGCTGATCCTGACGCAGTTGCGTGTCGGCGACCGGGTGGCCGCATCGGGCATCAACTTCAAGGCCGGCAACACGCTGTTCGCCTTCAAAATCGCCTGGGATCCGGAATTTGCCAAGGGCAGCCCCGGAACCATCCACGAGTATGAGTTGATGTTCTTTATCCGGGACAATTTTCCGGAAATCACCTGCATCGACAGTTGCGCACGTCCAGATTCTTATCTGGCAACAATCTGGCCGCATCAAATTGACGTCGGGCGGGTGATCGTCGGCATGTCCACGGTGGGAAAGCTGCTTTTGCGATCACTCGACCGACTCCGTGCCCTGCGCCGGCGGATGCCTTGGCCAAAACTTCGCAAGGTCACACCAGATGAATCGCCGATGCCTTGAGCAGGACAAAGACTCGGGTCCCGACAGTCAGTTCCAGGTCATTGACGGCCGCTTTCGTCACCAGGATCTGCAAGGCGAAGCCACAGTCAACTTCGACGCGCACCAGCGGTCCCTCGTTGGTCATGGACAGCACCTGGCCGGGTAGCTGATTACGGACACTGCTGCTTGCTCCCGCGGCGCGTTGCAACACAACGTCTTCCGCCCGAATGCAGGCCGAGGCGAACGTGCCTGGCTGGGCAGTGCCCACCGCCAATAATGACTGCGTGCCGATTTGAATGCGTGGCAGCCCGTCTTCAATGGCCAGCACTTTGACGCGGGTGACATTGTCGACCCCCACGAGTTGAGCCACGCGCAGATTGATCGGTTTTGAAAAAACTTCGGCAACTGGTCCTGTCTGAAGCACCTCTCCCCGGTCCATGACCACGACTTGATCCGCCAGGGCAATCGCTTCGGTCCGGTCATGCGTGACGATGACCGCGGGGATTTTGAATTCCGCCAGCCGCCGCCGCAACTCGATCCGCAACTGTTCGCGCAGCAAGCTATCCAGGGCTGACAAAGGTTCATCCAGCAGCAACAACCGTGGCTGGCGAATCAACACCCGCGCCAAGGCGGTCCGTTGCTGCTGGCCTCCCGAAATCTGCCGCGGCAGGCGGTTCTCCAGCGACTGGAGTTCGAATGCGGCAATCATCTCGGCCACCTGCCGCTGCAGTTGGTTGGGCGGTCGACCTCTCAATCCAAAGGCGATGTTCTGAGCCACGGTCAGATGCGGGAACAGGGCGTGTTCCTGAAACAAATATCCAACTCCGCGCAGTTGCGGCGAGCAGTTCAGCCCATTCGCAGAATCAAACCAAACCTGATCGCGAAAGGCGATTGAGCCCCGATCCGGCCGTTCCAATCCGGCCAGACAACGCAGGATGGTGGTCTTGCCGCAGCCCGACGGGCCAAACAGGACCGTGACAGAGTAGCCATCCACCGGCTGTTCGAAAGCGGCAGCGATCGCCGGTCCGCCAGCAAACTGCTTTTGAAATTGGGCCTTCAACCAAGTCATGCCGCCAGCACCCGTCGGCCACACAGGGAGGAGAGACTCAGCATCACGAGTGAGAACACGACGAGAAAGCCGGCCGCCATGCCCGCCGAGTGATAGTTCTGCGCCTGCACATCGTCATAAATCGAAACCGACAACGTGCGGGTCACGCCGGGAATATTGCCGCCCATCATCAGCACAATGCCGAATTCGCCCAGCGAATGGGCGAACGTCAGCACCAACCCCGCCAAAATTCCCGGCCAGCTTAATGGCAGGGTGACTCGAAAGAATGTCTCTCCGCGCGAGACCCCCAGACACCACGAGGCCTCAATCAGCCGCTGATCCACCGCTGCCAGCGCGGCGATGAACGGCCGCACGGCAAACGGCAAATTGTAAATCACCGAGCCGAGCAGGATGCCCACAAACGAAAACGGCAGCCGGCCGCCGGTAAGCGCCTCATAGCCCCGTCCAAACGCACTGTGCGGACCGGTCGCCATCAACAGATAGAACCCCAGCACTGTAGGCGGCAGCACCAGTGGCAGGGCGACAATCGCTTCGACCAAGAACTTCCCCCGAAACTTCGCCCGCGCCAGCCACGCCGCCAGCGGCAGCCCGATCAGGAGCAACACCGCCGTCGTGCAGGTGGCCAGTTGAAGGCTGAGCCACAGGGCAGGGAAGTTCATGGGCAACACGGGCAAACGGTATTGGGGTGTGACTCAAGTCTAGAATATCAAGCGTTTTAAGCGTATACTACCGGTCACGGGACGACGTTTGATTCACTGGTCAGGTTCATGCTCTCACAACTCCATATTGAGAATTACCGGGGCATCAAAGCACTCAGCATTGAGCAATTGTCCCTCGTGAATCTACTGGTGGGTACGAACAACAGCGGCAAAACTTCAATTCTGGAGTGCATTGAACTCCTCACGACGGACATTCCCGCTCAGATCCTGGGCGACATTGCCCATCGACGTGGTGAGATGATCGAAGCCGACCTTCCGGGCGAGCGCGAAGTCGACGTCAGGCACTTCTTTCCCGGCCACATGATTCAGGCAGAATCGCAGTTCTCCATCAGCGATGGGGCCGGCGGAAAGCTGGTGTGTTCTGTTGTCCGCGAGGACAGTCAGGCGCGACTTCCATTTGCCGTTGGGGAAGCGTGGACGAACGGGACCCACCCCGAGTCGTTCCCATTATTGCTTCTCATCAGCAGTCCAACTGGTCGGATCGAACTGCGAGTCTCTTCGCGGTTTGGAATAAACGCCCACGAGCTGATTCGGCGCGCACCGAAGTATTGGTTCGAAGGTTCGGAGCGACAAACTGTCATTCCCACCGAGGGACCCAATGACTACGAACTCTCGGTCATGTGGGATCAAATTGCGCTCACACCAGGAGAAGATGAAGTCATCAGGGTCTTGCAAATTATCGAACCCACCGTCGAACGCATTGCCTTTCTGGCACGGCGCACGAATCACAGCAAACGCGGGGGAATTGTTTTAAAACTGAAGGACACCTCCGAACGGGTTCCGCTGGGCAGCTTCGGCGACGGCATGCGAAGGTTGCTGGCGATCGCCTTTGCAGTTGTCCGTTCGGCTGGTGGTGTTGTCCTGATTGACGAAATTGATACCGGGCTGCACTTCTCCGTGATGTCTGAGATGTGGCGGGCCTTGTTGTTGACAGCGCAGAGGCTGAAAGTACAGATCTTCGCCACCACGCACAGCCAAGACTGTTTGGATGGCCTGGCTGGGCTCTACGATAAGGAGCCCGAGCTGGCCTCGAAAATCGTTCTGCACCGCGTCAAATCGGGAGTCCGAACAACGACCGCCTACACGGCAGACGAGATCGAATATGCCTCCAGGCGTCACATTGAGGTTCGCTAATGCCGCAGTTCGAGGGACCGTCTGAAGATTCTCCTTTTCAGCTTTTCGTTGAAGGCAACAACGACAGGCATTCCATTATTCATCTCTTGAAACGGCGAGGGTTCAATTGGGACGATCGAACGAAGTTGGTCCCTCACATTCGGGTCAGTGGAGATGTCGATCGTCTGTTGAAAGACTTGAAAATCACGCTTAAGAATCCGGAGACATACAAGGTTGCGGCAGTCGTTCTGGATGCCGACCAAGATTTGGGTCGTCGCTGGGATGCCGTGAGAAGAATCCTGGAGCCGCAGGATGTTTCGGTTCCAACTTTGCCAACCTCAGAAGGCTTCATTGCCAGCGGACCAACCGGTTTGCGAGTTGGTGCCTGGCTGATGCCGGACAATTGCCTTCCCGGTTCTCTCGATGATTTTTTGGGGATGCTCGTCCCAGCCGGAGATGCCTGCTGGAACTACAGTGAAAGCGTTGTCGACGAAGCAGCCCGTCTCGGCGCACCGTATGAGGTGAAGTCCCGAGCGAAGGCAAAAATCCACACGTGGCTTGCGTGGCGAAAAGAGCCAGGTGTGCCACTTGGCCGCGCCATCACTCAAAGTTGCTTCGATACGAATAACGCAGTTTGCTCGAAATTTGTTGACTGGTTCTGCCGCCTATTCGACATTCAATTGCCGCCGGCTTCGTGAGGCTTACGCCGCCGCGCGGCTCGACCGGGCGTGGCACAGGCGGTCATACAGCGGGCAGGTTTTCAGCAGTTCTTCGTGGGTTCCCACGGCGGAGATCTTGCCGCGTTCCATCACAACGATTTTGGTCACCAGTTCCAGGATGCTGGCGGTGACCGAGTGCGTGATGATGAATGTCGTCCGGCCCTTCACGAACTGCTGCAACGCCCGATGGATCAGCACTTCGCTCTGGGCATCAATGGCGCTGGTGGCTTCGTCGAGAATCAGCACGGAGGGATTGCGCAGGATGGCGCGGGCGAGCGAGATTCGTTGCCGCTGGCCACCAGACAGGCTGGCCCCGCGGGCACCGACGCGGGTTTCGAAACCTTCGGGCAGGAGTTCCAGAAACTGCGTCACATGCGCTTGTTTTGCCGCCTGTTCAACCTGCTCGCGGCTGGCCGAAGAATCGCCGTAGCGGATGTTTTCGTAGATGGTGTCATCGAACAGCAGCGTTTCCTGCGTCACCACACCAATCTGCTGCCGCAGGTCTGCCAAGCCGAAGTCACGGATGTTGATGCCGTCAAACAGCACCTGTCCGGAAGAAGGGTCGTAGTAGCGCGGCAGGAGGTTGACCAGAGTTGACTTGCCGCTTCCATTCTCGCCGACCACAGCGACAACTTCGCCGGTGTTGACCGTCAGCGACACACTGTCCAGAGCCTGCGGACGGATGTGTTGTTCGGTGGCATAGGTGAACCGCACCTGTTGAAACTCGATCGATTTCACACCCTTGGGCATTGGCTTGGGTTTGGGAGCATCGACCACCTGCGATTGCCGGTCCATGAGTTCAAAGACCCGTTCGGCGGCGGCGGTCGAGCGTTTCAGCTTGCTGAAGACGCTCGACAGTTTGCGCACCGGATCAAGGATGCCAGCCAGCAGAGCGTACAGCACCGAAAGTTCAGCGATGTCCATTTGTGTGGCGGCCAGGCGGATGCCCCAGATCGACGTTGTGCCACGGAGCACCAGGTAGGCTCCGGGCAGAATTGCCACCAGCACCGCCAGCAGCCCAAACAGCTCGGTCACGGGGCTGGTGATGGCGTCGATGAAGACGATCCGCATCGACTTCTCGTAGTAGTTCTTGTTTTGGATGTGATGGTGCAGCCGGTGCCGGCGGACGCCGTTGAAGGCGATGACGACCTTGAGCGAATCGAACGTTTCTTCCAGCACTCCGTAGATGCGTGACATGCACTCCATCGACAGGTGGCTGGCCCGCTTCAATGTCCGCCCGATGCGGTAGAACACAAACATCGCCAGCGGCACCAGCAGCAGCGACATCAGCGTCAGCCGCCAGTTCCACCAGAAGGCGAACACGATGCAGGCGATCGCCTTGAGTGGCTCCCGGATGACCTTGCCACCCAGCAGGCTCAACCCGTTGGTCAACGTTTCCAGGTCGTAGGTGAAGCGCGACATCAGGTTGGGCGTGCCCAACTGTGTCAGCGTCTGGTAATCGAGAGCGAGGGTTTTGCGAAACAGGTGCGACCGCAGGCGGATGACCGTGAGTTGAGCCACGCTGCCGACGAGCATGTCCTCCGCCAGCATGCAGAGCAGCTTGACGACGGTCAGGACCAGGAGAAATCCCAGGATCAGCGCCAGGGTGTCGAATTTGTCTTTGGGCAAATGGCGGATGACATACAGATTGATCCACTGCCACATCGCCACACGGTGGGAAGCGGATGAGATCTTGGCTTCGAAGGAGGCCTTCTTCTGGAGAAATTCCAGCGCCTCGCGTTCGTTGGGTGGGTTGATGTACTTCTTTTCGAGTTCTGTCAATTCCTGCTGCAGACCCTGCACATCGCGGCGTGCTTCGTCCGTCGATTCTGACACATATTCAGTCAGACTCTGCTTTTCCATCAGAATCTTGACGACGGGAAACACGATCGACAGATTGCCGCCCCAGAGGATGGCGACAAGCGTGGCGAACACGAAGGAAAGCAGAATCTTGTGCCGGCTCGGCCAAAGATATGGCAGCAGGCGCGGAGACAAGCTCACGAAGTCCCTCCCTGGACACAGTCGACAGCGTGCATCGCGCACGCGCTTCAGACATTTCGCTCGGTCCCGGGAGGCTGGGTTAGCCGCCGGAAACCGCCAATCGCGGGCTATGTACCAAAATACCAGCGTCAACCGCAAGCGGGATCTGGGTTTTCGCGCATGCCATGTCTGCGTATACTTCTCAACGTGCCGCCACGCAAACGGCGACCGGGCTCATGGGCCGTACGATCGGTGCGTTGTGGTTGCCAGCCATGCACTGCGATAGCGCAGCAATCAAAAATCACAATTCGAAAATCGAAAATCTCCATTACGAGCATGTCGGTGTCTGAATTTGTCGAACCGGTTGGCCGGCGGATCCTGATCCGCAAGGACGAAAGCCGCCAGACCACACGGGGTGGAATCGTGCTGCCCGACAAGGCAGAGATCCCCACGATCACCGGCCGGGTGGTGGAAGTCAGTTCGCAAATCGAACGCGACGAAGACTTTCCGGTCAAGAAGTACGACAAGGTGCTGTTTCATCCCAAGAACGCGATCCCTGTCGACCTGGAACCGAACAACGTCCTGTTCGTCGTTCCCATCGAAGACGTCGTCGCGGTGTTTCGACGAACCAAGGACAAACTGCCGAAAGAGGCGAGCGCCGGCGAGTCGGATGCCTTGGAGGAAGAGTGAGGGAATTTTCGATTTTCGATTTGTGATTTTCTATTGGTTTCGCATCAAAATGCCCATGGTGAGCGACGCCGATCGAAGGTCGTAGTTGGGGTTTTCGATTGAACGTCACGCCAGAATCGCCCGTCGGCACACGAGACCCATCCGTCGCGGCAACTCCAATCGAAAATCAAAAATCGAACATCGAAAATCACGCCAGCGCAGCCTATGCGTGGATGCTGCTGGGCGCGGTCGCCTTCGCTGGGATGGGGACGTTTGGGAATGCCTTGAGTGGCACTTGTCCATGGCCGGTCATCGCGCTGACCCGCGCGACAATTCCCATGCTGATCACCGGTTGCCTGGTGGCAGCCGCGCGTGTGCCGGTTCCGTGGTTTCATCCCACGATGTGGATGCGGAGCATCGCGGGCAGCATCAGCCTCTTGTGCACATTTTATTGCCTGACGAAGTTGTCAGTCTCAGACGTGCTGACGCTCACCAATTTGTATCCGTTGTGGGTGGCTGTGCTGTCGTGGCCGCTGCTGCGTCACAAACCCGCCAACAGCGTGTGGATCTCGTGTCTGGTGGGCATCGGCGGTGTGGCGCTGATTCAAAAAGCCCAGTTTGGCGAACATTCGTCCGCTTCGCTGATCGCCATCTGCTCGTCATTCTCGTCATCGTTCGCCCTGATCGGTTTGCACAGGCTCCACGGTGTGGATTCTCGCGCCATCGTGTTCCACTTCTCGCTGGTGGCGGTGCTGCTCGCCGTGGGAGCAATCTTGCTGGTGCATCCGGTGCTGCCTTCAACCGTGCTCCGCTCGCCAAACACCGTGAGCCTCCTCGTGGGGTGTGGCTTGTCGGCCACGGTGGGCCAATTCTGCCTGACAAAGGCGTTCATCTTGGGCAACCCTGCCCGTGTGTCGGTCGTCGGATTGTCGCAGGTCGGCTTCGCGATGCTGTTCGACATCGTGCTGTGGGGCCGCACGTTCGACACCGTCAAGCTGGTCGGCATCGCGCTGGTGGTACTCTCCAGCGGCTGGGTGATGCTCTCGTCCGGTCAGCAAACGACCGATGGGCAGGCCGACGACGTGCTTTGACACTCAAGCCGTCTTGCCTTCGGTCAGCTTCATGAACGCCGTTTCCATGTCCATCGCCTCGGGCTGGTACATGTGAATGCGGGCACCCAGCCGGCAAATGTGGTCGTGCAGGTCTTCGACCGACAGCCGGTCTTCGTGGACCCGAATGGCGATCCGGTCGATCTGTGTTTCGACCTCGGCGACACCGGGGATCCGCTGAATGTCGGCGGTCCAGGCGTCGGGTGGGCCAGCGAACTGCACGTGAATCACGCGCATCAGCCCCAGTTGCCGGTAGATGTCCTCCAGCGACCCCTCCGCCACCATCTTGCCGGCCTCGACGATGCCGATCCGGGTGCAAAGCTGCGCCAGCTCGCTCAGGATGTGGCTCGAAATCAAAATGGTCTTTCCCATCTTCTTCAGTTCTTTGAGCAGTTCCCGAACTTCAATTCGCGCCCGCGGATCGAGGCCGCTCGTGGGCTCGTCCAGCAGCAGCACGTCAGGTTCGTGCAGCAGTACACGGGCCAGCGACAGCCGTTGCTTCATGCCGCGCGACAACGTGTCGACCTGGGCGTCGATCTTGTGCGTCAGATCGGTGAGTTCCAGCACATCGTTCACAATCCGCGTGCGTTTGGCGGGGTCCAGACGGTAGGCGGCGGCGAAAAAGTGCAGGTACTCGCGGGCGGTCAGGTCTTCATACACGCCAAAGAAGTCGGGGACATATCCGATTTGCTCGCGGACCGCGATGGGGTTGCGGGCCACACTGATCCCGTTGATGAGCGCCCAGCCACGAAACTGGCGCAACAATGTGGCCAACACCTTGATGGTGGAAGACTTCCCCGCCCCGTTGGGGCCGATAAAGCCGAACACCTCGCCACGGGGAATCTGAAAGGAGATCCCCCGCACCGCGCAGACATTTCCGTAGGAAACCCACAAGTCTTCCACCTGAACCGCTGCCGGAATCTTGGGCTCATTGTCTTCGAGGAAGATCCCCTGCTCGTCATAGAATACTGGCGATTCGTCAGGCATGTGTGGCTCAGGCGGTGATTCATGAAGGGCAGCATGAGATTCGCGAATGTGGAATCAGGAGTCATTTCCGACCAGCGAGCCAGCGTTGAAGGTCGACGGGTGCCTTAAATTCCAGCAGTTGATCGCAAAGTTGTTCCAGTTCCGGCAACGCCAGCTTCTCGATCCGTCCGGCCAAAGTCTTGGTGATCGTCTTGTCACCAAACTTGCGCCGCAACAAACGCAGCGTCGCTGCCATTTGGCCAGTCCTGATCCCCTCCTCTCGTCCCTCGCCACGTCCCTTTTCAAGCAGTTCATCAATAAAGGTCTTCATGAGATTCCCCGGTTCTGGAAACGCCTGCTGCAGGGCTGCCCCCATCTCCTCCGTGTTCAGCATGCGGGTGGACAATAGGAACTGGAAGATCGGCTGCATGTATCTTAGCTGTGTTGCCTGGTCTGGTGGGAGTTGAGCCAGCAGATTCGGCAATTCTGACTTTACGTCGTCCGTGTCCAGGTCATGCACCCAGCGGAGCAAATTGAGGGCGACACGTGCCAGCGGGTCTCCCACGATCTTGGTCTCGGATTGTGGGGAAACGTCCAGCAGTTCAAATTCGAATCGCGGAACGAATCGCTGAAACGCGTCCGGAATCTGGCCAAACTGGTCCGCAAACTGCCGCGAATCGCGCCACGGGGCCTTCCCGTGATACAGCACGATGGGGATGACAATGGGCAGGGGAAATTTGCCACTATTCAGGTGTTCTGACCAGCATTGCTGTTGGTACTGGAGCAATTGCAGCCGCACGAAACGATCGGGCTGGCTCTTGTGTTCGATCAGCACCAGCACGAAGAGCTGAAACTTCGGCTTCGGCCGGTCCGGCTTTTTTGCCCAGCCGCACTTAAACAACAGGTCGGCAAAATGCTCTTGGAGTTTCGAGTCCACCCAGTTGTTCTTTGCAGGCGTCAACGTGGAGAGGTCCAGTTGGTTGACGATCTCCACGGGGAGGTAATCCCGCACCAGGCTCTGGACGGACTCCGGATGTGAAATCAGCTCCTTGACGAGCCGGTCATAAGGATGATGTACGTCGGACATTCAAAGTTCACCGAAAAATGCACTTCGAAAGCTCCGTCTCTTTGTGACATCCGTGATTTCAGCCGCCGCGCGGACCTGCGACACCTCCGGTTGCGCGACTGTCACGCCTGGCGAATCGCGTTCGAGCGATAGGCGTCAATCAGTTGTTCCAACAGATGGATCTGCGCCCGGATCTCGGCACCATGCTCGGTCTCGCCAACAGTGCGGACGCCGCCCCAATCCCGGACGGTGGTCACGGTGGGGATGATGTCGACCCCTTCGCGGACGGCGGCTTCGACGGATTCGAAATGATGGTGCAGGGCGAGAAACGTTTTCTCGGGCTTCAGCACCAGCGTGTAACCGTGGTCTCCGTAGGCTTCGGAAAAGGCCCCATCAATGGTGATCGCCTTGCCGCTGCGTTTGATGG
This sequence comes from Planctomycetaceae bacterium, assembly GCA_021732845.1. Lineage (GTDB taxonomy): Bacteria > Planctomycetota > Planctomycetia > Planctomycetales > Planctomycetaceae > JAKFUF01. The sequence goes on along the minus strand of JAKFUF010000074.1, from coordinate 35,710 downwards.
GGTTTTCGCCTTTGTCGACCTTGACAGGCACGTGTCCGTTAACGATCAGCCCCCGAGCCGGGCTTACACCGAATTCCCGCAGGATGCGGTCACAGAAGGGGACTTCATGAATCAACTGGAAGTAGGGGTTTTTGGTCTCCACATGCGTGGCGTGGTCTTCCACCAGATCGTTTTCAAACGTGCAGATCCGGTCCTTGCCGAACAGCGGTGACATCGGGCCGCACCACAGATACCACATCAAGTCCAGGTCACTGAGCTTCGGATGCCGTCCTGACGTTTGGACGATGCGGACAATGATCCGGTCCAGCTCTTCGAACAGTTCGCGCCCCTTGAGCGGCACGCCATCGACCTCGAGTGGCAGAAAATCGCCCTTCTCGTCGACGGGAACGCAACCATGAAAAATCAGGTGATCATCACGAATGAGGTACATGCTGCCGCAGCCAACAAGGAACCGCATCTGGTCCCACAGCGTGGCGCTGTTCATGAACGACTGCTTGATGCGATCCAGGCACAACTGCTCATCCGCCGACAGCGCATAGGGGTTTTGGGGATCGAGCGTGGGCCACTTGGCATCGCGGAGCGGGTAGGTCTTTCCATCAATGGCGACTGTACCAGCCTGGAGGTCGATCTGGTGCAGCAACTTGCGATGTTCGAGTCCCCAGTGGGGGTTGCGGTCGATCATCTGCCCTTCGAGCTTGAACTGCATGATCGCCGCGGCCTTCTGCATCCGCCGCATCATGTCGGCGTCGCGCAGACCGCTGTTTTTCAGTGTGTACGAGAGTGCCGGGTCGTCGCCATACACCTTGCGGACCATATGCTCCAACGGTTGCAGGGCGATGCCATATCCTTCTTCCAATTGCGAGAGCCGGCGGTAGCGGAGCGAGATTCGCAGGACGTGCATGATGCATGCCCCGTGGCCCAGGCAGGCTCCGAGCCACGCGGTGTCGTGATTGCCCCAAATGAACGACAGGTTTGGCTGTTCCATCAGGTAGGAAACGACCCGGTCGCCGCGCGGTCCGCGGTCCCAGCAGTCGCCAGCGAGGATCAGTTCCTCAATCGCCAGGTCACGCACTGCACGCACCGTGAGCCGCAGCAGATGCCAGACCCGGTCCAGCTCCACGAGGCGGCGGATCATCACATCCCATGTGTCTTCACTATTGCCGCCGGGATGAAACACCAGTTCCTGCAGCAGCGGGCGGTAGTCGGCGGGCAGGGTTCGCAGCGCACGGGAGAGGCTGAAGTTCTCCGCCAGCGTTCGCAGCAGCAAAATCAGGCGGCTCAGCGCGGTTTTCGCATAGGCGCACTTCGCCTCGTCGTCTTTCAGTGTCGGCTCGACCTGTTCGATGGTCTCTTTGGGGTAGAACACCAGCGCCAAAAACGCCTGGCGGTCTTCCGCGGTCAGATCCGCGAACAGCCGTTCCACCAGCGGTCGCAGGGTTCCGGAGGCGTTATTGATGACATGCCTGAGCTTGCGGTCCTCGCCATGCACGTCGCTGAGGACGTGAATAGTCCCCTTGGGCAGCGGCAGGACGGCAGCCAGCCGCGCGACCTCGGCCACCGCCGAGTCCATCGTGGGATACAGCCGGTGCAGCGGCTGCAGGGCATCGAGGCTCAGTTTTTCGCTCAAATAGCCGACCATCGGATCACTCGCAGCAGATGGGTACGACAAGAAATGGAATGCGGACTTTTGAGACCATCTCCGCACCGGCCGGACGAGAAGACCATTCCGTCCAGTTGCGGAAGTTGGGTTGGAAGCGGGTGTATGGTGAGACGTGTGCGACTTGGTTGCAAGCCACGGGTCACAGATGTGGGAGCCAGTCAGCCGTCACATTGTCGGAGATGGTCACCGATCACAATTGTCGGAGACAGGCACCGATCACAGCCCGATCGCCTTTTGCATCGGCTCGATGTGGTACATCTTCCACCAACTGGCCTGAGCCACCGCGCGGGAGTCCTGCAGCGGCGGCGGCACGAACCGCACAAACCGGCCGTCGCGCCATTCCACCAGGCACAGTGAGGGATCTTCCAACGGCACGGCAAACCGATAGGCGATGCGTGTGGGCTGTCCATCCTCGGCGTGTTCCAGCACGGTGACGGACATCCGTGGCAACTCGATGTGCGTTCCGGCCCGCAGCGGGTACTGTTCGGCATTGCGGTACATCTTCGAAAACACGTCCGCAATGAGGCCACCCGGAATGAAGTACTCGAGTGTCCGGTCGTCCGTGCGTGTGACATGGAAGGGCGTCATGCTTGTCGCCAGCATCCGCGTCACCTGCGGGCGAGAAAGGCCCTGCGCATGGCGGGCATAGGGGATATACAGCGGATACAGGGCGTCGGGGGCGTTGACCATGATCAGGTCTTCGCTGGCGAAATGCGGACGATCAAACACGGGGCTGTGCACGGCCGTCTGAAATGCGGCCCCGTACTTGCCGAAGCCCGCGATCCCCAGCACCATCAGCCCCGCCGCGGCCACGGTATTCAACAAAATGGCTCCCCCGGCAAACCAGTTGGCGGAAATTTGCCACTGGGGGCTGCGGGACAATCGCACCTGATTGAGCGTCAATTGGACGAACCGCGCCAGTAGTCCGCTGGCGGGGATGTTGAAGATCATCATCAGCCGGTCGGTGGCCAGGCCGGCGCAGAGGGGGAAGATGGCCGGAATCAGGCAGAGGGCGAAAAACTGCATCAGCCGGTCGCGACGGATGGCTGGAAAAAGAACCACCGCAATCGCGATGACGCAAATGATCGCTTCGACCACCAGAATCCGTTGCATGAACGGGGGATCGAATGACAACCCCAGCGCGCTCGACACTCCAAACGAACTGGCGATGTAGACCGGTGCCCGCTGCAGGAATCCAAGGCAGTACGCGATCAGGTCATGCTTCGGGTCGAGATACAGGCCAGATTCGCGGGCACCACAATGCAGCGCTTGATAGCAGGCGAGCCACAGCAGGCCCACCAGTCCGCACGGCAGTAGACTCAGAAGTTTGCCGCGCCAGGCTGCCCGGTCCAGCACCAGCGCATAGGCCGCCAGACATCCGCCGATCGTCGCCGCGGCTTCCCCACTGAGGAGTGCCAGGCTGAAAAAGACGGGCGCGGCGACGGCGGCACGGCGGCTGCCCATCTCGCGCCACTGGGAATGACATGTCCAGGCCACGGCACCGAAGAAGGTGCCCATCAACAGGTTTCGGTTGGCGATCCACGCGATCGCGATGGCATGTTCGTCTCGCAGGGCATAAACCAACGTCGCCAACCCCGCCGCCGCCATCGCGGACCATTGTGGCGGAAGGGCCATGCGCAAGAAATGGGGTGGTCGCAGTGGCTCCGCATCTGGTGCATGCGCGAAGAGCCGGCGAAACAAATAGCCAATCGCCACGACAGCCGCCGCGAACCAGGCAGAACACTGAGCGTGCATCAACCAGATCTGATTCGGCCAGGCGTGATGATCCACCCAGTGGGTGGCGGCCGCCAGGGGACGGAAAAAATTCATCCGATACCCAGGCGATGTCCACCACGGGGCAAACCCAGTGGCCATGTCCGCCCGATTGCGTGCGACATCACCCCGGCTGAAGGTGAACAGGTCGAGCAGGGGGTTGCCGTTCCCGAGAGTCAACTCGTTCCGAAGAATCATCCGGTGATAGACATCATCCAGTTGGTACCCGCTCGGCCAGGCCACGATGGAGAGGCTCGCGGCCAATAGCGCCACGCACCAGGGAGCGCGGACATTCGCCAAGAGATGCGCGGCACGCCACAAGATTGCCTGGAGCCACCTTGGCTTCAAGCCGGGAGCGGTTGCAGGCGAGGAGAGGGCCGCGCGGTTTGCTGTCTGGGTTTGCAAGCGTCAACTCCATTTGACGGTCGGTGCTTCGCCAAAGGTGCTGACGGTCCTTGCGGCGTCCGTCAAAGCAATCTGGTGTGACGCTCCAAGATCAGCGTCGAGCTTGATCTTGCCCACAATTTATCGGCAATACTTGCGCAGAAGGTGAAATCCATCAAGCCAGTCCCACTTTCCTCGACCTCGTTGCATGCCGCATCTTTCGTGGACGGTCCAATTCCTGAAACTTCGTGTTTTCCAAAACCCGTAGTTTTTCTACACTCAACCTCCTCAGCCACACGGCGGGAGTTCTCGTCTCCCCAGCGATAATCCCGATTGACTCCTCGGACCGCAGCAGGTTGGATCGCAGCGATGGGCGAAATCTCTTACTCGGGAACGGAACTGAACGCGTCAGCCAGTCAAGGATTTGAGCCTGGAGCCACTTCTTCCGGCCGAGCGCGGCTCAAGGACCATGCCTATCGCGCAGCCCAATCCGAAAATCATGAGAGATCGGGAGAAATGGCTCTGCTCGATCTCGACTTTCGACCCACGCGGATGCTGTTTGGAGGAAATCTCCAAACCTTTGCCGCCTTCTATTTCTACGCCCGCAAACTGCCGGAACAGGCTGTTCATCAACACGTCACGCTGCCAGATGGCGACATCATCGTTCTGCACGATGACTGTCCGGCCGGTTGGCAACGAGGTGACCGCACAGCCCTGCTGGTTCACGGAGTCTGCGGTTATCACGGCAGCTCGTACGTGTCGCGCACGGCACGTCGGCTGTACGAGCACGGTGTCCGGACATTCCGCATTGATTTGCGTGGTCAGGGGGCCGGCGAAGCGCTGGCCCGCCATCCTTATCACGGTGGTTCTTCGCCCGACCTTGCCGCCGCGGTGCAAGCGGCCAGGGAATTGACCGATGGTTCGCCACTGTCTGTGATCGGGTTTTCGCTCGGCGGCAACATCCTGCTCAAAATGCTGGGTGAAGCTCCGGAATGGGGATCGCCAGTCGTCGAACAGGCGATTGCGGTCAATCCGCCAATCGACATCACGCAAACTTCCCGCGCCCTCTCGCGGGGCTTCGGCCGGTTGTACGACAAATACTTCTGCGACATCCTCTGGAACCAGTTGCAGGCCCGGCTGAAACTGCGGCCCGACCTGGTCACCGTGACGTTTCCGCGCCGGCCACGAACAGTCCGCGAGTTCGACGAGGTGTTCACCGCTCCGCTGGGCGGCTTCGCTTCAGCGAAGGACTACTACGAGAAAGTCAGTTCCGCGCAACTCTTGCACAAAATCCAAGTTCCGACAATTATTCTAACCGCTGCCGACGATCCGCTGATTCCGGTGGAGCCGTTCTTGAACGCTGAACGCTCGCCGCACGTGGCGCTGCATGTTTCGCAGAAGGGTGGACACCTCGGCTACATCAGCCGTGGCTCAAAAGACCCGGACCGCCACTGGATGGACTGGAGGGTCGTCGAATGGGTGACCTCCATGCCAACCCACAATGGGACCAGCTTCTCGGTCACGCCCCGCACCCGGCCGATCAAAGGTTGACATGGATGCCCTGATATTTGGCGGCGGAGCTGCCGGGTTGTGGTTGCTGGCCGACCTGACTCGGCGAGGTCACAGCGCCCTGCTGTTGGAAGCCACGGCGCTCGGTTCAGGGCAAACCGTGGCTTCTCAGGGGATCATTCACGGTGGGCTGAAGTACACGCTGCAGGGGCTGCTGACACCGGCCGCCCAGCAGATTCGCGACATGCCCGGTCTGTGGCGCGAGTGTCTGGCTGGAACTGGTTTTCCCAACTTGTCCCAAACCCACGTCCGCAGCCAGCACTGCCATTTGTGGCGGACCAACACTCTGGCTTCGCGCCTGGGGATGATCGGTGCCCAAATTGGCCTGCGGATCGCCCCCCAGACCATCCCCGAATCCGAACGGCCTGCCGCCCTGGCAAATTGCCCCGGCACCGTGGCACGACTCGATGAGCAGGTACTCTCCCCCGCCAGCTTCATCGCCGATCTTGCCAATCAGTGTCGCGGCCGAATCCTCCTTGTTGACCCTGAACATGACATCGATTTTCGGATGTCGCAGGCGAACGCAGTTCAGCAGGTCGTCTTAAAAAACGGTGCCGAACAGATCGTGCTGAACCCGCGGTGGGTCGTCTTGACGGCTGGCGCGGGAAACGCCCGGCTGCGGGAGCGACTGGGGCTGGATCCCGCGAGAATGCAGCGGCGACCATTGCACATGGTGCTGGCCCGCGGAACGCTTCCGGCATTCAACGGCCATTGCGTCGATGGGGCCAAGACCCGGGCGACGATCACCTCCGATAGGGATCTGGCCGGGCGCGTTGTCTGGCAGATTGGTGGGCAGATTTCGGAACTGGGTGTGAACCAATCCGAGTCGGAATTGATGGCTCATGCGCAATCTGAACTGCGGTCAATCATGCCGGCCGTCAGCTTCGACGATGTGGAGTGGTCCACCTATCGCGTCGACCGTGCAGAGGGCGTGACATCCAATGGCTCCCGTCCAGATGGCGTACAGATCCTGCAGGATGGCAACGTGCTGACTGCCTGGCCAACCAAACTCGCCCTCGCGCCGCAGCTTGCCGGTGACCTGGCCAGCCGCCTCGGTCCGCCAATGAGCACCCCATTTGACGAAAAAATCTTCAAGGACTGGGCTCGCCCGAGTGTGGCACTGCCGCCTTGGGAAGAACCCGGCCGGGTCTGGTCCTCGCTTGAGGTGCGTTCGAGCCTGAACCGCTCGGCATAAGCCCGTCTGAGTTTTGGCTTGGGGCGGATCCGGCCTCTCCGTATTGCAGCCTGGATGAACCTGTTCCTACTCCGACATGCAAATCAGCAGCTTCTCACCCAGTGCCTGATACAGCTTCTTCCAGTTGGCATCGTGTGGCATGCCTTCTGGGAGGGCATGGAACTGCTGTCGAAGTTCGTAGTAGGCATTCTGGGATTGCGACAGATCGACCTTGAAGGGCAGCGCCAAGACGATGCTGACCATGTTGTCCAGGGCGACCAGTTGCGGCATCTCGGTGTTCAGCCGGAACCTGTCGCACAGGGAATCCAGCACCCGCTCCAGAATGTATTTGAATTGGGTTGTGTCCAACTGGGCCCGCCAAGCGGCGGACTCTTTGATCAGCCCTGCGATCCGCTGCGGATCGGGAGTCGGACCCTGTATTTCGCGGTTCAAATCGAGGTTCAGAATGAACTCGGCCGCCGTCTTGAAGGCAGGGGGCAGCGGAACTCCCAATCCCGATAGGAACCGCATCAGCGGCGAGTGCTGCACGAACAACTGGCGGTAAGCGCCCTCCGCCGTGCGGAGCGTCGAATCGAGAATCTCATCCAGAATCAGCCGCTGCTCGTCGCGGAACAGCATCCGCAGTGAGAACGTCTCGGTTCCCACCTGGTCGAGGCGGAGGATCGCCTGCGGAAAGTCGGCCTGATTGAACGGTTCGGTCACCGATTCCACGAGACTCGTATAGTCGGCGTCGGAATGAATCGTGCGGATGCCGCCAATCAGGTTGTGGTCGCCAAAGTGCATGCAGGCGAATGCCACCTCGGCGGAATCGCGGGTGAGGCGCGAAGTCACCTTGGCCCGGCCAACACCCAGCTTCATGCGGCCAGCGTCCAACCGTTGATAATCGCTGCGTTCCACTTGGTAGCAGTAGATCGAGGCTTCCCGCGGGTGGCCGCGAAACAGTTGCGTGGCTGCGTAGTGGGCCGCGACCTTGGGCAGGTCCACCTTGGCGGGCTCCACATACTTCTTGTAGATCACCCGGCCGTCCTGATTCTCGGGCACGTTGCTTTTTGCCAGTGACAGCTTATCGAGGAATGACTTCTCCAGATCGACGCCAAAGAGTTCCTGCGCCAGTTGCACGGCGCGACCGGCGTACTGGATGATCTGAACCGTTTCGATGCCGGAAAGTTCGTCGAAAAACCAGCCACAGGAAGTGTACATCAGCATCGCATGCCGCTGCAGCTCCATCAGCTTGAGCACGGTGGTCTCTTGATCCGGCGTAAGCTTGTGGCGCGCATTCCGCTCAAAGAACCGCTCGACATTCTCGGGCGACCGGTCCAGCACGACGGAGATGTAGTCGTCGCGGGCGAGCCACGGTTCGACGAGATGCGTGCGGCCAATGTCCTCGAAGCGCGGGGCGAGTTCGTCGCGCAGCCAGTCGAGGGCGGCGCGCAACGGGGCACGCCACTCCTGCGTCCACCCTGGCCGGCCGCCGGAATTGCAGCCACAGTTGCTCTGCCAGCGCTCAACGCCGTGGGCACAACTCCACGCCGTGCGGTCGATGATTTCCGCCTGATGCGTGGGCGGATGCTTTTCGAGATACTCGCCATAGATCGTGAGTTTGGCGGCTTCGGTCTTTTCGATGTATTCCAGCGCATAGGCTAGCGCCATATCGCCGTAACTATGGTGGTGGCCGTAGGTTTCGCCATCGGTTGCGATATGAACGAGCTGCGCCCACGGGCGTTCATGAGAGAATGCCCCGAACAGCCGGCCGGCGAAATCTTCGCCGCGAGTCAAGAGGCGTTCGAAGGCGATGCCGCGGGAGATTGGACCGTCATAAAAGAAGACCGCCAGCTTTCGGCCCGAGGGCAGGCGCATGTCATACGCCATCGTCGGATCGACATGTCCGCCGGCAACTTCCGTCCATTTACGCGTACCGATTTTTCGGACCCGCGCACACTGGTGCGGAGCGAGGATGGTGTACCGCACGCCCAGCATCGCCAGCATCTCAAGCGATTCGACGTCGACGGCAGTCTCCGGCAGCCACATCCCCTCGGGCATTCGGCCAAAGCGATGGACGAAGTCGCGAATGCCCCATAGGACCTGCGTGTATTTGTCGCGCCGGTTCGCCAATGGCAGAATGATGTGATTGTACGCCTGGGCAATGGCCGAGCCGTGGCCGGAAAACTGTGCCTGGCTTTCGGTGTCGGCGTCTAGCACCCGCTGATACAGCCGGGGCTGTGCCTGCTGGAGCCACGCCATCAGCGTGGGGCCGTAGTTAAAGCTGATGCGGGCGTAATTGTTGACGATTTTGACGATCCGCTGGTGCCCATCGAGAATTCTCGACGATGCATTGGGACCGTAGCACTCCGCCGTAATCCGTTCATTCCAATCGTGATACGGAGCGGCCGAATCCTGCAGCTCAATGGTTTCGAGCCACGAATTTTCCCGCGGGGGCTGGTAGAAGTGCCCGTGAATGCAGATGTAGCGATCCATGCGGTCCGTGCTGGCGAGGAGGACGTACGCCCAGCGCCGAGCGGTTGGTCCGTGGGATTGTCATCGGAAAATCGAATCGTGGCTCACGGCTTGCCTGCCCGCTGTCCGTTGAGACCTTCGCGCCGAGCTTCCATCATCGCATGCAGGCTAATGCAACATCGACCAGACGCGTTGCGAATTTTAACGACTCTTCGGAAGATGTCGTAGGCGCAGGCTGCAGTGTTTGGGCGAGGAGCGAGAAATTTGCCGCCTGTGCTGGCGGGCAAATTTATTCCACCTCAAGCTCCGTGTCCAATCCCGCTGTAACAGTCGGGTCCGAAGGGACTTCCAGCAACCTCAGCGATTTTTCCAAAATCGACGCCGCGGTTGGAGCGGCCACGGTTCCTCCGAAGGTCGCAGCCGTCGTCTCGCCGTGTGGCTCATCCACCGAGACGATCACCAGCACCCGTGGATCCGTCGCCGGGGCTCCACAGACGAAGGAACTGATGTGCAGCCGGGACGAATACCCCCCGCCGCGTGGGTCCAGTTTCTGCGCCGTGCCCGTCTTTCCAAAAACCCTGTACCCCGCCAGCCGCGCCCGCTTGCCAGTGCCACGCTCGATCACCGCGGTGAGGGCTTCTGTACGCACCCAATCCGCGGGTTCCCGCTGGATGACCTTGGAAACGACTGGTCCCGCCAGTTCCTGCCGGGGTGCGGAGGAGCTGTCCAAATCTTGCAGCAGATGGTCATCGCGCCGCAGCACCACATGCGGACTGATCAGTTGTCCGCCGTTCGACAGGGCACCGTAGGCGGTGATGATTTGCAGGGGCGTCGTCGACAGTTCCTGCCCCATGGGAATGGAACCCGTTGAATAGCTGGTCCATTTCGCGAGTGGTCGCAGCAAGCCCGGCAGTTCGCCGGGCAGGTCGATTCCAGTCACCGCGCCAAACCCGAAGACAGAGGCGGCATCATACAGGCCGGTGTTTTGCAACCGCAGGCCGATTTTCGCCATGCCAATGTTGCTCGATTTAACGAGAATGTCCGTCACGCTCAGATTGCCATACGGATGATGGTCGTGCAGCAGGCGGCGCCCCATGCGGTACTCGCCGTTCTCGCAGTTGAAAGACTCGTCGGCCCTGATCACCCCCTGCTGCAAGGCGAAGGCCACGATAAACGGTTTGAAGGTCGACCCCGGTTCGTAGATCGCGCACAGGGCGGTGTTTTTCCAGGCCGCATCCGGAACACCTGCAGGCTGGTTGGGGTCGAAGGTCGGCCGCGACGACAGGGCTAAAACCTCGCTCGTCTTGGGATCCAGCACGACAGCGCAGGCCGAATGGGGCTTGAACTTCAGCGCCAATTCGTCCAAGGCCAGTTCCACTTGCGACTGAATTCGCGAATCGATTGTCAGTTGCAGGCTGGTTCCGTGCTTCGGAGGTTTGGCGGCCTGCTCGCGAACCTCAATCACCCGCCCGCGGGCATCCCGCATCAGTTGCCGCGACCCGTCAACGCCGCGCAGCAACGCGTCATACTGCTCCTCGACACCGCCCTTCCCCTTGCCGTCAATGTCCCGCATGCCGACCACATGCGCCGCCAGAGTCCCCATGGGATAGTACCGCCGGAACTCCTCACGGAAGCCCCACACGGTCTCCGGCAGATTCAGCTTTCGCACTCTCGCCGCTTCAACCGGCGAAATCCGCCGCTTGACCCACAAGAATTGATGCCGCGAGTGCAGGGAGATCTGCTCGTAAAGCCGATCTGGGTCCAGGTCCAGCGCCACGGCCAGTTGCTCGGCGACAGCCCAGCTCTCTGACATCCGATTGGGAACAACGTAGACACTGGGAACAGCCACGGAAGTCGCATAGACCCGGCCGTTGCGATCCAGAATATCTCCCGGCCGTGCCGGCACCGCCTCTTCCAGAGAGCGCTGGCGTTCTGCCAGATTCGCGAGTTGCTTTCCCGAGAACGAATGCAGTTGCACCAGCCGCCCGGCCAGCACCAGCCAGAACAGCAGGAGGCCCGTGGCCACCAGCCGCATCCGCCACAGCCCCGGCAACCGCACCGGTCGTGGGGCGGCCGTTGTCGCTTTCGCCTCCACGCTGTACCTCCCCGGACTGGATTTTGCGCGCACTCGATACAGATCGGTCAGTTCTGGGGTCTGGATGAGGCGCGGTGGGTTTGTGACGCAGATGCGGGTTGAGAACGCCCGCAGCGTGGGCTTCAGCCGGCTTCAGCCCACATCTCTGCAGCGGTGACACTGGAGATTCCCGTATCATTGACGCTGACTGTTGACCGGTCGGCTGAAGCCGACACTACAATTGCGAGCCGATTGAACTCAAACTCCAGACATCCCCCTGCTCATACCATGCGAATTCTGATCACCGCCGGACCGACACGGGAATACCTGGACGAAGTCAGGTTTCTATCCAATGCCAGCACCGGCAAGATGGGGTACGCCTTGGCGGCGGCGGCTGTGGCGGCGGGGCATCAAGTCGAATTGGTGACGGGGCCGGTCTGCCTGAAGCCGCCGCAGGGCTGCCAGGTCACGGCGGTCGAATCGTCCCAGGAGATGTTCGACGCGTGCGAGCGGTTGTTTGCCGCCTGCGATGGCGTGATCGCCGCGGCAGCAGTGACCGACTACACGCCAAAGCTCATAGCGAAGGGCAAGATCAAGAAGACGGGTCAGGGGTTGACGCTGGAACTGGTGGAAACCGCCGATGTGCTGGCGGCTCTGGGAGCCACGAAGGGAAGACGCTGGGTCGTGGGCTTTGCCCTCGAGGCACAGAACCCGCGTGAAGGGGCGCTGCGAAAACTTTCGACCAAGAATTGTGACGCCATCGTGCTTAACCAACCTTCAGCCATCGGGTCGGAGGACAACCGGGTCGAACTGATCACGGCCAATGGCCAGACGGCAGCCACTTGGGCAGATTCCAAGTCTGCCATTGCCAAACTGCTGATCGAGTGGATTGAGGCAAATTTGTGGGTGTGATCAGATCAGTGCTGGTTGTGTTCTCGCTCGCCGTCGGGTCGGCCCCGAAGTTGGCCATCGGCCCCATCCGCCACGCTTGACGCGCCCGGGCCGGATGGCCGCCTGCATTCTGCATAGCGGAAGCAATCCACGAGGTGTGGTGGCGCGAGAAAAACGAAAACGCCCCGGCTTGCACCGGGGCGTTTCCTGGGGTGGGTCGAGCTTCCTTGCCATGCTCCGTTAACGGCACCCCTCAGCTCTGTTTAATGTTGCCTGATTCCGGCACACCTGTCGCGGATCCGCTCGACAGGTCTCGCTCTTGATCCGCTGGCGGTGCCCGGGAATCAAGCGAGACCATTGAGCGAGAACCTCAACTGCAGCCCATGCTGTTTCCACAGTTGTGGCACAGATAGCAGTTGCCGTTGCGGACCGTGATCGCTCCGCAGTTGTCGCAGGCAGGCGCATCGGCCTGGAACTTCGCGAACTGCTTGCTGCGAATCGCCGGGCCGGACAGTTCACCCGCGTTTTCCAACTCCTCGGCTTCGCGTTCCGCTTCCGTCATCACCGGCAGCGCCGCGAGGGCCGCGGGATGGGTGGTGGCCGCTGCGGCATGGCCGTTGCCGTTCGTGTCGCGTTGCGGGGCATTCGCTTCCCGGTAGCCGGGAATGAATTCCATCCCCATCCAGCGGAAAATGTAATCCACCACGCTCTTGGCGTTCGGGATGTCCTTGTTGTCGGTCCAGCCGGCGGGCTCGAACCGGGTGTGGGAGAACTTGTTGACGAACACGTCAATCGGCACGCCATACTGCAGGCCGAGCGACGTTTCGGCACCGATGATGTCCATCAGGCCGCCGATGGTGCTGCCTTCCTTGGCCATCGTGATGAACAGTTCGCCCGGCTTGCCGTCCTCGAACAGGCCAACAGTGATGTAGCCTTCGTGGCCGCCGACAGAGAACTTGTGCGTGACCGAGCGCCGCGTCGAGGGCAGACGCCGCCGGTAGGGAGCGGCCACTGGCGCCGGTTGCGGTGCCGCTGCCGTGGTTTCGCTTTTCTTGCGGTCGCCTTCCTTGGTCGTCGACAGTGGCTGGCTGCCCTTCGAATTGTCGCGGTAGATCGCCAGAGCCTTGAGCCCGAGCTTCCAGCCCTCGAAGTAAGCGGCTTCGATGTCCTCGACCGTCGACTCTTCCGGCATGTTGACGGTCTTGGAGATCGCCCCGGAAAGGAACGGCTGCGCGGCAGCCATCATCTTGACGTGGGCCTTCCAGTGGATCGACCGCTTGCCGTTGCGGGCCTTGAAGGCACAGTCGAACACGGGCAGGTGCTCGGCCATCAAGTCCGGCGCGCCTTCAATGGTGTCGTGCTTGTCGATATAGGCCAGCATCGCTTCGACCTGGCCGACATCGTAACCCAGCTTCTGCAGTGTCTGTGGCACGGTGCGGTTGACGATCTTCATCATGCCGCCGCCGGCAAGCTGCTTGTACTTCACGAGGGCGATGTCCGGCTCGATGCCGGTCGTGTCGCAGTCCATCATGAAGGCGATGGTCCCGGTCGGTGCCAGCACCGTGGCCTGGGCATTGCGGTAGCCGTACTTGCGGCCCGAGGCGAGGCATTCGTTCCACACGGTGCGGGCGGCATCGCGCAGATACGCCGGGCAGGACGGATGAATCTTTTCGACGGCGTCGCGGTGCATCTGCATGACGCGCAGGAACGGCTGTTCGTTTTCCTTGTATCCCGCAAACGTCCCGATGTTCCCCGCGATCTCGCTGCTGGACAGGTAGCCCTGCCCGGTCAAAAGTGCGGTGAGGGCACCGGCAATACCCCGGCCGGCATCGCTGTCGTAGGCGTGGCCCATCGACATCAGCATGCTGCCGAGGTTGGCGAAGCCCAGCCCCAGCGGCCGGTAACGGTGGCTGTTCTCGGCAATGGCTGGCGTGGGGTAGCTGGCATGGTCGACCAGGATTTCCTGGGCGGTGAGATAGATCGCCGCCGCGGCCCGGTAACGCTCGACATCGAAGCCACCGTCCGCCTTCATGAACTTCTTGAGGTTCAGGCTGGAGAGGTTGCAGGCCGTGTCGTCGAGGAACATGTACTCGGAACACGGGTTCGAGGCGTTGATCCGTCCCGAGTTCGGGCAGGTGTGCCAGTGGTTGATCGTGGTGTCGTACTGAACGCCTGGGTCGCCGCAGAACCATGTCCCTTCGGCCATCTCGCGGATCAGCGTGCGGGCCTTGTATTCCGGGCCAGCCTTGGTGGGGTCGGTGACCCAGCGTGTGGTCCAGGTGCCGTCCTTCTGCACCGCCTGCATGAACTCGTCGCTCAGGCGGACCGACAGGTTGGCATTCTGGAACATGATCGAACTGTAGGCTTCGCCATTGAAGTTCGCCTCATATTCGCCGCTGCCAATCAGGATGCGGGCCTTCTTCTCTTCCTTCGCCTTGGCCTGGATGAATTCCAGAATGTCTGGATGCCAGTCTTTGAGGGACTGCATCTTGGCGGCGCGGCGGGTTTTGCCGCCCGATTTCACCACGGCGGCAATCTGGTCGTAAACCCGCATGAACGACAGCGGTCCCGAGGGGGTTCCGCCACCGGACAGCTTTTCCTTCGAGCCACGGATGGAGGAGAGGTCGGTGCCGGTGCCCGAGCCGAACTTGAACAGCATGGCCTCGCTGGTGGCGAGCCGCATGATGTCTTCCATGTTGTCTTCAACCGACTGGATGAAGCACGCGGAGGCCTGCGGGAATTCGTAGGGGGTTTCGGGACGCTGAATCGAGCGGGTTTGGGTGTCCCAGCGGTAGTTGCCGCGGCAGCCCAGAACCCCATACTGATGGTAGAGGCCGACGTTGAACCAGACGGGCGAGTTGAAGCTGCCGTGCTGATGCAGGCAGAGCCACGCCAGTTCGCGGTAGAAGGTTTCGCCGTCTTCCGGGCTGGCAAAGTAGCCGTCCTTCGTGCCCCAGTCGGCGATCGTGCGGGCCACGCGATGAATCACCTGCCGGACGCTCTTCTCGCGTTCCGGAGTGTTGGGTTCGCCGAAGAAGTACTTGCTGACCACCACATTGGTGGCCAGAGGGCTCCATGGAGCGGGAATTTCGCAGTTGGTCTGCTCAAACAGTACCTTGCCGTTCTCATCCTTGATCTGAGCCGAGCGGAGTTCCCACTCCACTGTTTCGAAGGGATCCGCCCCTTCAGGACAGAACCGCGGGGCGATGTGCATGGCTTCCGCACCCAGAGCAGCCTTCGTCCCCGTTGCCAACCCGTTCCCCGACCCTTGATGCGCGTGCATCATGCACCTCCTAGGTTCCCGAAGTCAATTTGCAGTGACGACCTGCGTCCGGCAAATAATACACATAGGTCCATCGGCACTCGGAATGCCTGAACTATACGTGCGTCCAGAGAAATTGCTTGGGAAATATGATGAGTGACAGCACAAGTGGTAGCGATTGTTCTCGCCGAAAAGCCCTAGATCTTGTGCCTGAGACACTGGCCACTATAAGAACCGGTGGCAGATTGTCAAGCAAAGTGCCGCCACGGATTTCTGGGGAATTGGCGCAAATCGAAATGAATTGGATGCTTACTGCTGCAAAATTTTTGAAGATTGTGTGAGGGCCAGCCGCTGACTCACGGAATGCAGCCGTCGCAACTCATGACGGACTCCCAGATCTGGGGATGGACCAGTGGCTCAGATTGCACAGCTTGTACCTGCGTGTTCACTGGGTGTTTTGCAATCCACCCGCCCTCTGAAACGGAGCCGGCGTCCACGTTCGGAGCCGTCCACATTCGGAGCCGTCAATGGAATTCCTTCGGGGAACTCATGCCGTCAGCGAAGTCGTGGATCTGCTCGCTGGCGCTCACTTCAGATCCGTTGGCGGTGTCCCAAAATCGCGCGAGGACTCTGCATACGGATTCGAAACGAATCACGCAATTCAACCCAGGATCAGCTCGAATCGGGATCAGCTCGAATCGGGATCAGCTCGAATCGACGGGGGTCAGCCCGAATGCGAACGGACGCTCCATTTTTCCCAGGAACGCGTGAAGCCCGCCATCATCGACTGTTCAGGAACCACGGTTCCGCCCGCACGGTTCCGCAGCAGTGGCTCAATGCTCGGCGCGCCATGCTGCGCGAGCTGCGGCCGGAACATCAGCAGGATCATCAACGGCAGATACCACAGCACGAAGGCCCCGTTCTGCTGCAGGTACCAGAATTGAATCCCAATGACGATCGCAGCCGAGTGGCCAATGAGATTCGCCAGGTTCTTGCGGTGCGGCCAGATGATCAGGGCTACCAACATCAACAGATAGGTGGCGAAGACCGGAATCCGGTAGGCCGCATGGTGCACCTGCCAGAAACCGGCCGCCCCTGCTTCCGCTCCAAACTGCAGCTCCTTGCTGTCCAGGTATCCCAGGGTTTGCCGCAAAAACGAGTGGGCGTCGGAGGTCATCAGCAACTGGCCGGCGACAAGCACCCCGGCCACAATCGCCACCGCGCCCAGGAAGCGAAGAGTCCCCCGCCAGCCATAGAATGCGCACCACAGCGGCAACAGGAAGATCGGGAAGAACAGTATCCCGCACGCGACTCCGATGAATGTTCCCGACAGCATTGGACGGCGATAGGCCCAGATGGCCCAAACAATCAGTGCCGCCGGGAGCACATGGAACGCCATCCCCTGCATCGCCACGTCGTGCGATGTGCAGGGCAGCAGCATGTACATCGTGCCCATGGCCACACCCATCTCGACATCGGCGAACAGGTGGTATCCGACCAGGATCAACCCGATGACGACCGACAAATGCGCGAGAATGACCAGCGTGCGGGAAGCCACGATGTCGACATCCCACTGCCCGGTGGTCGCCCGCGAGAGCTGCACGACCGGCGCGGTGATCAACGGAGATGCCGGCCCCAGCGTCGCGGGCGCTTCGGTGACATGCAACGCCACCGCGACGATGGCAGACTCTTCTGGCGACGCCGAAGTTTGACTGACCGATGCCGCCAGTGACGGCGGGGGCGGCTCGGTCAGAACCTTGGTCGTGAGGAAGACGAACGCCGCGGCGCAGAGAAACGTCATGCCCGCGGCATTCATGTTTGTCTCGCGTCGGGGACGGCGCACGAGGACGCCATCCAGCAGGCTGCGGATCAACAGCAGCCCCGAAGTGGCGAACAACCACGTGTAGCCGGCGGCCCGCTCCTTCTCGATCAGCAGCAGTCCCGGCGTGATCACCAGCAACAGGGCCAGGTCGAGATTGCGCATCGACCACAGCCGCGTGAACTTGAAGAAGACCGCGACGATCAGCAGAAACGAGAGATAAAACCAGGTGGGTTCATTCACCCGGTATTCGAGGAGAATATGTTCCATGATTATTGGCCGCGGCGACGAACTTTCCGTCGGAGTGGCACCCTTGTCGAGGGCATGATCGGCCGGCCATTGCGTGACGTGGATGTCGCCGCGCACACTGCGGCGACTGGTAAGTTCTGCTCGCTGCGGAACCCCTGTCGCGGATGCGCGGCTTGCGCCGCCTTCTTCATCCGCTATCGGGGTTCCTCGCTCACTGGTGAAGTGAGACGACACAAATTGAAACGGCTTGTCCAAGGATTTAGCCGTTGATTTGAGGAAGGATACGCGAATTGAGTGTCATATCCAAGCGAATGCAGTGCCAATGCGGCCAGATCTGGCAGTTTCAGCATGTGGCTTCCCGCTGCCCATGCCATCAACGGATTATCTTTCGCAACCGAGAGAAGTTGCCAGGCCCTTCGAATTCTGACTGTAGATTGGTGTCACCTTTTGGAACCGGTTGCAATGCGAATTTGAACCGGGTACTTTGCGCGTTCAACTGTCACCGCCCTCACTCTCGACGGCAGAATCCTCTGCGGGTGGATGGTCAGACCGTTCCCATCATTCTCCTGAGCCCTCGCATGAGCGATACGAAAGACAGCTTTGAGATTGAGTGGCACGGAAACTGTGTGGTCATCGTTCCGGCGGAGCATGTGGAACACATGCGGTGGGACCTGATTGAGCAGGCGGCGGAAATCGTGATGTCTCCGTTGAAACGCCTCTCCGCGCCGATGATTGTGTTCGACCTCAGCGAGGTCAACTTTTTCGGATCGGTGTTCCTTTCACTTCTGTTGCGGTGCCACAAGTTCGTCAAGACGCGCGGCGGGGAAATGGTGATTTCCGGCGCCAGTCCGATGGCTCGTGAACTGCTGTCCGTCACCGCGCTGGATACCTTATGGGCGCTGTACGACACCCGCTCTGAAGCGCTCAACGACCTGGCCTGATTGCCTGCCGATGGAGAGTTTGAAACATGGCTGGACGCATCCGCCTGCTTGTCGCCGCTGTGCTGGTGTCGCTGTTCATCTCCAATGGACAGGTGGGGGCCCAAGACAAGGCGGCACTTCCTGTAAAGCTGCGGAAGACGACCCACATCTACAAGACCGTGGGCGATGTGAAAATCGCCGCCGATGTCTATCGGCCGGCGGGCACCGAACCGCGTCCGGTGGTGGTCTGGCTGCATGGGGGCGCGTTGATCGTTGGCAGCCGCACGCAAATTCCCAAAAATGTGTTTGAACTTTGCAACCAAGAAGGCTGGATTTTCATCTCTTTCGACTACCGGCTGGCCCCGGAAGTCAAACTCCCGGAAATCGCCGCCGACCTGAAGGATGCCTTCCGCTGGCTGCATGAGGAAGGACCAGCCCTCTTCCAGGCCGACACGAACCGCATCGTGGTCACCGGTGGCTCGGCCGGTGGTTACCTCACCATGCTCGCTGGAGCGATCATTACACCGAAGCCGAAGGCCCTCGTCGCCTACTGGGGCTACGGTGATATCGACGGACAATGGACGCGGGCTCTGTCGCTGCACCATGGCGAACCGGTTGACGCTGGCGAAGCCCTCGCCGGAGTGGGCAAGTCGGTGTTCACCAACACCGATGATGCCATGGCTGCCAAAGCCCGCATCAACTTCTATCGACACCAGCGGCAGGTCGGTGGCTGGGGGTTCGCCGTCACCGGCATTGACCCGCTGAAGGAATCCGGGAAGCTCGACGCCTACTGCCCGGTGAAGCTCATCACCCGGGCCTATCCGCCGACTTTGATGATCCACGGGACGGCCGACACCGATGTGCCCTATTCCTGCTCGGTCGACATGGATCGCGAGCTGACGCGGAATGGCGTGAAGCACGAGTTGATTTCGATTCAGGGGGCCGAACACGGACTGCGCGATGGCAAGCCGGAAGCTGTTGCCGCCGCCCATGCCCGCACGCTGAGTTTCATTCGCGAACAGATGCAGCCCTGAATGGTCACCGGGCCGTACTTAAAAGCGGTCCGAACTGAGTGTTTTGTGGCCAATGAAGGACTGACCAAATCCCAATGACCAAATGGTCGTCCATTTGGCACGCCATCAACACAACGCACGACTTCATCCGCTGAACGGCGCTGAATGATTCGGGACGCTGTCGGTGGATCTTGAGTGAGCGTCAGAAAACAGATCCACGACAGGTCCCGAAGTGCTTCTCTGGCAATCTGCCGTGACACAGCGTACGCGAAACCGGCTTTCGAGTCCTACACTCCGCTGACCTGCCCGTTCTGCTCGCCCGACGATGCGTAGACGTCTTCGCTGTTCAAAAATTCAATTTCCCCCGTGACGATGTCATACATCGCACCGATGACGGCCACGCGGCCTTGATTCTGCAACTGGCTGATGGTCTGGCTTTGCCCGAGAATCTGCTCGACGGAATGCATCACATTCCTTCGAGCGACGGCATTCACGTGGCTCAGCCGCCCGATGTCATCGGCCCGCTGCAGCGTCTGGCAAAACGGCTCGTCCACCGACTGCTGAATCTCCTCCACAATCGGCCCCAGGTGCTGGCAGCCGGTGGCCTCTTCCGGTGATTTCTCGGAGCAGACGAGATTAACCGCAGCCGTCACCGCCCCGCACTGGGTGTGCCCCAAGACCAGGATCAGTTTCGCTCCTGCCACGGCGCAGGCATACTCCATGCTGCCTAGAATGCCCGGGCTGATGATGTTTCCGGCGATCCGGGCGTTGAAGATGTCGCCCAGGCCAAGGTCGAAAATCAACTCCGCCGGCGACCGGGAATCAATGCAGCTCAGGACAATCGCCAGCGGATGCTGGCCGCTGGACGTGGCTTGAATCTGCCGGTCAAGGTCACGCGTCAGCCGGTGCCCCGTGCGGAAGCGGTCGTTGCCATCCTTGAGGATCTGCAGCACTTCCTCCGCGGTGAGTTGTCCCTGGAGTTCTCGCGTCGAGTGTTCGACGTACTGGATGTCGTCCGGCAGCGGGAATTTGTCGGCAAACCCCCGCAGGCTGACCTGGATGCCACGGATTGGCCCGGTTTTGTGCTTGAACTCCCGGATCATGCTGAGGATGTCGGGGTCAATGTAGACCGAATACCGGGCATCGATCAGCACATGCCCGCCCGAGGGGATCTCGTCGAAAGCCTGTTCGAGCGCGGCGCGGTTGAGGAAACTGACTTGGTTGGCGAGTTCGACACGCAGCACTTCGCCTCCCATGTGCTTTTCCAAGATCCGGCGCAGGGGCCGCTGGAAATTGCTGTGGAGGATGAAGGCCACGCTGACCGCCAGTCCG
Source organism: Planctomycetaceae bacterium (assembly GCA_021732845.1). Taxonomy (GTDB): domain Bacteria; phylum Planctomycetota; class Planctomycetia; order Planctomycetales; family Planctomycetaceae; genus JAKFUF01. Next base: position 15,115 of record JAKFUF010000074.1, on the reverse strand, counting down.
ATCGTCGTGCCCGTCGCCAGATCCGTCAGCACAATGGCGACGACCGTCGTCGCGAAAGGGACAAACTGCAGCCGGCCTTCGTTCCACACCTGCCGCACCAAGGCAAAATTGAACAGCTTTGTCCCCGTTGCCAGGAGGATCGCTGCCAGACATGCGAGGGGAATCCGGTTGAGCCACGCGGAGAAGAAGCTGACAAACACCAGCAGCAACAGGCCGTGGATGATCGGTGATAGTTTCGTGCGACCGCCGGCATTGATGTTGACCGAACTGCGAATCATCACCGACGTGACTGGCAGACCGCCGATCATGCCGCTCAGCATGTTGCCGATCCCTTGAGCCACCAGTTCGCGGCTGGGAGGTGACCGGCGCTGCTGCGGATCGACCTTGTCGGCGGCCTGCAGGTTCAGCAAAGTTTCGAGCGATGCCACAATCGCGATGGTGAGGCCCGCCGAGTACACGGTCGGATTGTTCCATTGCGAAAAATCCGGCAGTCGCACATAGCTGTAGAAATCCGCCAGACCAGCCACGGGCGGCAGGTCCACCAGGTGCGATTTTCCGATGGCCCAGTTGCTGCCGAAGGATTCAAAGGTGGTGCCAAGGACGACACCCAGGACAACGACCACCAGCGGAGCCAAAACCGCCGACTTCTTGATGAAGCGGACTCGGTCCCAGAAAATCAGCATCGCGAACGACAGGAGGCCGACAGTTGCCGCTCCGGGATGAATCCGGCCCACGAGCCGCGCCAGCTCGGAAAACGTGTTCTGGTGGTCGGGCTGCATGAACTGCATCTCCCCTTCGGGATCAGCGTCATGTCCTAACACGTGGGGGATCTGCTTGAGGATCAGCAGCAGGCCGATCGCGGCGAGCAGACCACGGACCACACTTGATGGGAAGAAGGCCGAGACTCGGCCGGCCTTCAGCAGCCCCAGGGCCAGTTGAATCATCCCGGCCACGACGACCGCGAGAAGAAAGGTTTCAAAGGAGCCCAGGGTGGCAATCTGGGCCGCGAAGACGGCTGTCAGACCCGCTGACGGCCCGCTCACGCTGGTATGCGAGCGGCTGATGATCGCCACCACAATCCCGCCGACAATCCCTGCCAAAACCCCGGAAAAAAGCGGTGCCGAGGAGGCAAACGCCACTCCCAGACAGAGTGGCAAAGCCACCAGAAAAACCACCGAACCCGCGATGACATCGTACGGAATCGTTTGCGGCGAAAAGAGTTTGGTGCGAGTCATCAGTTTGGCCGGCCTCCAAAATCCGGTTGCTTGCGAATCCCTTCCGATGCAAAGATCGGCAGATTCGACGGGGGACATTACGAAACCGTTAGGTTTGGATTGTAAGCACGGTTCCCCGTGTGGCAAGGGGAAAACTTCCCTGACAGGTCGCGAAGTGATTCAATGTAAGCCGTGGCAGCATCCACGGAGTTGAAAAAATGCCGGTGCAGATGGGGCGACCGCCACCACCCACGGCCCTACATCGCCAGACAGCCGTGCCTCTCGCAGGGCGAGAGGCAACACAAAGTCGCCGAGTCACTCCGTGACTCGCATCGTGGCTTCCCGGAAAGTTGTGCAAGGACGGAGTGCCAACCGTTCATCGTGACTCAGCAGGAGCTTCGCCCTCCCGCGCTGTCGCCCTGCTGTTCGGCAGCGTGAAATGCCCATTCTCCTTGCATGTCTGCCGCTTCCAATTCCGGCGCGAGCGGTGTGGACGTGGGCGATCGTTCCCCATCGGGTTCGAGGGATTTGTCGACCTCATTCCCCGCCCCGCCCGTTCCAGTCGCAGCGGACCCCACCGAGTTCACCTCGGTGGTGAACGGGCCTTTGCACTACGCCGCGGGAGCTGCGTGTTCCGGTGGGCGGCAGGTACGGACGTCGAACGCCCCTGCAGGGTTGGTGCCGGGCGGTCCCCCAATACCCAGGGCGTCGACGCTACGACTGCTGGCGACCGTTCACATACACCGCCTCCACCGAGCCGGGGAAGGTGACCCCCTCAAAGGGTGACCAGCCACACTTGGTGTGCAACTGTTCGCGCGTAATGGTCACCTGGCGGCGAAGATTGAGGACGGTCAACGAAGCGGCGTACCCTGCTTCAATCCGTCCGAACTTTTTTGGCGCGGTGTAGGGATTGACGAAATCGCCTGGATTCCGGCAGCAGAAGCGGTCGACCTGCTCCGCGGTGAAGCCCTGCTCCAGCATGAGCCACGTCACGAAGGGGCCGTATGTGTCGAGGTGGGGCTGCCCCGAGATCCCGCGGGCCTTTTCTTCGAGCGTATGCGGCGCGTGGTCGGTCGCCAGATAATCCAGCGTCCCGTCGCGCAGGCCGGCGAGCATCGCCAACCGGTCGTCGGTGGAACGCAATGGCGGGTTCATCTGCATCCAGCCCCGGTTGGCGTCGTTGAGTCCGGCGGTGTCGAAGTACAGGTGGTGCGGGGTGACTTCGCAGGTGACCCGCAGGCCTATGGCGCGGGCGGCCCGAATCAGCGGCAGCCCCTCGCCCACCGAATAGTGGCAGAGTTTCCCCGTCAGGTCATACTTCTCAATCATCTGCAGTGCGAACCGCGTCGCGGAAACCTCACAGACCGGAGGGCGGCGTTTCTCGTGAGTTGGGGCCGATTTGTGCTGTTCCATCAGCACCGGATCCTCACAGTGGAAACTCACGTTGCAGCCCCGGTACGCCGCCAGCGTTTCATCCAGTTGTTCCAGCGTCGTGAAGAACAGGTCGCCCACGCTGTGACCCATATAGGCCTTGTACGGAACGGCGAAAGACAGTGGCTTTGTGCCCGGTCCGATCCCGGCATACAGCGTGACCTGAATTGGCACGCCACGGCGGGCCAGATGCGCCTGCTTGCCGCGATAGGTGGCATCGTCGATGGGAGCCACGCGGTTGTTGGGCATGTCGGCAACATGCACCACCCCGCCGGCGATGGCCGCGGCGGAGACTGTTTTGAAATCTTCCTTGTAGGTTTCCAGCTCGGAGACATCGTCCCGCGCATGAATGTGGATGTCCCCCATGCCGGCAAACACCAGACAATCATCATTGAAAATCTGGTCTGGCGTCCCGAGTGCCGGGCCGACCCTGGTGATGACATCCCCGTCGATTTGCACCTGCCCGCTGCGGACGCCATCGGGCAGCACCAAACGGCCGGAAAGGATCATTGTAGATGCCTGTGAAGTTTGAGTGGTCGATCGATTTGCAGTAGCCGAGTCACTCCGTGACTCGTCGCGGGGCTCACATTGTCGACGCGACAATGCCACGTTATCGGAGGGGTCCGGCAGATTCCATGCACCGACAGTGGTGAGCCACGGCTGGCCAATTCTTTAAAAAATCAGCCGGAACGCGTTAGCGTGCGTTAGTTAGCGTCCGGTTCCCGAGCTTGCGCGATCACCGCATTTTTGGCGAAGTCAGAACCGGGGCCTAACGGCCTCCGGCTGATTGGGGCTTCGCCATTTTAAAAACTGGCCAGCCCTGAGCGGGTAGCGACTCCTGTCATGGACCTGATGGAGGCCCCAGGAGTTTGTCCCCGGCGGCATGAAATTGCGGATCCGTGGCGGCGGCTTCGTCGAACAGCTTTTGGGCCTCTGCCTGACGGCCAAGATCGCGCAGCAGTGGAATCAGTGCCATCAGCGTGGCCGCATTCTTCGGATCGATCTGGTGAGCCTTCAGCAGCATTTCGGCGGCCGCCGGCTTCTGCCCGCCAGCGGCCAGAGCCACGCCGAGGTTGTGTGATGTCTCCCACGCCAGTGGCGAAAGTTCGTGCGCGATTTCGAGGCGTTTGACCCCTTCCTTCAACTGTCCCAGTTGCGACAGCGTCGTCCCCATCCGGCTGTGCGCTGCCACATGCGCGGGGTTGAGATAGATCGCCGCGCGGAACTCCCCCAGTGCGGATTCCGGCTGGTTCAATTCCACCAGCACCACGCCGAGGTTGTAATGCGCCAGCTCGTAGGTCGGCTTGACCTCGATCGCCTTCCGCAAATACCTCGCGGCCTCGTTGTTTTGACCCTTCTGCTGCAGCGCCAGCGCCAGATTGTTGCAGGCCCAATGGTTCCAGGGATCGACCTCCAGTGCATGGAGAAACAGCGTTTCGCTGTTTTGCCAGACCCGTGTTTGCTGCCGGGCAACGAAGGTCCAGCCGCCGATGGCCAGCAACCCCAACAGGCCCAGCAGCACCTGCCACCCGTGGCTCCGCCGGGCCACACGTTGAGCCTCGCGGCCGACTGCGAAAAAGATGCCCACCAGCGGCAGATAGGCATAGCGGTCGGCCTGCTGCTGCTCCCCGACCTGCATGATGCCGATCATCGGCACCAGCGTGCCCAGAAACCAGAGCCAGCCGATCAGGAGCCACGGCGACCGTTGGCGCTGGAACCAGACATACAAGGAGATTGCCAGCAGCGCGAGGCCTGAAAGCACTGCGGCAGGCAGAATTGACGCCCACGGGTCGTGTTCGACCAGCGCGGGGTGAGGGTAGAACACACACAGCCCCCACGGAACGAGCGTCTTGTACAAGTAGCAGCCATAGGCGGACACGGCGTTCGTCAGCCGGATCGGCATGGAGATCGCTTCCAACGAAGAGACCGTGCCGATGCTCCGCTGGCACTCGATGCTCAGCCAACTGGCCCCGCCGGACAGCACGAAGAGCGGCAGCTTCTCGACAACACATTGCCGCCAGGCGCGCGACGGCATTCCCGGCTCGGCCGCGCCACTTGTCAATTTTGCTCGCTGCGGACCCCCTGGCGCGGATGGGTGGCTTGCGCCCCCTTCTTCATCCGCTGTCGGGGTTCCCCGCTCACTGGGAACGCCGCTGACCGTGGCTCGCCCCAGTGGCCAGACGTCGAGCAACAGCAGAACACAGGGCAGCGTGACGGCCAGTGGCTTGGACATCAGCGCCAGGGCATGCATGGCAAGCAGCAGCGCGTAGCCACCGGGTTTCGGTTGGCGAACCCAGGAGAGGTACGCCAAGACCGTGAGCATCCAGAACACCGCCGCCAGCACATTGCGGCGTTCGGCGATCCAGGCCACGGACTCCACATTGAGCGGATGCACCGCGAACGCCGCGGCTATCCAAGCCGCAGCCCAAGGTCCGCACGTCAAAGCCCGGCAGACCTGGTACAACAGCAGCGTGGCGAGGGCATGCAACAACACATTGACGGCATGGTGTCCCGCGGGTTTCAACCCGAACAGCTCACAGTCGATTTGATGGGACAACCAGGCCAGCGGGTGCCATTGGCTGGGACCGTGGATGCCAAATGACCAGGCCAAATTGGCGGGGGTGACCCCGGTGGTCACCTGCGGGTTTTCATAGACGTGGGCATCGTCGTCAAAGTTGACGAAGCCAAACCGCAGCGTCTGCCCGTAGTCGACCGCCACCAGTCCCAACAAGAGCAGGGCGAGCACCAGTTCCCACTTGGACGACTTGCGCTCGACTGCTGACGTGGGCGGTTCAGTCACTGACATGTCAGGCGCACTTGAAGGGATGACGTTTTGTCCGCTGCTGGTTTCGGGTGGCAGACTATTCTCCCTCAACCACGCGGTGGATGCGATCCGCGGCAACATCATGCAGTGTCCGAGTCTGGCCGGATGGCCAACGGATTGTCACGGTCTCCAGCGCTGTGAGGTCTCCCAGACCCCAGTGGACCCTTGGATCACTGGAAGACAGATAACTGGAAGCCGGTGAAACTTCCGCGACCCACACGCGGTCGCCTGCCTTGCCAGTGACCCGCGCGCCGTAGGCGAAATGATTGGGAGCTTTTGCACGCAGATCGAGTTTCAGCCAGTGGCCGGTGCCGGACGATTGGTTTTCCAGCAGCATGGCCGGACCTTCGAAATCGACCGCCAGCAAGTCCACGCGGCCGTTGTTGTCAAAGTCTGCCGCCGCGGAACCACGGCCGACCATCGGTCGTTGAATGTCCGGTCCCAGGCGCTGGACAATGTCCACAAACGACTTCCCGCGGTTGTTCCAAAACAGGCACATCGGCTGGCGGAACGGAACGCCCGATCCGTGGATCTCGGCCGAGTTGTCATAGACATGGCCGTTGACAAAGAACAGGTCCGGCCAGCCGTCGTTTTCAAAATCAATCCACTTGGCTCCGAAGCCCATCCGGTTCTTCGTGTTCCGGGCCAGATCCGTGGCTTTCGCACAATCGACGAACAGCCGGCTGCCCAGCCCCTGAAACAGTACGAACTCATCGCCGTGCCAGTTCGTGACTGCGAGGTCCAATCGGCCGTCACGGTTGAAATCGGCCCAGTCGGCCCCCATGGCTGAGACATTGGAACCGTTGTCCGCCGTGGCGACGCCCGCCACGGACGCGATATTGTCAAACTTGAAGCCGCCCCGATTGTGCAAAAGGTCCGCCGCCACACCGTCGTTGCCGATATAAAAATCCTGTCGGCCATCGTCGTCCAGGTCCGTGAAAGCCAGCACCAACCCGACGCCATGCGTCTGGTCCATCCCCGAAGCGGCCGGGGTGAGTTCAAAGCGCTTTCCGCCGTTGTTCTTCCAGATCTGCCCGCGTTCCGGCTGATAAGAGCGTGGGCTGCAGCCGGACCGCACTCCGGGGGTGTATTCGCAGTATTTCGGAGTGTCGGGACCGTAGATCACATAGTCGAGAATGACCAGGTCGAGCCACTGGTCACCGTCGAGATCCATGAACCCGACACTGGCACCCCAGTACCCCTGATTCAGCGGGTCGAGCCCCGCCGCCGCGGTCACATTCTCAAAGCGGAAGTTGCCCAGATTCTTGTAGAGCGCGATCTGGTGGTAGCCGGCCACCGCCAGGTCCAAGAGGCCATCACCGTCGTAGTCGCCACAGGCGCAGCCGGTCCAATGGCCTTCAAGCGCTTTCAGCCCGCTGGGCTCGGTCACATCCTGAAAATTGGCCGTCCCATCATTCTTGAACAATGCCGGAAATGGACTGCCCACCAGCAGCACATCCTGCCAGCCATCATTGTCCGCATCGAAGGCAGCACATCCGGCGCCGAACGCATCCAAAGCCGTCATCGGCCGTGGTTGCTGCGGCCAGGTGAACTTCAGCCCTCTGGCCGCGGCGACATCCTGAAAGGAAAGCCCCATCGGGGCTGATGCTTTTGGGGTTTCCGTGGCGGGTCTGGCCTTGAAAGCCGGAAAGGCGGGGGGGGCGGTTGCCGCGGAAACTGCTGGTGCGGTCGCTTTGGAGGCAGCAACCGGGGCGCTCTCTGCTTGACAGCCAGCCACGAGGACGAGAAGACAGCCAATGATGACACGTCTTCTTCGCGGGTCATTTTTTAGGCCCGCTTCCAGTGCCCGCGCCTCTTGCCACAAGCCAACACCGTCGAACATAATTGGATGGGGCAAATCGAAGTGGGGTTGAACAACGGATGTCCGGGGCGTTGCAACGGTGGGGCCGGCGGACAACCGCACAGTGGATCTGGCTTCTCCACGAGTGTAGCGACTGCGGACGGAGAAGTCCTGTTTCTTGCGGCGGTCGCCACCTCGAAACTCTCTCATTCATGATTCCGCGTCGTGGCCGCGGTTCTGTGCGCCGCCAATCCAATCAGGAGCCTGTGTGACCCCTCGACGAGTGGCAGTTCTCTGCCTGCTGGTTGTGCTCCTGGCGGGCGTGGCACTGCTCCTCCGCAATGCAACCGCACCGCCCGACAAAGTCATTCTCGACGTGATGCCGGATGTGGCGGTCACGTCCATCGCCCCCCCACGGACCCGGCCGCCCACGCCGGTCAACCCGGCCCTCACCGATTATGTGGGCAGCGCGGCCTGCCGCGACTGTCATGCCGAAATCTGGGAGCGCTATCAGTCGCATCCCATGGCCCACTCGTTTGCCAAAGTGCTGGAAGCCACGCCGGTCGAAGATTATGTGAACAAGACCACCCTGGCACCTCCGGGAAACCGCCGCTACCGCGTCGAACGCACTCCGGAAGGGGTGTGGCATCACGAGTCGATGCTCGATGCCCAGGGCCAGGTGATTTACGACCAGTCCGCCAGGATGGATTACACGCTCGGATCCGGCAAGCGTGGCCGCTCCTACGTGCTCGACAACGAGGGCCTGCTGTTCAAGTCCAGCCTCTCGTGGTTCTCCGACAAGCACGAATGGGGCTTGTCGCCGGGGTATGCGCCCGAAGGCCATAAGCGGTTCGAGCGGCGCGTCACCGGTGGCTGCGTTTCCTGTCATGCCGGGCTTCCCAATTCGGTGCCGGGCGACCCCGATCGGTTCGGGCAGCCAACGTTTCTGGAAGAGGCCATCGGCTGCGAACGTTGTCACGGTGCCGGGCGGAAACATATCGCATTGTGGGATCTGGGCGAAGGCACGGAAGAGACGATCGTCAACCCCGGACGACTGGAGATGGAGCGTCGTGAATCGGTCTGTGCGAACTGCCATTTGCATGGCGAATCCCGCGTGTCGCGGATTGGCAGGACCGAGCACGATTTTCGTCCAGGCCAACGTTTCGACGACACCTGGACGGTCTTCGTGAAGGAAAAGGGCTCTGGTCTGACACAATCTGGCCGCGCGGCCAGCCAGGTCGAACAGATGGTCGGCAGTGCCTGTTTCCGGGGCAGCGACGGGAAAATGGGCTGCATCTCCTGTCACGATCCGCACTCTGTTCCAAACGCCGATGAGAAGAACGAATTCTTTCGCCAGCGATGCCTGAACTGCCACGCCGACCGTGGCTGCTCGCTGCCCCTGCCAGAACGCCAGGCCGCGCCGCACCACGACCGCTGCGTGGCGTGCCACATGCCCTCGGTCAACTCGACGAATGTGCTGCACCGCTCCATTGCCGACCACCGCATTCTGCGCCGGCCCGTCCCCGCCGAAGAGACCGCCGAAAGCGGGAAATCGGTGGTGTTTCACTTTGCACAAAACAGCGTTCCCGAGGCGGAACTGCAACGTGCCCGGGCCTTCAAGCTGGTCAGCGATGCACTGGGGCCGCCCTTGAACCCCGCGTTGGCACGGAGGGCGGCAGAGATGCTGCGGCCGCTCATCGACCAGTACCCGCAGGATCCAGAAATCCTAATGGTCCTGGGCAACAGTTATCAGCTTCAGAATCAGCCGCGGGAAGCCGTTCGCTGGTGGCTCAAAGCCCTCGAACTGGCCCCCGGCCACGAAGCCACGGTGCAAAACCTGGCGACGGTGCTGCACGACCAGTTTCAACTCGGCCCGGCCGAAAAACACCTCAAGGAATTCTTGAAGCTCAACCCGTGGCACGGCTCCTACCACGGCCGGCTGGCCGGGACGCTCAACTTTCGCGGAGACAAACTCGGTGCCATCGCCGAAGCCGAGCGTGCCCTCGAACTCAACCCCACCCTGACCGATCTGCACGACTTTCTGGCCGCAACCTACGCGGAAATCGGGAATGAGGAGCTTGCGGAGAAACACCGCCGCCTCGCCGTAAGGAAACGCTCGCTCGATGGCCCGCAACGAGGCGCCAAGTAGAGTCTACGAGCCGCACTTACACCAGTTCCGGAATCGGCCGTCCACCTTCGACAATCACCGACGTCGGCCGTCCCTGCGTGTTCACCCACTGGCTGGACAGATCCACGCCACAGTGGCGGAAGACGGTGGCTGCCAGGTCTTGCGGCCGGACGATGCCGTCCTTGACGCCGTAGCCACGGGAGTCGGTGCTGCCCACGGTCTGACCGTGCCGGAGTCCGCCGCCGGCGGCCAGCATCGACATCACGTTGGTCCAGTGGTTGCGGCCCGCGTCGGCGGTCATCACGGGTGAGCGTCCGAATTCACCCATCATCAGCACGAGCGTCGAATCCAGCAGCCCGCGCTGGTCCAAATCGAGAATCAGGGCGTGCATCACCTTGTCCACCGTCGGCAGAATCGGCTTCAGCCCTTTCTCGATGCCACCCCACGGCGGAACGGTGTCGCCGTGGTGGTCGAAGTAGCCCCAGCGGCCGCTGACCAGCACGAAGCTCACACCGGCTTCGACCAGGCGACGGGCCATCAAGCCCTTCTCGCCGATGCTCTCCCGCCCGTACGCACCGCGCAGACTGGCGGGCTCTTCGTCGATTTTGAACGCCTTCTCCACCTTGCCAGAGACCACCATTTCGTACGCTTGTTTGGTGTACTGGTCCGAGCGGGCCAGCGTCTGCGAGAGATCCAAGTCCCGCCTCAGCCGGTCAAATTCCTGGCGCAGACCGGCACGGTCCTGCAGCCGGGACAGGGCAACACCCTCGGGGAGGGCAAATTTTCCGGCGAGATTGGCGCCATCCACCGGAGCATAGGTCGAGCCCATGTGGCCCGATTCCCAAACATCGGCCTTCCAGGACGGTGCCAGACCAACAAACGCCGGCATGTCTGGGTCATTTGGACCGCGAAATTTGGCGACCACCGAGCCCATGGAGGGATAGCCGTCGCCGTCCTTGCCGTTGTCCGTTCGTCGGGCCAGCGGGTTCCCGGCCTGCATGGTGATCGGCGTGTGATTGCTCGCGGAGCAATCCACCGAGCGAATGATCGACAGCTTGTCGGCGATGGAGGCCTGCAACGGCAGATGTTCGGAAAACCTGACGCCCGGAAGCTTTGTGGGAATTGTCCCGAATGGTCCGCGGATCTCAGCCGGGGCGTCGGGCTTGGGGTCCCACATATCCAGGTGGCTCGGCCCGCCCGACAGCCAGAACAGGATCACCGCCTTTTTGTCGCCGTGCGGAGCGACTGGCGCGGCCTGCATTCCGCTCGCGAGTCCCAAGGCTCCCAGACCCGCACATCCCGCCTGCAAAAACCAGCGGCGGGACATGACGTTCAGGGGCGTGACCGACCCGCCCATGACCTGGCCAATGTTCAGACCCCGCTGATGATGAGTCCGATGCTGAGCAGAGGATGCCACGCAATTCTCCCATGAAACATTGCGGGATTCCGGGACACCTGTCGCGGAAACGCTGGCAGGAACCACTCCAGATCCGCTGGCGGTGTCCCCGAATCACGCAAGGCCTGTTAGCAACAACCAACGCATCTACATCCATTGATTTTAATGATCGACACAAGGGAGGGAAAGCCGAAAGCGAAACCTTCACGTTCCGCAGCCCGGTGTCTTCCCATCCCGTCCTTCCCTATACTCCCTGCATTCGTCACAGTTTTGCCGGCAAAGGACCTGAGCCACGATGTTTGATCTGCTGATTCGCCACGGGACGGTCATCGACGGAACGGGAGCCACGCGGTTCAGGGCGGACGTGGGGGTTCGCGGCGAGCGGATCGAAGCGGTCGGGGATTTGTCCCAATCCGAGGCTCAAGCCGTCATCGACGCCAGCGGCCAGATCGTCTGCCCGGGCTTCGTGGATGTCCACAACCACTCCGACGGCTGGCTGCTGCGGCAGCCACATCTGACGGCCAAGACCACGCAGGGCTTCACCTGTGAGGTGCTGATGGCCGACGGAATCTCGTATGCCCCGGTCCGGCCCCACAATGTCGACGACTGGATCTTCTATCTGCGGTCGCTGAACGGCCTGCGGCTCGACGAATACCTTGGCTGGGAGAGCCTGGCCGACTACCTTGACCTGCTGGACCAGCATTGTGCCCAGAATGTCATCACCCACATCCCCTACGCCAACGTCCGCGTCAACGCCTGTGGCTGGGGCCGCGAGCGCGTCGACGACTACCAGATGCGCGAGATCCAGCGGGCGATTCGGCAGGGGATGGACGAGGGTGCGGTCGGGCTCTCGACCGGGCTGGACTACATCGCCGAGTGCTTCTCGCCCACCGAAGAACTGATCGAAGCCTGCACCGCCATGGCCGCCGCGAAGGGCCTGTATGTGACCCACATGCGTTACAAGAAGGGCAACATGGCCGGGCTCCGCGAGGCGGTGGAGATCGGCAAACGGGCTGGCGTGCCGGTGCATATCTCGCACCTCAAGGGCAACACGGTGGCCGAGGGCGAGCAGATTCTGGAGTACATCGACAAGACCGCGCGGCATGAGGTCTCGCTCTCCTTCGATGTCTACCCCTATCAGCCCGGCTCGACGATGCTGAACTTCCTGCTTCCCAACGAGGTCTGGGAGGACGGCCCGCTGGCCGTGATGGGCAAGCTCCGCGATCCCGCCATCCGCAGCCGCTTCGCGGCCGGCCTGGCCGCCTACAAGCTCGACCTGGACGCGATCCAGATCGCCTGGACGCTCAGCAAGGACAACGCCAGGCATCAGGGCAAGTTGCTCAGCGACTACGTCCAGGACACCGGCCTGCCCCCGGCCGACGCCCTGTGCAACCTGCTCCTGGAAGAACGCCTGGCGGTGCTGCTCGTCTTCATCGAAGGCGAAGACCCGCTCGTTCGACCCTTTTTGCAGCATGATCTGTTCATGATGGGCAGCGACGGCATCTACTTCGAGGACGGCCTCATCCACCCCCGCGTCTACGGCTCCGCCCCGCGCCTCCTCGGCCCCTGCGTCCGCGACTGGAAAATCTTCTCCCTCGAATCCGCCATTCAAAAGATGACCAGCCTCCCCGCCGCCCGCTTCGGCCTCACCCACCGTGGCTCAATCGCCCCCACCTCCTTCGCCGACCTCGTCGTCTTTAACCCCAACACCGTCACCGACCGCGCCACCTTCTCCGACCCCCACCAACCCGCCGCTGGCATCTCTCACGTGATCGTGAACGGCACGCCAATCATTGTTGAGGGATCGTCGGTGACGGAGGGGATGGAACGGTTGCCGGGGAGGCGGTTGTTTTTTCATGCGTAGTAGGAACCTCTGGCTCGTGACATTGTAAGGACCGCTGCAAGAATGACTGTCGACTTTTGACAAACTGTACAGCCAATGAGCCCCCGGTTGGAGGATAATCGGAAGACGCCAACCCCACGAACCGGACGCTAAGGATCGCATCATCAATAAAAATTAAAAATAAACTTTATGTCGGTGCAATGTCGGTGCACTGATGACAGCACAAGCGCCACGCTGACAGGGGCGGCGTGACCAGGGATGATCCCGGAGGGATCACAGCTCTTAGCCGGGGGTTGAGCGAAGTGTCGACAGACACGCAACGACACCCCCGGAAAAGCAAGAATGACGAACGCACCCCGGCAGGGGTGCCAGCACCGTTGCTCGCAGGATGCTGCGATCCCTCCGGGATCGGATCTTTTCCGGGTACCTAACCGGGGGTGTCGCTTCGCTCAACCCCCGGCTAAGAGCTTTCATCCCTCCGGGATGATTTTTGCCATCATCGCCCGGGAGAGTAATTCGTTCTAAGAATGCGACAGTTATTCTTTCTCCGGTCCTTAGCGTCCGGTTTTACGACTGCCGGAACCGGACTGCGTTTCAAGACGCTGACCGAAGGCCGATTCTGGATCACGAGAAAGGGAACCACGAATTTTCACGAATACGACGAATGTCACGAATGCCAACGCAACGGATTCCATCGCTCGCGGAGCGATGCCGGCGGAAAACTCGTGAACTTCTTAAGATTCGTGGTTCAATTTCTGACCATACAATCCACGAGCCGCATTGCTGGACCTTTCGGCCTGTCCAACACCTTTATTCGTTGTCTCTGATGACGTTCGCTGCTGGATATCGGCAGAAGTGTCATGGTTCTTGTTGCTGCGATCCCAACGCCTGCGGCACGCGTCGGGTTGAACCGCTTGTTAGGCAAGACGGCCCTGATGAACGTACGCGCGGCCGACACGGCACGGGGTGAATGGTATCACGGGACCGGTCGCCTGGGAATTGTTTTGTGGCGTGCCGCCGACTCCACCGGTCCTGTCATTGTGAATGTCAGAATTCCTTTTTCCCGTGTGTTGCGGTCATTCGAATGAAAACACTGGCAAAGCCAGTGGCAAAGTGGCTTGAACATACTTTCCGGTCATTCCGCCAGTGCCACACCCGCGGCCAAGCTCGGTTAGAGCCCAGACCGGGCACGGACAAGGCGGCAGCCGATGTAGTGGTACCTGCGGTCCGGCGGGGACCAGTTCCGGTAACCAGAGTGACTCATCGTCGGGTCGTAGTACCAGCAGCCGCCCCGCAATGTGCGGACTGAACCCACCGCAGTCTTCTCAGGGTCCACCCCGCCGGACAACTTTTTTTCATACCAATCCCGGCACCATTCGGCCACATTGCCGTGCATGTCGTACAGACCCCACGGATTCGCCTCTTTCAAGCCAACCTGTTGCACGTATCTGTCATCACCGAGATGCGCATTGTCATTGCACCACTCATGTTCCCTCAGTTGGATGGGATCGTCGCCAAACCAGAACATCGTCTCCGTCCCCGCCCGGCAGGCGTATTCCCACTCGGCTTCAGTCGGCAGGCGATACTCTTCGTTCTTCGGCAATCGGCCTGCGGCGCGTTCCATTTCCGTGAGCTTCACGGCGAACTCCGTCGCCTCACCCCAACTGAGGCACGTCGCCGCATAATCCGGCCCCTCTTTGACAAGGTCGTCCCCCTTTCCGGGGGTGTTCATCCAGGGTTGACTCCCCAGAATCTGCCGCACGTGGCCCTGCGTCACCTCGGTCTGGCCCATCCAGAAGCCCCGCGTCAGGGTCACCTCCACCCGCGGGGTCTCGTTGCCTGGAACATTCATGACGGATTCCGGGCTGCCCATCATGAATGTTCCAGGCGGACACCAGAGCAGCTTGAGTTTCAATCCATTGTCATCCCGCGTTTCGCCGGCCCTCACCGGCAACTTCTCGCGTCTTATGTCAGCGATCGCACTGACTTCCGGCCGTGCATTGGAAGGGGCCGGAGCAGTCACCGGATCCGGCAGTCGGTCTTTCAGACCCAAGCGGCGGAACTCCGCCTGGAGGGCGTCAATGCGCCATTGCCGGATGCCGAGTTCATGAACGGCCAGGAGGGAGAGGACGCGGCCATCGGGCGACCAGAACAGTCGCTTGACAAGGCGCGTTTGGGGAAGGGTGACCACCGCCACCCCCGCCGGATCCCAAATCGTGACGTTTCGGTCCGCGGATCCGGTGGCGAACCAGCCGCCGGGACCAACGGCAACGGTCCGGATGGCGTCCGCATGGGCATGAGGAATCCTGTGCAGCCTCTCATCCTGGAAAATGATGACATCCCCTTTGGAGTTCCCGGCAATGATCCTGTCGCCATCCCAGGCCAGGCCCATGATTTCGGCGCTGTCCACCGGAACCTGTCGCATCCGCTCTCCGGCAGCCGAGTAAAAGACAATCGTTCCGTCAGCCTTGCCCACCC
>JAKFUF010000048.1 GCA_021732845.1 Planctomycetaceae bacterium | reverse complement strand
GGTCAATCATCTCCCGCTGCTCCCCACCCCGCCTCACGGCGACGCAGTTGCGGTCGACTACAGGATCAAACTTAAACCTCCTGGCTGGGACTTTCACCCGCCGATTCAACAAACGTGCAAGCGCACGAGGGCTCTGGTCCTCCAGAGCCGCGAGTGACGGGCGGGCCGGACTTCCTCGCACGATTTGGCAAACATTCGCGTGCTATCAGCGTCCACCGTTCACCGCGGCTCAGCTGGAGCCCTCCCGTCGCGTCGTCCGCATGGGGGCCGGCCTCCAATCTCGCGAATCGCAATGTCGCCTTTCGCTCCTGCGAAAGGACGCGAGTGTGGACTGGCGCAGACAAGCACGGTGGATCGGGACGCACACTGTCGAGGTTGTCGCCAGACGTTCGCGTTCTTTTGCAGGAGCAAAAGACGACTTTACAACGCCTGACAGCCCGCCAGTCAGTCCTTGTTCCACAGCGTCACATACAGCGCCGCCGCGGTGATGCCGGGGATGCCCAGGAACAAGCCGGCGCTGGTGGCGGTGAACAACTGGTTCTTGCCCACGAAGTTCCAGATCATGTAGGCGGCGACGATGCTCCAGCAGAAGCCGATGAGGGAGAGCATGCGGTTCTTCTTCCGCTGCTCTTTCAACTCTTCGCCCTGCAGCCGACCCTGTGGCTTGGACGGCTTCGGCGGAGTTGGCCCCTTCTTTTCGCCTGGCTTTTTGGGACCTTTCGTCGGTGTAGGAGCTGCGGCCGCCTCGTTGCGCAGGCCGGGCGCATAGTACTTGGCGATCGCCTGGTCGATGGCCCGCGGGGCCGCCAGTACGGTGCGGACTGGCAGGTCGAATCGCAGCCGCAGTTCCTCTTCGGTGTCGTTGCCGAGGGGGTTGGCGCAGGCGACCAGCAGCACATCATCGTCGATGAACAGCGGCAGGATCGAGTGCTGCTTGACCATCTGCCGCGGCGTGCGGTCGAGAACATCGTCTTCGGGGGTCAGCTCGGTGAGATCGACAAAAGACAGGCCGACCTCTTCCGCCAGCGTCTGTGCGGCCAGCGTGGCATCGACCATCTTGAGCTGCACGAGCACGTCGCGCATCTCCAGCCCGGTGCTCTCGGCATGGCCCTTGGCCTGGTCCAACTGCGGCTGGCTGATGTGGCCGCGCTGCAGCAGCAACACTTCCATCGGCTGCGGACCGGTCTCCTCCTCCTCGAACTCCCGGCCCATCAGCCGGTCGTACTCATGCTTGCGCTCGTGGTCGGTCAGGCACAGCATCGCCTTGGCCAGCTCGTTGAGCACATCCTGCGACTTCTCGGAGTACTGCCCGGTGGCATACTTCCGCACATGCCCGTTGAGCTTTTTGTAGTTCGCCCGGATTTTGTCCGCCGAGTCTTCGAACTGCTTCAACCGCAGCAGTTGATAGTGATCGGGAGGCCGCGGTCCCTCGGGAATGCCAAGCCACTCTTTGTAGACGTCGATTTCCACAGCGGAAGATACCGTTATGAGAGGGAGGCAGACGTGGAAACCGCCCGGCGGGCGAAAAGCGCGTCGGGCGGAAGCGAAACACAGCGACAAGCAAATACTATTCGACCTGGTATTCGCGGGCCAGTTGTTCGAACGAGTCGAGGCCGACATCGTTCAGGCCGGTGTCGCGGACGATCTCGGTGCGGGCCTCGACATTGCCCGTCAGTTCGCGGGCCGTGGCCAGGATGCGGCCGTTCGCCTCGTACTGATAGGTGAATTCCAGCGGCGAACCCGCCGGCAGGTTGGGCGGCAGGTTCACAATCCGCACGTCGCCGATCAGCGTGCAGGCGTTGATGTCGCGGGCGTCGCCCTGCATCAACCGCACGTGAATCCGCTGCTGGTTGGCCACGTTGGTGGTGAACCGCTGGGTGATGGTGTGCGGGATGGGGGTGTTCTTGGGGATCATCACGTAGTTGAACTTCTTCTGCCGGTCGGTGGGTTCGCTGACCGCGACACCGAGGGCGTGGGAGTTCACATCGGAGGCCGAAACGGCCCGCAGCCGCTTGATCACGGCCTTGGCCAATCGGCTGTCGCCACCGGTGGCTCGGGCCTCGAGAATCGCCGCGTGAATCGCCGCGCCTTGAGCCACCGCTTCGTCGGGGTTCAGTTCGCGGGAGGGCAGGCGGCCGCTGACTTCGTGGAGCATCTTGAACACGGCGGGCATGTGCGTCGAACCGCCGACCAGCACCACTTCCGTCAGCGTTCCGGTAGTGACACCCGCCTGCTGCAGCACGAGTTCGGTGGTGTCGCGGGTGCGCTGCAGGAGGTCCGCGGTCATCCGTTCGAAGTCGCCGCGGGTCACGTTGACGGTCAGCGTCTTGCCTTGGAAATACAGGTTGACCGGCACCTGTGACTTGCTGCTGAGAGACCGCTTGGCCGCTTCGCATTCCTGGGTGAACAGCAGGCGGGTTTCGGGATCGGACAGTGGGTCGGAGCCATATTTCCGCTTGAACTGTTCGGCGACGTGTTCGACCATGCGGTTCGTCCAGTCGATACCGCCGAGCATCACGTCGCCGTCGGTGGCCAGCACGCGGAAATGTGTCGGCGTGTAGCGGACGCAGGTCACGTCAAATGTACCACCGCCCAGGTCGTACACCATGATGGTCTTTTCGTCGGACGCCAGGTCGGTCCGGCCGAGTTCGCCCTTCATCCAGGCATACGCCAGTGTGGCGGCCGTTGGTTCATTGATGATGTCGAGAACGTTGAAGCCCGCGATGCGCCCAGCGTCCTGAGTCGCCTTGCGCCGGAGGTCATTGAAATAGTACGGCACAGTGATCACGGCATTGGCGACCGGGCCGATCACTTTTTCCGCATCCTGCTTCATCTTTTTCAGGATCAGGGCGGAGATGAACTCCGGGGTCAGCTTTTTCCCCTGGTAGACCTTGAACCAATCCTTTTTGCCCATCTGCCGCTTGATCGCCTCGACGATATGGTCCGGGTGTTCGTGGGCGACCCGTTCCGGGAGCGGCCCCACGATCACATGGCCCGAATCGCCCAGGATCACGATGGAGGGCGTCACTGTTTTTCCATCGGAATTCAGGATGGAAACCGGGTTGCCTTCGTTGTCGAGCCGGGCGATTGCCGAGAATGTCGTTCCCAGGTCGATGCCGACCGTCTGAACCTCCTGCTTCTCTGCCATTTCGATGTGCCTCGCCTGAAACTCGACCGTAAACGAAGTGCGGTGGGAATGGTACTGGTCAGAAACCATTACGGAACGCACATTGTGACCGGGCCAAATACCGGAATCAAGCGTGGAATTGCGGGACTCAGGCAATCTTAACAATCCGGCGGGTTTGATGAGGGCCGGAGGGGGACTGCGCAAAGTGCAAAAACATGCCGCGAGAAGAGATGGCGGGCCAGACTCAGATCGCGCGGGTCAACGATGTGCCCCATCTTCGCGGCGGAGAATCTTTGTCGCTCTCAGCGGCGGTCGTTCGGCGCGTCCTCGGGCATCAACTGGACATCGCTGCTGCTCTTGTCGCGGGTGGCGAAGTCGCTGTCGGCGTCGCGGGCCGAGCCTCCAGGCACTTGGATCATCTCCGTGCGGTCTGAACGCGGCGGGAGAGACGGACCGAGATGCACGCGGTAGCGTTCGTTGGCCAAGGCGAGTTTGTCGCCGGGAAGCAGAGCCCCGCTGGCGATCCGCTGGCCGTTCACTTTGGTTCCGTTGGTGCTGTCCAAATCACGCACAAACAGCAGACCGTCAGTTTTGACGATCAGGCAGTGCATTTTGGAAATGCTCTTCTCGTCCACAATCAGGTCACACGTTTCAGTCTGACGACCGACAACCGTGATGTCCCGATCGATGGTAATGGGCGCTCCTCCATTGAGCGGAATGAGTTGCGCAAGCACAGCAGCGCCTCGGAACAAACGTCGAATAGCCTACTTCAATCTCGCTCGGGATTTGACCCCTGTCAAGCTCGATGTTCGAAATTTGAACATCTGGGGCCGCTCTCACAGGCACGCGGGTAGCATCCGAGAAGCCACAGGGCTGCTACTCGCCCTCCACCACTCGCAGATGCGGGACGACTGGAACATCCACCCAGGCCTGACGGTGGTTGGCACTCCAGGACACGGTCAACTCATCCAGCCGCGCGGCCCCCCCGGCCGGAATGAGCACGCGGGGATTATGGGATGATTGAAAACTGTCGCCTGCGGAAACGCGCAGCGTCAAACGCCGCTCACCCATCCGGATGTCGACCCGCACACCACGCGGCTGCCGCGTGGCTCGCGTCCCAATCAACTCCAGCGACATGCCGCCACTGTGATCCGCTCCCTTTCCAGCATCACCATCATTTCGCAGAATCACGGCCGGTTGGCCAAGGTGCGTCACTACCAGGTCGAGATCCCCATCGCCATCCAGGTCCCCCGTGGCTGCGGCCCGCCCCAGCCATTTGTGTTGAAAATAGTCACCGGCCTGGTGGGCCACGTCGGCGAATCTTTGACCATCGACGTTGCGAAACAGTTGTGGCCGCATGGCGTATTCATAATGCAGCCCGGCGGAAGTCAGATCCCACACATGCCCGTTGGCCAGGAACAGGTCGGGACGGCCATCGAGATCGAAGTCGTCAAAGACAACTCCAAACCCGAGCGTCGGGCGGGTGAGGGTGTCCAACCCCGCCTGCGTGTTGGTCGGCGCGAACCCCTGCGGTCCCAGATTGGCAAACAGATCGCAGGGTTCGTTTTGAAAGTTGGTCACCACGAGATCGAAGCGGCCGTCGCCATTGTAATCGGCGGTGCTGGTCCCCATGCCAGACCGCGCGACTCCTTCCGAACCAACGGCGACCCCGTCGTGCAGCCCCGTTTCCAAAAACCGCAGGCCACCCTGATTGAGGAACAACAGGTTTTCGTCCGTATCGTTGGCGACGTAAATGTCGAGCCGGGCATCGCCGTTGTAGTCGGCCACCGTCACGCCCAGCCCCTTGCCCCCGTCGAGGTCCACCCCGGCCGCGTGGCTCACATCCGCAAAGCTGCCAGTCCCCAGATTCTGCAGCAGCGTGTCGGGCTGACTCTTGCGGCCAATCGGTCCGCAGGAGATGTGAATCGGCGGCTGATGCTGGGTGAAGCAGGGCGCGTCATGGGGAGTCCAGTTGACATAGTTGGCCAAATAAATGTCGACCAGCCCATCGTCGTCGAAGTCGGCCAGTGCCGCGCTGGTACTCCATTGGTTTGGGGGCACGGGCGGCAGCATCACTTCCTCCAGCGTGCCATCGCCCAGGTTGTGCCACAACCGGTTGCGGCCATAACCCGTCAACAGCAGGTCGGCAAAGCCGTCGTTGTCAAAGTCACCCGTGGCACATCCCATCCCAAAATCGAACGTGGCCACCCCTGCCACCACGGAGACATCCTGGTAGCGCAGATTTCCCAGCCCCTGATAGAGCCTGTGGCTCGCGCCGACATCCTCAGCCGGACGCGCGAAGTGCGATCCGTTGGCGAAAAACAGATCCGGTGTCCCATCGCCGTCATAGTCGAACACGGCAACGCCGCCGCCGTTCTGTTCCGTCATGTAGTGTTCGGCACTGGGGCTGCCGTAGTACGTGAAGGCGACCCCGGAGTTCTCCGTGACATCCGCGAAGGGAATGGAGGTGCCGCCCGCCGGTTCCAAGTCGGGACGTGAAACCGGGAGTTTGACCGCCACTTTTGAAGGTGACGGCTTGGGAACTGGTGCTGACCGATCACACCCGCCGGCAACGAGCATCGTGAGGATGGCCATGCGTGTTAACAATTGGTGCTTTAGTCTCGCAGAGCCGCTGCGTGCTCCAAAATCTGCCGAAGACTTACCCATGTTTATGGCGCCCGCCGTGGTGAGACGAGCGATTCGGCAAGCTGTGCCCAGCCGCGCGACTGGAGGGCACGTCCACGCTGGCGCAGCAGGTCAGACAATTGCCGACAGAGGTCTGGCGAGGGATGTTCGAGATCCTGCCCCAGGGCAAGTTCCGTGAGCTTCATCTGGCTCCCTTCGAATTCCTGAGCCTGACGAAAGGTCTCGTCGGCCTGCTTGGCCCGGCCCAACCTGCGCAACAATGCCCCTTTCATTTGAGTGTACCGCAATTCAAAGGGGCGTTTCTGCACCGCCTTCTGAAGCAGGTCGAGAGCCACGGGAAAATGCCCCCGTGCTTCTTCGATTCGCGCTTGGATCGCCCACACACGATCGTCGATTTCAAGTGGAAGGCCAACTTGTGATACGGGGGCCGGGCAGATCTTGGCAGCCGCCGCAACGGCCCCCTGCTCGATCAGGAATTCGGCCACGGTCGTGCGAATTTCCGTCGCTTCTGCCGGTTGCTGGTTCTCGTCCACGGAGGCCATCGCCTGTTCGAAGTGGTTCCGCGCGGCGTCGATGGCCCCCATCCGCCAGTGGCAGAAACCCAGGGCGCGCTGGACCATGGGCTGTCCGGGTTGTTGTTTGTCGACGGCCAGCAGGTAGCCCAGCCCCTCCTGCG
Organism: Planctomycetaceae bacterium; assembly: GCA_021732845.1. Lineage (GTDB taxonomy): Bacteria > Planctomycetota > Planctomycetia > Planctomycetales > Planctomycetaceae > JAKFUF01. The sequence continues at coordinate 52,040 of JAKFUF010000048.1, read as the reverse complement.
GGACGGGGTTCTTCAATTCCGACAACAGCAGATGCCGGAGCAACTCATGGCGTTCTGGATGCCGTTGAACCTGGTTTTCAAGCAAGGCCTCCAGCTCGCGGAGCCGAAATTGATTGAACAAGAGCCACTGGAGTTCGTGGAGGGCTTCTGGGTCGTCTGTCCGCTGCACGACGCGTCTCAGCAAGGCTTCGGCCTCTTGAAGCCGCGACTCCTGAATTAGAATCAACGCGGTCTGGAGTTGAGCCACGGTGGCTTCGGGGGCTTCCGCGCCAACGCCGGAGAATGAGCGCAGGGCTGACTTCAGATCCCCTGCCTGACGAAAGGCCAGGCCTTCCAGCAGTCTTGCGGCGGAATGGCGGGGATGGAACCACAACAGCCAGCGCAGCTCCGCCCGCGAATCTGATGCCCGCTGGGCCTCCAGCAATGCCTCGGCCCGCTCAATGATGAGGGGCGCGTTGGTCAGCACGCGCCAGCGAAACAGACCGCCACTCGCCGCCAAGAGTGCCATGGCGACCAGCGACAGACGGATCACGGTTCGACGGGAGGCAGAAATGGCCGTCGGTGCCAGCAGAGGAATGAAAAGAGCCGGATGGGCGGAGGCAGCGCGTGGCTGCCGGCGCACACCCGACCATTGCTTTGTCAAACGTCTTGGCGACTAGTAATCGCCCGGAATATCCCGCCCCTGGGGCGTGCCGAGGAAGAACCAGGTATTGCCGTTGATGTTGTCGCTGATGAATTTGACTGAACCATCCAGGAACGCCGCGTGGACACCGCCCGTGTGATTGCTGGCGGCGTTGCTGGCATTGAATCCTGGATATTGTGAGACCTGGCTGTTCGGGGTTGAGAGAGGCCCGATCGAGAACAGGGTGCTGTTGTAGTACGGATCGGCCCAACCTCGTCCGCGGGAGAACGCCCAACTATTGTCCTGCACACCGTTGACCAACGTGGGAACAGCCTGGGCGGTTTCCGAAAAGGCCATGGTGTTGCTCATGCCATCGGTGATGCCGCCCAGCCGCAAAGCCGGGTCGGCTGGCGTTGATGCCTCCTCCATGATCCCCCACCGCTGGGCGAAGATCCCGTTCACTTGAGTACTGCCGTGACGGCCACAACCGCCCCACCCATGCTGGGTGCCGGCACCCGGATAACTGTGCGGCGCGACGGTTCCGGTTCCACCCAGGCTGGGTGTGTTTTGCACGAGTGACGCCTGGCTGGGGCAGATGAACGCAGCCAACCGCTTGTCAATCACATTCGTATTGTTGTAGTAGGGAATGCTGAAGTTGTACTGGTTGTAGAGCGGCGACTGATCGAGGTACGGCAGCAGCATGGTATGCACCGTATGTCCATTTCCCCAGTCCGCCGGCGCGCAGCAGCAGGACAGCCCGCGCACGACATAGGCACCGCGGGGGAAAACCCCGTTGGTGGTGTCGACATAGTTGGTCAGCGCCAGCCCAAGCTGCTTGAGGTTGTTTTTGCACTGGGCGCGCCGCGCGGCCTCTCGTGCCTGCTGTACGGCCGGCAGCAGCAGTGCCACCAGAATGGCGATGATGGCGATCACCACCAACAGTTCGATGAGTGTGAATCCTCGTAGCTTTTTCATCATCGACTTCCCGATGGACAGAGAACACAACTAGGGATCGTCATTTGAGAAATGGCCGTCTGCTGGCCGCGCAGAGGATAAGATCAGGGGAGGCTGAAGGGGAAAGTCTTTTGGTCGGCATTAACTTTTGCCCGCAGATTCGACTCGTCGCCATACAGGGCGAGAGGGGTGCTGCTCGCTCCACCATCTGCGGGAGCCATGCCTGGGTCGGCCGCGGCCGCCCCAAATTTCTGGATCATCACCTTGTATTCGGTGGGGTAAACCTTCTCCAAAGTGTAGGCCCCCTGCGCGTCGGTCTTGGCGGTGCGCGTCCGCTCCGCCGCAGGCAGATCCGCCAGCGCGTGAAACGTCACCGTGGCGTCGCTCAGTGGTTTGCCACCCTGCTGAATGACGCCAGTGACAGTGACCGGCGTCCCCAAGTCAGGCCCACCGCCGCACCCTGCAACAAGTGCGACGACAAGGGTGAACAGGGCTGCTGAAACAATGCGCATGATGGAATTTTTCACTCTCAAATCAGCGAAGATTGTTGAGTCGACTATAGTTTGCATCAATTCTCATTGCAATTGGGAGTTGGCTCTCTTCCGCGAAGTGAGACATGAAATGACATTTTGTCTATGACGATATCGCTGGCCGCACTTGCAAAATCGACCTCAACATAATATCACCTTTCCGGTCGTATATAGTTCATGCCTCAGGAGCGTCACAGCCGATGAAACTCTCACGCAAATCGGATTACGCCCTCCGTTCGCTGATGACACTGGTCGCCCACGAAGGCAAGGGACCGATTTCGGTTCGGGAAATTGCAGAAAAAAACGATGTTCCACGTCGGTTTCTTGAACAGATCATGCTCGATCTGAAGGCCAAAGGATGGGTTCAAAGTCTTGCAGGAAGAGATGGCGGATTTGTGTTGGGGAAGCGCCCCGAAGAGATCACGATGGGGCAGGTGGTGCGGCATTTTGACGGCCAACTCTCCCCGATCACCTGTGTTTCCAGCACGCATTACGAACCCTGCAGCCAGGAGTCGGCCTGCCGCTTCCGCCGGGTGCTGCTCGACATCCGCAATTACACCGCCCGGCGCATGGATGAAGCCGATCTTCGCACCGTGTTCGCCGGGCAGCCGGTGACACGTTCCGAAGTGTTCTCATTTATTGGTGGCGACGGAATTTAGATCCGCTGGCGGTGGCTGATCTCAAATCGTTGGCCACCGGCAAAATTCCGCCCCCATGTTCTCCCTTGAATGCAGTCCCATGCCCTCTCTACCGAAGCGGTTCCAGCCATACGCCCTTGCCGCCCTACTGCTGCTGTGCGCCACGGGTTGTCCCTCGGCCCCTACGCCGGGTTCAGGCAGCAGTGGCGGGCCGGGTGCCCCGGGTGGGGCAATGCCCTCACCAACGACGGTTCGCTTCGGCTATTTCGCCAATCTGACCCACGCCCAGGCTGTGCTCGGCGTCGCCTCGGGCGATTTCGCGGAGGCGATCGCCCCGTCGAAGCTGGAGACGCGGGTCTTTAACGCGGGTCCTTCGCTGATTGAAGCACTGAACGCGGGAGCGATCGACATCGGCTACGTCGGACCCGGGCCGGCCATCTCGGGTCACGGTCGAAGCCACGGGGAAGCACTCCGCGTCGTGGCCGGTGCGGCTGCGAATGGTGTGGTGGTTGTGGTGGCGAAAGACTCGAAAGTCACAAAACTGAAGGAACTGAACGGCAAGAAGCTGGGGACGCCCCAGGTGGGCAACACCCAGGACATCGCCGCCAAGCACTTCATCAAGGACGCCACGGGGATCATTGCCGTCCCGAATGCCGAGCAGCGGGCAATGTTCGAGAACGGCTCCCTGGAGGCCGCCTGGGTCCCCGAACCGTGGGGAGCGTACCTCGTCAGTCAGGCCGGCGCGAAAATCCTGCTGGAAGAAAAGGATCTCTGGCCCGAAAAGGAGTTCGTCCTGACCCTGGTGGTGACCACCCCCAAATTCCTGAAAGAACATCCCGATGAGGTCGAGAACATTCTGAAAGTCCATCGTTCCTACACGGCGAAGCTGGTGGCCGACCCGAAAGCTCTGGAACCCGAACTGGGCAAGGCACTGTTTGAACTGACCAAGAAAAGCCTTCCTGAAGGCGTCGTCGGCACGGCTCTGACCCGCATCAAATTCACGGATGAGCCACTCCTCGGATCTCTGGAAGCGATGAACAAGTGGACGACGGAGTTGGGCTTTGCCCGCGAGGAAGCCTCGCTTGAGGGGTTGGTCGACACCACCTTGTTGCGCAAACTGCAGACCGCGAAGGAGACTCCATGAGCGCCTTCGTCTCCGCCCCCATCCGTCGGGTGACCACACGCGGAAACTTGCAACTGAGCGCTGTCTCCAAACGGTTCAGCAAACGTGGGGCGTTGATTCTGGATGAGGTCACGCTCAACTGCAAACCGGGCGAGTTTGTGGTCGTCGTGGGACCCACCGGCAGTGGCAAAAGCACTGTCCTGAACATCGCCGCCGGCATGCTCAAGGCGGATCAGGGCGAGGTGACTCTGGACGGCGAACCCGTCTCGGCACCCGGTCCCGACCGGGCGGTCGTGTTCCAGGAGCATGGTCTGTTCCCGTGGCTCAATGCCGAACAGAACGTCGGCTTCGGCCTGAAAATGCGGGGCGTCTCCAAAAGTGAACGGAACGACCGGGTGCAGGAAGCGCTGCAGATGGTCCACCTGGCGCACAGCGCCAAAAAACTGATTCATGAAATGTCCGGTGGAATGCGGCAACGCGTGGCGATCGCCCGCGCATTGATCCTCAATCCCGCCGTGCTGCTGATGGATGAGCCGTTTGCCGCTCTGGATGCGCAGACCCGGACGCTGATGCATGAACAGCTTCAGGAAATCTGGCAGGAAACCGGCAAGACGATCCTGTTCATCACACACTCCGTGGGCGAAGCCGTCCGCTTGGCCGACCGGGTGATCGTCATGCACGCACATCCCGGGAGGGTGCGGAAGGAGATTCCCATCGAACTGCCGCACCCGCGAAATTTTGACAGCCGAGATATCAACGACATCGTCCGGCATGTCCGCACAGAAATCGAGGACGAGGTCAATCGTGTCAACAAGCATCTGGCCGAAGATTTTTGGAAGCCTGAAAAGCGTACTGATTTGGGCAGTGCTGATCGGAATCTGGGAAGCGGCATTTAGATTTTACGGGTGGAAGGCGTACCTCTTTCCCGCCCCCTCGCACATCCTGCAGTCGTTCCTGGAGATGCTGAACCTGGAGATGCTGAACCTGGACGCGCATCCGCGTGGCTCGTTCATCCAGAGTCCGCTTCTCCTTGGCCTGCAGGTCAGCCTGTGGCGGCTGGTGGCCGGGTTCTGGCTGTCGTTGCTGATCGGCGCGCCGTTGGGGCTGCTGTTATGGCGGTCAAAACTGGTGGACGATGTGTTTGGCCCGTTCCTGCTCGGTCTGCAAACGCTGCCCAGCGTCTGCTGGGCACCGCTGGCGGTGCTGTCGCTGGGGCTCGACTACCGCGCCGTCCTGTTCGTGACCGTCATGGGCAGCGCGTTTGCCATTGCCCTCTCGCTGCGCGACGGAATGCGCACCGTACCTCCCATCTACCAGCGGGCGGGAAAGATGCTGGGAGCCCACGGCTGGAAATTCTACGCCTACATCCTGATGCCCGCGAGCCTCCCCGCGTTCGTCAGCAGCCTGCGGCAGGGTTTTTCGTTCGCCTGGCGATCGTTGATGGGGGGCGAACTGGTTCTGCCCACTCCGGCCCCCATGGGCTTGGGCCTGCTGCTGGAACATGGACGTAACCTCGCCGACGTGGCTCGAGTGGTCGCAGTGATGATCGTCATGATCGTCCTGGGCATGCTCGTCGACCGGTTGCTCCTCGCACAGGTCGAAAAGTGGATCCACACGCGGTTCGGACTGACCCAGGCCCACTAACCTGCGACCCAATCCAACCCAAACCCCGCCGATTAAGACAACAGGCCCTCTCTTCAAGAAGAAGCGCAGCCCCCGGGTCACATTTGCCCACTGGAAGGCCATCCTACGGCTTCGAATGTGACCGGCGCACGCGGCTGCGCTTTTTCGTTGAAAGTGGCCTCACGCGCCGTTTGCGGGTGCGGTCGCGGGATGGAGCCATTTGCTGCTTGCGCTTCGGTGATGGCGAACACTTGGCGGGTTTGGTGGGCGCGCCGTTTGGTGGTGGCGCGGCGTCCAAGGTGGGCGCTGGGTCGAAGGTGGGCGCGAACGGTTCTGGCGCGGTCGCCGTGAGGAGCGGGGCGGCGGTCGGCAGTCGAGAAGTGCAGTTGTCTTTGAACCCGACATCCAAGGTGGGCGCGAACTCGTGGGTCAGACTCTGTCGATTCACTGAAACAGTGGGCGCTGATTCTGTTTCGAGGGATGGCCTTGCGCAAATGGTAAGTCGTCCGACACCTTGCAGTCCGCCCGCTCCTTCCGCGCCCGCCCCTCGCCGAGCGGAGCCACACCCGGAGGGCTTTGGCGAGCCACCGAACCCTGAATGAAAATGTCCAGAATTCACCCGATAAAACACAATGCACCTATGTATAAAATAAATTGCCTGGTCGGTGAGAATCACTCACCAGACGGCTTGCGCCGTGCCGCTAAAATTATCGGTGAAAGCATCCAATGACTTCCCTCGGAAGGCTATCTTGGACAATTTGGGCTTCACGCCATTTACATCCGTGAACAAGTCATGCGACAATGGAGATCCGCGTTCGCGGTTTCTTTCTTGTGGGTTCTCCGGATGAAGATCCTACTGATTGCCGACATTCATGCGAATTGGCCAGCGCTGTGTGCCATTCGCGAAAGTTATGATGCCTGTCTGTTTCTCGGTGACCTGGTGGATTACGGCACCGATCCGGTTCCCTGCATCGACTGGGTGCGGCAAAACGCCACCGCGGCGGTGCGGGGAAACCATGACCATGCCGTGGCCCAGCGTGTGAATCCGCTGCCGGGCGGCGGGTTTCGGTGGCTCGCAGCCACGACCAGGCCGCTGCAGTGGAAGGTGATGCGGCAGAGCCAGTTCAAGTATCTGGGGCGGCTGCCGGGGTCCCGTTCGGTCGACTTGGACGGCAAGCGGTTTTTCCTCGTGCATGCCACGCCGCGCGATCCGATGGATGAGCATCTGCTGGCCGATGCCCCCGGCTGGGAAGCACGGACGAGGTCGGTCGATGCCGATTTCATCTGTGTGGGACATACCCATCGCCAGTTCCACCTCGACCTTGGTCGCAAACAGGTGATCAACCCCGGCAGTGTGGGGCAGCCACGGGACGGTGACCCGCGGTGTGCCTACGCGATTGTGGAGAACGGCAAGATCTCTCTGCGGCGGGTCGAATACGACATTGACGCCACCGTGCGGCAGATGCGCGAAGCCGGACTGACGGGCGAGGCGTTGGATGTGTCGGAATATGTGCTGCGAACCGGCGGCGAGATGCCGGTCCTGGCGTTGAAACCGTAAGACCGCAAGACCGGTGGTCTCGTTGCACGGGTGTCGCCTCCAACGCTATGCTGCGGTTGGCCGGAATCCCGGCGATCCCCTCCAGAGGCACCACCATGTATCGACACGGCATGGCCGCATTGTTCGCGGCGTTTCTCCTCTCCACCGTGGCTCAGGCCGAAGAGATTCGGCACTCGCTGTTCATCGCCGGTCCCACCTTCACCGGCATTCTGGACGAGTCTGGCCAGGAAGTTTGGAAGGCCGACCGCCCTGCCGCTCGCGATGGGTACGTGCTTCCCAACGGCAATGTGCTGATCGCCTGGAGCGACATGGTTCAGGAGTTCACACGCGACAAGAAGGTGGTCTTTAAGTACGTCCTGGCGAAAGAGAACAAAGAGATCGGGACCGCCGAACGGCTGGAGAACGGGCGGACGTTGATCACGGAACTGGGGCCGAAGCCACGGTTGATGGAGGTCGATGCCGCGGGCACCATCGCTTTGGAATTCCCGCTGGAGCCAGAGACCGACGATGCCCACATGCAAACCCGCATGGCCCGCAAGCTGCCCAGCGGCAACTACCTGGTGCCGCACCTGCTGGCGTTCAAGGTCAAGGAGTACTCACCCGAGGGCAAGGTGGTGAAGGCCTTCCCGACGGACATGCCGGACCTGGGCGGTCGCGAGGCGCAGAACTGGCCGTTCACCGCCATCCGCCTGGCCAACGGCAACACCGTGGTCGACCTGACCCATGGCAACAAAGTTGTCGAACTCGACCCCGAAGGCAAGGTTGTCTGGAAGGTCACCAACGACGATCTCAAAGAAAAGCCGTTCGACGATCCCTGTGGCTGTCAGCGTCTGCCCAATGGCAACACGGTGATCGCCAGCTATCACGCCGAAAAGGGGATTAAGGTGTTCGAACTCACCCGCGAGAAGCAGATCGTCTGGACCTACACCGGCCCGCACCGCGTGCACCATCTGCAGGTGCTGACGACCAACGGCAAGGCGGTGGAAGGCAAGCCGATGAAATAATGTGGCGATCAGCGGATCGGGCCATTGTAATTTCAAATTTCAGATTTCACAGTAAAGTGCTTTGTTGCGATATCCGGGAGCAAGGCGAGCGTTACGGACTGCTTGGCTTAGACGTCGCCAACAGTCTGATGAGGCTGCACAGACTGTGAAATTTGAAATTCCATCTGTCTAAAACTGACGACATCAGACACGTCAGCGCTGAAACTTTCTCAGCAAATCTCCCAGCCCTGTCAGCGTCTGTTCCAGCACGGCGGGTTCGGGCAGGTCGATCCGCAGGTAGTCGCGCCCGGTTGAAGGATCCTTGGCCGGGCGGAAGATCCCCGTGTAAACGGTGTCGGCGTGGCCGTTCATTCCGGAAGATTCGGGCTGCGGGCGGAGGGCCACGGCCAGTTGTTGGAACAGCGTTGCTCCGTGTTCGAACAACATGGCCAGCCCCGCGCCGGCATCCGGTGCGGAGTGGCCGTTGTTGCCGGCCGAATCCTCCGTCAGGCGCGGCCCTGCTTCCAATGTGGGTTCCGGGGAATCGCTGGTGTCCGTGGGAAGGGCATCAAGAGTGTTTGTGCTCTGTGACCGGTTGATGACTTCTGACGCGAGTTCGGGATTTGCCGCGGAAGGTGATGCGGCATGTTCAACCACGGCCTGGTCCGCCTCGGTCTCCTCTGGTTCATACATCGCCGGCTCGGCAGGGATGTCGCGGGTGACGCTTTCAACGGTCTCCATGAGCTTGGTGAGGCGCGAGCCACCGAGAAAAATCTCCTTCTCTCCGCCATCGAGCACACCGGCGGAGAGCGATTTTTTGAACTGCAGCACGCTCCGCATGCCGTCTTCAATCGTGCCCTGGGCGATGAAGTTATAGACATGCACGGGCTGCGACTGGCCCAGGCGGTGAGCCCGGGCGATTCGCTGTTCCAGAACGGCGGGGTTCCACGGGAGGTCGAGGTTGATGACCACGCTGGCGTGCTGCAGGTTAAGCCCCATGCCGCCGGCGTCGGTCGAGAGAAACAGCCGGCAGTCCGGATCCTCGCGGAACTTGTCGACGAGCCCCTTCCGTTTGCTGCCCTCGATGCCACCATGAAACAGCACGTGGCCCCATCCGCGGGCGTTGATGCGGCGGAGCAGCACTTCGTGCATCCGCACCCACTGGCTGAAGATGACGACCTTGGTGTTGGGCTGTTCGAGGATTTCGCCCAGGAGTTCCGTGACTTCGTCGGCCTTGGTGCCGTGGTCGGTCTCCTGGTCGAGCAGCCACGTGCTGTCGCAGGCCATCCGCATGTTTTGCAGGCCGATGGTCATCCGCCGCTGGTCGGCCTCCGACAGGAATTTCTGCCGCCGCCATTTCTGCACGATGCGAGCCACGATCTCGCGGTTCTCGGCGTGCAGTTCCTGCTGTGGCTTCGTCATCGGCACGAACAGCTCGTTGATGATCCGCGGCGGCAGTTCCTTCAGCACCTGCGATTTTTGCCGGCGGATCAGCACGTTGGCCAGGGTCTGGCTGATCCGGTCCAGGTCGCGGTAGCCGACCACGCGGCCGTTCTCGTCCTTGACCTGATGATCGTGCAGGAAGCGGTAGGTTGGCCCCAGCCGGTGCCGGTCGACAAACTCGATCAGCGACACCAGTTCTTCCAGCCGGTTTTCGAGCGGCGTGCCGGTGAGGACGATGGCGAACGGCGAGACGATGTCCTTGACCGCCTTCGACGCGCGGGTGTTCCAATTCTTGATCCGCTGGGCTTCGTCCAGAATGACGAGGTCCGGGTTCCAGGCGGCGATCGCGTTGAGGTCGCGGTGGATCACGTCATAATTCGTGATCTTGTAGAACGACTCTTCCTGGAATTGGGCAGTTCGCGCGGACAGCGGCCCGCCAATCACTTGGGTCGGCCGCTCGGTGAAGCGTTCAATTTCCCGCTCCCACTGATGCTTGAGCGAGGTCGGACAGATGACCAGCACCCGCTCGACGCCGGCATGCCGGGCGAGGATCTCGGTGGCTCCAAGGGCCTGAATTGTCTTGCCGAGCCCCATCTCGTCGCCGATGAGGCACCGCCCCGCGTGGGCGGCGAAGAGCGCGCCCTCGCGCTGATAGTCATACAGCGAAACCTTGAGCAGTCCGGTGAAGGCCGCCGACCGGATGCCGCGCGGAAACGCCTCCTGCAGCGCCTGCTCACGGTGTTCCGCATCGCGGATTTCCGCGATGAACGCCAGCGTGTCGTCGTAGCACCGCAGGTCATCCTCGAGCTTTCCCGCCTCGCTCAGAAACTTGTCGAACTCGGCGAACTTCTCGGGGAACAGCGTGCCCCGGGCGGTCGAAGAATCGTTGAGGTTAAAGTACTTCTTGGCCAGCATCCGCAATTCCAGCGAGCAGGCAATGCCCGCCTGGAACCAGACTTCCCGCCGGGCACCATACCGCACGAAAATCTCACTGAACGGCGGATGCCAGCCGGCGGCAAACGCGGCCCTCGCCCCCGGGCGGGTCATCAGCTTCGCCAGGGTGAAGGCGATGTGCTTGCAGGTGCCCAGGGCATTGGTCGTGAAGTCGGGGCAGGAACAGTAGTTGTCGCCCGCCTCCCGCCCGCGGATCGCGATGCGGTACGTTTTTTTGCTGTCCGGGTTGGTCAGCCGAAACTCGGAGAAGATGGAGTGCTCGCCGACATTGGACAGTGAATACTGCTGCTCGCGGCCGTGCTGCTGCCGCAACTGCACCTGCCATTCCTGCAGCGACATCCCGTCCGGCTGCTTCGTCCGCGACAGCTTCGCCTCCCGTGGCTCCCTGGGCTTCGCCGACTTCTTTCCCGTCTTGCGTCCGGATTTGGCCCGGACGGAGGAAGTTCGACGGGGAGCGGCTGGAGCCATTGGATCCTCCATGAATGAGCGAGCAGAACTGCGGCGACCAGAGTGGAAATCCGCATGGCGCATTGAATCAACGCAATTCTGTGAACGCAAGGATTCAGACATCGCTGAAAGCGCTGGGCAGTTTTCCAGGCAGCCACAGGTGTTCCAGAGTCCGGCGATTTGATATCAGGTGGGACGCCAACGCCTACGAAGGCACCAGAGCTGTGATCCCTCCGGGATCATCCTTGGTGACGCTGCTCTTTCAATAAACTGCTGTTCTGTGCTCCTCAACACGCCGACATAAAACTCCCTTTTTTTGATGACGCGATCCTAACGCCGAGCGAGTCACGGAGTGACTCGGCAACTTTGTGTCGCCAGCACGGAGCGAAAGGCGGCGAGCCAGTGGTCGTCAGCCGCGTTTCGTTAGCGCTTCGCGTGCCGCGCGGACGCGGGCTTCCGCCGTCGCGGCATCATTCGCCAAGGCGGTGAGATGTCCCATTTTGCGGCCGGGTCGGGCCTCCAGTTTGCCGTATAGGTGGAGCTTGACCTCCGGAATCGCGCAGGCGGCGGCCCAGTTCGGTTCGCCTCCGGCCCACAGGTCGCCCAGCAGATTGGCCATGGCCGCTGGCCGCAGCAGATCGGTGGCTCCCAGCGGCAGACCACAAATCGCGCGCAACTGCTGTTCAAACTGGCTGGTGACACAGGCATCGAACGTCAGGTGTCCCGAGTTGTGTGGGCGGGGCGCAAGTTCGTTGATCAACAGCCGGTCATCACGTGTGAGGAAGAACTCGACGCACAACACCCCGACCACGTCCAGCTTGTCCAAGACGCCGCGGGCGATCTCGACCGCTTCTTGAGCCACGCAAGGGGAGACGGGCGCGGGGGCGACGGACACATCCAGGATGTGATGCGAGTGGCTGTTGGCAATGACTCCGAAGTGCGAAAAATCGCCGTTCATTCCGCGGGCGGCGACAACGGAGACTTCGCAGTCAAAATCGACAAAGGCCTCCAGGACGGCTTCCGTGCCGCCATTCAGCCCCTTGCCGGACCCGCAGACGGCTTGATACGCACTCTGAGCCTCGGAGGCTTGATGGATCAAACACTGCCCTTTGCCGTCGTACCCCCATCCCGCCGTCTTGAGGACAGCCGGGCAGCCGATCACCTTCAACGCGTCGATCAGTTCTGCTTCTGACCGGATATGGGCAAACTGTGTGACCGGAAATCCAGAAGACTTCAGGAACGTCTTCTCCCGGAGGCGGTGCTGCGTGGTGTGCAGCACCAGTCCGCTGGGGCGTACCGGGGCATGGGCGGCGGCGGCATTGGCGGTGGCCGCCGGGACGTTCTCGAATTCGAAGGTGACAACCGAGACCTTTTTGGCGAACTCGACGATGGCGTCCAGGTCGTCATAGTCCTTGACGACTTCCAGATCTGCCACCTGGCCAGTGGGGGTGTCGGCGTCTGGCGAGAGCGTGTGGACGCGGTAGCCCATTCGTCGGGCGGCGATGGCGAACATCCGGCCGAGTTGCCCGCTGCCGAGCACCCCGATTGTCGCGCCGGGAAGAATCACTGGAAACTGAGCCACCGGGGATGCACTCCGCTCGCGGGTCAAAATTTGGACAGGGTGGAAAGAAATTGGTCACGGTTGCCGGAGCACAGACACTGCACCGGAACCGGTTGCCAGAGTCAAGCGGTGGAGGACTCTTCCACGACTCCCCTTCGAGGAATTAATCCGCCACGTGCCAGTTCGGCCTGGCGGAGCTGGGCCAGTCGTCGCCGTGTCCGACCCAGGAGCGGCAAAATCCCACGAATTTCGTCGCCCATCCGCGTGTAAAACCCACGGCGAGCGAAAATCCGCGCGTTTTCCGCGGTGGATTTCCGCCTCCACTCGCCAATAAACAGACTGGCAAAACGAATGGCTTTCTGGAACATGGCTTTCGCACACTTCCGTGCAGACGGGTTGCGAGTCTTTGGGGTTTATCCCCAAAACGTTGGTCAGTTTTGCTCGCTGCGGAACCCCTGTCGCGGATGGGTGGCCTGCGCCACCTTCATCATCCGCTATCGGGGTTCCTCGCTCACTGGCTTCGAAAAAAGGACAAAGAGAAAGGTCGCGTTGAAAGAGGTTCAAGGTGCCCGGTCTCGAGTTGAGTCGCCCGATTGGCAGCTTGACGACCAGCGATTCTGACAGTTTGGCATTTCAACTTGCAAGAATAACAGATCATTCTGACGACAAGTGACGCAGTTTTGACGACAGACCAACGGTTGGCCGCAGAGAATTTCAGAAAAATTGATTCGCGTGCGAACTTTTCTCTAGCTCAGTCATCTAATTCTTGCGTATTGACTTTAGGGTTGCCACGGCTATGCCGACAAACGCTTCTCTTTCAAGTCTGGCATGGTGATTGCTATGGAAATCGACGCCTGACGTGGTTGGCAGAAAGACCCGTGTTTTCACGAGCTTTCGCCAAACACAGCTTTCTTGAAGAACGATTCGCCGCCAGTTTGATTGAACCGGCAGCACACACACATCCTCGTGGTCGCTTGATTTTTCATCAGTGTCCAGCGAGTTTCCATCAGAAGTCGGGCAGGGCAGGCCAGGGAGAAAACGCCATGTCTCGTTATAAGAATCCAGCCATTCGGATGTTGAAGGACCAACAGGTCAAGTACGCACCGCGCGACGTGCGTCTCCAGCAGATTGTCCACGCCGAACAACTGCTTGAAGAGATCAATCCGACTGACGATTACAAATACCAGGATCTGTGTGAACGGATCACCTCGTTCAAGCCGGGCATGTACCCCGATTTGATGGTCTCCGGCAAAGACGCCGTCCATGACTTGCGCCTCTTCGTGGAAGATGTGTCCGACAGCGCGGACATTCCGGCCGAAGCCGTTGGCGAGCAGGTTCTCACCGTCGAGGACTTGAGCCGCCAGTACCAGGTTTCGACCAAGACTGTCGACCGTTGGCGCAACCGTGGCCTTGTCAGCCGGCGTTTGATGTTTGGCAACCGCAAGCGCGTGGGGTTCCTGCAGTCCTCCGTCGAGCGGTTTGTCTCAAAGCACGCCGAAGACATTCAGCGGGGCAGCAAGTTCAGCCAGTTGTCGGACATGGAACGCGAAGAGATTGTGGCCCGCGCCCGTCGCCTGGCCCGCGTGGGCGGATGTCCGGCCGAGATCAGCCGGCGGCTCGCCCGTCGCATGGGCCGCGCCCAGGAAACGATCCGTTACACCCTGAAGACACACGACCAGAACCATCCGGACGCGGCCATCTTCCCGTCGGCCACGCCGACCATGAGTGATGACGTGAAAGACCGGATCTACCAGAAATTCGCCGAAGGGGTCCCCGCCGAACAGCTCGCGGTCGACTTCAAACGCACACGGGCCAGCATCTACCGCGTGGTGGGTGAACTGCGCGCCCGCCGTCTGATGGACCAGCCGATCGACTTCATCAGCAGCCCCGACTTCGAAGCGGCAGACGCTGCCGCCAAGATCCTCGGAGCTGCCCCGCATGCCGACCGCAAGGCCGCGTTCCGGGCTCCCCCGGGCCTGCCGCCCTATCTGGCTGAACTGTACGACATGCCGCTGCTCAACCGTGAGCAGGAAGTGTACTACTTCCGGAAGTTCAACTACCTGAAGTTCTGTGCAGCCCGGCTGCGCAATGAATTGGACATGAGCCGCGCCAAGGCGCGGGTCATGGACGAGATCGAAGCCCACCTGAAGGAAGCCGAAGCGGTCAAGAACGTCCTCATCCGCAGCAATCTGCGGCTGGTGGTGTCCGTGGCCAAACGGCACGTGAAGCCGAACGCCAACTTCTTCGAGATGGTCAGCGATGGCAACATGTCGCTCATCCGGGCCATCGAAAAATTCGACTATGGCCGCGGCAACAAGTTCTCGACGTACGCCACGTGGGCCATCATGAAGAACTTCGCCCGGTCCATTCCGGCCGAACACACCTACCACGACCGTTACCGGACGGGCGCCGATGAACTGTTCATGGCCTCGCCCGACCAGCGGAGCGATCAGTTCGAACAGGAACTGGTCAACCACAAGCAGCATGAAGCGCTGATGGGGATTCTCGATCAGCTCGAAGAACGGGAAAAGAACATCATTCTGTTCCGTTTCGGGCTGAACCATGAAACTGAGCCACTCACCCTGGAACAACTGGGCAGCCGGTTCGGAGTGACGAAGGAACGCATCCGACAACTGGAAGCTCGAGCCTTGAGCAAACTGCGCAAGATCGCCGTCGACGAGAAGCTCGACATTCCAGGGATCTAGCCGCTGCGGCCGGTTCGCATGCACCGGTGGCTGCCGGATTCCATAGACAACAGCCCCCGTGGTGACGACCACGGGGGCTGTTTTTACTTTCGCCACCCCGCCGACGATCTCGGTGGGTTCGCCTGCCGGACCAGCAGAAGCCGCAAGGGGCAGCATGAGTGACCAGCACTCCCAGAGCTACGGTTCGCCGTTGCCAACGGTTCCCGTGGATCGAATCCTGAAACCCATCAGCCGGTTTCTGCACATCCAGTCTTCCAGCGGCCTGGTGCTGCTGGCCTTCACGGTGGCGGCCCTGGCGCTTGCCAACTCACCGGTCTCGGAGGGCTTTCTCGCGTTTTGGAAGACGACCGTTGGATTCTCCGCCGGCACTTTCGAGATGCGGCACTCGCTGAAGCATTGGATCAACGATGGCCTGATGGTGATCTTCTTTTTTGTGATTGGCCTCGAGCTGAAGCGTGAACTGGTGCTGGGCGAACTCAAAAGCCTGCGTGCGGCAGCGCTCCCCATCGCCGCCGCCCTGGGCGGGATGGCGGTCCCAGCGGGGCTTTATCTCGTCCTGCAGTACGGTCAACCTGGCCACCGCGGCTGGGGCATCCCGATGGCCACCGACATTGCGTTCGTGGTTGGGTGCCTGGCCCTGCTGGGAAAGCGGGTGCCGCACAGCCTGCGGATTCTGCTGCTGTCGCTGGCCATTGCCGATGACATGGGGGCGATTCTCGTGATCGTCGTCGGCTATACAAGCGGAGTTGATCTGGCGGCCCTGGGCCTGGGCCTGCTTGGCATCGGCGTGGTGACCCTGATGGCCGGCCTCGGTGTGCGCAGCGTTTCCGTGTACACCCTGCTGGGCATCCTCATTTGGTTTGGGTTCCACGAATCTGGCGTCCATGCCACGATTGCCGGCGTGATTCTGGGGCTCATCACCCCCGTGCGGCCCTGGATCAATGAGCGGCTCCTCGTGGGATTCTTCCGCAGTGTCGAAGATTTTCTCCAGGGAGCACCCGCCGCCGACATGCACAGGCGACAAGAGCTGCTGCGGACCGTGGAGCGCGCCACGCGCGAGGCGACTTCGCCCGTCGAGCGGCTGGAGGCCCTGCTTCATCCCTGGGTGGGGTTTGTCATCATGCCGCTGTTCGCCTTTGCCAATGCGGGCGTGCAGATCAGGACCGAAGCCCTGATGCATCCAGTGACGCTCGCCGTCGTGCTGGGCCTGGTTGTCGGCAAGCCGCTCGGGATCGTGCTGTCGAGCTGGCTCGCGGTGCAAAGCGGGCTGGCGAAACTGCCGGACACCATCTCCTGGAGCGTTCTCGCGGCGGCCGGTGTTCTGGCCGGGATCGGCTTCACGATGTCGCTGTTCATCGCCGGACTGGCCCTGAATGGCCTGCTGCTGGATGCCGCGAAGATCGGCGTCCTCGTCGCATCCGCCATCTGTGGTGCACTGGGGATGACCCTTCTCGTGTGGCTTCTTCCCAAACCCGAGACCTCGCATTCAGCTTGAAGCCTGTGCTGCTCTCCATGGATGGAGTTGCATGCCTGAAGCCCCATTTTTCTGGATGGTCATCTGCGTGAGCTAAATAATATGACATGCCTTATTCGTACCTCATCGCAACCTATTTCCCCTCCCTCAACCGGTCCTCCGCCTCCCCGCCAAACGGCGTGTCGGCGAAGCGCTGCTTCAACTCCTGCAGCAGGCTGACGGACTCGGCTTTTCTTCCGCTTGACGCCAGGGCGTCGGCGGCGTCGAGGCAGGCGCGGGCGGCGAGGTAGTGGTCGGAGTGATCGACCAAGGGCAGCCACAAGAATGCAGTGGCCGCGAGTTCGAAGTCGCTGCGGACGAGATAGGCGCGGCCGAGCAGAAACGACGGTCCGGCCCGCAGGTCTTCTGGCTGGCGCTCCACAAAGAGCCGCAGTTGTTCCAACTGCAGCTCATTGATGGTGGGGATCAACTTCCGCCACTGCTGGGCCTTCGCCATGCTCCGCAGTCGGTCGTCAGTGTGGGTCAGCAGGTCCTTGAGCACCAGTTCCACGGGCCGGGCGGATTTTGGGTCATCCAGCAAGAGGCTGACGCCGACCAGCTTCAAAAGATCGGAACTTCCCTCGAGCCACAAGCGGGCCTCCTGCAGCGCCGCGTCGGGCAGCCTTTCCGGGGTCCAGATCAGGGGGATCAGCTTGAAATGCCGCGTCGTGGGGTCGCTGTCGCAGAGCGATTTGAAGCGAGTGGCGGCTGTCACAAAGTCGCGCCGCCGCAGGCTGCACTGCACAAGTTGTGAGAGAATCTCGCGTTTGGCCCACAGCCGGGACTCAGCCTTCAGCGCGGCGTCGAGTTCCCGTTGGGCACCGTCGAAATCACCATCGTTGAGCAGCTTGAACCCTCGTATCTGCTGGGCGGGCTGCGGTGTCTCAATCTGCACGACCTCGGAGACCGGATAACTGCGGGCGGAGCCACCGACGCTGATGGTGATCTTCTTGCCGACATAATCGACGATCGTTCCGGTGACGATGATCCGCCCCGCCGCGCCGCCACGAATGGTCACGCGGTCCTGAGCCAAGGCGGTTTGTACGCCGGCCGCCGCCATAAACAGCAGCCACACCAGAAGGCAGACCCCGACGCGGGACATGGTCATCCCCGATACAGGCCATCAATCGGCTTGCCCGTGCAAATGGCATAGGGGCGGCCGAAGGCATCGTCAAAGTGACCCTGAGAGTCGATCCCCAGAGCGGAGAACATGGTGGCGGCGATGTCGCCCGGTACCACCCGGTTCGCCTGTGGCTGCCCGCCGATGTTGTCGGACGCACCATAAATGGCACCGGGCACAACGCCCGCACCCGCCATCACCATCGAATACACGCTCGCCCAGTGTTTGCGGCCCGGGGTGCTGCCCGCAAACCGCTTCTCCCGCGCCACCAACGGAGCCCGGCCGAATTCTCCCATGCAAACCACGAGCGTCTCGTCCAACAGGCCGCGTTCGTCGAGGTCTTCCAGCAGGGCCGAAAAACTCTGATCAAATTTCGGCAGCAGGTGCCCCTGCATCGTTTCAAAGATGTCGTTGTGCGTGTCCCAGCCAAACTCCTCGGGATCGTTCGACTTGTCCTGACCGCGGTTGCTGTGATTCCAGATCACGTTGATGAACGGCACACCGGCCTCCACCAGCCGCCGCGCCATGAGGCACGCCTGACCCGCCCGATGCCGCCCGTACCGGTCGCGCACCGCCTGTGGCTCAAGACTCAAATCAAACGCCTGCCGGCTGCGGGGCGAGGCCAGCAAGTCATACGCCTGCTGATAGGCCGTTTCCAGATTGCGCTCGGTGCGGCTCAGCTTCACACTCGCTTCGGCCGTGGCTTCGGCAGAAAGCTGCAGTGTTTCGCGAAGGCCGCGGCGCGCGGCCAGGCGCCGCGCGGGGAGGTCGGCCTGCTGGTCGAGGCAGGGCACCGCGACCGGAGCCGAATGCACATCCCCCAGCAACAGCGGATTGAAATCCCGCCCAAGAAAGCCGGCATCCTGACCGGGGCCGATCAACTCGGGCACCAGCGCCGGACCATTCACATGCACGGCATCGTACGGCAGTTGGCTGTGGTGACGACTGGCAGGCCGCACACGGCGAAGTACCGAGCCATAGGTGGGGAAGTCGTCGGGGCTGACCGGCGGATTGGAGGTCTTGATGGGATGGAATCGGCCGGTCAACGCCAGGTAGGCGGCGGAGCCATGGTCGAGATCGTCATGGGAGACACTGCGGATGATCGCCAAGCGGTCGGTGAGCGTTGCCAGCCGGGGCAGATGCTCATTGATGATCGTTCCCGGCACGGCTGTGGGAATCGAATCGAAGGCCCCGCGAATTTCCCGCGGCGCCAGTGGCTTGGGATCCCACGTTTCGAGCTGGCTTTGCCCGCCGCTCGTATACACCAGGATGACCGATTTTGCCCGCCCAAACCCCGGCCTTCCAGCCGCATCCGACCCGTCCGCCGCGCCGTGAGCCTTTGCGAGGGACTGCAAACCCAGCAGGCTGGCGAGCCCGCCGAACTGGAGCCACGATCGGCGTGTGAACGGTCTCTGGTCCATTTCCACTCGATGGGTGCGATGGAATTCAGCCTGTGGCTCTTCTCACGCTTTCTGAAATCGGGTCAGCCTCCGCATTTGGTGCTGGATGGAGAATATCACGTCCGCTGTGTTGCACAAAAGACAAATCCGGATTTCGGGCCTTGGAACCGTTGCGCCTGCCACCCAGGGGTGTTGGGGTCCGGGTGAAGCCCCATGTCGTTCCCGATCACCACCCATGACCCCACCGAGACGAGCCCGGCGGGGAGGCGCGGTGAACGTCCAGAACGAATTGAGCCACGCCCAGGGAGCTTCTCCCCATGGCGTGGCTCAAACTCGCGAGCGTTCGACGTGCGTCCCGCGACCGGCTTCCTTCCATCAACCGGTTACTTCGCCACATCCAACGGAAGTTCCTTCTCTGTGACATCCCGCACCGACAAGTCTCCGAAGAATGCCCGGAGTTGTTTGGAATTGCGAAGCCGATACCAGCCGACGATGCGTTCTGCCTGGCCGACCTTCACCCCCGAACCGACATAGTGAAACGATCCTGCCACCGTTTGGTCATCCACAAACTGCGACACAGGAGACCGGAAGATTTCCCGCATCAGGATCTTGTCGCGGATCTCAGTCAGCGCTTTCAGTTCGGCCGATGCTGGCTCCTTCTTGGAGGCGGCGTTGAACTTGTCCCGATCGATGGCATCGAAGGGGGAGTCTGGGAACTGGCTGTCATTGAACCTGGCGGCAGCTCCCAAAAAAGCCAGCATCTCCTCTTCGGTCACGGTTGGCTGGGCTTGCTTCTCCAAGGTGTAGCCCTCGGGAGGGTCGAGGCTGAACTCCGTCGCGGCGAGCATGGGGTCGAGAACCATCTCATGGGTCAGCGAGGCGATCGGCTGGATGATGGACCAGTCCTTCTCCACGGTTTTCCCCGGTTCGATGACCGTTTCGAATTCCAGCTTGGGTTCATTCGGGATCGGTTGCCAGATGCCGAGCAGACGCTTCGAGGTGACGTCAAACAACAGATCCTGACGGTAGACCGACAGGTCGCTGGTCGATTGCAGCATGGCCCGCACGACATTCGCCTCGGTCTTGTCGAGCATCGTGCGGCCCGCCACGGACAGCGCTTTGACACGCAATGAATCGCCGTTCTTGCGTTCGCGAATCTCGTCACCCACCCAGGCAAACGGCGGGCGTTCGCCGCGATGGGAGGTGGGCAGCTTCAGCACCGCCTTCTTCGCCTTCAGGTCCAGCGTCAGCATGCGGCCGGCACGGGTGTCCGTGATGTGGATCGCGATTGGTTCACCCTGCCTGTTGAGAAGTGTCTCACGATACCGTCCAGGATGCCGATAGGCGTGCAACCGACGTTCGGGCTCGACCCACGTTCGCTGCCCGTCTTGGCTCGTGTAGCGAATGTAATAGGTGTTGGTCCAGGTCATGGACTGGACACCATCGATACCGGGAATCGTGTCGGCAAAGGCTCGGGAACTGAATGACTCGCTGGTGCTGAGCCACAGTGCTCCGCCGGCAATCAGCAGCGAAGCGACGACCCAGCGCGACAGCACGGTCAACGTCCTGCGCTTTGGTGGAACAGGAAGAGCCACCGGCGTGGAAGAGGGATTCGTCAGTTGTGCGACGGCGTCGGCGTTTTGGGCACACCAGGCTTTGAAGTCTGGCTCGGGTGCTGTGCCCAAGGCGGCTTTGAATTGATCTTCCCAGTGCTGATCAGTGGTTTGAACGGTCATGGTTTTGCTCATGTGGGGTTGGGGGCGAGGACTTCGGCGAGTCTGTTCCGGGCTCGTTGCAGACGACCATGAATCGCCGGCTTCGAGAGGTCGATCACTTCGGCGATCGCCTCGTAACTGAGGCCGCTGAAGTAATGCAGCAGAACGATCTCGCGCGAGGTCTCGTCCAGTTGCTCCAGCGCTTCGTGAACCTGTTGGTGCAGCACCGCTGCCGCCACATCGCTGGTCGGTTCCTGATTCTCGGACAGTGGCACATCTTTCGGCTGACTTACTGCCAACCGCGATGCTGTGCGACGCGTGATGGTGCCCAACCAATGGGGAAAACGGTCTGGCTGCCTGAGGGTGGACAAGGTCCGGCAGGCGATGACAAACGCCTCCTGCGCGGCATCTTCCGCCAGGTGTCCGTCGGACAACCGGCAGTGAGCGATGCCAACGGCCATACGGTAATGCCGTTGGAACAACTGGCCGAAACATTCCAGGTCACCCCGGGATGCCGCCAACACAAGCTCCGCATCGGATCGTTCCACCGCGGCACGCTTTCCTCAAAGACTGGACAACATCAACTGCGTCATCCTGTTAGAGGCGCTCACGCGCCTGAAATGAGCGCGCGATTCTGCGGTTCCGCGTCGAAATGAGACCGTTCGTGCCCCGTAGCGTGGGTTTCAACCGGTTTCAACCCACCTTGGCGATTTCCCTCGTCGGAGCTTCCTTGGTTTCCACGGGGGCAGACCGGTTGGATTCTACGCAACTCGAAGAATGGTGGCGCAGCGCGACCGCTGATCCACCGAAATCAGTCACCGGACGGCTTGCGCCGTGCCGCTAGAATTGTGGGAAGCAGGATGCACCGTTCACCGCGGCTCAGCAGAGCTGGAGCCCTCCCGCAGCGTCGCGCGGCGGGCTCTGCCTGGCGAATGCCGGTCTCCGCTCTGTCCCTACTTCATCACCGCTCCCACCAGCGCGGCGATTCCGGCAATGGCCCCGATCGTTCCCAACACCGCGAGGACGATGAGGAACGGCTTCCAGTAGCTGTACGGCCTGGTGCCGACAACTTCACCCGTGCGGGCATTCACTGCGATCTGGTAGACCTTTTCGCGGTAGCGGTAGGGCGCGTACCACACGGGATGCAGATTGTGCTTGAACGAGATCTGGTGATGGTCGGTGTTGACGCTGTGCAGCCGCTGATGGTCGCCGCCAATGTCTTGGCAGCAGAGCACGCGGATGTGTCCGTCCATGATCGCCCGCGCCTTCTCAAACCCCTCCTTCAGGCCGATGGAATAGCGTTCCGTTTGAAACCCGGCGAGGAACGGTGCCTGGAACGGCTCGAGGCTGGGCAGGTCCCACGGTTCCAGCTGTTGGATCAATCCGACGGGAATGCTTTTCGAGGCACAGATGAGCACGTCATCGAAGGGGTGTTCGACATAGCCCCGGGCGTGGCTCCAGCGGGTCTTGGTCACCGTGCGGGTCTTGGTGACGGGGCGCGTCGACGTAGTCGTCTGCCCCTGGGCATCGGTGCTGGTCGTCGTCTCCATCTCGGTGTAGGTTTCCGTCTCCTGATAGTTGTCGCCGCGCTCGCCGGTGTAGTGCGTGGCGGTCTGGGAGTCGAACGTCCAATACGGGACATAAATCCCGTTAAGCTGCCCCAGGTTGGCCATCTTTTTGAGGTCGCTGGGGGCGAACCAACGGCTTTCCACCCAGGCCCGGAATGCAGCCACGGCTTTTTTCTGGTCGACCTTGAACGGCAGGATCCCTTCGGGAACGATCATCGAATGGGCAGAAACCGGCTTGTTCTCCAGGTCGTCTCCGCAATACGGGCATTTGTCGGTGACGAGCTTGTCCTCCAGCAGGACAACGGCCGCACAGGCCCGGCACTGCACTTCCGATGAACGTCCGGCGATGGTGGCCTCGGCGGCTTCGGCGTTTCGCCAATATTCATCCCAGTCCCGCTCACGAACTTCGCCTTCCGCCTCAACGATGGGCTGAGCGGTACCGCAATAGGGGCACGCGAGTGCCCGACGGGTGGGGTCGAAGTCCAACTTCGCGCCGCAACTGGGGCAGGGAAACTTGCGGTCCGTGGTTGAAGCACTGTCGCCGGGGGCGGGGGACGGCACTGGGAGACTCCGGTGGAGAAGGGGCCGCGTCGTTTCGGACTGAAAGTTGGTGTAGTTTCTACGCCGACCGAGGTCGGCATTCAACCCAGTTGAACTGGCACCCTCAACGAAGGTTCACCTGCGGGCGATCAATCGAAAATCAAAAATCATGATCCGCCGCTTTCACTTCGCGACTGCGTTTTCCGCCCCGGTCCGCTATTCTGGAGGTTGGTCGTCGCAAATGCATTGTCTGGTTGAATCATGAAAAAGTTGAACGTCCGCATCCCCGAGAACCTGCGGGCATGGATCGAAGCCCGCGATCAGCACCGCCTGTCACACGCCCACGTTCAGATGGCCCGGGAACTCGGACTCAATCCGCGGAACTTGGGGAAGATGACCAGCAACCCCGACGAGCCCTGGAAAATCCCACTGCCACAATTCCTCGAGCAACTCTATTTGAAGCGGTTTGAGAAAGCCGAGCCCGACAAAGTGCTGTCGATCGAAGAGTACGCGCGGGAGGCCGCCGCCAAGAAGGCGGCGCGCAAGGCGGCGAACGCCGTCGATCCCGAACGGCAGGCCCGCAGAAAGGCGGCTCAGGCCGCGTTGAGAGAGTCGCGGGCTGCGCGTACTTCCCGGCCCCGTGCCTCCGCCGTGGTGGAAGGCGCATCCGGGGAGGACCTCCCAGCCGAAGAGTCAGGCGTTGAGACACCAGCGACCGCCGAGCCGTCCGCCAATCCTGACACCAACTGAACCAGTGACCATCGCCGGGAGCGCCGGCGGGAGCAGCGAGACAGAGCATGGATCAGACGTTTTCGGCTTATGGCCTGAAGTTCAGCTATCCCGCCGACTGGGAGGTGGAAGAGTCTCGTGAGCCAGGCCGGTTTTCCGTGACCGTGTCCAGCCCCGCCACGGCCTTCTGGACACTCTACATCGACTTCGACAGCCCCGATCCGGAAGAAATGCTGGAGGGGGCGATCAACGCCTATCGCGAAGAATATGAAGAACTGGATCTGTACGAGTCCAGCGCCGCCGTGGCTGCCTTTCCCACGCTGGCGCGGGACCTGGATTTTGTGTGCCACGAACTGCTCAATGTCGCCCGCATCCGGGTCTTCGAGACCGAAGACTTTACCGCGGCCGTCGTCTATCAACTGCACGACAAGGAACTGGAAGAAAACGGTGCCGCACTGGATGCCGTGACACGCAGCTTGATGTGGGATCCGGAGGGCGTTTAGTCAGATTTCATAGCCGACAAAAGTTCATTCGCTGAATTCGATGGAATTTTAAATTTCACAGTCTGTTGAGTTGCGTCGAACTGTCAGTGTCATCTCCGCGGTGCAGGACATAACTCTCGCCGCGCCAATTGAGTGTCGCCAAAAGACATTTTACTGTGAAATTTGAAATTCCATGAAACTGAGACGCCCGACTTTTGTCGGGCATCTCCACCTAATCGAAAAGCGAAAATAAGTCATGAGCGACACGTTTTACGAAGTTGAACTAAAATTTGCCGTCCCAAATCCGGCGGGGATTGTCAAACGGCTGGCCGAGCTGGGAGCTGAGCCACGTCCGTCCCTGGACCAGGTGGACCGGTATTTCAATCATCCCAGCCGCGACTTTTCGCAGACCGACGAAGCCCTGCGGATTCGCAGCGTGGGCGATGTGAACTGCATCACCTACAAAGGTCCGGTTGTCGACGCCGCGACGAAAATGCGGCTGGAAATCGAACCAGCTCTTGGCGATGGCACGGAAACGGCCGACCAGTTTGCAGAACTGCTCATGCGGCTGGGGTTTCATGAAGCCCGCGGTGTGCGCAAACGCCGTGTCCCCTACTCAATGTCCCAGGATGGCTGGAAATTTGAAGTCTGCCTTGATGAGGTGGCTGGGTTGGGAACCTTTGTCGAAATTGAAACGCTGGCCTTGGAGTCCGACAAGGTTCCTGCCCGTGATGCCGTCCTGAGCCTCGCCCGGCAGTTTGAACTGGAAAATCCCGAGCGCAGATCTTATCTGCGATTGTTGATCGATCAGGATGCGGCAAGAGCGCTTGCCTAGCGGAGCGCAATTTCCAGCGGCCCCTCCGTGGGGCCGGGCTGTCCTCACTCAATTGCTCCGGACCGAACCATCCCAGGCGACTCTATGGCTCCCGCATCAAATCGGCCGCAGGTCGCCCTCCAGCATGCTGCGTTCGTCGGTATCAGTGATTTCAGGCAGAAGCTTCAGGGCGGCAGCTTTGGCAGCCTGTGCCCGATCCGCTTGGCCCAGCAGTGTCATCGAGCGGGCAATTGACTCGAAGGCGTAGGCACGGTAGAACGGCGGCAGTTCTCCGCTCTTGGAGAGGCAAAGCTCCGCGTAATGGAGGGCCTCGGGACCGCGTTCCAGCACAGCCATGACGCGCGAAATCTGCCAGTAACCCACCGACTCATTTTTCGGTGTCACATCCGGACGCTGCAGCCAGTGGTAGACGGAAGCAAAGGCGGCCGCCACCATCAGCCGGGATTCGTCTTCGGTACGGCTATTCGCTTTGTCGAGCAGCGTCCAAGTCTGATTGAAACAATCGGCCGAAAAATGGCGATGAGCGGCATCAACATCGAATGATGGGGAATTGGGCATGGGGAAAACCTTTCTTTTGGTAACCAATGGAGGTGTTCCGTCAAATCTTCTAACCGTCCGAATTTCCAATCTCAATGCTGGGAGCGATTCCCCTCGAATCCTGCATCTTGACCAATCCGATTGAGCGGGCCAAGCATCAACCGGGTCGGACCAACAGGTTCACACTTCCAACTTGGCAGGGCCATGCCGATCGAATCTCTCCGTGTGCCTTCGCAGGATGCGACGCCACTGTCACTTGGCCTGTTGCAGGCGGTTGCCGAGAATTCCCCGGATGCGTTGTTCGTCAAGGACACCGCTGGCCGCTATCTGTATTGCAACACTGCCGCGGCGCGGATGGTCCGGCGTTCCGTCGAGCAGATCCTGGGCCAGGATGATGTCGCGCTGTTTGGCGATGAAGGCGCGCGCCTGATTCGCGCGCAGGATCACCGGGTGATGTCCACTGGTGTCACCGAGACCGAGTTTCAGCAGTTTAGTCTCGCCATGGTTCAGCGAACCTACGAGGTCACAAAATGGCCCTATCGCGACCATGCAGGCCGGATCATCGGGGTCGGAGGGGTGGCGAAGGATGTGACGGCCAAAAAATTGGATGAAGCCTTCACGCAAAGTCAGCACGCAATTCTTGAGCAGATTGCCCGCGGGGCTCCGCTGCAGAACATTCTGCGGGCCCTCGTCACGATGATCGAAGACGAGGTTCCATCGACGCTCGGCTCATTCCTGCTGCTGGATGCCGACGGTCGCCGCCTGCATGTGGGCGCGGGCCACAGCCTGCCGACAGACTACAACGCGGCGATTGATGGAATCGAAATCGGTCCGTGCGTCGGCTCCTGCGGCACGGCGGCCCATCGGCGCGAACGGGTCCTCGTCGCAGACATCGAGACCGATCCACTGTGGGCGGACTATCGCGAACTGGCGCTGGCGTACGGACTGCGGTCGTGCTGGTCGATTCCGGTCCTGTCGCGCAATGACAACGGCCAGACCGTCCTCGGAACATTTGCCATTTACTCTCGCCAGCCTGGCCTTCCAGACCCGAAACTTGAGCCACTCATCGCCCGGATCGAAGATCTGGCCTGCATTGCCATCGAGAATCACCGTCTGCTGCAGAGTCTTCAGACCAACGAAAAGCGGCTGGCGGAAGCCCAGCGGAACGCCCGAATTGGCAGTTGGGGGTGGGAACCAGAGTCGGACAACGCCTGGTGTTCCGACGAACTTTTCACATTGTATGGTGTTGACCCCAAGACTGTGCGGCCGGGCGTCGAGGCGTTTTTCGCCCGCCTTGACCCCGATGACCACGCGGAGTCCCGGGCGCTGGCGGCGGCCATGCGCGAGGGAGCGGATCAGATTGCCACCGACTTGCGGATTCTCCACCCCGGCGGCAAAACCGTGTGGCTGCACCGCCGCGCCCGCGCAGTACGCAACTCTGCCGGTGAACTGTTGCGGATCGAAGGGACCGATCAGGACATTACCGAGAGAAAGCAGGCTGAACAGGCCCTGGAAGAAAACCGGCAGTATTGCAACGCGGTCATCCAAGCCACGCCTGAATGCATCAAGGTCGTGGATCCGGCCGGGATCCTCATCGAAATGAATGCGGCGGGACTCCAAATGCTGGAGGCCGAGTCCCCCGAGGTGGTCGTTGGAAAGTGCATCTTCGACCTGGTGGCCCACGAAGACCGGGATGCATATATCGCGTTCCACCAGCGCGTGTGCCAGGGGGAAAGCCTGCGGCTGCAGTTTGACATCGTCGGGCTGCATGGTGCCCGTCGGACCATGGAGAGCCACGCCGTTCCGGTCGACATCCGGGGCCGCCGCGTGCATCTGGCGGTGACCCGGGATGTCACCGAGCGTCACCGGGCGGAAACCCTGCTCCGTGAAAGCGAGTCCCGGATGCGGATGGTCCTGGAGGGCCTGCCCGTCATGCTCAACGCCTTCGACCAGGCGGGACGGCTGGTTTTCTGGAATCAGGAATGCGAGCGGGTGACGGGGTACACCTCCAAGGAACTCGTGGGCCAGACGCGCGTCCTGGAGATCCTTTATCCCGACCGCGAGTATCGATCGCGCAAGATGGACGAATGGCTGCGGCGCGACCGCAAGGCCGACCGTTGGGAATGGAATCTCACCTGCAAGGACGGTTCGGTCAGAACCGTGGCCTGGTCCAACATGCTGGGGCGGATGCCGATACCGGGGTGGAAGTCGTGGAGCGTCGGCATAGATGTCACTGACCAGCGGCGGGAGGAATCGGAACGCCGGCTCAGCGAGTTTGCCCTCGACCGGGCATCGGTGGCCGCCTACCTCATCGCCCCGGACGCCCGGATCCTGCGGGTGAACCGCGCCAATTGTGACATGTTGGGCTATTCCGCAGACGAATTGACGCGGATGACAGTGCATGACATCAATCCGGAATTTCCCGCGGAGGTCTGGCCAGCCCACTGGCGCGATTTGCAGGCGCGGCGCCAGATGCGATTTGAATCCATTGTCCAACATCGGAGTGGCCGGAGGATTCCGGTTGAGGTTGAAATCAACTACCTGGAATTTGAAGGCCGCGAATACAACTTTACCTTTGTCCGCGACATTTCCGAACGGCAGCGCGCGGAGTCTGCCCTGCGCGAGAGCGAGAGCCGCCTGCGGATCGCGCTGCAGGCTGCCGGAGCGGTGGCCTTTGCCTGGGACGTGCCGAACGACGCCATCATCCGCCACTACAGTTCCGAGCCCGCACTGCCAGCCAATATTGGCAGCCCGGAGACGCTGGCGCAGGTCCGGGCCCGCGTGCATCCCGACGACCAGACCCTGTACGATGCCGGGATCCAGGCCTGCCTGAAGGAGGGAAACGAGTACCGCAATGTCTACCGTGTCCTGCGTCCCGACTGCAGCAGCCTGTGGCTCGAAGCACGGGGGAATCTGGAGCGCGGCGCGGATGGCACCCCGCTGCGCCTGACCGGCATCGCCATGGATGTCACCAAACGGAAGCTGGCCGAAGCCGAACTGCGGCGCACCAGCGAACTGTTGAAGGCCGTGGCCGACGGCACCACGGATGCCGTGTTCGTCAAGGACTGGGAGGGCCGGTATCTGTTTTTCAATGAAGCCGCCTCGCGCTTCGTGGGAAAACCCGTTGAAGCGGTTCTGGGGCGCGACGACACGGAGCTGTTCGACGCGGACAGCGCGCGGCGGACCATGGAACGCGATCGGCGGACCATGACCACGGGGCGCGTGGAAACCGAGGAAGAGACGCTGACCGCTGCCGGAGTGACGCGGACCTTCCTCGTGACCAAAGGCCCCTACCGCGACGAAACGGGGCTCGTGGCCGGGGTCATCGGCATCTCCCGGGACATCTCGGAGCGCAAGCGGACCGAGCTGGCCGTCCGCGACAGGGAACGCGAATTTGCCGACCTCTTCGAAAACGCCACAGTCGGCATTCATATGGTCGGGCCGGATGGCACAATCCTGCGGGCCAATCGGACCGAACTGCAAATGCTGGGATACTCCCAGGCGGACTTTGTCGGACAAAACATCGTCAAGTTCCACGAAAGCGAGACCGAGATCGCGGAAATCCTCAGGCGACTGAGCTCGCGGGAAACTCTCACGTCGTACCCGGCGCGCATGGTTTGCAAGGACGGCTCCATCCGGGATGTTGTGATCGACTCCAGCGTGCGCTGGGAGGGCGGGCGGTTTGTCGGCACGCGCTGCTTCACACGCGATGTCACCGACAGAAAGCGGCTGGAGGATCAGGTTCGCCAGGCGCAGAAACTGGAGGCAATCGGCCGGCTGGCCGGCGGCGTGGCTCACGATTTCAACAACCTGCTGACAGTCATCAACGGATACAGCGAACTGCTGCTTGGTGAACTGCCGCTTGGTGAACTGCCGCTTGGCGAACTGCCGCTTGGCGAACTGCCGCAGGATGAGCTGTGGCTCGAGTCCCTGACCGCCATCCGCGACGCGGGGAAACGCGCGGCCCAGCTCGCGGCCCAGCTTCTGGCCTTCAGCCGCAAGGCAATCGTGGAACCGAAGGTCATCAATCTCAATGAGAGCATTGAATCGGCAGCGCGGCTCCTGCGCAGGCTCATTGGCACCGACATCACGCTGGTGGTCGTCAACGATCCCGACCTGCGGCCCATCAAGGCTGATCCAGGGCAGATCGAACAGGTGATCATGAACCTGGTCGTCAATGCCCGTGACGCCATGCCGTCCGGCGGGAAGTTGACTCTCGAAACCCGCAACGTCGACGCCCCCACGGTGGCTGAAGCAGATCAGCCACCGAGCCAGCAGGTCTGCCTGCTGGTCACGGATACCGGACAGGGAATGTCAGATGAGGTGCAGGCCCGGCTTTTCGAACCGTTCTTTACCACAAAAGATGTGGGAAAGGGGACCGGTCTCGGCCTCGCCGTGGTGCATGGCATCGTCCAGCAATCCGGCGGGACGGTGGAGGTGGAATCCACCGTGGGACGCGGCACAACCTTCAAGCTCTTTTTCCCCGCCACGGCGTCAACCGCACTCGTTGAACACGTCGATGCCGAGCCGGCGGTCAACGGTGGCACAGAAACGCTGCTGTTGGTTGAGGATGATGATGCCGTGCGGAAAATGGCGAAAATCGCCCTGGAAGATGCCGGCTACCTCGTTCTGGCGGCATCCGGGTCTGCTGACGCCCTGAAGCAAGCCGCCAATCACCCCTCACGGGTCCATCTCCTGGTGACCGACGTGCTGATGCCGGAAACTACGGGCCACAAACTGGCTGAACTGCTTCGCGCCCGGCTTCCCGGCCTGCCAGTGCTGTTCATGAGCGGGCACACCGACGACATCGGTCTGCGGGAGGCGCTGCCGCAGGCGGCATTCCTGCAAAAACCGTTCACGCCAGCCAGCCTGACGGCCAAGGTCCGGGAAGTGCTGGATGCAGGGGCCACGCAACGGCAAGAGGGTGCATCGTAGGCGACTTGCCAACGGCCATCAGCCAGGGTCCGATGCGAATAATCCAAGGTCTTCCCGCGGAGGCCAGAACACTCCAAGCACAAGCCACGTGTTGTAGGGGAAATGCGTTCCCATGAATAAAAGGGAGTTTTATGTCGGCGTGTTGAGGAGCACAGAACAGCAGTTTATTGAAAGAGCAGCGTCACCAAGGATGATCCCGGAGGGATCGCAGCATCTGGCGAGCAACGGTGCTGGCACCCCTGCCGGGGTGCGTTCGTCACGATCGCTTTTCCGGGGGTGTCGCTGCGTGTCTGTCGACACTTCGCTCAACCCCCAGCTAAGAGCTTTCATCCCTCCGGGATGATCTTTTGGCATCGTCGCCCGGGAGAGTAATTCGTTTCAAGAATGCGACAGTTATTCTTTCTCCGACCCTAAGCAGAATTGTTGACGTTGGTGCAATCTGAGAACGAAGCCGCTCCATCACCACTGCCGGCAGATCGGGGCTCCCAACCACGAACCTACAGATGTGCAAACCAGATTGCCACCACCGCCGCGAGGCATTGACTCTCATGTTTCGGCTCACCCTCACATGAACTGTCGACGGACTGTGCTGATGTGTGGTTCCGGCGGCCATCAATCCGAAAATAGAGCCTCCACAAAGCTGTCCGGATCAAACACATCCAGGTCGTCGATCTTTTCGCCGAGTCCGACGTACTTGACGGGCAGTGACATCATCTGGCGGATGGCGAGGACGATGCCGCCTTTGGCGGTGCCGTCGAGTTTGGCCAGGATCAGGCCGGTGCAGCGGACGACCTGGGAGAAGTGCTGAGCCTGGCTGACGCCGTTCTGGCCGGTGGTGGCATCCAGCACCAGCAGGACTTCGTGCGGAGCTTCGGGAATCTGGCTGGTGATGACGCGGTGGATTTTCTCCAACTGCTTCATCAGGTTGGTCTGGGTTTGGATGCGGCCGGCGGTGTCGATGATCAGGACATCGGCCCCGCTCTCAAGGGCTTTGGTGCAGCCGGCGTGAGCCACGGAGGCCGGGTCGGAGCCGGCGGGCTTGGTGACGATTTCGCAGCCGAGCCGCTGGGACCACAGGGTGAGCTGTTCGACGGCGGCCGCGCGAAACGTGTCACCCGCAGCCAGAACCACCTTTTTTCCGCTCTTTTTCAGCAGATTGGCCAGCTTGGCAATCGAGGTGGTCTTGCCGACGCCATTGACGCCCGCGACCAAAATCACCGTGGGTTTTTGGGCCGCAAACTTGAGCGGTGACAGCGGTTGGTTGGGATCCCACAGCGTCCCTTCGCCACCCTTGAGGAGCGAGCGCAGCTTGTCCTTGATCGTCTTCCAGACATCGTCCAGCACCAGTGTGCGGCCGAGGTGCTTTTCTTTCAGCTCGTCGCGAATGGCCGTGGCGGCGGGAACGCCCATGTCCGTGCGGATGAGCCGCGCGTAGAACTCCTCCAGCTTGTCTTCGGTGAGAATCTCACCGGCTTTGAACAAGTCGCGCACGTCGGTCTGCAGCAGCGTTTTCGCCTTCTGCAAACCCGTTTTTAGCCGATCCCACAAACCCATGACGCGCCCAGCTCCCAAAATCTTCGACAGTCCCAAGCCCCGTCCGCCGTGCCAGCGACACGGCGGACATTGGGCGATGATATGCCGTCGACAACGGCAGTCGCAAGACGGAGCAGGCGGGACTCACTCCACGCCGGGTGGATCTCTACGCGAACCGCACCACATACACCGGCGGCATGTGGGCCGAGACCGTGGTCCACGACTGGCCCTGATTGTCCGAGGACCAGAGTCCGCCGGTGGTCGAGCCCATGGCCAGCCGGTTGCCGGAGTCGTCAATGTCCAGCCCGTGCCGGTAGACGAGGTCATAGGCGGGGACGGGCGGCAGTCCGGAATCCAGGACTTTGAACGTCTGGCCGCCGTCACTGGTGGTGCTGACCACGAATTTTCCGTCCAGCGGATAGCGGAATTCGTCTTTCTGAGCGGGTACGAACCACGCCCGGTTTGGGTCGGTGGGATGAGCCACGACGGCGAAGCCGAATACCGACGGCACGGCGGCGGTCAGTTCGGTCCAGTTGAGGCCGCCGTCGGTGGAGCGGAAGACACCATTGTGGTGCTGAATCCACAGCACGTTGGGATCGGCCGGGCACTGCACCAGCCGGTGCGGATCCTGCAGGTGCCCGCCGTACGCCTGGTCGGGCGGCATGTACTCGTTCCGCAGCCCGTTGGCCCGCAGTTCCCACGATTCGCCGTTGTCGGGGCTGAACCAGGCGCTGCCACAGGAGATGCCAAGGGTCAACTGCTGGCGATCCTTTGGCGACACGCAGATCGAATGCACGCCCGATTCATCGTAGCCACCGCCGAACCATTCCTTGCGCTCGGGCCGGTCCCACAGGCTGCGGACGAGCGTCCAGGTTTCGCCGAGGTCGGTGGAGTGAAACAGCCCGCCCGGAATGCCGCCGGCCCACAGCTCGCGTTCGCCGGCACCCGCTTCCAGGCACCACACCTGCTTCAATGTGGCTGGTTTGTCTGTGCCACGCACATTGGAAACTTCGCCCTCGGGAAAGGCCGGTGTGCCGACCTCCGTCCACGTGGCTCCGGCATCGGCGCTGCGGTGCAGCTTGGGGCCGAAATGCCCGCTGTTCAGGGCCACGAACAGATGTTGGGTGGGGCGATGGTAGAGAACCTGGCTGACCGGGGTTCCCATGAACGCGGTGCGGTCGATCTTCCAACCACCATTTGCCTGCGAAAAAATGAACAGTCCCTTGCGGCTTCCGACCAGCAACTGCCCCTGCATCGTCAACCTCCAGAAAGCGCCTGCATGACATACAGCTCTTCCGTGGCTGCCACCGCGTCGCTCAATCCCACGCGGTCCGCCATCACCCGGTCGGAAATATAGATGACGACGTGCGTTCGCAGGGAGCCCAGTTCATCGAGAACGTAGCCCCGCAATTTCGGACGCTCGCCAAAGACACAGTCCAACAGTTCCCGCACCGTGGTGCCGGAAACGTTGGGCAGCGGTCCGTCGACGAAGTTTTTGAGGTGGGACGTGAAATGGACTGTTGGCACGGCTGACACCTGCGGACTGTTGGCACGACAGCCGTCTACTCTGGTTCGGCCTTGCGAAACAAGCGGTTCTGCAGAGGTGCAAGATGGCCCAGAGTTTTCATCAGCACTTCGGCCGGCGACCCCATTGCGTCGACTTCGTGAATCAGCTCTTTGGGGTAGCGTTCCAGAACCGGTTCGGTCTCCTGGCGATAGACTTCAAACCGTCGGCGAATCACATCCTCGTGAGCATCATCAGCCCGATTTTCGCGGATGGCGCGGCGCCGGATGCGGTGGACCATCGCCTCGACATCGGGACAGACCAGATGGATGATCAGGTTTGCCTGGATGTGATCTTCGACCAGTGAAACCTGCTTGAGATTTCGCGGAATTCCGTCCAAAATCAGCAGGTCTTCATACGGCTTGTAGTGCGAAAGCACCGCCAGGGCGTCGAGATGGCGCTTCCAGAGCTTGATCGTCATCTCATCGGGGACCAGCACACCCTGCGAGAGGTAGTGATACACCTCTTTGCCGTCGGGGGAATTAATGTCGAGCGAACGGAACACTTCGCCGCACGAAAGATGAAAAAATCCGGGAATCTGTCCCAGAATGCGTCCCTGCGTGCCTTTGCCCACACCTGGGGAGCCGAACAAAAGCACCGTCTGATATCGCATCTTCGCCATCTTGCGTCCTTCGTACACGAGAGGCCATCGCCACGGGCAACCTGACAATATCGTAAACAGTCCGCGAGATGCCCACAATATGTGGGGCAGATGAAGACGCACGATTCGAGCACAGCCACCAGATCGACGGGACAATTCGAATTATAAATCGCGACTGGAATAAAGCGATGATGCAAATTGGCTCATTCTGCGCCGCTGTTCTCGGTGCAATCCGCGGCGCGCGCCAAAGTGTCATCCCAGGTTTGCGGCGGGTCATTCAGCACGCCTCGGCAGAACTCCCGGACGGCATCCCGCTTTGCCGGATCGGTGAGATAGTCCACGGGACTGGTTCCATCCACCCTGGCCCACATGCAGGTCGCCAAATGTGCGTGCGTTCGCCGCAGCAATGCCACTGACTCAAACGGACCGCGCCGGGACGCCAGTTCCCCCAGCCCCGCTTGATACCGCTCCCAAAAAACGCGTGTCAAACCAGCGTACTCGTGGAACCGGGGGCCAGACCAGACGGCCTTCAGTAACAGGTGGCTCAGAAAGAACCCCAGATCAAACGCAGGGTCGCCATAATGCCCCGTCTCGAAATCCAGCAACGTCACCCGAGACACGGGTTCGACCTTCGATGCACGGCCCCCCGCGGCGACACGATGCACCAGAACATTCTTGGGGCTGAAATCCGCCAGGACGATGCACGCGGGCGTGGCAAACATCTCGTCGATCATCTGGTTGACCGGCGTGGCGGCATCGGGAAACATGCGGGCAATCGACCGGTAGAACGGATCCACGCGGAGCTGCACGAACACCTCTGTGTCGCCCCACGCCTGCTGCAGACCCTCGCGTCCGGCCGTTTCGCGGTGAATGATCGCCAGAAAATCCCCCAGCGTCGCGGCCACATCTGGCTCAACGACGCCCTCCAGCAGGGCCTGCTTCCAGACAATGTGATCCGGCGCGGCTGCCTCCATGCCGAACAGGTAATTGTCTCGATCTTCAAACACGACCGCGGGAATCACGCCGGTCGGCAACAGCGGTTGCAGCAGCCGCAGCATGCCCACCTCGCGCCAAATCCGGTCCAACCGGCTGAACCATTCGACCTTGGTCCGCAGTTGCGCCCGCGACTGCTTGACGACAAACGCCGGCCCCACCTGTGGCCGCACCATCAACACCACGTTCGACACCCCCCACGCCAGAGCTTCGACAGTCATCGGCAGCGAGGCCCGGCCGTGCTGCTGCAAGTAGGCGGGAGTGTTTTCGGGGTTCAATTCAAGCATGAGCGTGTGAAACCCCTGTTGCACATGATTTCAGTCCCTGTCGTGAATCTGCTCGCGAACGCCGACTCCGGCCCCATTAATGGCGCCCGGAATCTTGCAGTGTCATTCGTTGAGACCGAGAGCCAGATCGTTCAAATCCTGAGGGATCAGATCATGGCCGGTCAAGACGGCGCGCTGCTCAAGATTCAATGTCGGTGCAATCCCCACACATTGCGTCGTCCACCCCTGATATTTTGGCATCGCTTTCAAAAAACGCTCGATATGTAGCTTGAAGTTATTGATATCCGACAGCAGTTTGTGCGGCGAGCGTTTGCAGGAGCCAAAGCGGATGGTCTGCGCGGATTCATTGACTGCCACCAGGCCGATCTCGGTGTCGGCCTTATCCCAGTATCCCTGAACCCGACGGGTCAGCGGAAAGTCTCCGATGCCCTTGCGGCTTCGTTCTTCGTACAGTTGCCCGGCGAGCTTCTCCAATGCACTGCCTTCCACATCCGCAAGCCGCTGATCCGCCTCATCAATCAGTTCGTTGAGGGGGCGAAAAGCGATAGCGGAGACCGGATTTGCCAAGGCCGCCAGCCACGAGCGGAGAAAATTGTCCGTGACGTAATACCGGCTTCGCTTGGCCTCCGGTTTGGCGAACACCGGCAGTTTTCGTTCAATCAAGCCGAATCGCTCAATCAGAACTCTCAGGTAACCGCCGATCTGTGTATCAGGACTTCCGCTGGCCTCTCGAATCGCGTGGACCAGTTCATTGTGCATTCGTCCGGGATTGCGAGCCACGAACTTCAAGACCACGTCATAGCGGCCCCGTAGTTCGCGGAGAAACCAATTGTCAGCCTCGGATCGGAGTGGTGACGAACTCTCGAAAAAAATGCGACGGAGCAGTTCCTTTCGTTCAGCAGCCAGAACGCCTTGCTCGAAGCAGTCCCGATAAAACTTCGGCACGCCTTCAAAGAGATTCCAGAGAAAAAGCAATCGTTCGGGCGTTGGTTCGGCATGATCTCTCAAAAGGGTCACAATCGAGCTGATGTCGAGATGTGTGAGATCAATGGTGTCGGTGACGCGGTTGTAAAGTGGGGCAGTTCGATCTTCGAGTAAGGCCATCATCTCGATGTGGACCGAGCCCAGTACGATCAGCCCGCCGGGAACTCGCTCTGCCTTGGCGGCCAGCCGATCGACACCCGCCTGCAAGTATGAACAGAACGCTTCATAACCCTTGCGGTTGAAGTATTGGAACTCGTCCAAGACGAGGATGTAGCCCCCTTCCGCCATTGTTTCCATCAGCTTGACAAGCTGGAGCAGGGTTTGGGGCCGTGGATATTGGTCGGCGGGTACTTGGAAAGTCTCCAAAGCATCATTGACGGCCGACAGAACACCTGCGGGCTCAGAGTCGGGAATCTGCACGTAGAAAACTGGTTGTTGATTGCCAATCTCTTGGATTGCCCGCTGGATGAGGGTTGTCTTTCCAATGCGACGCCGACCCGTCACTTTGGCGAAGAACCAGCGCTGGCGACCAAGAATTCGCTCTAGATCCGCCAATTGCTCTGCACGGCCATAGAATTTCCAGTCTGCCACAGCGTCTCCGGGAGATAAAGCCGCTTTACCTTATTAAGATAAAGCCACTTTACCTTAACAGGTGTATTGACGCAACATGCTTCTCTGTTTCGAGTTGACATTCATTGGTTGGCAAGGAGTCTTCGATTAACCCCGTCGTCACAGGGCGTCCGGATCACCATTTTTGCCGTATTGGCCTCCGTCAATCAAATTATCGCTACTGGTTTCATCCCCACCCTCCGGTTAATGTGAACGCGTTCTTCCGCTTGATCCCCCAAAGAACGCCAGCGAACCATCCCAGGCGGGTGCGGCGGCGCTTGAATCGGCCATGTCCTCCATCGACCTATCGTCTCCAACGCCACGCACAAGCTTCCTGCAACCCGTTCTGCGGGCGCTGGGGCCATTTCTGGCACTGTCGATCGTCATTATTTTCTTCGCAGTGGCTGACGCTTGGCAGGCACAGGCCGCGGGGAAGCCTGGCAACTTTCTGACACTGGGAAATGTGCAACGGGTGTCTGCCGCGACGGTCATTGTGGCTGTGGCTGCACTGGGGATGACGCTGATCATCATCTCCGGCGGCATCGATTTGTCCGCCGGGACAGCTCTGTCCCTCTGTGCCGTGGTGACGGCGTGGTCTCTGAAGAATGATGTGGCGCTCCTGGTTGTGCATGGCAACTCCGTTTCCGGCATTAAGGTTTCCCTCCGCGATGCCCAGAAACGGCTCCATAAGTTGAACGGCGACGTTTCCGAGCTGACAGTCCGTTTGCAGACCGGAGCGGCTGAGCCACAGAAAACGACGATTGAAGCTGAACTGGCCACTCAGTCGGCAACCGTGGCTCAGCAAAAGACGCTCGTGGCCGACCTCGAAACCCAGCAAAAGCGAATTATTGCGGCCGCACCCAC
This sequence comes from Planctomycetaceae bacterium, assembly GCA_021732845.1. Lineage (GTDB taxonomy): Bacteria > Planctomycetota > Planctomycetia > Planctomycetales > Planctomycetaceae > JAKFUF01. Next base: position 14,090 of record JAKFUF010000048.1, on the reverse strand, counting down.
CTGGACGCCGTGGAGTGCTCCCGTCGCCGTGCTTTTGGCCCTCTTGGCCGGAGCGCTGGTGGGAGCCATCAACGGCAGCCTGGTCAGCGGCCTGCGCGTGGTGCCGTTCATAGTGACGCTGGGCACAATGACCCTGTTTTTGGGGATTGCCAAACTCATCGCCGAAGAAACCACGGTGCGGCCAGAGATTACGCAAAACCCGATGTGGCTCAAACAACTCACGAGTTCTAGTCAAGACGCCATGGTCGGCGGGATGCCGATGGCGGTGTGGATCACACTGGCTCTCGCGGCCTGTCTGGCGGCGGTGCTGCACCTGACGGTGTTCGGACGACACGTCTTTGCGCTCGGTTCGAATGAAGCCACGGCCAGGCTGTGCGGCATTCAAGTGGCCCGGACCAAGATTCTGGTCTACGCCCTGGCGGGCGTCTTCACCGGGGTCGCGGGCATCTACCAGTTTTCGCGTCTGTCGTCGGGTAGCTCGACCTCGGGCACCGGGCTGGAACTGAAGATCATTGCCGCCGTAGTGATCGGCGGCGGCAGCCTGAGCGGCGGTCGCGGTGCGGTGTTGGGAACCCTGTGCGGCGCGGCGATCATGGCGGTCATCGAGAGTGGCTGCACGCAGTTGGGCTTCAACAACCCCTATCAGGATATCATTCTGGGGGTGATCATCGTCGCGGCCGTCACGCTCGACCAGTTCCGCCAGCGGCGGCTGGGGTTGGCAAGCCGCTAAGATCGTAACGTCGGCTTCAGCCGACTTCGTGATTCAACCGCCCACCGAAGTCGGCTGAAGCCGACGCTACGAATTCAAACATTGTAGGATTGAGGCATGTTCACGGGATTGGTGGAAGGCATGGGCCAGGTCGCCGCGCTTGTGCAGGAAGGTCCGGGGCTGCGGTTGGAAATCGATGTGCCCGTGGAAATTACCGCGCGGGCGGCCCTGGGCGACAGCGTGGCGATCAACGGCTGCTGTCTGACGCTCGTCCAGATGCAGGGCGAACGCTGGGCGTTTCAGGCCGGGCCGGAAACGTTGGCGAAAACCAATCTGGGAAAACTGCAGGTTGGGCACCGGGTGAACCTCGAACGGCCATTGTCCGTCGACGGCCGGCTCGGCGGGCACTTTGTCCAAGGTCATGTCGACGGCGTCGGCACGGTCGATCAGATCCTGCCCGATGGTGAATGGGTCACCCTCTGGTTTCGCGTCCCGCCGCGACTCGCCGAGGAGATGGTTCCCAAAGGCTCTGTCACGGTCGATGGCATCAGCCTCACCGTGGTCGAGGTCGAAACCGACCGGTTCAGCGTGGCTCTCATTCCCCACACCCTGCAGGTGACGACACTGGGCAGGCGGAGTGTCGGCGACTTCGTTAACATGGAAACAGACATCCTGGCCAAGTACGCCCGCAAATTTTTGACCACGCAATCGACACCCCGCGCATGAACAAGCCCGAACGACAGACACGCTCCTACCTGATGGGGCTCTTTCGCGAGCGCGGGTTCCACCCCCGGACCGATCTGGGCCAGAATTTTCTCATCGATTTGAACATCATTGAGTTCATTGTGGAGAAGGCCGAACTCACTCCCAATGATGTGGTTCTGGAGGTCGGGGCCGGCACGGGTGGCATGACCACCTACCTGGCACAGGGCGCGGGAGATGTGATCTCGGTGGAGATCGACCCGCGGGTTTACCCGCTGGCCAAAGAAGCCACGTCTGCCTATGAAAACGTGACGCTGATCCACGGCGATGCCCTGAAGGACAAGAACCATTTCGCGCCGGAAGTCCTGGAGGCGATTCACGCCAAGCTGGCGGTTCATCCCGACAGGAAGCTCAAGCTGATCGCCAACCTGCCCTACTGCATCGGCACACCGGTCATCACCAACCTGGTCTACTCCGACCTGCCATGGTCGCAGATGATCATCACCATTCAGCGGGAACTCGCGGACCGGATGCAGGCCAAGCCGAGTTCGGAAGATTACGGTGCCCTGTCCGTGTGGCTCCAGTCACAGTGCAACGTCCGCATCATCCGCAAACTTGGCCCCGCCGTCTTCTGGCCCCGCCCCGGCGTCGATTCGGCCGTCGTCCGGATCTTGCCGGACACCAAACGCGCCGAACAAATTGGCGACCGGGAATTCTTCCACGACTTCAACCGTCGGCTGTTCACGCAACGCCGCAAGCTGGCCCGCAGCGTGCTGGTGGGGATGTACCGCAAGGAACTGACGAAGCCGATGATGGACGCCATTCTGAAAACACTCGAGATTCCGGAAGGCGTCCGCGCCGAAGACCTCGACGTACCCACGCTCGTGCGGGTCTGCAATGCCGTGCAGGAGGCGGTGAAGATCCCTCACACGACCTGACCCATGAAGAAAAGGATCGCGAAGAGAAAAAGCTGCGTGCAGAGGCTCGCTTGGTGTTGAACGCGAAGCAAAAGAAGGAGCGCGGTAGAAAGCTCAGTCGAGCCATCGAAAGCTCCCGTCCCAAATCCAAGCGAGCCCATCAAGGCCGGGATTAACTGACATGCCGAAGCTCAACGCGACGTCCGACACCGTCAAAGACTATCAGCGCCTGCTGCTGGCGGATTGGGATCGTACATTTCCAGAGCAGGTTGTCGGCTTGCTGTGGGACACGCTGGGGAAGAAATCCGTCGTTGATGACCCCTTCGCAGGCATGCTTGACCCGCGTTCGTTTCAATTAGCGGAAGAGACGCTTGCGGGAATCCTTCAACGGATGACCGATGCCGGACGATTCGTCGCGCAGTTTGAACTGCCGGATCTGCCCAAAACCTATCATCTCAAAAGACCGTCGAAAGCCAAGCAGCAGGCATTGCAGTTGTCATTGTATTTGACGCTGACAGCGCACTGTGCGCTCGATGGTGCCGTGGATTATTTCCACGATGTTCAGTCTTTGGCATTCCAAGCCGCAGCCCACTTCGTGCTTCCTGAACTGTCGGGGTCAGCGACCGAAGAATATGCCATTCTGCTGCATGCGATGGTGCTGTTCTCTTTGACCTCTGTCAAAGAGCCCGCTCAGTTTTACCATTTGGTCAGCATCCTCGAGGGGATTCTCGGGAATCCGGATAGGCGACTGCAATACCTGCTCGCTTCCTTCCGGTCCACTCCCCCAGAAGATCATTCTTACCTGACGAAAGCGCAGGAATATTGGATGGAACTCCTGGATGCCGGCCATTTCATTGAGGCGGAGAATTTCCTGGTTGACCTGCACTACTGGTGCCTGCCCGAGCAACGGGAAGAGGTCCGCGAGATGACCGTCGAAGCGTTTCGAGTCACATCGCCCAGTGTTTCCCGGACGCGCTCGCGGACCGGTTGAAAACTCCGGTCCGCGGACATGTGAATGCGGCGGCGAGGGTCTGACCGTTGTTGCGCAGCGAACGGCGATCTTGCGCGGTCTCGGTTGGCGTGATCACGCTGCGGATCTCGACTGACATCAAGGATGTTGAAGTGGTCTGGATCCAATCGACCACTCCAAACCCGTCACTTCTGCCCGATGCACCACAGGTGCTGGAAGGTGCGGATGAAGATGTCGCCGTTGGAGATTGCCACCGAAGAGTTGGTGGATTCGCCGCGGCCCAGTGAGTTGGTGGCGAGCAGTTCGTACTCGGGGCTGGCGGCGAACACCAGTGTGCTGCCATTGCGCATCAGCACATACAGCCGGCCATCGGCATGGACCATCGAGCCCCAGGTGTTTCCGGCGGAAGGCCGCTTGGTGACTTTCCACACTTCCTTGCCGGTTGCCAGCTCATAGCCGTGGGGGACGCCGTTTTCCTCCACGATATAGAGGTGTTCGCCGACAATGACGCCAGAGCCCACGCGCTGGATGTTGGTGGGGTGGTGCCACAGGCGGTCGGCGGTGATGTCACCGCTCCCGCCCAGGCGCACGCCGAGCGCGGCACCGGTGTAGCCCGACATGGCGACGGCGACTGTGTTACTGACCAGCGGAGACGTGTAGACATACTTGTTCAATCCATCGCAGTGCCACAATTCCTTCCCCGACTGGGGATCAAGTCCAATCAAATGGGGCACCGTCGACAGCAACAACTGATCTTTGCCGTTGATGCTGGTGATCACCGGCGTCCCCCACGAACCTGCCTTCTCATCGTGTTCCCAGCGGGTTTCGCCGGTCTTCTTGTCGACCGCGATCAGAAAATTGCGTCCGACGTTCTCATTCGGGCCGCACCATTGAATCGCCAGATCTCCGTACAAAACCGGTGAGGATCCATTGCCAAACGGGTGTTCCCACTGGCCCAGATCCGTGCGTTTCCAAAGTTCCTTGCCGTCGAGGTCGAAGCAGTACAAGCCGGCCGAGCCAAAACTCACCACCACGCGTTCCCCGTCCGACATGGGCGAAGCGTTGCAGTACCAGTTGGGATCCCAGTTCCGCTCCTTGGCTTCGTAGGTGACCTCCTTCTGCCACAGGGCCCGGCCATCGGCGCGGGCGAAGCAGAGCAGACTTCGATGCTTCCCATCTTTGTCGGCCTGGGTGAGAAAGATTTTGTCGCCGATGACAATGGGTGTGGAGTTGCCCTGATGCGCGAGTGGAATCTTCCACTTCACGTTTTCCGTGTCGCTCCACTTCAGCGGGAGGTTCTTCTCGGTGCAGATCCCCTGACCGGTTGGACCGCGCCAGGCGGGCCAATCGTCCGCCCGAGTCACGGAAACGCTCAAAACGAGCAACATCGCCGGCAGCCACAGGTGTCTCGCCATGTTCGTTCTCCTGTCAGTGGTACTTCGGGTTCTGCTGGCAACTTTAGCCCAGCGATTTCAGCACCGAACGGGCGGTGTCGATCGCCTGGTCGATTTCAGCTTCCGTGTGTGCGGCGGAAATGTACCACAAGCCACGGCCAATCAGGCGGATGCCCCGGTCCTGCATCCCGGCCACGAACTTGGCATATTTCGGCTTGTCATAACTCCAGGTGTCGCGGAAGTCGCGGACACGTTCAAGCGCGCTAAAACCCATGTGAAACATCGGTCCCAGCCCCTGCACCAACACCTGGTGACCCGTCTCCTGGGCAGCCTTGCGCAGGCCGTCCATCAGCCGCTGGCCCAGGGAAAACAATGTTTGGTGGACATGTTCGGTTTCCAAGACCCGCAGCGTCGCCACGGCGGCGGCGATCGACGGGTTGCCGGAATTCATGGTGCCGGCGTGGATCACCGTTCCATCGGCAATCGGCTGCATGAACCGCTGTTGTCCCGCCAGGACGCTGATCGGGTAGCCACTGGCCATCGCTTTTCCGAACACGGCCAGGTCGGGAACAACTCCAAAGTGCTGCTGGGCACCTCCCAGCCCGAGGCGAAAACCGGTGATCACCTCATCGAAGATCAGCACGGTGCCCGTTTCGTCACAGAGCGTCCGCAGCCCCGCCAGAAAGCCAGGCTCGGGGGGGATGCAGCCACTGTTGCACATGACTGGTTCGGTGATGACCGCCGCCACCTCGTGGCTCCGCCCGCGCAGCGCCTTCCGCACAAGATCCAAATCGTTCCACGGCAGCAGGATCACTTGATCCTCGATATCCTCTGGCAACCCCGCGCTCCAGCGGACCTGCGTCGGCAACTCCTGCGGTCCGGCCGCCTCGGCGTTGGGGGCCGCGACACCCGTGCAGACGTTGTCGAACCAGCCATGATACTGGCCTTCAAACCGTATGAACTTTGGCCGTTTGGTCAAAGCCCGCGCGAGCCGCAGGGCGGCATGGTCGGCCTCGGAGCCTGACAGGCTGAACCGCATCCGCTCGGCACAGGGGATCAGCCGCTGCAGCGTCTCCGCCAGTTCCAGTTCCTGCAGATGCTGTCCGGCGAACAACTGGCCCGTGGCACTCGCCCGCGTGACCTCGTCCAGCACCTGTGGGTGCGAATGCCCCAGAATCAGCGGCCCCTGACTCAGCGTGAAGTCCAGAAACTCATTGCCATCGACATCCGTGATGTGGCTGCCCGCCCCGGATGCATAAAACAGCGGATGCGGCGCATTGAACTTGCGGAACTCGCTGGAAACGCCCCCTGCCAGCACCTGCTGAGCGCGTTCATAGAGCTGTTTGGATTTCTCGTAGGTCATTCGTTGGTTCCCGCAGCGAATCGACGCACCTGAGCAACAAACGACCCATTTTGTCATTTGTCATTTGTCATTTGTCCTTTCAACTCAGCGTCGTCGCGAACTCTTGGCCCGGCTCTCCGCCGACGGCAGCCCGCGCAGCTTTTGCAAAAACTGCTGCATGTCGGCGGGCAGTTCCATATAGAACTGGAGATTCTCCCCGGTGATCGGATGCTTGAATGCCAACTCGGCGGCATGCAGCGCGAGGCGCGGAGCACCACTGCGGTCGATCACCGGCGGTGTTCCATATGGGCCGTGATAAACCTTGTCCCCGCACACCGGGTGTCCCGCCTCGGACAGATGGATGCGGATCTGGTGGGTCCGCCCCGTTTCCAGCCGGCATTCGCACAGCGTGTAGCCATCCAGCCGTTCCAGCGGGGTGACGTGCGTCACCGCCCGTTTTCCGACCTTTTCCAGCCCGCTGCCGCGCCGGCCATCCCCACGGTCTTCGACGAGATGCGATTCAAAAGTCTGCGCCTCGATCTCGCCGATCACCACGGTCTTGTACACCCGGTCGAGGGCATGAGCGCGAAACTGGAGACCCAGTTCCCGTTCCGCGGGGATGGTGCGGGCAAAGACCATCAGCCCGCTGGTGTCGCGGTCGAGGCGATGCACCGCGCGGACCCGGGCATGCGGCGACTTGTCCGAGACTTGTTGTGCGCCCTTCCGCAGCCGCTTTGCCAAAATGCGCGGCAGCAGTTCGTCCAGTGTGGGCTGCAGTTGTTTGCGGCGGCTGGGCCAGTGTCGCTCTTCTGGATGCCGCAAAGTGGTCATGCCGGCAGGCTTCTCGCAGACCAGCAGATGGGAATCAACGAATTGGAGCTTGATATCCTCCGCCTGCGGCGGCGCGACGGCCGATGCATCCAGGATCTTGATCACTTCGGCATGCTTGAGCCTCCGCCCTTCGTCGAGGCAGAGGTTGCCGCTGACCATCACCCGCCGCGACTGCAACAGCTTCTTCAGATCAGACCATGACCGGCCTGGCAGCCACTGCCGCAGCGCCGCGGCAATTGTCTGGCCAGTCTGCGGATCTTCGACACGGAACAGTTGTTCGGGCATGAGTTCTCTCGCGATGAAACCGCGATTGTAACAGCCCGCCTGCGGCAATGCCTCTTCAACCACGCCCGCGACGAACACGACGAACACGGCTTAGGTTCGTGGAAGGCTGACTTTCTATTTCGCCGCACTCTCCGCGGAGCCCGTCGGGCTCCAGCCGAGAACTTCTTTGTCATGGTCCGTGGAGCGCCAGCGATACTTGTTTTCCGAAATTGTAAACTCATACTTGACGACCGATGCCGCGTGCCACCAAGGTTTCAGAGGGCCAAATGGTGAAGGCCAGCAAGTCACACCACTGGCCTTCCGACATCTATTCCGACTGGTTCGCGACCTCACCACTTTTGTCAGTATCCTTCCAGTCGTTTGGGGTGTCGAACAGTCCAGGCGTTTCCGGATCAAGCCGGCGCGATTCGAGAAACTCGGCTGGCCAACAAATGAAAGAAAGCCCGGTGGTTTTGCCACCGGGCTTTCTCATTGCATTATGGTCAAAGGATCACGGAACTACTCTTCCGTGGCTCCCTTTTGTTCCAGCAGCACGGCCTTGCGGGAGAGCTTGACGCGGTTCTGGTCATCGACGGCGATGACCTTGACCTGCATCTTGTCGCCCTCTTTGCAGACCTCCGTGACCGATTTCACGTAGCCATCGGACAGTTCGGAGATGTGGCACAGACCGTCTTTGCCCGGCACGATTTCGATGAACGCACCGAAATCCTTGATCGAGCTGACGGTGCCGTTGTAGATCTTGCCGACCTTGATCTCTTCGGTCAGGGCTTCCACGCGGGCCAGAGCGTCATCCACACCGGCCTGATCCATGCCGGAGATGGTGACCGCACCGGTGTCGTCGACATCGATCGTGACCTGCGTCTCTTCCTGAATGGCACGAATCGTCTTGCCACCGGGGCCGATCAGCAGGCCGATCTTTTGCGGGTCGATCTTCGTGCGCACCATTTTGGGGGCGTGCATCGAGATCTCTTTGCGTGGCCGCCGGATGGCGGTCAGCATCGAACGCAGCAGATCAAGCCGGGCGACTTTGGCCTGAGCCAGAGTCTTGCGGATGATCTCTTCGCTGATCCCGGCAATCTTGAGATCGAGCTGAATCCCCGTCACGCCACGCTGGGTGCCGGCGATTTTGAAGTCCATGTCGCCGTAGTGGTCTTCGTCACCGATGATGTCGGTCAGCAGGACGTACTTGTCGCCCTCCTTCACGAGACCGATCGAGATTCCAGCCACGGGCTGAGTGATGGGCACACCGGCATCCATCAGGCCCAGGGTGCCGGAGCAGACCGACGCCATGGAACTGCTGCCGTTCGACTCCATGATGTCGGAGATGACACGGATGGTGTACGGGAACTTGTCGGGGGAGGGGATGACCCACTCCAGTGACCGTTCCGCCAAGGCCCCGTGCCCAATTTCGCGACGTCCCGGACCACGAATCGGCCGGCATTCGCCCACCGAGTAGGAGGGGAAGTAGTAGTCGAGCATGAACCGCTTGGAGTATTCTTTGAACAGCCCGTCGACCTTCTGTTCGTCGCGAACCGTTCCCAGAACCACCGTGCAGAGCGACTGCGTTTCGCCGCGCTGGAACATGGCGGAACCATGCACGCGGGGCAGCTTGCTGACATCGCAGGCGATGGGCCGCAGATCTTCCAAACCACGACCGTCAAGCCGGGTGCCTTCCAGCGTCAGGTCGCGAACGACCTTGGCTTCGAGGGCGTGGAATGCCTCGCTGAATTCAGCCAGCGTGGCTCCCGATTCGGTGACGACCGTCCCTGCGGGGAAGAACTTTTCCTTCAGGCTCTTCTTCAGCAGGCTCGTGGCTTCCGCCCGATCCTTCTTGCCGCGAATCGACTTGGTCTCGCGGACCGCCGCGTAAGATTCGTGCAGGGCTCCGGCCAGCGGATTGACGGGTGGCTCTGGGAATTCTTTGGCGGGAGTTCCCACTTTCTGGGCGAATTCGGCCTGCATCTCACAGAGTTCGGCGACGGCGCGATGCGCGAACATGATGGCGTCAACCATCTGATCTTCGGGCAACTGGTCGCCGAAGCCTTCGATCATCAGCACCGAGCTTTTCGTGCCGGCGACGATCAGGTCGAGGCCGCTCTCGGCAATCTGGGCCTGCGTCGGCATCAGGATGAATTCACCCGCGAGCAGACCGACCCGGACCGCTGCGAGCGGACCCTGGAAGGGGACTCCCGGAGCCACAGTCAGAGCCGCAGAGGCTCCGATAATGGACAGCACATCGGGGTCGTTCTCGCCATCGCAGGCGAGGACATTCGACATGATCTGCACTTCGGCCCGAAATGTTTCGGGGAAGAGCGGTCGAATGGGCCGGTCCGTGAGCCGGCTCGTGAGAATTTCCTTGAGGGTGGGACGACCCTCGCGTTTCAAGAATCCACCGGGGAATTTGCCGGCGGCGGCTGACCGTTCGCGATAATCGCACGTCAGCGGGAAGAAATCGAGCCCTTCCCGGGGCTTGTCAGTCTGGGCCGCCACAAAGACGACCGTTTCTCCGTATTGGACGACAACGGCACCACTGGCCTGCTTGGCGAGTTCGCCCGTTGTAAGACTGAGTTTCCGCCCCCCCAACTCCCGCTCAACCGTTACTTTCATGTGCACCTGCGAAGGTAAAACAGAGACCTCCGGCGCTGCTCGCTACTTGCGAAGGGACAAACGCCGGATAATTGTGACGTAGCTTTCCGGACTCTGTCGTCGCAGGTATGTCAGCAAACCCCTCCGGCGGCTCACCAGCATCAGCAGCCCGCGGCGGCTGGCATGGTCCTTCTGGTGGGTCGTCAGGTGGCTTGTCAGTTCGTTGATGCGGTGCGTGAGCATGGCAATCTGCACTTCTGGCGAACCCGTGTCCGCTTCAGAACGCCGAAACTCACCAATAATAGTTGTCTTCCGCTCTTTCGTAATCGACATGACCCGACCTGTTGAGATTGCTTTGTGACAAACGAACCATTCGTCCGGTTGCCACCAGTTTTCGATGCGGACCTTCCTCAGGTCCAGCAATTCTGCTGTCATACCTGTTCGGACTGAGACCACTTTAGCAAGGCTGACAGATAATTCAACCGCAAACGGCGGTTCGGAGTCCGAACAAACCAGAATTCCGCGGCAGCCGTTGAATTGTAAGTCGTTGTGGCAGAATTACTCTGCGTGTCACTTCGGCGGTTCCACGCGATCCTGCGTCACAAACCGCCGGGACTTGTCCGAAATATCGTGCCGGCACCAGGCCCCATCCCAGCGGATGCATTTGACCGCTTGATACGCCCGCAGCTTGGCTTCGTCGAGATTGGTGCCAAGCGCGGTGACGCCGAGGACCCGACCGCCGTTAGCCACGACCTGGCCGTTGCGGAGTTCGGTACCCGCGTGAAACACCTTGGTGTCAGGCAGTTCGGCGGCCGCTTCCAAGCCCCGGATGGGAAACCCCTTGTCGTAGGCTCCGGGGTACCCTTCGGAGGCCATCACCACGCAGACGCTGGGGCGCGGATCCCAGTCCAACTGTGGCACACTCGCGAGCTTGCCCTCCGCCGCGGCCTTCAGAACTCTGGCCAGATCGCCGCGGAACCGCATGAGCAGGGACTGAACTTCCGGGTCGCCAAAGCGGACGTTGAACTCCAGCACCTTGGGCCCCTGGTGCGTGATCATCACGCCGGCGTACAGAATCCCCTTGAACGGCCGGCCGCGCTTCCGCATCATGTGGACCGTCGGCACCAGAATCTGCCCGATGATCTGGTCCATGATTTCCGGGGTGATCAACGGTGCCGGGCTGTAGGAGCCCATGCCACCGGTGTTCGGTCCCTGGTCGTCATCGAAGGCCCGTTTGTGATCCTGGGCGGTTTCCAGCGGCAGGATTGACTGCCCGTCGGTCAGCGCCAGAATGCTGGCCTCTTCGCCATCCAACCGCTCCTCAATGACGACCTTACGGCCGGCCTCGCCAAACTCCTGCTTGCGCATCAGAACGTTGATGGCATCCAGCGCCTCGTCCCGCGTGGAGCAGACGAACACGCCCTTCCCGGACGCCAAGCCGTCCGCCTTGACGACCAGCCGGGCCTCCTCGCGGTCCCAGATATAGCTTTCGGCCGCCATCGGATCCGTGAAGATCTGCGCTTCGGCCGTCGGAATGGCCGCCATCCGCATGATTTCTTTGGCGAAGGCTTTGCTCCCCTCCAGCTCCGCCGCAAGGCGGCTGGGGCCAAACACGCACAGCCCGGCCGCTTCAAACTGGTCGACCGCCCCGTCCACCAGCGGGACTTCCGGCCCCACCACCGTCAGGCCAACGCCCTGTTCTTTGGCGAACTTGATCAGCAGGTCGGTCTGTGACACCTGAATGTCGACGTTTGTGCCATCGAGCGCGGTGCCGGCGTTGCCCGGCGCACAAAACACCTCGGTCACCGAAGCCGACTGTGACAGCTTCCAAACGAGAGCGTGCTCGCGACCACCGTTGCCAATTACCAAAACCTTCATGGGTCGAATCCTGAAACCTCAATCCGGGCGACAATGATTCGCGGGGCCGAGATCCGTCTGAGATATTTCGAAAGAGCGATACTGATCGGGCAATTGTATCGACCGGGGGCCTCAAATTGAACGACATCGCCTCCCGTCGAATGGGCTTCAGCCCATCTCCGGTGTTCGCGGCGACAGGAGCGAGCAAGGTGTGCCTAGAGATTAGGCATGCGTCGCATTCAGAAAACAGAAGCCTGCGATGGCGATCCTCTCAATGTGCTGCCCGCATCAGCCTTGCGCCGATTTACGAATCCATCCCTCAGTCTGGCACATGACTTGCGATTCCAGCTTCCGACGATTCACCAAGGGTAGTCCGACTGGAATGTAGCCGGGGCGACTGTGAGGTCAACTCGGGCGAGCGCCTACATTTCCAGTCGGCTACTCTTTGCATTTGGCCGCGCCCGTGAGGTTGCCTGCCACTCGGCCCTTCTTACAGGGCTGACCAGTCCGACAAAGATCAATTTGTCGCTGGAAAAATCTCAGCTCTCAAATCTCAGGTTTGAGGTCTCCGACAAAAGTCGGGCATCTGAGTTTCGTGGAATTTCAAATCTCCTGACCGTCACGGATTTGGGGGCGGCCGGTTGTCTTGAGTGAGCATTTTGGGACAGGATTGGAAGGATGGTCGAGGATCTGCAAGGATGACTTCATGTGTTGTCGGACTGTCGGACACGGCAGATTTGCGATTTGAGATGACACCACGGAACCGCCTCATGCCCCAGACCCTGCAATGCCCGGCGTGTCAGCAAGTCGTCCCACTCCCGGCGGCGTTCGAAGTCTCTTCGGTTCCCTGCCCGTCCTGCGGCACGTTGATTGACGTGCCAGGCGCGAAGGCGACAACCGAACCCGCGGCGGGGATGAAGACCTGCCCGATGTGCGGCAAGTCGATCAAAGCGGCGGCGCGGCTGTGCCGGTATTGCGGTGAACAGCAAGGAGGCGGCCTGCGGCCGTGGAGCGCGGACGATGTGTGGCGCGACGGCAAGCAACTGGTGATGCGCAAAGATGCCGTCCTGCCCTACCGCTGCATCAAATCCAACGAACCCGCCAGCGGCCTGTTGAAACGTCAGTTGTCCTGGCATCAACCCGCCGTGTACCTCCTGGTGGCCGTAAGCCCCTTGATCTATGTGATTGTCGCCTTCTTCCTCCAGCACAAGGCCAAGATCGAGGTCGGGTTGTCGCCGAAATGGTTTCAGCGCCGGTTGTGGACCATGTTGATGGCGTGGCTCATGGTCATCGCCGGACTGGCGACGGGGATCGCCGGGATTGCCTGGTCCACTCCACAGAATAACACGTGGATTTTAACAGCCATCGGATTTCCCCTGATGCTGATTGCGGCCATCGTCGGCCTCAAAATCTGCTCCATTGTCACCGCCAAGAAAGTCGACCGCGAATACGTGTGGCTCAACGGCGTCCACCGCGACTTCCTGGCCACGCTGCCGCAATGGGAAGGGCCGGTCGAGGCCGGAAACTCGGGACGATAGCGACCTGCTGCGTGCCGCAGTGGGGAGCTTGAAATCGTGATGGGACCCGCGGAGTTCCCGGATGCGGCTCCGACTTTGCTTGAGTCGGAGTCATAATTGTCCTCGCGCGGTCGCGTGTTCTTCGTGCCTTTCGTGGTTATTCCTTGGCGGAAATGTGGTCGAGATTTCGGTCCCCTGGGCCTGGCGCCTGGCGAGATTCCCCGTGAAGCCCACCGGAGGTCATGCGTCGCCGGCGACAGGCGGCACACCGCAGGCGACATCAAGGAGCCGCGGCGAGGTCTGCTGGCGCAATTTTGAAGAATGCGCGATTTCAAAACTGGCGCGGCGGGTTACACGTGATGATCGGTGCTCCATTCGAAAACATGGCCAGCCCTGCGGAACGGGAGGATGTCAGTGGGAAATGCGTGCCGCGGGGGGTAGACTCGCGTCTTCCATTTTCCTCTCTTCTCCAATCTGTGCGATCCCATCATGAGCACTGCTCCAGAGAACCCGTCGCCCCCTGTGGCCGCCCCCCAAAAGAAACGCAATCCCGTGGAGCGGGTCGTCGTCTGGGGCGGAATTCTCGTGCTGCTGTCCCTCGCCACCATCGAATTTGTGGCTCAGTGGGGACACGGAACGACGCTCGCCAACTTGGAGAATGTGCTGGAGGCCGATCATAAGGCGGGCGGCGAAAAGCCGCTCCTCCGCAAGGACTTTGGAACGGTGCTCGCGGGATTCCCCAGGCAACGGCTGGAGCAGGACGGAGCCATCGTCCACTTGTCCTGGGCGAGCCTGTTCAAACCCTATCACGTCAAAGTCACGTTTGCCTCCGCCGAGCCACAGGGGAAACTGCTGGCGGTCATGACCCCCACGCCCGAGGACACCCAACCGCCGCTGGTGGTCAAGGTCGAAGAGGGCGGTCCTGAAGTGAACCCCATGCCGATGGCGCCAATGGGACCGGGAAACGGACCGGGAATGGG
>JAKFUF010000028.1 GCA_021732845.1 Planctomycetaceae bacterium | reverse complement strand
CCGCGCCGTGTGTGAATCCGTCGACCCGCTGCACCGCTTTCGGAACGACTGGGTGGAGGCGGTGCTGTTTGGGGGGAAGAATGGAGAGGTTTCTGTGGAACGAGCCACTAGTAGCTAAGGTCGTTCACGACACTCGGCGAGGCATTCCTTGCGAAGATAATATGCGACCTGCCATCCGCAAAAGTCTCGTTTCACATTTTACAGCAGAGCTGGAACGGACACTGCCCCAATTTCATCGAACACAAGCGCAAAAGCACGAACCTCCAATTTGGGCTTGCCAGTCAGTTTCGACGTTAGTCACCTTTTTCATCCTGCTTCAGCCTCACACCCGGGCCGATCGGTTCTCCTTAGAATTAGCGTGGAGTGAGAATGGAGAGTTTCCTTGGGAACAAATCGGGCGAGTGAATTTGGGCGAACCAAGTGGGCGAGAGAGATACCCATGCTGGGAAACCAACAAAGAGGAAACCTGGGACTTGGCTCCTGAAGCGACGGCTGCAATCAAAGCCCAGTTGGATGCCCTATCTCGTGGGCAGTACGTGCCTCACGCTGACATCGACCCACCTGTTGAACAAGTGCTGCCAAATATTGAACCGGCCGTCGCAGATGCCGTTAAAAAACTTGCTGAGAGAGGGTTGCCGTTTTTTCGCAAAGTGGCTGACCATCGCGGGATTGTGTTGCCTGAGTAAACCGCTCATCGGTCATTGTGCCGTTGCTGCACTCGCTGCCCATGCCACACCCGCCCTTAGCCTTCTCATAGAGCACTTTCCCTTTGGAAACGACCTCTTGCAGGAAAGAGTCTCCTTCCGCGAGCCTCCAGGCGAAGTTGTCCGGGGTGCGAACAATCAGGTGCAAGGGAAACGGCGGCAGCGTGGCGAGATGGATTTTTGCCGCCTGATCAAGCTGATTCCGTGCCGGCATGACAACGAGAATATCGACATCGCTGTCGGCATGCTGCTGACCGGTGGCGTGCGATCCAAACAGGATGATCCTCTCCGGCTGAAACTGTTTCGCAACTTTTTTGCGCGAAGTCTTCAATCAGTGGCATGGGCACGTGCGCGCCGCGGTACCACCGCTCAGTCTCAACCACGGCACGCTCTTTCATGGTGAAGCCTTTAGGTTGCCGCTGCCTTGAAACTCTCCGCAAGTATGGCACGCCAAGCGACGGTTTGCCATCGGGCCATTCGCCGAACGCCGAGCCACACGCGCCGGGTGTGGCTCGGACGATATTGATTCCAAGTTTGTGTGCCACTGGCTTTGCCGGCTTTGCCAGTGTTTTGGTGCCAACGAAAGCCATGCGAGGAAAGGTCTTCTGTCATTCACATTGGCCGAGCCAGTGGCACACAACATCATAACGGATGTGACCAGTGCCATGCCCGCCGATTCCAGCCAATTCCAGCAATGGCCCGGAAGGAGAAATCGTGAGTTGATCCAGCAGGCATCCGAGGGTGATGTACAATTCCCGCAGTTCGCCACCGCCTCTCAAGAACTCGCGAGCGACAGAATTGAATGATAGGTGGTTTTCCGGATTCTGAAGGTTTAACTCCCCGGCCAGCTGTGGTGCCAGGTGCTGATACAGGGGAATGGAGCCACCGGCACCATCATCGACCGTCACGAGTCCCGGCCCGACGACTGGGATGACATTACCAGAGTGGATCTCACGTAAGAGATTCCGCCAGTCTCTGTCAGACATAAACTCCGCGGAATTCATGCGATTTATTGCCCAGTGTCAAACAGACGGAATTGATGGATCGACTTTTTGACTCTTCCCTAATGGATGAAATCGAGCTGGGTGGCCCCATTCATGATCCCTCGATTTGTGCGCCCCGTCATGGCTTCTGCAGCTTCGCTCGTAATTCCGCCGCCCGCTTCTCCGCCTGCACAGCCGCCTCGGCACACGTGATCGGTTTGGGACCAACACCGACCTTTGAGTCCGGAAGTTCCCGCAAAATCTTCGCGGCGCGGTCCCACAAATTCGGATCCGGGGGGAGGCGGTCGAGGTCGTAGCGCCGCCAATGTGCCGCGCGGGCGAGGATTGCTGGATCAACAGGCGGAGCGTTCGGTTTCGTTGCTCGCTCCACTTCGTCTTGGAAGTATCGAATTCCCAGCATCATCCGCGCCAGTGGGACAGTCAAATCATACTGGAGCGCCGATTCCAGGCTTTCCCTGCTGTTGAAATCCCGCTCCCGCTCGGCGATCTCGCGGACCGTCACTTTTGAACGCGGTGTGAGTTTCCGCTGCGGACCATTGGATTCGAGCCACACTTTCAATTCAGCCCAAGGTCCGGAAGGGAGAGCAGTCGAAAGGAGTACTTGCCGGTCGTTATTAAGCATCGCTTCCAGCTTCCCCTCGCGGTGTCGCACGCCCGCAATTCCACGCGCCCAAGCAAGTACCGCAGGCGGAACGGAAGTCCTCGCTGGGGCAAGGTCCCACACCCGCGCGCAATTGCCTGCACTTGTAACAAGAATGCTACCGTCCGGGCCGAAATTCGCGTTTGAGATAAGGCCCTCATGGTGCAAAGGCTCGCCGAGGGGCTGGCCTCGCACCGCGTCCCAAATGCGCGCCGTCTTGTCACTACTTACTGTGACGATGCGTGTTCCGTCAGGGCTGAAGTTCGCGCGATAGACCAGGTCTCCGTGGCGCAGCGGGAGACCCAGTGGCTTGCCGGTCGACACCTCCCAAATTCGAGCCGTCTTGTCGCTGCTAACAGTGACAACGAAGGCGCCATCTGAGCTGAAGCTCGCGCTATGTACTATGCCATCGTGGCGCAGCGGGGTGCCTTGTGGTGTGCTGCTTACCACGTCCCAAATTCGAGCCGTGTTGTCACTACTGGCGGTGACAACGCTTGACCCGTTTGGACTAAAGTTCGCGCTGTAAATTTCGCCTTCATGGTGCAACGGGTCGCCGAGAGGCTTGCCGCTCACTACATCCCATACCCGCGCCGTCTTGTCGCTGCTGACGACGACCCGGGTACCATTCGCACTAAACGTCACGGTATTGACCCGCTTTTCGAAGTGTAATGGCTGGCCGAGAGGCTTTCCGCTCGCCGCGCCCCATACTCGCGCTCCCCCAAAAGTACTAATGGTAACTTGATTCGTGCCACCTCTGGAAGAGGGAACTGTACTGGTAGTGAGGACATATGCACCGTCCCGGCTGAAACTCGCGTTTGAAATTCCGCCTTCAGGTAACAAAGGATGGCCAAGGTGCTTGCCGCTCGCTACATCCCAAAGCTGCGCCGTCTTCATGGTGGCCGTGACGATAATAGTCCCGTCCGGGTTGAAACACGCGCTATCCACACTGTCTTCATGACGAAATGGGGTGCCAAGCGGATTGCCACTTGCCACATCCCACACGCGTGCCGTCTTGTCGTCGCTGGCAGTGACAATTCGACTTCCATCAGCGCTGAAACTCGAGGTGTTGACACCGAATTCATGGCGTAGCGGCTCATTCGGAGGCACGTCACTTGCCAGGTCCCAGACTCGCGCCGTTCCAGTTTTTATCATGGTGCCGCCATCGCTGTTAATAATGTGATTGCTGGTGATGATCACACGAGTGCCATCCGGGCTGAAACTCGTATCACAACTCATACCCTGAAAGAGCATCGGCTCCCCCCGACGCTTGCCGCTCGCCACGTCCCAGACTTGCACAGTGGCGTCTTTAAAGGTGATGCTGGGATAACTGATCGCGAAGCCATTGGTATTGGTGACGACAAGGGCTCCGTCCGGGCTGAAAAGTGCGTGATGGACTTCATCTTTATGACGTAGTGGCGCGCCGAGCAGCCTGCCGCTCGTTGCATCCCAAATGCGCGCGGTCTTGTCGTCGCTGGCGGTGACGACACGGGTTCCGTCGGGGCTGAAGGTCGCGCTATGAATTATGCCATCATGTTGTAGCGGGATGCCCAGCGATTTTCCGCTCGATGCGTCCCATAGCCGTGCTGTCTTACCTCGACCGGCAGTGACGACACGGGTTCCATCAGGGCTGAAGCTCGCGCTGTGAACCACGTCGTCATTGGGAAGTAAGATCCCCAGTGAGTTGCCGCTCGGCATTTCCCATATTCGCGCCGTCCCGTCACTACTGACTGTGAGGAAATGGGCTCCGTCCGGGCTGAAGCTTGCGAGATGGACTATACCTTCGTGACTTAGTGGCTCGCCGAGCGGCTTGCCGCTCGTTGCATCCCATATCCGCGCTGTCTTGTCTCTACTGGCGGTGGCGACGCGGGCTCCGTCCGGGCTGAAGGTGGCACTAAGAATCTCGTCGTCATGGCGCAGCGGAATGCCCACGGACTTGCCGCTTGTTGCATCCCATATTCGTGCCGTATTGTCGCTACTGGTGGTGACCACGCGAGTTCCGTCCGGGCTGAAGCTTGCGAGATGGACCTCGCCTTCATGATCCAATGGACCACTCAGCAGCTCTCCGCTCATCGCGTCCCATATTTGTGCCGTCTTGTCGCTACCGGTGGTGACGACGCGGGTTCCGTCTGGGTTGAAAATCGCTCTAAGAACTCCGACCTTGAAATTCAGCGGGTCGCTCAGCGGCAAGGTACTCTTACTGTGCCCACGCAGACGTAACAGAGTATATAGCAAGTGGCTGGCGTGTGCATTTGTGGGTTCATGTTTCAAGGCTCGGGAGCACAAGAGGACTGCTTCATGCCACTTGCTAATGGCGGGAAGGCTCTCAGCCCAGCCTCCCTGTTCGCGGGCCTCATAGTCCTCCTGCCACGCTTTCACCGCACTGGCATAGTCCGCCATGCTGGCCAGGCGCAGTTGCTCCTGTTTTTCAGCGTCCGCGTCGTTCGCTCTGGAAAGCGCGGCCTTGGACTTACCCGCCTGTCGGATGGCCTCCCCGCGTTGCTTGTCGGCTTCCTGCTTGGCGAACATCGCCAGCGTGCCGGCGATGACTGCGGCCACCGTCAGGAGGCTGAGTCCGGCCAGGACGAGGCGGCGGGTGCGGCGGACGCCGCGGCGGAGGGCGTTGTCGTGGTCGATTGACGCCTTGACATAGGTGGCGGTGAACGGGGTGAGCAGCGCGGCGTGGCTCAGCAACTGCCGGCCTTCTTCCAGCGGCAAGCCAGCCGACAAGAGAAGACTCGGCTCACATTGGGCTTCCTGCCAACGCTGCTGCGACTGTTCGATCCGTGCGCGGACTCGGAGTGGGTCGCGGTTCACGCGGATCCATTGGGCGAGTTGTTCCCAGCATCGAAGCAACGCTTCGTGTGTCAGGCTGGCGACAGCGGCTTCACCTTGGCGGTCGGTGGTCAGGAAGCGCGCGGCGATCAGGCGGTCGGTCAGGATTGACCGCGCGGGTGTTTGCCGCAGGTCGGTCAGCAGGGCACGGCGGCGGACGGGGAGTTGGTCGCCGGCGACATCAATCGAAACCAACCGTGAGAAGAGTTCTGGCAACGCCGCCTGGGCCTCCGGCGGGCAATCGGCAAAGACTGCCGCCACCCGCTGGCCGAGAGCACCTTCCAACCCGCCCAGTTGTTTGTACGCCGCGAACGTCAGAAGACGTTTCTGAACATCGCGCGCCTGATACAACTCGTCCAAGAGATATTGCAACAAGGGCAATGCGCCGGGGCTGCGTGTGGCTTCCTCCAGAAGCATCTGGTCGAGAGTGCGGCCTGTCGCCTCGTCGCGCTCGAACTGCACGCCGGCAAGCCGGGCTGGTTCCTGAATGACGCGCTGCAGCGCGGCGGCGCCGGGCGGAAGAAGGTCGTAATGGCCGCAGCCTTCCTTCAGCCGCAGGAATGTTGGAGAGAGTTGCGCGGCGGGATAAAAGTCGCTGCGGAGGGTCGCCAGCAGAGCCACGCGTCCCGACCGGGCCAGCGCTTCCAGGGTTTGCAGGAACTGTTCGCGCTGCTCGGGCGTGATCCGGCGGTCGGTCCACAGTTCCTCCATCTGGTCGAGGACGATCAAAACTCGCCACGGACCCTCCTTCTCAGCCTCCCCCGCGCGGTCCAGTGCTGGAACGATTCCCCGCCGAATGGTGATCTCTGGTGACTGTGCCAAGTCCGCCGCCAGTTCCTCGATCGGCCCGGTGCTCAAGCCGGGCACCAGTTCCGCAAGCTGGCGCACGAGGCTCAATCGCAAATCCAGTCCCTTGTCACGGGCATCGGTGACGGCTGCCCCGTGATCGGCCAGACTGGGAACGAAGAGGAGAATCTTCCAGCAGCCCGATTCTTCATACGAATGTTGGACCAGCGCGGCAGCCACGCCCGCGCGGGCGAGCGAGCTTTTGCCTGAGCCACTGGCCCCCACGATCACCACGCTGCCACATCCGGTCGCCGCCCGCTCGCGCAGCCGCTGCAGCAGGTCGCACGTTTCTTCATCGCGGCCCTGGAAGATCGCCGCGTGGGCGAGGTCAAAGCATTGCAAGCCCCGGTAGGGGTTGTCCGGCCAGCGTGGAGCCTCCGCGGCCAGCAGGTCATCCAAGGCGTTGCGCAAATGCGTGTGCAGCCGCTGGGCGAAGCTCACCGGATCGGGATAGCTGTGCAGCGCCCGCAGGTTGTGCCCTTCGCCGTCCTGAAACTGCTCGCGGACAAACGCCTCCACCAGCCCGCGCTGCTCCACCAGTTCTTCCAACTGGTCTTTGGGGCTGCTGGCGAGTTTCTGCCGAAAGCCCTTTTCGTCATCCCGCCCGTAGGCCAGAATCACCGGCCGTGGCCGGTCACCCTCAGCACGGCTCGCTTCATAGGCCGCCAGCATCAGGTCAAACTCGCGCTCTGTGCCACTGCGATAACTCGAGCCGTCGCGCTTGACGATCGACTTCCCCAACGGGCTGCCCAAGCGCGACCAGAGGATAAACACCGCAATGTCGATCGGCTGTTTGTGCAGCACCAGATCGATCGCCTCCTGAAACGAGGCGGTGACGGGCAGGGCCAGTTCTTCCCACAGCACGGGGACCAGCGACACGCCCGGATAAAGGCGCTGCAGCCCTTCCAGCACCTGCCGGGCCTTGTCGCGTTCCTGAGCCACGTCTCCCGGGCTGGAAATGAACACCCGCACCTGCGAACCCGCACCCGCCATGAATGGCCCTTCAGCGACAGGACACGTTGAAAGTTGTTTGAAAAATTGCCGAACCATTGATGAACGATTTTGCAAGATCGCTCACGACCACCCTTGATCAGCGTACGAGCGCGCCCGTCTGTTTAAAAGTGAGCACGCCCGGCGGCACACAGTTGCCGAGTCACTCCGTGACTCGAATCGTGGCTTCTGCAACGGCGAACGATCCAAAGCGAGCGGCAGGACCTCGGAAGGCCATGCTACAGACCCGAATGCGACCTGGGCACGTGGCTGCGCTTTTTCGAGAGGGGCCGCACGCGCCGTTTTTTGGTGCGGTCGCGAGTTTGAGTTTTCTGTGGCTTGCGCTTCGGCGATGGCGGGCACTTGGCGGGTTTGGTGGGCGCGAAGTCGAGACCGCACTGTCCGCTCACTCCGGCGCGGACAAACACGGAGGCTCTGGATTCACGCTGTCGACATTGTCGCCAGACGTTCGCGTTCTTTTGCGGGAGCAAAAGACGACTTTACGCTGTCCTGACAACATTGGCCGGCACATGCATCTGGAGTTGCTCTTTGCCTCACTTCCGATCCCGAGGCCGAGCCAGCAGCCTTTATTCGCGTCAATTCGCGTTCATTCGCGGTTTCTGCTCGCATGTCTGTTGACCGATGTCGGCAAGTTGAATTTCGGAACCGCGAATGAACGCGAATAAACGCGAATTGCCGCCCTTGGCAGGGGGCACATGTTCTTGTCATCCACCCCGTGTTTTGGTTCTCGCTCACCGGACGGCTTGCGCCGCGCCGCTCAAATCAAAGCGGAAGGGCGCGAGCCCAACCTTTTGAAGGTGCATTGTCGTGAAAAACACCGTGAATTCGGGACTTCAGCATCTTTCGACGCTAGATCTAGGTGGCCGCACTCTTCAGAAAACCCGGATTTTCCCGCTGTTTCCACACCTTCAAAAGGCTGGGCGCGAGCCCTCCGGTGAGCCACAAATCGCTCGGAAATCCTTCGGAAAAGCCGGATCGTCGGTTGCTCGTGGCTCTGGACCAGCGCCCTCCCGCCACGCCGATCGACCAATGGAAACAACCGGTTTGTCCCAGCGTAACACCGGACGGCTTGCGCCGTGCCGCTGGCACTGGATTGCTCGCCGCCCAGCAAGCCAAGATTCGAGTCACGGAGTGACTCGGCTACTTGTTGCGGCCTCGCGCTTTGCCAGAGGCTGGGGGCGTTGGTCGACGCGGAAAGGCACGGTTGCGGGGGTCGAACAGCCCACGGGCGTCTCCAGACGTTCGCGTTCTTTGGCGGAGAACAAGACGACATTACGCCGGTCGTATCACACCGCATCCCTTGTCACGTCGTGTCAAAGCCGTGTCAAAGCCCGTTCACCACCGAGGCGATCTCCAGTGTGTTATGGCTGCTGGTCCACTCTTCAGCCTTTTCCGCGAAAGGACACCCAGTTGTCCAGATCGCAGTTGCTCTTCAGATGGTGGAGCCCTTCGATTCGACCTCCGCGCCCGAGGCGGCCATCTCACTTTGGACTGACCTTCGCGGGAGGCTCGTCGATCACGATGTCTGTGGCCCGGACGAGTGGTTTGAGGTGCTTCCGCCCGGCGGGGGTGACCTTCGTTCCGCTGAGTTCGAGGGACTCCAGATCGAGCAGTTTTGCCAGCTCAGGCAGCCCCGCATCGGTGATCTGTGTGCCCTTCAGGTACAGGTTCCGAAGGTGGGTGCAACCGGCCAGGTGCGGCAGGCCGGCGTCAGTGACTGGCGAGTGCTGGAGCGACAAGTGGCGCAGCCGGGGCAGGTGCCGCAGGGACTTGAGGCCGGCGTCGGAGATTTCGACATGGTTCAAAACCAGCGACTCCAACCGGGGAAAACCCGCTGTCAGGCTGATGCCCGCATCGTTCACGGGACTGTCCATGACGATGAGCCACTCCAGGGCAGGGCAAGCCGCCAGTGGCCGGATGCTGCTGACGTTGGATTTCTTGATGTCCAAGGTCTTCAGCTTGGGACGTGTTCCGAGGACTTGCACGGTCGCATCACCTGCCTGGGTTGACTCCAGGTCCACCCAATTCAATTCTGGCATGAATCGCAGGACTTGCAGCCCCTTGTCCGTCACGGAGACTCGCTTGAGGCGAAAACTCTGCAGACGGACCAAACTTGAAAGCCGCAGGAGGCCGGCATCCGTAACGTCGGCATCCTTCAAGGCGAGTCCCGTCAACTCGGGAAACATGGAGAGCGCCGCGGCCGCTCGGTCGTCAATCTTGGGGCCAGAGCAGTCGACCGCAGTCAGTTGCCACGCGCGGAACCAGTCATGGCGGATGTGATCCAGCAAGGTGTCATCGCACCACGGCTTCTTGACCGCGCCGATCGACTCCAAGTATTCCAACGCCCGCTGCCTCCGCCGCCATTCGAAGCCAAACTTTGCGGCGGACACCGCCAGCAACACCAGCAACAGACCCGCCAGCAACCGGCGTCCCCAGTGAACCCGCTGCCGGGGTGCAACCGTTTCGACATTCGTGGCCATGTTGAGGTGTCCAACGTGCCGCACGCGGCAGTTCAATGCTCCGCATTCCGTTCAATCGCCCCGATTCGCATCTGTTCCATGATGTCGATGCCCACGCGTTCGTTCCATTGCCGCAGCAGCTCGTGGAAGACCGGGCCGACCTTGCCAGTGCCGATCGGCTTGCCGTTGATTTTGGTGACGGGCAGGAGGCAGTACGGGGTTGAGGTCGTAAACGCCTCGTCGGCGTTGATGACGTCGTAGGTTTGGAAGTCGCGCTGTTCGCAGCCGAGGCCGAGGACGGAGGCGAGTTCGAAGACGACGGCCTGGCTGATGCCGGCCAGGGTGTTGTGCGATGTCGCCGTGAGGATCGTACGGTCGGTGATGATGAAGAAGTTGGCCGTCGCGGTTTCAGTGACGTTGTCCTGCCGGTCCAGCAGCAGGGCGATGGCCGTGGGGTCGACCAGCCGGGCCTGCTCGTCAGCCAGGTACCAATGCATGCGGCTGCGGGATTTCACCTTGGGGTCCAGGCATTCCGGCGGCAGGTGGCGGATGCTGGGGGTCACCACGTGCTGGCCGCGGTGGTATTTGTCGGACCAGAGTTCGAAGGGGAGGGGGAAGGTGTGGACGCAGACCGTCGGCTTGCGGGCCGAGGTCGACGGGCCGGTATAAAGCTGGCTGGTGCCGGCCGTGATGAACATCGAGACCCCCAGGTCGTGATGCTCGGGGATCAGGCGGACGTTGTGTTCCACCAATTCCTGGACGAGGTCGACGAGCGTCTCGCGGGTCAGGTCGGAGTCGAAGCCGACGACCTTCATCGAGCGGAACAGCCGTTCGACGTGCTCCTCCAGCTTGAAGCACTCGTGCCGGAACGTCCGCGCCATCTCGGTGATGGACGCCCCCATGACAATCCCCAGGTCCGAGACGGGGAGCAGGCACTGCGAAATCGGCGCGATGCGGCCATTGAGATAGGACAGCGGTTCCAGCGGCATGACGTGGCTCTAACAGGACGATGGTGGATCGGTTGGCTGGCCCGGCCAATGATCCACGACAGACTGACGGAATTTCGGTAGACGCCGACGAGGGGCGGACGTTGGAATTTCAAATTTCAGATTTCAAATTTCACAGTAAAATGCCTTTTCGCGGTATTCGCTCTGCAGGGCTAAAGTTACGTTTGCACCACTGAGGCTCGGCCGACAGTTCGATGCGGTTGCACTGCCCGTTGGACAAGTCGAACTGAAGGATACACCGACAGTAGATCGAAAATAGCGGCTCCAGCCACCGATCCACGACAGGCATGACAATTCAACGCATACTTACCCCGCGTGTTTTCATCACACCGATAGTGGATCGAAAAAGCGGCCCTGGCCGCCGATCCACGACAGGTGTGATGAAAACACGCAAAGCTTACACAGTTGACAACCCCTGCCGATCATGAAAAATAGCAGAGTCATCGTCATTCGTCGCCCGCCGGGGGATCTCCCGCGGGAGACACGTTCCGGCGAGAGGCCTGTCTCGTGTTCTCTTCCGAAGGATCCCCCATGTTCCGTCCCTCCTGCATCACCGCCGTTTGCGTGTGTTTACTGGTTGGTTTCGCATCCAGCGCGGTGGCTCAAACAGACGCGGAAATCACCGCGGCGCGGGAACGCGGCGTAAAGTTCATGAAGCAGGCGCAGAAGCCCGACGGGCACTGGGAATACCCCTCGCACGATGTGGGCATCACCGCCCTGTGCACCGTGGCACTCATTGAGAATGGCGTGCCTCTGGAAGATGAGGTGGTGCAGAAGGGGCTGGAGTTCATCAAGCAGGAAAAGAACTTCCGCGATCTGGGCAACACGTATGACCTGTCGCTGGCAGTTCTGGCGCTGTCGCGCGTGGGAGACCGGCGGGACAAGCCACGAATCAAGGAGCTGGCCGCGCGGCTCATCGCGGGGCAGATGGAAAGCGGTGGCTGGCACTACACCTGCCCGCACAAGATCGATGTCGAAAAGGTGCTGCGCGACCCCAACGGGGCCGGCAAGCTGAAGGAAGGGTTCGGTGACAACAGTTGCACGCAATTTGCGGTGCTGGGGCTGTGGGTGGCCTCCCGCTCTGGCGTCAACATCGACAAGACCCTGGAACGCGTCGCCAAACGGTTCTCGACGACTCAGAAGGAGGACGGGGGCTGGGCCTACGGCGAAGAGGGCGGGAGCGGGCCGGCCATGACCGGGGCCGGGCTGTTCTGCCTGGCTGTCGCCGAGGCACACCGCATCCGCGAGGCGCAGAAGGGCGACGGCAAGGCGGAAGACGGTGCCAAAACGGGCAGTTCGCTGATGCAGAACTCCATTTTTGCCCGTGGCTTCGACCGTACTGGAAAGTTTGTCCCGGGAATCGCCGGCGGCACACAACGCTATTTCATGTGGTCCATTGAACGCGTCGGCGTGCTGCTGGGGCTGGAAAAAATCGGCAACGTCGAGTGGTACAAAGTCGGCTCGCAGGGCCTGATCAAGGAGCAGAAAGACACCGGCGGATGGGGCGGAACGGGTCCCGGCGGCGAGGGTGACAAGGACGGCTTGTCGGACACGTCGTTCGCCTTGTTGTTCCTGCGGAAGGCCAATCTGGGCAGCGACATTTCCCGCCTGCTGGAGGGTGAGTCGGAACAGAAGTTTGAAATTGTGGGACGGGAAAAGGGCAAGGACAAATTCAATTCCCTGCCGGATGCGGTCGCGGCCGCCAAGAAGGGCGAAACCATCCGCATCAATGGCGAAGGACCGTTCAATGTGGGCGCCCTGGAGGTGAAGCAGGATCTGACCATTCAGGGTGGTTTTGGGTACGCGCCGATTTTGAAGTTCGCGCTGGGCGTCGACCGGCTGGGCATTCGCCTCAAGCCGGAAACGCAAGTGATGGCCCGCAGCATGTTCAACGTGACCGCGGGCAAGCTGACCCTTGAGGGTTTGCGGATCCAGATGGATCCGCCAGCCTCGACCGCCAAGCCGCCGATCGCGTGGGGCGGAGTGATGGTCAATGGGACGGGCAGCCTGCGGATGACGAACTGCTCATTCTCAGAGTCCAACAAGATGGGGTCGGCAGCGGTGGTGTGGCAGACGGGCGGGCAACTGGCGATTCGCAACTGCCTGCTGTCTGGCGGCCGCGCCGCGGTGGACATCACCGCCGCCGGACCCCAGGAACTGATCGTCGACAACAGCGTGATCTTCAGCAATTGCGCGGTCAAAATTCAGAACGACGCGAAAACCAAGAAGCCGGCGGAAATCAAGATGAACCTGCGGCGTTCCACGATACAGGTCAAGGACATGATCGAGAGTCCGAAAGTGACCGGCTCCATCCTGACGGACTGCGCGCTGTGTGTGATTCAGGCCGAATGGGTGGGCGCGAATTACCTGACCACCGCCACCGACAAGAAGACCCGTGGCTGGAGTGGCTCACTAAACCTGTACGATGTGAAGAACTTTGTGGGAGCAGCCGGGAAGACGGTCGGGCTGGCGGATATTGATGCGTGGAAAAAGTTCTGGAACTCGGACAAGAGTTCCGCCAAGCGGCTGGCCCCGTTCGTGGGGACTCAAAAAGTCGGCGGCTACAACCACGAACTGAACACCCAAAGCTGGGTGGTGGAACTGCCGCCCGACGCCGACGCCGCGCTGCAGCGCGCTCCGCTGGGCGTCAACTCCTTCCTCTCGGGCAGCGGCGTGCCGTTTGACCAGTACCGGGAGACTTTCAACTATACCGACTGGTCGAAGGGTGAACTGGGGCTCACGGCGACGGCGCTCAAGTAGATTTTCGATTGGGTGTTTCGGTGAAGTTGCTTGGCATGGACGCCGATTGAGGGCAGATTCATCAGCCGACACGCGTTAGCGCGCGTTAGTTAGCGTCCGGTTCGTGGCGTTGGCGTCTTCCGATCATCCTCCAACCGGGGGCTAAGGCCGGCTAAGGCCCTCCGGCTCATTGGCTGTGCGGCTTGTCAAAAGTCAACAGTTATTCTTGCCGCCGTCCTTCAAGATGCTAACCGAAGGCCAGTCTTAGGCAACGAGAAGGGGGAACCACGAATTTTCACGAATAAGACGAATGTCACGAATAACAACGAGCAGGATTCCGTCACCCGCGAAGCCATGCCGGTTGATCATTCGTGATATTCGTAAGATTCGTGAGAATTCGTGGTTAATTTATGACCGTACGATTCCCGCACCGTTTTGCCAGCCCTGTCGACTTCACCACCAACTTCATCCGCTGTCCTTGATGGCGTTCGCTGCTGGATAGGGAGACAAATGTCACAGTTATTTTTGGCGACCCTTAGCGTCCGGTTCGTGGCGTTGGCGTCTTCCGATTATCCTCCAACCGGGTAATAACCATCCGAGCGCTCAGGCGGCAGGGCTTGTGACCCAGGGTTCGCATCGAGTTCAACCCAAAATCGAAAATCCACGCATCACCCAGTTGGCTGCCAGCAGGATGAGGAGCAGCCAAGTGAAGGCGCGCGTCCAGTGCCGCGGGATTGCCTCTGCATGGGGTCGGCAGAGTTTGGCGATGCGGTAGGGGACCTGGAGCAGCACCGCCAGGGCCAGCAGCCAGCCCAGCCGGTGGCGGGCCACGGATGCCCGCAGGTCGCCCTGGGCCAGCAGGATGAAGCTCCGGGTCAAGCCACAGCCTGGGCAGTCAACCCCCAGGTAGGTCCGTGAAAAACAGCTTGGCGGCAACGGATACTGCGGCAAACCGCGCAGGGCCACACGCTGGTTGGGATGCACCTCCAGGGCGAAAGCCAGCGCCACCGTTACGAGCGCGATGCCCAGCATTTTCCAATGCCTCCGCTGCCGGCGGTTGACCTGCCGAGCGGGCTCTGGCGGGCTTGCTGGCAGCAAATCTGCCTCGGTCAACACATGGGGTTCAGCGGCCACTTGGTCGATTTAATTTCAAATTTCAGATTTCAAATTTCACAGTACGGTGTCTTTTACCGTGCGCGATTCGCTGGGTGAAAGTCGGCAACATCCGATCTGCGATCGCCCTTTGCCACTTTGGCTGATGAGACCAAATCTCCCCAACCAGTCACCGGACGGCTTGCGCCGTGCTGCTAAAACGGTCGGCTCTCGCGCGTCAGCACCCGAAATCACACATTGAAAATTGAAAATCCCCGCTCCTATTCTTCGATAATCGGCCGCCAAAAATCCTCGCTGCCATCGTCTTCGCGCTGACGTGTCTTGGAAGGGGGCGGCGGTGCTGCCGGCGGGCGTGGGGCGGGCTTCTTGCCCTTCATGTCGCGGATCAGTTCCGAGGCACCCGGTTCCAGGATTTCGTCGAGATCGGGCAGCTTCGGCGGACGCAGTGTGGAGGGGCCGGGCGCGGGCACTGGTCTGGGGGGCTTTTGCTCAATCGTGGGCACGGGCCTTGGAGCGGGCGCGGGTGCGGGTCGAGGTTTCGGAGCTGCGGCTACGGGTCGGGCCGGAGCCACCGGAACCGGCTTGGGCTTGGGCTTGGCGGCGGGCTGGGGAGCCACGCCACAGGCGGGACACTGGCCGCGGGCATTCAAGGGATCGCCGCAGATGTTGCACAGCGGGACGGGGGTCGAGGCTTCATCCAGCTTGCTCTGGGGCGGCGTGGCCTCTTGTTTGCGAACCGTGACCCGGTCTGGCATGCGGTCTCCAGAGCCCTCGTCCTTGGTCGCCTCCAGGGCCGCGTTCAAGTTGTCGAGCGCTCGGGCAGCATCTGCTTTGTCCTCCGGCGAGCCCGGCCGCAAGACGCGTGGCGCGGAAGTTGCGCGGTTTTCCGGCACGTGCTGCATGGAGGCGTCCAAGGCTCGAACCGGAGACTTCGCGGCCGGCGGGGCCTTGGGAACCGGGGCGTTGGGACGAACAGCGCCGCGGGAATGAACCGTGGCTGACGCGGGTGTCTTGGCCACCGCGCCGCCATGCACCGTCCCCGGCTGAGGCGCACTGGGTGCCTTCGGCTTGGTGACCGGAGGGTTTTCGACCGGCATCAAAACCACTTCTTCATCCGTGGCTTCGCGGGTCAGCAGGTTCTCCTCGCGGATGATCTGTGTCGTGGCCTCCTTGCCGCTGGTCACATCTTTCGCCGACACATGGACTTTGGCGCTTTCGTCGTAGCTGATCGTGACGGCGATGAACGAATCGACCGGCAGGTTGGGCGGCAGTCCGTCGATGGCGCAGTCGCCCAGCTCCAGAAACGGCAGTTCGGCCCGGGCACCGCTTTCCACAATCCGCAGCATGACCCGCTTCTGGTTGGGAATCACCGTGCCAAAGGTGTGCGTCACCGAAGCGGGCAGCGGTGTGTTCGCCTGAATCATGTAATGCGGCTCGCGCATGTTCTTTTTGGTGTTGCGCACCAGGATGCCGAGCCCGCGGGCGGTCACGCTTTGCTGCTTGACCTTCGCCAGCCGCGCCGTGGCTTCCGGGTTGAGGATGGAGTGCGCGAACTGCTGGTTCGAGAGCAGCATGCCGGCGTAGTACGCGGCACCGTGCGCGATCGCCTGATCGGGAGAAAGGGACGCGTCGATCGACGCCCCGTTCAGCTTGTGCAGCATCGCCTTGACCATCGGCATCCGCGATGAGCCACCGGTGGGGATGAGCATCGTCTGCAGATTCATGCCCCCCCGTTTGAAGTCCTCCTTGAGCAGTTGCCGCGTGATCTCTTCGGTGCGCTTGAGCAGGTGCGCGGTCAACTGGTTGAACTGCTCGACGTCAATCTGGTAGGTCTTGCGCTTGGCGGCATGCTGGCAGATGACCGTGCCCTTGGCGCGGGTGGTCAGGCTCCGTTTGCACTGTTCGACTTCCAGCAGCAGGTGCTGCAGGCTTTCGGGGTCGGACCGGGGGTCGGAGCCAAACTCCTCGGTGAACTGGTCGGCCACGGCATTCAGCAGTGCCTGGTTCCAGTCGATGCCGCCGAGCTGCAAATCGCCGGTGCTGGTCAGCACCCGGACTTCATTTTTGTGATACTTCACGAGCGACAGGTCGAATGTTCCGCCGCCCAAATCGTAGACAACAATCCGCTTTTCTTCCGCCAGCTCGCTGAACCACAGCCCTTCCTTCCCCAGCACGTAGCACAGCGCGGCCGCCACCGGTTCGTTGATGATGTCGACATGCTTGAGCCCCGCCATCATCCCGGCCTTGACCGTCTGTTCGCGCTGGGCGTCGCTGAACTGCGCCGGGACGGTGATCACTGCCCGTTCGACATTGCCGATCTGCCGGCGGGCGTCGCGCAGCAGTTTGCGGATGATGGCGGTGGACACGTCCACCGGCGTCAGTTTTTTGCCGTCGATGGTCCAGGTCTTCGCGTCGCCCATGTGCCGCTTGGCGTTTTGGATCACGCGGTCGGGAAAGACGATCGCATTCCGCAGCGCCTCGGTCCCAACGACTTCGTTGCCCTCTTCGTACAGCACGACCGAGGGGGTGCAGAGTTCCCCCTCCAGGTTGGCCAGCGTCACCGGCTCGCCGCGCTCGTTGAGATAGGCAATGCACGAGTAGGTCGTGCCCAGGTCAATCCCGACGGCGTGAGTTGCGAGCATGGTTTGCAGTGTCGAAGGACGGGCGGACCAACCAGCGGACAGTCAATCTTGAACACCAATCCCACCCGGCCGGGCCGGGATTGGGGCCAGATCTCACAAATGCGGCGAATTCTTGAGACGAGATGGGGGAACATCCGACAGGATCCGCGCCCATGACAGGCTGGATCCGTCACCGGTTCATGCTATCACGCAGGAACGGCCATTTGCCAGTTCCAGTCGCCACCCGCGGCCGGGAATGAGCAGTTTCGGAACTCCAATCCAACTTTGACGATGGTCTTCTCGCCAGCCCATGCCGTGGCTCGCACCGAGGCGACGGTGGGCGGGCAAATTGAGGATGTTTGCCGACTCCGCGGGACTTTCACGGCGATTGTCGGTGAAATTGTCGGATTGCATCACTTGAACCGGCAATTCCCAGGATGCCAGATTCTCTGAGAACGGGTGATGTGACGAAGATTTCATAGCCGATGAAAATGTCAAGTGGTGCAATTCTCCACAATGTTCCTTCGCACGTGTCAAGACCGATTTTGACACCGCCAACGGAATTGCGGACAGTGCGAATGCATTGGTGGAGTTTTGCGGATTCCCACGGCGGCAAGGCGATTGGATTCAAGATTCAGGCGAAGTGAGCCACGGTACCGCTGCACGGGCCCGCGAGCGGATTGCCTGAGACGTTGCGACTCCGGCTGGCAGGATGCCTTCACGGATGCCCACGAGTGATCTCTCTGTGATGAGCGAAGGTGCATCGTTATGCTCACCCCTCTAGCTTCGCGGTTCAAACGGGTTCGGCCGGGGGGCCGGGTCTCGTTTCAGGCCAGCTTTGCTTGCCTGCTGCTGATGGTTGCGGCGGTTCCTGGTTGCTTCGCCAAGCGGAGCGCCACGCCGGAACCCGAGTTTGAACCGTCCTATCAGGAAGTGTCACATCAGGTTGACCTTCCGGATTTGAACGAGACGATTTCCGATGACCCCCGCTCGACGCCGGAGCCCCGGTCCCTGCGGGCCAAGGATCCCAGTGAGCAGGAATATTGGGATCTGGATCTGGACGAAACCGTCCATTACGGGCTGAGCAATTCGCGGATCCTGATGGACGCGGGCGGCACGGTCATCCGCAACCCGGATGCCCTGCAGTCGAACCTCTCGCCGGCCATCGCGCAGCTTGATCCGCGGTTTGGCATTGATGCCGCGCTGAGCGCCTTTGACGCCCAGTTCAGCTTCACGGGCAACTTCGAAAACAACGACCGGGCCATCAACAACCTGTTCGCCAGCGGTGGCGTGACAGCGCGTGTCTTCGAGCAGGACCTCAACACCTACCGCACGGAACTGTCCAAGCGGTCGGCCACAGGCGGCCTGTTCGCGGTCCGCAATGTGACCGAATACGACTCGAACAACGCCCCCGCCAACCTGTTCCCCAGTGCCTGGACGACCTACTACGAAGGTGAAGTCCGGCAGCCCCTGCTGCAGGGGGCCGGCACGCGGTTCAACCGCATCGCCGGACCCAACGCCACGGTGGGACAATACAACGGCGTGGTGATCGCCCGGGTCAATGCGGACATCTCGCAGGCCGACTTCGAAATCGCCGTCCGCGAATACCTGAGCAACGTCGAAAACGCTTACTGGGACCTGTATTACGCCTACCGTGACCTGGACGCCAAAATCGCGGCCCGCGATGACGCCCTCAAGACCTGGAAAGGTGTCGAGGCCAATAAAGGCGTGGGCAAGACCGAGGGGTACCGCGAAGCCCAGGCCCGCGACCAGTACTTCCGCCTCGAACAGGAAGTGAAAAACGCCCTGACCGGACGGCGGTTGGAAGGCACACGAACCTTCAACGGCAGCCCTGGTGGAACATTCCGGGCCACGCCCGGCGTGTACCTGGCCGAACGCCGGCTGCGGTTGCTGATGGGGATCACCTCCACCGACTACAAACTGATCCGCCCCCGGACCGAACCGACCCGGGCTCAGATCATCTACGACTGGGAACTGTGCAAAACCGAAGCCCTCGAACGTCGCCCCGAACTCCAGCGGCAGAAGTTCCGCATCCAACGGTGCGAACTGGAACTGGTCGCCGCCCGCAACTTCCTCAAGCCACGCCTGGATGCAGTCGGCAAATACCGGTTCCGTGGCTTCGGCGACGACCTGCTCGGCACCAGCGGCAGCAATGGATTTCGTGACGCGTACGGCAACCTGGCGGGCCTGAACTTCCAGGAATGGACAATGGGCGTCGAATTCAACGCTCCGCTCGGCTATCGCAAGGGACACGCGGCCGTGGCATTTGCCCAGTACCGCCTGGCAAAGGAACGCTCGCTGCTGCGTGAACAGGAACGCCAGGTGATCCACGACCTGGGCAACGCCGTGGCTGAGATCGACCGGTCTTACGAAGTGGCCAAGCTCGCCTACGACCGCCGCGAAGCCTCCCAGGAAAACCTCCGCGGCCTGCAGGTGGTGGAGGGAGAGGGTACCAAGGTCTCGCTCGACACCCTTCAGGATGCCCAGCGCCGCGTGCTGGACGCCGATATCCAGTATCACCTGGCCATGGTCGACTACCAGATCGCCCAGAAGAACGTCAACCTCGAGAAGGGCTCGCTGCTTGACTACCACAACATCATGTCTTCCGAGTCCGGCACGACCGCCACGGACTCCATGAAGACTGACGTTGGCACCTCGATCAGCAGCGAGGGGGTTGAAGCCGCAAAACGCACTCTGCAAAGCGGTTCCACCCAGACATCCGCCCCGCGGAACGATCCTGGCTATGCCGAAACGCCGGTCCAGGTCGCCCCGCCGGCGGCAAGCGTGACCGTGGAAACCCCCGATGAACCGGTCGGAGCCGCGGAGGTGGAAGCCGCCCCCGAAACGGAACCTGTCGGCGAGGTGGAAGCCTCCGATTATTCTCCGGAGATGCCGCAGGAACAGTCAGGTGACGTGATACCCACCGGCGGCGAAAACCCCGGCCCGGCCGATGTCGAACTGCTCGACGCCCCGCCGGAAGAATACAGCGAAGAACCCCGCCTTCCCGACTGGAAAGAGCGGAACTGACGGACTGAACGGGTCAAAACCGCAAGTTCCCAGAAAGCCGGCCAATGGGCCGGCTTTCTGGCATTGATGACGGTTCGCGAATAACGCGCGTTTCGGAAAAGCAAACCCAACTCGCGACCTTGCGCCGCGCTCGAAGCCGCCCGCGCCGCCGAATTCGCCCGCCTCATCGCCGGTCGCCTGTATATGTCCACGACCGGCCGCGGAGCGTACCCTGCGCCTTGCTTCTTTTCGCTGGCATTGTGGCGGCTGGTTCGCGAAACCGTTTAACTGTGAACACGATGAACGGTCCCAGACCTCTTGTAGGCGTCCAATTGAGGAACTGAGATGTCCGCGATGAGAAGTCACATCAAGCTGCTGCTCGCATTCTTTGCCTGCGTCCTCGTTGCCGTGGCTCCCGCCATGTTCGCGCACGAGCCACACAAGGATCAGAATCACGATGCCAAGAACGACCGGTCGGTACTGGTGTTCAGTGCCACAGGCTGGTACCGGCATCCAGAGACGGCGGCGATCAATGGTTGGCTGGCCCGCTTGTCGGGTGACCTGAAAATGCAGGTCGATGTGTCCGAGTCGCCGCACGACATCGCGAATCTGCTCGATCACTACGATGTGCTGGTGCTGAACAACTCCAACGAGCTGACGAAGGTGCTGGACGAAGCCCAGCGGACCAAGATCGAGAAATGGTATAAGGCGGGAGGCGGCATCGTCGCACTGCACGCGGCCCTGGTGCATCAAACCGAGTGGAAGTGGTTCAACGAACT
This sequence comes from Planctomycetaceae bacterium, assembly GCA_021732845.1. GTDB lineage: Bacteria > Planctomycetota > Planctomycetia > Planctomycetales > Planctomycetaceae > JAKFUF01. The sequence continues at coordinate 38,500 of JAKFUF010000028.1, read as the reverse complement.
GGCTGGCTGCGACTTCAACAGCGATTCCGACTTCCTCGAAGCCCGCGTTGTCGTTGACCCCAAGGCCACGGAGCATCCGGCGGTGCAGGGGGCAGGCGGCTCATTCGTGTACAAGGCCGACTGGACCAATCACGACCGCAGCGTCACCGGCCTCCCCGGGTTCCAGGTGCTGCTCCGCGTCGACGAGGCCACCTACGAGCCGGTGCGGGACTATTTCAAGACCCGCGGCGGCAAGGCGATGGGCAAGGACCACCCGATTGCCTGGACGAACACCCTGAATGACGGACGGTTCTTCTATACAGAACTGGGCCACGATGTCCGGTCTTTGGAAACACCCTTTGGCCGCCGGCACATTCTCGAAGCCATCCGCTGGGCGGCTCAAGGCCGCGAGCGGGCAGGCAAGCAAAAGCCGTAGGATCGCCTTCCTACAATCGGGCAGCGTATGCCGCGGGCGAGTTTGGTTGGTACTTGGCACTTCGCTCGCGACATGCGCGGGTTAGGATCGCCTCATCAATAAAAGGGAGTTTTATGCCGGCGTGTTGAGGAGCACAGAACAGCAGTTTATTGAAAGATCAGCGTCACCAAGATGATCCCGGAGGGATCACAGCTCTTAGCCGGGGGTTGAGCGAAGTGTCGACAGACACGAAGCGACACCCCCGGAAAAGCAAGTGTGACGAACGCACCCCGGCAGGGGTGCCAGCACCGTTCCTCGCTGTATCAAATTGCGAGATTCCGGAACACCTATCGTGAAGCCATTCGCTCTGGCTCCACTGGCGGTGTCCCGGAATCACGCAAGGCATGCTGCGATCCCTCCGGGATCGGATCTTTTCCTGGTTCCTAACCGGGGGTGTCGCTTCGCTCAACCCCCGGCTAAGAGCTTTCATCCCTCCGGGATGATCTTTTGGCATCGTCGCCCGGGAGAGTCATTCGTTCCAAGAATGCAACAGTTATTCTTTCTCCGATACTTAACTTGGCGTTATGCCGCTGACCGAAACGTGAGGATCCAGATCGACTCCTTCTTCATATGCTCCCGCGGTCACTCGAAGTGCTGTCTCTGTGGTTGCCCCGTCAGTCAACCGTTTTCCGTCTTTGAATGCTTCACTCTCAACAAGAGTCACGTTTACTACGACCTTTCAGGCACCGCCGCACATCACAAATGTCTTGCTGTCCACGACGGCATTACAGCTTTCCTCGAGTTCTATTTTGTGGCGGTTTTGGATGTCTTTCAGCATTCTTATTGGTCACTCGTCCCCGTTGGCGACGATTTTGTCGACTCCACGGACAGTACCTTCTGCCAAGTTGATCCGCCCGACTATGACTGTGGACGGATCATCGCCGCGCTCCGCAGTCTTGGTGGATTTGAACAGTTTGACAATGACGGCCAATGCCGCCTGCTGTGGGAATCCAAATCAGAGGCGATCGAATACACGATGGCCTCGGCGGGCACATGGTCGGGTGCTGAAGTTGAAATGGCGTGTGAACCAGCGGCATTCCTCAACCAGTGGCGGCATCTTCACCGTCAATTCAGCCAAATCTATTTGCACAATCAGGACTGCACAATCTTTGCACCGGACTACTTTGAGTCGATTTACGTCAACACACCTCTTCGAATATTGCAGTCGCAGTTGGAGACCTAAACAGCCGATTGCCTCAATGCCTTCGTTTCTTTCGACGTAAAGTCGTCTTTTGCTCCCGCAAAAGAACGCGAACGTCTGCCGGCGCTCCGGATCGAATGGCTCACGGGCAACCGCGCTTTCCATGCCGGTCCACGCTCGCGTCCTTTCACGGAGTGAAAGGCGACTTTACGCCGCTCTTCCATCAGCGCTTCTCACCACAGATCGCGCTTCATCTGCAGTGGCAACAGAACATCAGATTGTCCGCGGCGACTTGAAAAACACCGCTGCCAGTGGTGGGAGCGTGAGGTTCAGCGAGTATGGGCGGCCGTGGGTGTTGATGGCATCGGCTTCGACGCCGCCCAGGTTGCCCTGGCCGCTGCCGCCGTATTCCGCGCCATCGCTGTTGATGAGTTCTTTCCAGTAGCCACCGAACGGCACGCCGATGCGGTAGTTGTGATACGGCACCGGCGTGAAATTACAGACCACCAGGACCCAGTCGTCCGCCGCGTCGCCCTTGCGGCAGAAGCTGACCACGCTGCGGTCGGCATCGTTGCAGTCGATCCACTCGAAGCCACTGTCGGAGCAGTCGCGCTGGTGCAGGGCGGATTCGCCGGAATAAGTCCGGTTGAGGATTTCGACCCAGGCCTGCAGGCCGGCATGCATGGGATCCTGGAGCAGGTGCCATTGCAGGCTTTCGTCGTGTTTCCATTCGCTCCATTGGGCGAATTCGGCCCCCATGAACAGCAGCTTCTTGCCGGGCATGCCAAACATGTAGCCATACAGCAGCCGCAGGTTCGCCATCCGTTGCCACTGGTCGCCGGGCATTTTGGAGATCAGCGAGCCCTTGCCATGCACGACTTCGTCGTGCGACAGCGGGAGCACGAAGTTCTCGTGGAAGGCATAGATCATCCGGAAGCTGAGTTCGCCCTGGTGGTAGCGGCGGTAGATCGGGTCGTAGTGCATGTAGCGGAGCGTGTCGTGCATCCAGCCCATGTCCCACTTGAAGCCGAAGCCCAGCCCGCCGACATATAGCGGCCGCGAGACAGCCGGCCACGAGGTCGATTCTTCGGCGATCATCTGGACATCGGGGTGCCGCAGGTAGACCTCGGAGTTGAGCCGCCGCAAGAGGTCGACCGCTTCCAGGTTCTCTCGGCCGCCGTAGCGGTTGGGCACCCACTCGCCCGCTTTGCGTGAGTAGTCGAGGTACAGCATGGAAGCCACGGCGTCCACGCGGAGACCATCAATATGGTATTTGTCGAGCCAGAACAGGGCGCTGCTCATCAGGAAGCTGCGGACTTCATTCCGGCCGTAGTTGAAGATGAAGCTGTTCCAGTCTGGGTGGAAGCCCTGCCGCATGTCCGAGTGTTCGAACAGGTGGGTTCCGTCAAAGAACCCCAGGCCATGTTCATCGTTGGGAAAGTGCGAGGGCACCCAGTCCAGCAGGACGCCAATTCCAGCCTGATGCAGGTGGTCGATCAGGTACATCAAATCCTGCGGTGAACCATATCGACTGGTGGCGGCAAAGTAGCCCGTCGTCTGATAGCCCCACGAACCGTAAAACGGATGCTCCGTCAACGGCATCAGCTCGACATGGGTGAACCCCATCTTCTTAACGTAAGCCGCCAGCGGTTCGGCCAGGTCGCGGTACGACAGCAACTTGTCGGGATCGTCGGGCGAGCGCCGCCACGAGCCCAGGTGGACTTCGTAAATCGACTGCGGAGCATGCAGGTGGTTGTAGCCGCCGCGGCGCTGCATCCAGGCGCTGTCCTGCCACTCGTAGTTCAGATCCCACACCCGCGAACCGGTGCGCGGAGCGACTTCCTGGTAGACACCAAACGGGTCGGCCTTGTCGACCTGGTAGCCGTTGACCCGCGATTCGATGTGGAACTTGTAGATCGTTCCAACCGCCACGCCGGGAACAAACCCTTCGAAGATCCCCGAGCTTTCGCGGGAGCGCAGTTGATGTTGCCGCTTGTTCCAGCCGTTGAAGTCGCCGATGACATACACGCTTTCGGCGTTGGGAGCCCAGACGGCGAAAAACGTGCCCGCCACGCCGTGGTGCGTCCCTGGATGGGCACCCAGCTTGTCGTACAGGTTGAGGTGCGTTCCCTCGTTGAACAAGAACAGGTCGTCCTTGGTCAGCCGCGAAAAATCGTACGCAACAGTGGGCCGATCGGCGGTTCGAGTGGCAGCGGTCGTCATGGGAGTTCCCTTCGCTTTCGCAACGCGTGGCTCAGCCACACCCTTCACCATAAACCATTCCCTTGCGGGCACGTCGGCGCTTCCCGCCCGCGGGGAGTGGAATAATACCGTGGCCGCCCCGTCTCAGACAGGTGCGAGATTGAAACACGGATGCCATCCGTCAAAGTTGCCGCGGAGCCACGGATGCCCGCGAAGTCTGGGCAATTTGGAGAGACGGATCGGCACCGCGGCGAGATTTTGAGCTATTGCGCATCCAATACGCGCTTCACGAGGTGGTAGGGTTGCATCCGACTGACCAGAAGTTTTTCCAGCAAGGGAGCGTACGTCGCCCGTTGTTCAGGAAACTTCTGCAGGAGGGCCGCCACCAGCAACGGCTTGTGGTTGATGTAGAGGCTGACGGCATTCGCGGCTTCGAGCGTGGGGGCGGCATCGGCCGTCAGCAACTGCGCGACGAATTTGCCACGGGTGTCCTCCCGTTCCAGCCGTTTTGCCGCCCGCTGACGCCACAGGGCGGCGTTGTCCAGGTCTTTCGCCAGACCGAAACCGAGGCTCAGACTGAGCATGGCCCAGGGATCGTCGTTCAGAGCCACGAGCTGCGGATCTTCGGCAGCCTCTTTGGCGCGGCCCTCCAGCAGCAGAGCTTCCCGCCTCAGGCCTGGCGCGGAGAATTCGGGCTGTTCCTTCAACGACTTGTTCAGGGCCGCGAAATCTCCCAGCATGTACAGCACCGGCTGGCGGACGGCGATGCTGACATCCGCCGGAAGCGCCGAGCGCGACTCCCACACCGTCAGCGCGTGCATTGCGCCCTCCCGGTCACCCTTCACGGCGAGGATGTCGCACATCGGCAACAGCAGGCCGGCATTGGTGGGGTCGGCGGCCAGTTCAAGCCGCGCCACATGTTCCATGTTGGGGGTGTTGACGGCGAGCATGGCCACATGCCGCAGATGCTGAATCAATGCGGCGTCCAGTTTTCGCTCCCGCGCGATTTCGACGCACTGCGCGCACTCCTGCCAGTCGGCCCGGCTGCCGGCCTGAACCGCCAAACCAAACCACGGCCAGGGAAGCTGTTCGTCGGCTGTGGCTGCCTGGCGGTACAGCTCCGCGGACTTTTGCTCGTCGGGGTCGACCCGGCCGCGCAGGTAGATCAGGCCCCCATTGCCGGGTTCAGCCTGCAGCAGCGCGTCGTATTCGGCGATCACCTGTGGTTCGCCCCCTGATTTCTTGAACAGATCCTGATAGGCACGGTGCCAGCCAATGTGCAGCGGCCGCTTCGACAAACCGGCCTTCAAAAACTTTTCCACGCGGACGGTCGTGGCTTCATCCGTGGCCAGGTCTGCGTAGTTCCGCAGCAACGTCAGATCGTTGGGATGAACCGCCAGTTGGTCTTCGGCATAGATCAGCGCCACGGCGGGAGTACCCAGGCTGGCGAGGATGCCGGAGGGCTGGTGTGGAGGCACCGACAAGCTTGTCTTTTTGACCTCGCTCGTACGACTCTCCAGCTTCAGTTCTTTAGGCGGCTCCTCGAACGGATAGTCGATGTGTGGGATAAAGGTGAACGGCTGCATCTCCAGATACTTTGAAACTCCGGGCCGTGGGTTCGTGGCATAAATCAGCGTCTCTTCCAAGAGCGGGACGGTGCTGCCCACATTGAGGACCCATGCGGGCTTTCTGTCCCAGCGGCTCAGATACGACGTTTGCATGTCGAAATCGAACTCTGTCTGAATCGGACTGAGCACCTTGGCATGATGCTTGCCTTCACTCAACGTCGTGGTCGCGCGGCCGCGGACGCTGATCGGCGGGCCGCCGTCGATCTGAACCTGGGCTGGCTGGGCGAAGCCACTGACGAGGTGCACCGTGCGGTTGCGGCGGATAAACGTGTTGCTGAGCACCGCGCCAATCAACGCCAGGCCAAAGGCGACGACACCAATTGCAGCCCAGTGCTGGCCCGGCGAGTAGGCTTCATTCTTCGGATTGAACAGCGCAAACAGGCCGGGCGACTGCGTGGGCAGGATCGTCGCCTCCCGCTCCAGTGCCTGTTCCGAAACGAGAACAAACTTGCGGAATTTGAACTGCCTCCCCAGTTGCGGAAACGCGTCCAGCATTTGCTGGCAAAGCTCCAACGCCTCCTCATGCCTTCCCTGGGCTTGATAGCATCCCGCCAGGCTGTCCACGGGACCCGCGCCGTACTGCTGCAGACCGCCCGGCACTTCGAAAAAATTGAGCATCTCGCGGGCTTCGTCGAGTTTCCCTGCATTCATCCGGAGGTAGGCCATCGCCACGCGGACAAAGAGCAGGTCCGGCCGCAGTTCCCACGCCTTTTCGTAACACGTGCCAGCTTCCGCCGTACGGCCCACCTGTTCCAACTGGGCGGCGAGCCCGCCAAAGAACTCGCCATTTTCGGGATAGGCCTCCGTGGCCTCGGCCCGAAACTTGGCGGCCTGGGTGTGTTCGCCGTACCCGAGCAGCGTGGCATGGAGTTGCAGGGCCTTCTCGGCAGAGGGCTCGTCCTGATAGGCCTCAAGCGCGGCCGCGATGGTCTTTCGCTGGGCGACCTCGTAGTCACCCTGCTTGGCGACCCAGTGCCGCTGGCACCGCGAACATTCGTCAATAATCCGCTTTTTTCCCAGCGGGATCAGGGGAATGAACAGCACCACAAAGTAATGTCCCGTGTCATACGACCGGAGCGTCGCCGGCTGCCGGCACTGCCGGCATTCCCCCTGGTAAGAACTGTCGTTGCGGCGGCCATAGTACATGGTCCCAATGCCATTCACTGTCATGGGCATGTTGCAAACTCCCCGCAAAGCCGGATAAACCCGGCAGACTGACGTGGCTGAATCGCTGACCGAAGTGAACGGCTAGGATCAGGGCAGTATTCTCGAATGCGGCAACCTCCGCAAGACGGCGGGGCCTGACCCTTGCCGGCAGCCACGCCTCCGGCTCGAACCGTGGAGAAGTTCGGCATATCATCCACGCACCATCCCCAGGCAGGAGAATCGAGTGTTCACGCGCATTGCCGACAAGTACAAGAACAGCACCGCCGTCGTCATTGGAGCCGGCGGAATCGGCGGGTCGATCCTGCAGTCGCTGGCTTCGCAGGCAGCCACGCTGGTCGTGGCCGACCATGACGAACGGGTATTGCAAAAGCTGGCCGCCATTGGTTCGGCCAAAATTCTGACACGGACATTGGACGTCCGCGATCCGGCGGCCGTGGAGGCATTTTTCGCGTTTGTCAAAGCGAATGCGGGGGTCCCGGATTACCTGTTCTACACCGCCGGCATCTTGAATATCGAATCGTTCGCCGACACTTCAGAAGCTCTGTGGAACCGCGCGGTCGATGTCAACCTGAACGGGGCCTTCTATTGCGCCAAGGCAGCTGCCGACCTGATGCGTCCCGCCGGCCGGGGCAGCATTCTCCTGTTGGGCTCCATCGCCGGAACCAAGGCCCGTTCGGGCTCGCGGGTGAACCCGGTGTACAATACGACGAAGGCCGGAATTGCCGCCTTCGTCAACGCCGCCGCCATGCAGTTGCGGCGGCACGGCGTGCGGATCAACAGCATTTCACCCGGCCCGACAGCCACGACGATGATGGACATCCAGTCGGCACAGGTGCATGCTGCGGTCAATGAAATCGCTCTGGATGGCCGGATGAATCTGCCCGACGAAGTGGCCGAGCTGGCGCTGTTCGTCGCCGCGCACGGCCGCTTCACCGGAGAAGACCTCGGCCTGGGCGGCGGCGCCGGCCTGGGAGGATGAAGCGGATCACTCGTTCGGTCAGCCGCACTGGCAATAGCTTTATAGGATTGCGGCCTCTCCTGTTATCTCGGATCTCAAATCTCAGATTTCATAATCTTCGTGTTCCCTCAACGAGACCGGCATCTGAAGTCACTGTGAAATTTGAGATCTGAGATTTGAGATTCAGTCGTAAGGGTCGCAGCAAAAATAACTGTGACATTTGTCTCCCTAACCAGCAGCGAACGCCATCAAGGACAGCGGATGAAGTTGGTGGTGAAGTCGACAGGGCTGGCAAAACGGTGCGGGAATCGTACGGTCATAAATTAACCACGAATTTTCACGAATCTTACGAATATCACGAATGATCAACCGGCATGGCTTCGCGGGTGATGGAATCCTGCGCGTTGTTATTCGTGACATTCGTCTTATTCGTGAAAATTCGTGGTTCCCCCTTCTCGTTGCCTAAGACCGGCCTTCGGTCAGCATCTTGAAGCGTGCTTTATTCTTTGTCCGGTCCTAAGCAGCTTGCGGGCAGTCCTTTCCGGCTAATCGAGCGGTATTGTGATCAGGCGGAAAAATTCGCGCACAATGTTCACACCCTGACCGCGCCACGGAACCCCCTCACGGCGTAGTAGGACTGCGCGCCATTGTGATACACGAAGACATGGCCGAAACGCCGGTCGCAGAACAACGCGCCGCCGAGTTCGCGGATGTCGGCGGGGGTTTTCACCCAACTGGAAGTCTTCAAGTCGAACTCTCCCAATGTCTGCAGTTGCCGGTATTCCGCCTCCGTCAGCAGCTCGATGCCCATGGCCGCCGCCAGCTCCACGGCGCTGTTTTTCGGCGCATGTTCTTTCCTGGACTCCCGGGCTTCGCGGTCATAGCACAGGCTGGTGCGGCCCTTGGGGGTTTCCGGGGAGCAATCGTAGAAAATGAATTCACCCGCCTGTTTGTCATGAACCACGACATCCGGTTCGCCGCCAGTGCGTTCCATTTCATGGAGCGACCACAACTTTTCGGGATGGCCCTCGAGCTTGGCCTGCACCAGCGGCCATTTGACGCTCTTGTGACGGTGCGTGTTGTTCTCAAACCGGTCCTTCAAGGTTTTGAGCAGTTCGTCACGTTGTTGTTGAGAGAATTGTGTCTGTATTTCGACGTCTTTCATCAGAGAGTCTCCATGCATGGACCGGATCTGGTCGCGTACCGCAATTGAGGCACCTCTATAACATTGCACGTGCCGGGACACCTGTCGCGGATCCGCTCGGCAGGTCTCGCACTCGATCCGCTGGGTCCCAAACCGTGCAAGGCCCTTTGGCAGAGCTGCGGCATCACCGCTTCAAGCTGCCCTGTCTGTGTATTTGCCGCCCTTCCGCACATCCACCCCGATCGCACCATGTCTATGTAAATCCTGCAGACACTCCACTTTACGTAATCCGAATTGCGGGAAACCAAAGTGTCGCATTTTGCACGAATCGCCATTGTGACCCTTCAAACCAACCTGTAAAACCACCAACTGGTTGATTCTAGAACTTCCAACTTGACTGTTGGCGTTTTCGACGCACACTTGCCCAACGCGTGTGCGACGAAGCCGAGGCGGAGCTGCCCAACAGTTTGTCCCCATTTGCATGACGAGGAACACGATGGCCAATAAGGAAGAGACTCCAGAAGCACCCGCACAAGGCCAGGCAATGCCGAACCCGATTGAGCCGGAAGGTCTGCAGCCGGTTTATGCCAATTTCGCGCGGGTCACCGGTTCGCCGGAAGAGCTGGTGCTTGATTTCGGCCTGAATCCGCAGCCGTTTGGTGCCAACCAGGCTCCGGTCAAGGTGTCTCAGCGGCTGGTGACGAACTACTACACCGCCAAGCGCCTGTGGGCCGCCCTCGGCATGGCCCTGCAGCGCCACGAACAGGCGTTCGGCGTTCTGGAGACCGACGTCAACAAGCGCGTGATTCCGCAGCGCACCGCCCCCAAGGGCTGAGCCACGGTGGCGTGAACTGGTTCACGCTCCACAAAATATCGCACGGGAGTGGCCATGGCCGCTCCCGTTTGCGTTTGGCCCTGACGTCAATCGCGGGCTTCTTCCACCCGAAAGGCCCGTGGCTGCTCCCCGGCCGCGTAAATCTCCCACATCCTTGCATAGGCCCGTTCGATCTTGCGGGCAAAGTGTTCGGCGTTAAACAGCGATGAAGTGGTGCGCGCGACATCGAGCCGCGTTCTCAGGTCACTCAATCGCGCCGGATTGAGGGCCAGGTGCAGCGCCAGTTGTTCATACTCCGCGTGGCTGCGGGTCACCAGTTCCGGCAGGCCGAGCGTCGTCAGCAGGCTGCCCGCCACACGCGAGGCGAACGTGTCTCCGGCGATCGTGATGAGCGGACAGCCGGCCCACAGTGCATCGCTGGCGACGGTGTGCGAGGTGTAGGGAAAGGTGTCGAGAAACAGGTCGGCGAGCTTTTGCCGGGCCAGATGCTTCGCGTTCGGCAGCGGACGCGCGAACACGAGCCGGCTGGCTTCGACCCCGGCGGCCGCGGCTTCTCGCCGCAAATTGCCAGCGACCACTGAGTTTCCTTCATACAGCCAGAGGACACTGCCCGGCACGGCCTGCAGCATCCGCATCCAAATTTCAAAGATGTCCAGCGTGATCTTGAAGTTGTTGTTGAACGAACAGAACACGAAGCCGGACTCCGGCAGCCCGCACTGCGCCCGGGTGGGAGTCGGGGCGACTTCCCGCCGGCTGTCGTTGACCTGATAACTGCCCGGCAGATGGACGAGCTTCTCGGCGTAAAACGGCTGCTGATCGGATGGGACGACGAACTTGTCGACCAGAATGTAGTCGATGAAGCTGGCCCCCATCGTGCCCGGAAAGCCCAGGAAATTCACCTGGATTGGGGCTGGCCGCAGGGCCGGGATTTCGGTGCGGCCATCGCGTGTGTAGCCGGTCAGATCGACCAGGATGTCGACGTTGTCGGCCGCGATGCGCCGGGCAGCGTCCGCATGGGACCAGGAGCGGATGTCGACAAACTGGTCCACCCCCTGCTCGAGCCTTTTGCGCATCGGGCTGCCGTCATTTTCGCCATAGGAATAGGCGATCGTCTGGAAGCGGCTGCGGTCATGTTGCTCGAACAGTTCGGCCACGAGAAAAGCAACGGCGTGGACGCGAAAGTCCGCAGAGAGGTAGCCGATGGTCAACTTCGGCTTCGCCTTCGGAACGGCGGGATTCTGCCAGGGGCGGGGCTCCTGTTGTTTTTCGACGGATCTGGCGACGAGTGTTGCCCGGTGTCTGGCAATCTTGAGGTGCAGTTCGGCGGTGAATTTCACGGGCAGGTAAAACGCCACGAGCGAGGAAATGCTCATGCTCAGGACATTGCCTGAGGTTCCCTGCGGGCTTTGAGCCACGTCGAGGATCTGCTGGGAGAGCGCGGGGACATCGCGCCAATCGCAGTTCGACAGCCGCTGCATGACCAGGTTGCACATGGCTCCAATATGATCGGGCTGCAGCTCCAGCACCCGCTGGAAGCTGTCGATCGACTCCGTCACACGGTTCTGCAGGTAGAGGGCGTTTCCCAGTCCATAATGGGCGCTGATAAAATCGGGCCGGCACTGGATGGCCAGGTGATAACACGCGATCGCCGCCGCAAAATCCGCCTTGCGACTGTAGACATTTCCCAGGTTGCCAAGCGTGATGGCATTGGCCGGTTCCAGGACCAGCGCGCGGCTCAAGGCCGCCAGCGCGTCGTCCAGCCGTCCCATTTTCGCCAGCACGCTTCCCAGGTATTGCTGCGCTGCCAGGCAGTCAGGCTTCAGGTTCAGGGCACGGCGAAAGCACGCGAGGGCGTCGTCGAGACTGCCCTGTTTCTGCCGCGCGTTGCCCAGTTCGACGTGCGCCTCGACATGTCCGGGGGCGAGTTCCAGCACGCGGCGAAAACAGGCCTCCGCAGCCTCCGGGGCCTTTTTCAGCAGGTGGGAATTACCCAGATTGTAGTGCGCCTCGACCAGCGCTGGCTGGACGCGAAGCGCCTGCTGATAAGCGTCAATCGCCTCGTCCAAACGCCCCTGTCCGCGACGGGCATTGCCCAGGGTGTTGTAATAATCCGCCTGATTGGGGGCGTGGCTCAGCGCCTGCAATACATATTCAGCGGCGGCGTCATGCTGGTTGACCTGGTGGGCAATGACTCCCAACAAGTGCAGTGCATCCGCATTGTGTGGCTCAGCCACCAACACCCGCCGGTACATCTCTTCCGCTGCTGGCAGCCGCCCCGCCTGGTGATGCCCAACCGCCGCCGCCAAAACTTCGGGCACTGATGCCCCGGGCGACTGCTCCGCTGCCGACACCGTTGGCCCACTCATGCTGCGTCCGGTTCCGAGCCCATCGATCGAAAATCACAAATGCCGTTCATCCTACCAGAAACACAATCAGCGACCGCGGACCATGCGCGCCGATCACGAGGGATTGTTCGATGTCCGCCGTTTTTGACGGCCCAGACAGGAATGTCCCAAAGCCGACGCCCTCGAACTGCAGCCGCTGGTAGGCCTGATGCATGTTGTCCAGCAGTTCATCCCGCCGCACCACCAGCGTGAGATGCTGGGCGAGGAACAACGCCGCCCGTTGGTGTTTGAGATCCCGATCTGTGACCCACACCGCCCCATTTTCCGCGACGGCAAAGTCACCGGGGACTAATGCCAGATCAATCGCCTCCAGGTCGTGCGGGTCGCTGATGGCGGCAATGTCGCGCGTGCTCTCAATGACATCGGGCAGCAACGAATAGACGAACTTTGCCGCGGTATATGGCTCGAAGTTCTGCAGATACGCGCGCACCGCCGCCAGGTCGGGAACGGGGACGCACGTTCCGCCCACAAACTGCAGGGTGTCGGAGAACTGCTGGACGCGATCGGCGTAGGCGATCCATTCGCGATTGAGCGAAGGCATCTCGACCGGACCGGGGTTGTATTGCCGCACGGACTGCAGAATGTCAGCGCGGCTTTTGGTTTCGTCGTGCATAAAGTTCGCGGAAACTGTGGCGGGGTGGCTTGGGCAACTCGCGCTGGCGGCCCCAGGCGTTCAAGGGATTATACAGCAGAAACCGCGGGACGAGTGGCATGAACCAGCGGCCCACGCGGCCCGCCAGGGAATACAGCCACGGGCGCTTCAGAAGAAACGCGAGGCCTAGCATCGGAAGTTTCTTGGACATCGGCAGCAGGCCACGGCGGCCGATTTCTCCGCGCCAGGCCAGCAACTGGTGATGCAGGTCAATCTTGACCGGACAGACATCGGTGCAGGAACCGCACAGGCTGCAGGCCTGCGGCAGGTCCGCATACTTCTTGGCATCGCGCGCCGGCGAGAGGATCGAACCGATGGGGCCGGGCACGGTGGCATGGTAGCTATGCCCGCCGCTGCGACGGTAAACCGGGCAGGTATTCATGCACGCCCCGCAACGAATGCAGTTGAGCGAGCGGCGAAACTCGTCGCTGCCCAAGATCGCGCTGCGGCCGTTGTCCACCAGCACGATGTGCAGTTCGCCGCCGGGGGCTGGTCCATGAAAATGTGAAGAATATGTCGTCACCGGCTGCCCCGTGGCCGACCGCGCCAGCAACCTGAGAAAGACCCCCAGATGCTCGGCCTTGGGCAGAAACTTTTCGATGCCCATGCAGGCGATGTGCAGCTTGGGCAGCGACACGCCGAGGTCGGCGTTGCCCTCGTTGGTGCAGACCACGAAGCCACCGGTCTCGGCGATGGCGAAGTTCACCCCGGTGATCCCGGCATCGGCCTGCATGAACTTTTCCCGCAGATGCTGCCTAGCCGCCTCGGCCAGGTATTTGGGATCCGACGCTCCGGCTTCGGTATGCAGATGTTCGTGAAACAGGTCACCGATTTCTTCTTTGCGGATGTGAATCGCCGGCAGCACGATGTGGCTCGGCGGTTGCTTCAGCAACTGTACGATCCGCTCGCCCAGATCCGTGTCGACGACCTCCATGCCGTGACGCTCAAGATACGGATTGAGATGGCACTCCTCGGTCAGCATCGACTTGCTTTTGACGACCTTCTTCACACCGTGCGACTGCAGGATCCGCAGCACAATCTCATTGTGTTCGGCGGCATCCTTCGCCCAGTGGACATGGGCCCCCAGCTTCTGCGCGTTGCGCTCGAACTCCTCCAGGTAGTCACCCAGCCGCGACATGGTGTGCGCCTTGATGGCCGAGGCAGTCTCCCGCAATGTCTCCCATTCAGGGAGGGACTGCGCGGCGCGGTCGCGCTTGACGCGGACGAACCACAACGCCTGATCGTGCCAGTGGGCCCGCTCGTCGTTCTTCACGAACAGTGCGGCCGCCCCTGCATGCTTTGTCGCCATAGATTTATCGAGGATCGCGCCGCCTTGGCGGCGAATTGGTCATTGGAAGCTGGTGATTGATCGGCTGCAACTGACTTCGCCGGACGCAGCCAAATAATTTCAAATTTCAGATTTCAAATTTCACAGTAGATTGCTTTTTGTGGTGAATCGAGGTGTGTGATGAGAGCTGCGTTCTACACCATGACCGTCACGGATCTTGGGGGCCGGCTGGTTGTTTCAAGAGAGGATTTTGGGACAGGATGAGAGAGGATAAGAATGGATAAGAAAGGATATTCTCATTGAAAGCTGGCACAAACAGATCCTTTCCTCATCCTCTGCCATCCTTTTTCATCCTGTCCAAATCTAGACCACATCCATCTAAACGACGGGTCCGCCCCCCAAAATCCGTTACGGTCAGAAAATTTGCAATTGCTTGCGTCACTGCGCCGTTGTTCGTTTGCGGTCCTTACACCTTGTGCCCCGCCAGAATCTCGGCAACATGCATCACCCGGATCGGCTTCTTGTCGCGGCGCAGCAGGCCATCCAGGTGCATCAGGCAGGACATGTCGAGGGCGGTCAGCACTTCGGTGCCGGCCTGTTCGTGGTCGTGAATGCGGTCTTTTCCCATCATGCAGGACACCGCCTCTTCGGCCACGGCGAACGTGCCGCCGAAGCCACAACATTCGTCGGGCCGTGTCAGCTTCGAGAGGGTAATCCCTTCCAGAGATCCCAGCAGTTTTTGCGCGACCCCATCCGTCTCTTTGCCAGTCGGGGACGCGCCGAGTTCGCTCGACTTCCCGAGCCGCAGTTCCCGCAGGCCGTGGCAGCTTTGATGCAAGCCGACGCGGTGCGGAAAGCTCCCCTCGATCCGCTCGACCTTCAGCACATCCACCAGGAACTGGCACAGTTCGTAGGTCTGCCGTTGAACCTTGTCGTAGCCGGGATCGTGGTCGAAATACTGCTCGTAATGGTGCGTCACCATGGCGACGCAACTGCCCGAGGGGCAGACGACATGGTCGTACTGCTCGAAGGTTCGCACCAGCCGTTCAGCCAGTGGCTTCGCCTCGTCGGCACAGCCGGTATTGGCCAGCGGCTGCCCGCAGCAGGTCTGCGCGGTGGGATAGTCGACTTCGCAGCCGTACCGCTCCAGCAGCTCGACCGTGGCCATTCCCACCTGGGGATAGAACTGGTCGACATAACAGGGGATGAATAGACCGACACGCATGCTTTCGACTCGCAACCCGCCCGCAAAAGCTCAATGATAACAGCTCGCCGTGGAATCCTCACGGATTACATTGCGTTCAGGATGGCGACATCAGTTGCTGCGCTCCCTGAGCCAACAGCGTTTGAGCCACGGTTTGGCCCAGTTGGACCGCCTCGGCCGCCGCCGCGCTCCCCGTGGCATGAATCCGCTGCACCCCATCGTGGCTCAGCACCACCGCTTCCAGCCGCAGAGCGTCCCCTTCGATTTGTGTGTCGACACCGACCGGTGCATGGCACCCGGCCCGCAGCGTGAACAGCAGCGACCGTTCCGCCTTCACGCGGGCCTCTGCGGTGCGGTCATTCAGCAGCGACAGAATCTGCTGCAAACCGGTGTCCGCCGCCCGGCACTCCAAGCCGAGTGCCCCCTGCCCCACGGCGGCCAGCATTGTCGGCGGACCCAGCCGCAGGCTGATCCGCGCGGATAGGCCGAGGCGAACCAGACCGGCACCGGCGAGGACCAGCGCCGCGTACTCGCCGCTGTCCAGCTTTCGGAGCCGGGTGTCCACGTTGCCGCGGACTTCGGCCAGTTCCAAGTCGGGCCGCACATGCAACAATTGCGCTCTTCGCCGCAGGCTGCCGGTGCCGACGCGGGCGTTGGGCGGCAGGTCAGCCAGTCCGCCGATCGGCGTGGCCCCCTGTGGCAGCACGACGGCATCGGCGACAATCTCGCGTTCGGGCACGGCGGCCAGCACCAGTCCCGGCGTCGGCTCGGTGGGCAGGTCCTTGAGGCTGTGGACCGCCAGATCCGCCTGTTCCTCCAGAACCGCCTTTTGCACCTCGCGGGTGAACACCCCAAATCCGCCGAGAGAACTCAGAGCCACGACCTGGTTGCGGTCACCAGCGGTGCTGACATGCAGGATTTCAACAGCGCGCTCGGGAGCCACACGCCGCAGCAGGTCCGCCACGTGGTGTGCCTGCCAGAGTGCGAGGGCGCTGGCGCGGGAGGCAATGCGGATTGGCGGGAGGGACATGCGGGGAGCGGAGTCGAGGAATGAAGGCTGTGGTGAATGACAAATGACAAATGACAAATGACAAAATGCGTCGTTGATGGAGCGAGTCAGCAAACAAGTCACGCGGCTTGTTGGGCAACGCGATCCTTTCAAACGCGATTTGTCATTTGTCATTTGTCATTCCTTCTCTCCCATTGTAACGCCCCGCGCCGCGCCGGGTCACGCCGGACCGTAAACCAGCAGGCGGATTGTCAACGTCGCCCATGTGGCAGATTCATTGACGTGGACAGCGACCTGTACCCGCAAAGGTTGCCCGGAGCGCCAGAACTCTCACGCTCCCTTTGGCACCCCCCAGTGGTCGCGGTATTCACGCCGGATCAGCGCGTTCGCCTGGTCGTCTCCCACAAATTGTTCCTTGGCAGGATCGAAGGTGAGCGAACGGCCCACGCGGGTCGCGATGTTTGCCAGGTGGGCCAGCGAGGTCGAGAGGTGCCCGGTGAGGGCGTCGGCATTGTTCTTTGTGCCGTTGCGGATGCAGTCGCAGAAGTTGCGGGCGTGAGCCACGTCGTCCTGTGGCTCGGGTTTGATGTCCAGTTTGACGGGCGCATTGCGTTCGCCGATGACGGAGATTTTGCCGCGGCGGCTCAAAAACATCTGGCCCTTCGTGCCGTAGAATTCCGCGCCGCTGTCGCAGTTGTACGGATAGTTGGTCGACCACAGCCGCTGCTCGTAGATCAGAATCTTCTGGCTGCCGGGCTGGCCATCGCCGGGGTACTCAAACGTCGCCTGTTGCGTGTCGGGGAACTCGGTGTCGTCATTGAAAAAGAACTTGCCGCCGTTGGCCGAGATTTTGGTGGGATGCGTGTCGACTCCGAGACCCCAACGAGTGTAGTCGATGTCATGGACACCATCGTTGCCCGATTCGCCAACCCCGAAGTGGTACCACATGGTCCACCGCTGATGAACGCGGTTGGTACGATAGGGGATCATCGTCGCCGGGCCAACCCACGAGTCGTAGTCGAACCCGGCCGGCGGCGCGGCCTCCTCTCCGGCCGGCAACGGGCTGCGGCGCTGGATGTTCCAGCACTTGGCCGCCAGCACATCGCCGATCAACCCCTCGCGCAGGCGCTTGACGGCTTCGATCATCATCCCCGTGCTGCGGCACTGTGTGCCGTGCTGGACGATGGTTTTGTTGCGGGCCGAAGCATCGACCAGCAGCCGCCCCTCGCGAATATTGTGCGAGATTGGCTTTTCGACGTACACATGCTTGCCCGCATCGCAGGCGAGAATCGAGGCGGGAGAGTGCCAGTGGTCGGGCGTGGCGATGACGACGGCATCGACCGCCTTGTCATCGAGCACGCGCCGCATGTCGGACACCGCCCCGGCGGAGGGAACATCCAGCGCCTTCATCGCCGCCATCCGGCGGGCGTCGTCGACATCGCAAACGTAGGCGACTTCGACGTTGGGGAGGTTCTTGAACCGTGTGGCATCGCCTGTGCCACGGCCACCACAGCCGATCAGCCCCACCACGATTTTGTCGTTCGGCCCCCGCGCGGCCTGTGTGGGTGCGCCGCCCAGCACCGTGGCTGCCGCCAGTCCGGCGGAAATTCCCAACGACGAGGCTTTCACAAACTCACGCCGGCTGAGGGGATCGTTCATCGCCAGGTTCCCGGGAGGTCAACAGGGGATCGACATCGCAGTGGGCAGTCACATCAGCGGGAGTCTATCCGTTGAGTGCTCTGATCGTCCACCGATTCGTATCGGGAACCACGGATCGCGCGAACCGTTTGGCACAAAAGGGAGAACCACGAATCGCACGAATCTTCACGAATAAAGCCGTTGATCCAACTCACTCGCGACCCGGATCAACAATTCTATTCGTATTGTTTGTGAGATTAGTGGATAAAACTGTGACCAGGGAACTTCTCCGAAGTTCAGCACGCCATGGGACATTGACAAAGGTGATTGACCAATAGCTCTCCGCTCAGAGCGATTCTGGAGGACAGCTATTTTTGTCAACCATATTTATGTCAATCTTTTATCACCCATAAGGTTGAGCAGAAAAGGAAGAACCACGAATCGCACGAATCTTCACGAATAAAGCCGTTGATCCAACTCACTCGCGACCTGGATCAACAATTTATTCGTGTTATTCGTGAGATTCGTGGTTAAAACTTTGACCACGCACCCTGCCGGGTGGTCACGCCGTGCTGACCAGGAAGCGGTCGAACTGCCATGGTTCGGAATCGGTGTGGTGGGAATCCAGCATGGGGTCGCCGGGCATCCAGTCGATGGGGTGCGAGACGACATCGCCGAGGTATGGGCGGGCGGTCTCGACGATTTCCGCGTGTGGAAGTTCGTCCGGCACCTTCACGCCGGAGCGCGGGTTGGCGATCATCCAGCACACCGCCGCCAGCACCGAAGCGGCCACCTGCAGCGTGGTGGCATTTTGGCCCGGCACCAGCCGGCGGGCCTCGGCGATGTCCAGCACGCTGCCCGTCCACCAGGACTTGAAGTCGTGACCCATCAGCAGGCAGCCGAGTTCATCGCCTCCGGTCTCGATTTCGTCGTCCAGAATCCGCCAGCGTTCGTGCAGGCGGTAGTTCCGCTCGCGCAGCTCGTCCAGAGAGAGCAGCGCCGCGTCACTGGGCAGGTACGCGTAATGGACCGTGGGCCGGTAGACGGGGCGGCCCCGTGAATCGGCGACGGTCAGCGATTCCGAAATCGTGAACGCCTCGCCGTGGCGGATGACCATCCCCACGATCTCGCTGCTGGGCACGCGCGACCGGACAAAGGTGTTCATGCCGAAGCCGTCGAGACAAATCTGGTTGCGGGGTCCGCTCAGATGTTCGCAGGCGTTGGCCGGCAGGGACGATTCATGCGTTCCCCAGCCCATTTCGGCCGGGGCAATCGCCTCTTCATAGAACCCTTCGACGCTCCAGGTGTTGAGAAATTCGCTGGCGGTCTTGGGGCGGGCGGTGACCTGCGTGTCGCGTTCGCTGATGTGCAGGACCTTCAGTCCCACCAGTTGGGCCAGCCGGTTGTAGGCCCCGGCCGCCATCGCCTTTTCCAAGGCCGGACGGCGCGTGTCGTGCGACTTCTCGCGGATGATCTTCCGCGCGATGTCGAGCAGGCCCATCTTGGTGAAGTGCGACACCAGCCCGGGGTTCGCGCCATGCTCCAGCACGGCTGTCGGCCCCTCGTTGTCGCCCCAGCTCTTGACCAGCTTGCGGATCGCCATGTGCCGCACATACAGCGTGCGCAACTGCGGATCCGACTCGCGGTCGGAGTATGGGTTCCACAGTTCGACGGAGGTGTTGACGTACATCACCCCGTGAGCCCGGCACCAGTCAAGCATGTCGACCGTCCCGATGTTCCAGGCGAGGTCCAGAATCATGTCGCCATGGGAGACATACTGCGCGAGCTGCCGCGCGTAGTCTTTATGGGTGATCTGTTCATGAACGAACTTCACGCCAGCGGTCAGAATTTCCGGGATGTCTGCCCGGCAGTCAATGGCGTCGAGAACGGTGATCCGTTCGGCCGGCATCCGCAGATGACGCAGCAGGAGCGGCAAGGTACACCGCGCCACTCCACCACAGCCAATCACGAGAATCCGTCCAGGGAACGGGACTTTCTCCATTTAGTGCTCCTCTGCGCGCGATGGCGGCTCCGGCATGGCCAGAGGCACCAGTTTCGCAAACAAATTTCAGGACGCGGAAACGGGCTTTGATGACAGCCGGCGAAACGCTTCGCCGACCGAACGGCCGATGTCCCGCGGCAAGCCGCGGAACGGGGCGCTCACAAATCCATCGTGAACGGCCGCTCCCCCAAAGGAGACCCCAAGAACCCCAGGGTCAACGTCTCCTGCGCCGCTTGCAATGTTCGCGTGCGGCGACCGGGAGTGTGCTGTGTTGTTACCTGCGCCCCAATGGCGCATTCATAGAGAATCTCTCTCGAGGTTCCTGGCGTGAACATCGGCCACCGAAGTTGATGGCCATCTCACGATGGATATTGTCCCTGCAGACGGCTTCCACCAGGCAAAGAACGATCTCGACTCTTTCTCTTGTACCTTCTCTTCTTCCACCCTTCGGCAACTTCCCTCCCGAGCGACTTCACCCAGGAAGGAGTCTTCGAACTCACCAGACTACACATTTTGCGGTCAAAAATCGACCGGCAACTCTATTTATCGACGATTCCGGGCTCGCTGCCCACTGTGTTCAGGCTTTCGGCAATGACTTCACGGCCAATCATATCCGATGAGAGTTCGTTTCGCACCGATTTTCCGGTCACCTTTGTGATCGGCGTGGCCGTGGAGCCGGCAGCCGCGCCGCCATGCTCAGGACTTGGTCAATCGAAAATCCCCATCATTCCTTGGGCAGCACGACCCCACGATAGGCGATGGCCCGCCGAACGGCGGGTGGCAATGGTGCATTCTCGCCCTTGATGGACCGCCACAGGATTTCGTTCAATTCGAAATCATCAATCCGGTCATACTCGGCAAAGTCCATTTTGTTGGACCGTTCGGCCCCGTAGGCCACCTTCGTGTTGAGAGCGTTGAGGTCGATTTTTGCCGGAACATGGACATAGGGTGCCACGTCCGGCTCGCCGGTGAATGACTCGAACATCGGTGTCGCTGCGGCATCAAACTGGCTCAACGGCGGCAGCCCCAGAATCAGCTCCATCGTGCGGATCATGCTGCATGTCGAATACTGCGTGCTGTCGAGATGCTGACGCCGGACATAAGGGCTGATGACCAGTCCCACGGTCCGATGCGCATCCACATGGTCTGGACCGTTTTGAGCGTCATCCTCAATCACGAAGATCGCCGTTTCGGGCCAGTACCGGCTGTGGCTCACGGCTTCGACCAGCCGCCCCAGTGCCAGGTCATTACTGGCGACACAGGCCTGGGGAGTCGGTGCCCCGACTCTGGTGCCCTCGGTGTGGTCCTCGCCGAGGCTCATGATGATGAAGCGCGGCAGCTCGCCGTTCTTTTCATATTCGCGGAACTCCTCCAGGAACACATCCACGTTGTCGGTGTCGCGGACCCGCTGCCCAGGCTGCCGCGGCAGGCCAAACCTGGGGCTCATGTGGCCCACGAGGCCCGGCACGCGCCCGTCGATGATGAAGCTGCCGTCGGTCTGACTGACCCGTCCGCCGTACTCTTTGTAACTGCGGTAGGTCAGGCCCTTGCGCTTGCAACTGTCCCAAATGTATCCGCCCGGGGCATTCGTCAGGTCGCCATCGTCGTCATCATCAATCCCCTTGCGGCCGGAGTAGGTCAAAGCCCAATTCCGGGCGATGTAGTCCGTGTTGTAGGCCATCGTGGACCAGGGATGCCCGTCCGCCGAAACATGGCCGTTGCAGTACAAATTGTCCAGCAGCACGAACTCATTGGCCAGCTTGTGATGGTTGGGGGTCACCTCTTCGCCGAACATCAGCAGGCTGGGGTCGCGGCTGCCGCGCGGAATGTCGCTGAACACCTGGTCGTAGGTGCGGTTCTCCTTGATGATGTAGATGACATGCTTGATCGGCGACAGATCGCCGACCTTGGTCGGAATCGCCGTCTTTCGGCTCGAAGGAGCCAGTGTCAGCAGTTTGTCGGAATACGGACAGTTGCGATAGACCTGATCGGTGTACTCAGCCAGCCGCTTTTCATTGGGGACTGGCACAATCGACAGGGCTCCCGAGAGGGTCGTTCCAATGTGCGAGAACGGAATCCGACGGTAGCCGCCTTCAGCCACCGGCTGTTTTCCCACTTCATCCAGCACCGTCTGCTCGGGCTTGTTGGACGCGGTCTGGTTCCCCTTGCCCACGCCGACCAGCAGACGGCTGCCGTCTGGCGTGACGGCCACTGAAGTCGGATACCAGCCCGTGGGGATGTACCCTTTCACCTGACTCCGCTGCGGGGATTCGATGTCGATGACAGCCACACAGTTGTTGTCCGCATTGGCCACGAACAGGGTCTCCCCATCGGGTGCGACACACAACGCGTCCGGCGTGCTGCCTTCTGGAGACTGGGGAAAGAGCGCGGTGAAAATCGTTTCCTGCACAGTCCCCGTGGCCGTGTCGATCACCGAAACCGAGTTGCTGGAGGCACATGCGACAAACAAACGTGAGTCCGTGGGGTGCAGGGCCAGTTGATTGGGATGCTCGCCCACTGCGATGCGGCCAATTGTCCGGAGAGTTTCCGGATCGACCACGAGGACGCGGCGCTCGGCCCAGTCGCTGACATACAGCAATTCGTTGCGCGCCAGAACCACATCATAGGGGCGCTTGCCGCACTGTGCGGAAGCGGTTTCACCAGGTTTCGCGGGGTTGATCCGCGTGATTGAGCCACCGGGGTTCTTTTCGGTGCTGGCATCACCCCAGGCGAGCGACTTGTTGCCACCCTTCGCCAGAATTGTCAGTGCAAACAGCCGGCTCGACTTCGAGTCGTAGTGGATTCCCGTGCAGAACCCAGCGGGGGTGGCCACCTTCTCGTCATTGACGCTCGGCGGCAGCGGAACGAGGGCCTCGCTCCGCTGCAACTTTCCTTCCCTCCAACGCAGTTCATGCACCTGTCCCTCGCCCCCCGCCGACCACCAGACCCGGCCGGTTTGCGGGTCAGCCGTGAGACCGAACCAGCTTTGCTTCACCGTCTCAACGGCCGTCTTCGTGCCCGTCGCCAGTTCGACCGCAGTCAGTTCGTGGGCATTGTATCCGCTGGTGGCCACCAGAGCGTGCCGGCCATCCGCGCTGAAGCCAATATTGAGGGGCAGGTCGGTGAGCAGAATCTGCTGCCCGGCGGGAGTCAACCGCCAGCCATTCGGCAGCAACACGCCGGCTTCCGCAGGCTTTGGGGCCTTGGTGGCCGCCGCCGGATCCTGTGACCAGGCGCTGCTCGACTGACTTATGATGAAGACCGCGAAAACGAGGGCGGCAGCACTGCGATTGAGCATCACTTTTGATCCTTCACAGGGCAGGTGAAAGGCAGGCGTGAAGCCATTGAAGACGCGGCGTGACGCGCTGTGTGGAGACAGTTTGACGCCACTTCAGCTCAAGTCTGGCACGCAACGAAACGCGCGAATCTCGGCAGCCTGAATTCGCGGAGTCTACGGTGTGGACAACCTCGACACAAGAAGCAGGAGAAACACTCATGGAGATTTAACAGTACGAATTCCGACACCAGTCCGCGACCCGCCGTGTCGCTGTCCAATCGAAAATCATCAATCGAAAATGCCTACGCAGGCATATCCAGGCTCGCGTCAAACCGCCGGTAGGCGTAGGCCAGGGCCGGGATGAGGGAGAGGCCCATCAGGAGCAGGGCTGCGCAGGCGGCGGCGACGGCGCTGACCTCGGGGCCGACGAGCCACTGGCTTTTGCCGACGATCGCCGAATGCACGAAATAGCCTAGCCCCGCGGACATGGCGGCCGCCATCGCCGCCACTCCCAGCAGCAGGGTTTTGAAGATCACAAACAGCAACTGGCGGCCAGCCTGTTGAAAGTCGCCCGCCGAGGCCTTCATCATCCGCGTGGGGTAGGCGTAAAACACCAGTTTGTCGACGGAAAACAGCAGAAAATTGAACGGCAAGACGAAGGCCGCGGCGCACGCCATCCAACCCGCCGTCTGTGGCAATGCCAGGGCGGCTCCAATGAAGAACAGGGACTGAGCGACCGACAAAGTCAACACAAACCCCAGCAGTTCGCCCATGACCACGGCCACCGACCCGATGGGCAGCGACTTCAGATAGCCCACGCGTTCAATGTCGTTCTGCATCGACAGGCAGACGATGAAGCTGAGATACCCCATGATGCCGATCCCCAGCCCGGCTTTGGCCGGGGGCGGAGCCATGGTCATGGCGATGCCGCCGAAGATGAACGCCGCGATGGGAAGCCACAGAATCTTGCTGGAACTGCGGAAGGTGGTCATCAGCTTTTGCCACACAATTGGCCCGACACCGCGCCAGAAGGGAAGCTGCGGCAGCCGCCGCTGGACCTTGACCGAGCCGGGCTGCAGCAGCATGTGCCACGCCCCCTTGGATTTGGCCAGTTGAATTTTGGCCGTGATTTTCTCGCTGACTTCCAGCGCCGTCTCCAGCGACAGGGCATCCAGCCGGAAGGCGACGGCCAGCAAAACGGCATCCACGGCCAGCGCGATGCTGCCCCATGTCATGAGCGTGAGCAGATCGGGTGCCAGAATGGTGCGAGAGAAAATCTGGAACGGGGCGAGGAGCCAGCCTCCCATGGCAGACTCTTTGAACCCTTTCGCCAATTCCTGCATCTGAACGCCGGGAGCGTGCTTGAGCGTCTGCAGCACGGCGACCACGACCAGCACTCCCACCACCAGGCTGCCTGCGCGGCGCAGGACGTAATGCAGGCGCTCGCCGGCGATTTCCCGGGCGAAGGCCACATTCATCGCCAGCAGTTGCATGAAGCTCAGGGCCAGCACCAGACCCACGAATCCGGCGACCCACAGCTTGATGGTGGCCATCATCATCACCGACAGCATCAGGCCCAGGACCAGAATGCCACCCAGGCTTTTCATCAGTTTGTAGACAAGAAGCTGGCGGCGGGTGAGGGGGGCCGGGAAGAGAAAGGCGACCTCACTGGCCGTGAAGTAGATCGCGGCCTCGCCAGTGGAAAACAGCAGAATCTTGGCGGTGAAGGCGAACAGGCCGAACGCCACCATGCTGCTGGCGTCGACCAGCAGGATCGCGTTGATCTTCGTGCCCGGCCCCGTCATGTTCCGGGCCACGAGGTTGATCACCACGAAGTAGCCGATCATGAAGGCGATGAAGCCAAACTGCACGATTCCCCGGAACGTCTTGAGGCTCCGCCCAATCTGTCGAAATGCCCCCTTCCACTGCAGTGCACTCAATTTTAACAGGCCGGGATGAAACATGGTGATCCTTCTCGGGCATGTGAGGCACGCCCGCTGGTGGTGCCAAACAAATTGGAAGGGCCTTGATTGACGCTGGTCTCTCGCCGATTAGACAGTCGGCAGGACAACGACAGTCAATCCAAGCGAAGAACTCGTTGCCTGACTCGCAATCCCTTGGTCGAAGGTAACAATTTCAGTTGAAGAAATCGCGTTCAAATGTGATGCAAGTGCAAGATAGATGCCGTCCGCTGACCGTTTGCAGGTGAGATTGCCCCGAATCGCTTCTGCTGTCCCGATCAAGTCGGCATCGCCATTGGGAGGCGGCTTGACCGCGGCCATCAGCGCTATCAATCCCTGCACGGCGATGGAATGTTCCGCAGCCGTCAGAACCGAGTCCCTCAGCTTGTTGCACAAGACAAACAGGCATTCTGCAACGATCACTCCGGGCGCGTAAATTTCGCACCCACGCTGCGCATACTCCTTCATTTTTGCCTCCGCCGCCGCCAACTTGTCTGCTTCTTTGGCGCATAGCGCAATCACGACATTGGCGTCGATCACCACGGAAGCCGGGCTAGTCGATTGCGATGTCATACATTCCCCCCTCGCGAGCCTCCCGTAGGTAATCTCTCTTGTCGCTCTTGGGGTGAATGTCCTTTCGAATCACCGCAAGTTTTTCCAATGCCCGCATGAGCGTCAGATTCCGAAAATCTATGCGTTCCGCAGCCCCCCCATTTTTAGGTAAGAATGTCACGCGGACACTTCGCCCCGAGAGCAAAGAATTCTTATTCCTGATCTCTTCCCAAGGCCCCTCGATGCTTAAGATCTCATCAGTCGAATAATGATCACTCGAGATGACATCTTCGTCGCTGGCCGGCGCAAAGCGCGCATTCACGGCGGTGAATACACCTTTGTAGCCCGAATTCACAAGCAACTGAAACGCATTCACAGCATTCTCGCGGGTATGCGCGGGAATAATCCTGCACTCTCTATTTGTTGCCACAACTTCCAGCAGCTTCAGATCGGAGACATCGCTCGACAAGAATACGGCTTTGGGGCGGCGAGATTTTGCACCCATCCGTACTGTGTTCGCAAGCGTGGAGGGAGTGATGTAGTTAATCATTTTCCATCTCTTCGGGGCCAGTAAGTTCGACAGTCAAATCCCACCGATCGTTGACAATTTGCGGCGAGTGCGTGGCGATAACTGCATCAAATGGCGAGAGCCTTATGATTCGCTGCAGATCACTTAAGAACTCTTCTTGCCATGCGATGTGCAGAGAAATTTCAGGCTCATCGATCAGCACGAGCGAATTTGCCTTCAGGTGGAACAGCAGTTCATATAGGACAACAACCTCATGTTGCTCGCCTGACGAGAGGTCCGAAGCATCCAGCTCCGCATTCGTTCGGGTTGATCGAAATCGAAACCCCTTTTCCTTGTGGATAAGTATTTTCTTGTATTGGAAGTGATTGTTCACAATACTCTTGAATAGATCGATTCTAGCCGCAAGGTCGTCGAATACACTCAGTTTTTGGTCAATGTCATGAACGTAAACAGAGAGTACTCCTCGGTCCGCCTCGTCCATTTGCTGAGGCATCTCAAATCCGGCAACTTCTTTACCTAAAAGGCCGGCCTCCTCAAGCCGAGCCCTTTTGGTTTCGATTTCCTGGAATTTCGACCTCAGCGCTTCTTCGGAGAGACTAATCTTCTGCTTTTGCTGCACATAACGTATTGGGAATGTCCGATCGAGCGTCTGTGCCAGTCTCCCGTATTCCTTTTCTTGTCGACCAATTCGATTGGCGAGTTCATCCGAGTGCATCGTGATTGCAGGTGTAATTGCAGATTCCGCCTCTGGGTGTGGCCTCCGTGTTGCTCGCCCCGGTGTAAGAAGTCGCTGTGTCTCGATCAGTCGAATATGTACCGTCTTTTTTAGCTTCGATAGCCAAGGTGGCAATGATTTATGGGCGAGAAGGTCTGCTGGCAGGAACTCACCGAACCGCTCAACAATCTGCTCGAGCGTAAGAAGCTCTCCGGACGGTTGGTGAACCCACTTGTTCGCACTGATCCGTGACACCATTGGGACATAGCGCTCAATCCAATCGAGGGTGTTTGCCAATGAGCTTGGTTCTGGAGGCCAAGGTGGCTCGAAATCTTCGGTTGAGGATCCGTCCACTAAATGTTGGAGTCGCAGGCGCTGCTTGTTCTTCGAATTCTTGTCACCGCCCGAAATGTGACTGACAATTACACTGCTATTATCGTCAAAATCGAGCCGAAATTCCTTGAAGGGGATTGCTCCCAACTCGAAATAGCTAGAATCGCAAAGGTTCCGCACCATTCGAAGGAGCGTCGTCTTTCCCAAGCCATTAAGCCCATGCACCAGCGTGATTCGTTCGCCCAAATTCAGGTCGATAGTATGGTCGAACGTGTAGAATAGCTGTTTGACGGAAATCCTTGAAACTCGCATAATCGAACCTCAATTGGGGGCTCGTGCGTTCGCCAAGTGTCCGAGCGTCAATCGAGCCATGTGACTCTAGAATGGTCGCACACCAGTTGATTCGTCAAGGGAGGGCAATGTCCGGAAGCTCTAGTTGAAGATGCCGGGATGGCCTCAAGGACGCATCTTGGGCGGCTAGCTTAAACTCAGAGGCTTTGGCCGATCTGCATCCCAAGTCTCGCGATCTACCGATCAGACCTGGAAAAGGCGAACGGACTCTTCAGTGGTGGTCGAGACGTGCCACAAAGTTCAATCAAAAATCCCCTACGCCCACTCGCGGACCGGGTGTCCCTCGTTCAGCCGCACAGGGCGGCCGTCGGGCGACTGAACGACCAGGTCCAGCGGCAGGCCGAGCTTCTGGTAGATGGTCGCCGCGATGTCGTCGGTGAGGTATTCGTTGCGAATCGGACGTTCGCCCTGGTCATCCGTGGCTCCAATGACCGAGCCACCGGTGATGCCACAACCGGCCATGATCGTCCAGCCAGCGGAGGCCCAGTGGTCGCGTCCGGAAGCCGAATTGATCTTGGGGGTCCGGCCGAAGTCGCTCATCCAGACGACAAGCGTTGTGTCCAACAGGCCCCGTTGCTCAAGATCAATCAGCAGTTCTGGCAGCGCCTGGTCCACCGGCGGCATGCGCGTGTTTTTAAGGGCATTGAAGCAGTCGGTATGGTTGTCCCACCCGGGATCGGTGACCGTCACGAACCGCACCCCAGATTCGATGAGCCGCCGGGAGAGCAGCAGGCTCTGGCCAAAGGTGGTGCGTCCGTAGCGGTCGCGCTGGCGGGGATCTTCCGAGCCGACCTCGAAGGCCCGCCGCGTTTCCGGCGCGGTGATCATGTTCAGCGCCGCCTTGTAATGTTCATCAAGGGCGTCGAAGGCACTGGGCTGCAGATCGTTGATCCCGCGCTGCAGGGCATCGATCTTTTGCAGCATGGTCCGCCGCTTCTGCACGCGGGCCATGGCGATCCCCTGCGGCGGGGTGATGTCCCGCACGCTAAACTGCTCGACATTGGGGTTGGCCAGAATCTCGAACGGGCTGTGTTCCAGCCCCAGAATCCCGCTCATACCGCCGCCGAACCGGCGGTCGACGTTGCTGCCCAACTGCACGAACGGCGGCAGGGCCGACTTGAACCCGAACTGCTGGCTGATCACCGAGCCGAAGCAGGGGTAGTGGACCGCCGGATTCCATTGCCGGCCGGACATACACCACGCGTCCGCTGTCGAGTGGCTGCCGTTGCGCGGGTTCCAGCCACGCAGCAGGGAAAAACGGTTCAGTTCGGCGGCGAGGCGCGGGCAAACTTCGGTGAATTGAACACCCGGGACGGCCGTGTCGATAACGCTGAACGGACCGCGCACGGCCGGCGGCGCCTCCGGCTTCGGGTCCAGCGTGTCGTGATGGCTGATGCCGCCCAGGGACCAGATAAAGATGCAACTGATGTCCTTGGCCGACTTGCCTTCCTTCGCCTGTGCCGCCTTATGCTGCAGCAATGCCGGCAGCGTCAACCCCGTGGCTCCCAGCGTCCCAAGCTTCAGGAACGCCCGGCGGCTCAACCCTTCACAGGTCCGAGACAGGCCACTCATCAGGTCGAACATGGCAGGACTCCACGGCAGGCAAAATCTGGCGGGCAGAATGCTGAGCTGCAACTGCCAAGGCGTCTGGCAGCATCACTCATTCATTGAGGGTGGGTACTACAGGTGGGCAATCGACTTCGAATCAACGCTGCTGCATAAGTATAATCGGTCAGCCAAACCCGCGCCAAGAGGAGGGAGTGTTGCCCCATTGACCACCGTTACGACCGTCACCGTGTCGCTGACCAATGTCAACGAGGCCCCTCGGTTCGTCCCCCAAAGCTTCTCCCTGCCGGAGAATTCTCCGAACGGCACGACAGTGGGCACCGTGGTCGCGTCGGACCCAGACGCCGGGCAGACGTTCACCTGGTCGATTGTTTCCGGCAACACGAGCCGTGCCTTTGCGATCAATGCTTCGACCGGCAGGATCACCGTGGCGAACGTCGGAGCCCTCAACTTCGAAGCCACGGCCAGGATAGTGGCAACCCGTCGCTTGCCGTGACGGCGGCGGTGACGGTGCGACGGTAAAAGGTGACTGTGCTTTCTGTGGCTCGCGGCAACGGAAGACCACCCCGACGGCAATTGTCGCCAGCGTGGCCGCCCAGATTGGGGGTGCGCCAAATGACGGTCTCCGTTGGAGCACACCGGCTGGTGTCGTCGTCGTCGCGCTGTTGCGCTGGTCGTGGCTTGAGTTCCGTCGTCGCGGGGGCTCAAATGCGGAATCGTGCCATTGTTGAGTCGTATCGGCAATCCTTTCCTGACAGGACGCCCCGCATGCCTCGCCTCCCGAGTTTCGCCATCGCCCTGACCCTGCTGGCCGCGGCATTCCTGGCACTTGACGTATCACCCATCCACGCCGCCGAGGCGGGAAAGTTCTGGGTTTACATTGGCACTTACACCGGGCCCGACAATGCGGGAATCCATCTGGCCGAATTCGACGCGGCCACCGGCGCGCTGACGGCGAAGGGGCTGGCCGCGAAGGTCGCGAACCCGTCCTTCGTGGCCATTCATCCCTCGCGGAAGTTCCTGTATGCCGTGAGCGAAGTCGCCACCGGCGAAGGCAAGAAGACCGGTGCGGTGACGGCCTTTGCCGTGGACGCCAAAAGCGGCACGTTGACGGCGCTGAATCACCAATCGTCGGAAGGAGCCGGCCCCTGTCACCTGGTCGTGGATCCCAGCGGGAAGGCGGTGCTGGTGGCGAACTACGGCGCGGGAAGCATCGCCTCGCTGCCGATCGGTGAGGATGGCAAGCTCGGCCCGGCGGCCTCCGCCATCCAACACATGGGGAAAAGTGCCAACCCCAACCGACAGGAAGGACCGCACGCGCACTCCATCAACCTCGATCCTTCGGGCAAGTTCGCCGTCGTGGCGGATCTGGGACTCGACGAGGTTCTGGTCTACAAGTTCGATGCCGCCAAAGCCACGCTGACACCCAATGTGCCGCCCGCCGCCAAGGTCGCCTCCGGTGCCGGCCCGCGGCATTTCGCCTTCCATCCCAACGGCAAGTTTGGTTACGTCATCAATGAGATGGGAAACACCGTCACGGCGTTCGCCTTCGATCCGGCGAAGGGCGTGCTGACCACCCTCCAGGACGCTTCCACTCTGCCCAAGGACTTTAAAGGGTCCAGCTTCACCGCCGAAGTTGTTGTGCATCCCTCCGGCAAATTCCTTTACGGTTCGAATCGCGGCCATGACAGCCTGGCGATTTTCCAAATCGACTCCACGACCGGCAAGTTGACCCCGGTGGGGATCGAACTCACCGGCGGCAAGACCCCGCGCAACTTCGCCATCGATCCGACGGGGGCGTTTGTCCTCGCCGAGAATCAGGGCAGCAACTCGATCGTGGTGTTCAAAATCGACCAGGCGACCGGTGAGTTGAAAGCCACGGGCCACACGCTGGCAGTGCCGTCGCCGGTCTGCGTGCGGATGATCCCGCAGTGACCACTCGAAACCTTCCTGGCCGTGCAAGTCGCCACGTGCAAGAAAGCGGAGCGATTGGACTGAACCACGAATCTCACAAATAACACGAATGGCCATCCAATTGATGGCGAGGTTCGGTCGGCCAACACATTTATTCGTGAGATTCGTGGTTTCTTCTCCTGTTCCAATACACAACGGATTGAACTTCAGACTCGCCTGGTCCAAGGTGGAAACGAACGATGTCGCAGTGCTAATCGCTGCAATTCGTGTCACTGTCAGAATTCGTGGTCTCGCTACTCCCTCTCGGTTCCTCCGCCCTCATGAAATTCGCCATCTGTCACGAACTGTTTGAAGGCTGGGACTGGGAGCGGCAGTGCAAGTTCATTGCCGAGTGCGGCTACACCGGCATCGAACTCGCCCCCTTCACGCTCGCCCCGCGGATCACCGAGGTTTCAGCCAAACACCGGGCCACCGTGCGGAAGCAGGCCGAGGACCAGGGCCTCGAGATCATGGGCCTGCACTGGCTGCTGGCCAAGACCGAAGGGCTGCATCTCACCACCGCCGACGCCAAGGTGCGACAGGCGACGACCGATTACCTGCGGGCCTTGGGTGAGGCGTGCGCTGACTTTGGCGGGACTGTCCTCGTGTTTGGCTCCCCCTTCCAGCGAAACCTGCAGCCGGGCGTCTCGCGCGAGCAGGCGTATGCCAACGCCGCCGAGGTGTTCCGGCAGGTGATGCCCAGCTACGCCGATGTCGGCGTCAAGCTGTGCATGGAGCCGCTGACCCCCAAGGAAACGAACTTCGTCAACAGTTGCGGCGAAGCGGTGGAGCTGATGAAGCTGGTGGACCATCCGAACTTTGTCCTGCATCAGGATGTGAAGGCGATGCTCAGTGAACCGGAATCCATCCCGACGCTGATCCACCGCCATGCCAAAGACGTGGGGCATTTTCACGTCAACGACAGCAACCTGCTCGGGCCGGGAATGGGCCCCACCAACTACGCCCCGATCCTGCGGGCACTCAAGGAGACCAACTACTCCGGTTGGGTCTCCGTGGAAGTCTTTGACTACTCCCCCGGCTGTGAAAAAATCGCCCGCGACAGCATCGATTACATGCGGGCGATGCTGGCCTAACGTAGTGATGGCGGAGGTCGCGGTTGGGACCGCGGCAAGAATAAGTGTCGATTTTTGACGAGCCGTACAGCCAATGAGCCGGAGGGCCTTAGCCGGCCTTAGCCCCCGGTTGGAGGATGATCGGAAGACGCCAACGCCACGAACCGGACGCTAACGCGCGCTAACGCGTGCCGGCTGATGAATCTGCCCTCAATCGGCGTCCATCCCAAGCAACTTCACCATGTTATTGTTGCCGCGATCCTTGAAACCCAAAAGGGAATAACCGTGCGTTTCAGATGCTGATCAAAGACGATCTTAGACAACGAGAAAGGGGACCACGAATTTTCACGAATAAGCCGAATGACACGAATAACAACAAAGTGGATTCCATCACCCGCGATGCAAAGCCGGTTGATGATGCGTGGAATTCGTAAGATTCGTGGTTGTTTTCTGACCTGGCGATCCGCAGATCGCTCCGCCTGACCAGTCGACGTGACCATCAGCTTCATAAGAATAACTGCGTCTTACGTGACTTCCAAACAATGTCCAATGTCGACACAGCCGCCCGCCAGCGCATCGCGGCGGCTTACGATCCGCAGCTCTTCAAATCGCTGGGCACGCGCTTCGCCGAACTCGTGGGTCAGCATCTGGAGGAGGTCCAGCATTCGCAGCATCCAGTCCTGAACTGGAACGAGCCCTTCAAGTTGATGGCCGAAGCTCAGGGGACATACAGCGGGTCCAGGATCAATGTTCCCACGCCCGAGCGGTTTGGCGAGCTGGTGCGGCTGGCCCTGTCGCGCGGGCACAACCTGCACGACCCGCGGTATGTCGGGCATCAGGTTCCGGCGTCGGTGCCGTTCGCCGGCCTGTTCGACGCCATTGGTTCGGTGACCAACCAGCCGATGGCGATCTACGAAATGGGTCCGTGGGCCACCGCTGTCGAGCAGGCCCTGGTGCGGGATCTGTTGCAGCTTGTCGGCTGGACTTCGCAGGTCTCGGCAGGGATCGTGACGCACGGCGCTTCGCTGGCGAACCTCACGGCGCTGTTGGTTGCCCGCAATCTCACGCTGCCCGAAAGCTGGCGGCAGGGTGTTCCGCGCAGCGGCCCGTTGCCGGCGCTCGTGGTCCAGGCGGACGGGCACTATTGCCTGGCCCGTTCGGCGGGGATTTTGGGACTGGGCACCGACCAGGTGATCAAGGCGGCGCTCGACGACCGCCGCCGCATGGATCCGGTGCAGCTTGACGCCACGCTGGCCGATCTGCGGCGGCAGGGGCGTCCGGTCATCGCCGTCGCGGCCTGTGCCTGTGCCACGCCCATCGGGGCGTTCGACCCGCTGGAGCCAATTGCCGAGGTCTGCCAACGGCATGGCGTGTGGCTGCATGTCGACGCCGCACATGGCGGAGCCACGCTGTTCAGCGAGAAGCATCGGCACCTCGTGGCTGGCATCGAGCAGGCCGACAGCTTCACCTGCGACGCCCACAAGATGTTGTTCGTCCCGGCCCTCTGTGCGTTTCTGTTCTACAAGAATAAACAACAAAGCTTCGCGGCGTTTGAACAACACGCCCCGTACCTGTTCGACCCCACCGCTCCTGAACTGGCGGAGTTCGACAGCGGCCTGCGAACGGTGGAATGTACCAAGCGGGCCGCCACCTTCGGCCTGTGGGGCGTCTGGGCGATGTGTGGCTCACAACTCTTCGCCGACCTCGTGGATGTGACCTTCGACCTGACCCAGCAATTCCACGGCCTGTTGACCGACGCGCCCGACTTTGAGCCACTGCATCAGCCGGAATGCAACATCCTCGTGTTCCGGCACATCCCGCCGGAACTCCGCGATGCACCGCCCCGCGTCCTGGGCGATTTTCAACTCCGCCTGCGGCGCAAAGTGATCGAGTCCGGCGTCTCCTACCTCGTCCCAACAGCCTTTAACGGCGTGCCGGCGCTGCGGGTGACGTTGATCAACCCACTGACCACGGTTGGACATCTGCAGGATTTAATGGTGACATTAAGAAGTGAAGGCCGGCAATTGTTGCTTTGAGAGACGTATTCCTTGAAAGCAGTCAGCCCCCGCCGAGCTTGTCTCGGTGGATTCGGGTCTTTGCACTACGCCTCGATTTCTCCGCGGAGGCCAAATCCGGTGCCAATCTTCGTCCACCTGACGCCGGAATCGCGGGTCACGCTGATCCGGCGCAATGGCATCGGCCGGCTGCGCAAGGCCGTAGGTGACCGCCCCGGCGGTATCTTCGCCATGCCCGTCACCCGCAACTTTTATGTGTCGCACCAGTGGCTCCGCGAACTGAAGCGGCGCGGTCAGAGCCCGTTCGCCGGAGTCTATTTCCGTATCCCGGACGAGGAGAGAGTGTGGGTTGGCCACTACGGTCAAGTTCACCACGAGATGACGGCCGCCGAAGCGTCCGCAGAGTTCTCCTCGTCGGAGAATCGCGAAGGCTGGGAGGTCATCATCCCGCGGCGGATTGCCTCCAAAGAGATTCAACGTGTGCGGAAGTTGCCGCAGGTGGTGGGCTGGCGGTTCTTTCCAGGAGCCAAGGGCAAGCCACCCTTTTGCACCTGCAAGTACTGCACACGCGGGGAATATGGGGCGGCGCGTATGCGAAGCCGGCTGGGCGCACCCGACACATGAAGCACGCTTTGCCAAACTGCTGGTGTTGGATGGGAGCGGCCCCATGAAACGACGCCTGATCCTCATCGTCGACATTGCGTTGATCATGGTCCCTGTCGGGATCCTGATGGCGGTTGTCGCCTTTGCGCTCGAAGTCATCTCCGTGAACGACCGTGGCTCACCGAAACTCGCGCGGATATGGCGTGACCAACTCAATCAATACGCTTCTCATCAACAGGCCGCCGCTGCGGATCCAGCCGTGCAGATTGTGACCATGGAGAATGGCGAATGGCTTTTCGGCCGCTCCCAAAGCAGCCATGGCTTCTGGCGCGGCGGGGGCGGCACGCTGGTCGTGAAGGACAGCAAGGGCGAAACGCACGCATTTCTGGGCGGCCATGTGTGTGGCCCCAGCTACCTGATGCATGGATTTTCCAAAGCCAGCCTGGCCAAGTTCTACGAGTCGGTGAAGGAACAGGAGTTTCAAGAGTACAAGGGTGAATGAGTTCGGAAGGCAGAACAGCAGGCCTTGGAGCTTCAGGTATTCACGGATGGGCTCCGACGTTGCTTGAGCCGGAGTCATATCGGTCGTCCTCGCGCGGTTTCGTGTCCTTCGTGCAAACGTGGTGCGCGAGGCGGCTACATTCCTTGGTTCATTCCCCCGCGATCTTCCGCACCTGTTCCATGTCCGCATCCAACTGCGCCTTCAGGGCGTCGATCCCCGCGAACGGTCGCGTGTCACGCAGGCGGTCCAGCAGGTCGACATCCAGAGGCTGGCCGTACAGGTCGCCCGTGAAATCGAGCAGGTGGACTTCGATCTTTTGCCGGGCTTCGGCAAACGTTGGGTTCGGTCCAATATTGAGCCCGGCGGGATAAGCGGTGCCATTCACCCACGCGCGGGTGGCATAAACCCCTTCGGGGGGCATGGCTGTTGGGATCTGTTCGAGATTGGCAGTCGGGAACCCGATCGTCCGGCCGCGCTGGGCACCAGCCACCACCAGGCCGCGGACGCGGTGCGGCCGCCCCAGCAAAGCCGTGGCTTCCCGCACCTGGCCCCGCGCGATGAGGCCGCGGATTTCGGAGGACGACACAATCCGGTCGCCCACCTTCACCGCGGCGGCCACTTCCAGCGGCAATTGCTTCTCGGTACAAAACTGCCGCAATGTGTCGACGGTCCCGGCACGGTTGTGCCCAAACAGGAAGTTCGGGCCTTCCACCATGCCCGACACCTGCAGCCGCTTCAACAGGATCTCGTCAAAGAACTGCCGTGGCGTCAGATCGAGGAATGCGGTGTCCGTGGGAAAGACGATCGTGGCGTCGACACCCAGCTCTGCCAGCAGTTCCAGCTTCCGTTCGGTGGTGGTGAGCGCCGCCGGCAGGAATTCGGGGCGGAGCAGCGCGATGGGGTGCGGGTCGAAGGTGAAGGCCAGCGCGGGCACCTTGAGCGTCCGCGCCTGCTCCAGCAGCGCGGCGATCATCGCCTGGTGTCCGCGGTGAACACCATCGAAATTGCCCACCGTGACGACCGCCCCGCGGTACGCCCCGGCAGCTTCCACCCCGTTAAGAAATTGCATCGTAGGATCGCGGCAACAATAACATGGTGAAGTTGCTTGGGATGGACGCCGATTGAGGGCAGATTCAGCAGCCGGCACGCGTTAGCGCGCGTTAGCGTCCGGTTCGTGGCGTTGGCGTCTTCCGATCATCCTCCAACCGGGGGCTAAGGCCGGCTAAGGCCCTCCGGCTCATTGGCTGTGCGGCTCGTCAAAAATCGACAGTTATTCTTGCCGCGGTCCGTAGACGCTGATTTCAAATCTGAGTTGTCCGACAAAAGCCTGCGTTCTCATTCGAAATGATCTCAGATCTCAAATCATCCCTGCCAACAAATCCGTGTTTCGTCAGTGTTCAATCCGTGGCTCATCCTCTCGACAACCATGGGATCGACGTGGATCGTGAAAGTTAGCCACGGATGAAACACGGATTTGAGGCCAGGCGTCGCGACAAAAGCACCGCCTACGGCAGGTACTTCTTCAGTTTATCGTGATCCAACTGAATCCCCAGCCCTGGGCGGTCTGGAATCATCAGGAAACCTTCAGCGTCGAGGATGAACGGTTCGACGGTCAGGTCGTCCATGTAGTCGCAGGGGGTGAGGTATTCCACATAGCGGGCGACCGGCATCGCGGCGGAGAGCTGCAGGTCGGCGGCGAGGCCGACGGCGGTGTTCCAGCCGTGGGGGACCATCACCACGTTGTGGTCGTAGGCGAGCCACGCGATGCGGCGGGACTCGCTCAGGCCGCCGTTTTTGGTGCAGTCCGGCTGGATGATGTCGACCGCCCGGCGTTCGAGCCACGGCTGAAACGCCTGCCGACGGGTGAGGACTTCGCCGGTCGAAATCGGCACGGGCGACTGTTTGGTGAGTTCGATGTAGCCTTCGATGTCGTCCGGCGGCAGCGCTTCTTCGAACCAGACGATGTCATAGTCAGCCAGCATTTTCGCCGTTTCACGGGCCCAGTTCAGGCCATGTGGCCAGAACTGTTCACTGCCGCCGGCATCCACCATCAATTCCACACCATCACCGACAGTTTCGCGAGCGGTTCGGATCAGCAGTTCGTCGAACTTGCGGTTCCGCCGACCGAACGGTCGCCAGCCCATCTTGATCGCCTTGAAACCCCGGCCGACGACGTTCAGCAGCCGGTCGCGGAGCGCGTCGGGTTCATCGAACAGAATGGAGCCGTAGGGCTTGATCCGGTTGCGGTAGTTGCCGCCCAATAGCCGCGACACCGGTTGGTTGCAGGCCTTGCCGAAGATGTCCCACAGGGCGATGTCCAGCCCGCTGATGGCATGTTCGACGGAACCACCGCGCCCCTGCCAGAACGACGCCTGCCGCAGCTTCTCCGTGACCCGCTCGGGCTCGACCGCTGACTCGTTTTCGAGCAACGGCCACAGCAGGTCGATCGCCCCCTGCACCAGCGTCCCGGAGGTGAAGCAACTGCCAACCCCGGTGATCCCCTCATCGGTGAAGACTTCCAGCAGCGTGTGCAGGTTCTCTTTCTTCTGGTGCCCCTGCGGCCACCCTCCATCCACCGTCGCCCCCACGAGCGGCAGCACATCGACCTTCACGATCCGCATGAAAACCCTCTTTCGTGGGGGAATGACTCAATGATCAAGTCCCAATGACCCAACGGGCCGCTTGGATGGCTTGGCCATTCGGCGTTGTCGAATGGCCTTCCCAGGCCGTTCGGTGGGTCGTTGACGTCCGCTCGCCAAACCGCCGGACGCCTGCCCTTTTGCAGAATAGTCGGCGGACCGGGCCACGGCAATCTTCGGCTGTGCCGCCCCCGAATTCCTCTCCGCAGACGCATCGACGCCCGCCTGTGTGAAATTGACAGGTGGATCGTCGCTGAATAAAAGCAATGTTACAACTGACGGTTCGCCGAATTATCGGCTCTTAAAGCTTCGATTCGCGGGTCGCGAATCGGGGAGGGAAGACGTATGAGTTAGGCGGTCAGCATGACACCGGAAGCATTTGCGGATCTGTTTGAAGCGGCGATCCCATTCCTTGGGGGAATCTACGGGACTCTGGTCGGCCACCGCGTCATCGGCAAGCGGCCCGGCGAGAGCTTGAAGTACGACCAGTCGCACGCGGGCCACGGAGCGCACCCTATTTTGGCCGATGTCAGGCGGGTCGCAGAGAGGGGGCGCGGTGCTGAAGTCCGACAAACCACAGAGAGGGGGTGCATGGCGATTTTGGTGTGGCTGAGCCGCGCCTTGGTGCGACAGGGATTCCAACCGCGCTCGTGGCTGCGGAAGATCGGCCGCGACCTGTGTCATTTCGCGAAGACCGCGCGGAC
>JAKFUF010000064.1 GCA_021732845.1 Planctomycetaceae bacterium | reverse complement strand
AACGACCACTGGGACGAATTCCAGACCTTCCGCATCGACCAGGAAACGAAGCGGCTCTATCCCCACACCACCGCACTCGAGACCATCGAATGGCCCGTCGCCGCCTAGCGGATGACCGGTTACACCCAAATCGTTTCCAAAGCGGGTCTGGAGGAGGATCGGTCGCATTGGCTTGGTCGACAATTTGCGCTGCTCGTGAAGTGCTCGACTGCCCATGCGACCACAGCGGATCCAGAGCAGGGATCAAAGACTGAATCAAGTGTTCAAGCTTCGTCCCATCCGTCTGACAGTCGGGCATGAGCCAAACACCGAAAGAATTCGGATAGTCCGGCAGTTTGCCAACATAGCCATCGGACGGACATATCGCCGGCAAAGCAAAGGGAATTTTCAAAAGCTGATTCTTGACCGCACCCCAGCGGTATTCGAGTTCAATGTCGATATCAAGCACGAATCCAACGGTCTGGTTTGTCGCCGCCTTGACGGTATCAGGCATGATGTCCAACAGTTGTTCAACGCTATTGACGCTCTTGATAGCAAGGAGCTTGTTGCCGCGTTCAGTGTCCACGCCGTGCCTTCGTAGCAGGGCGCTGATGACGCTGACATCGTCAGCACCTTCGACATACAGTGTTGGCAGCGGAGGCATGGCAGCGGTCACCTCGGATCGATGTCAGCCTTGACCATCCGCACCACAGATTCGCCAGTGAATGCCACACTGTGCGGGAGAGCGCGGTCGATTTTATGAATTGCCACCTTGGACATCAGTTGGGGCTCGCGCTGGCACAGAATCGAAAGGCCTTCAATGCAATCCCAACTGTGACTCGTGGCAAAGATCTGTGTGTTCGCACTCAACGCCTGTTGAATCAACATGCGCCACACATCAGGCATGACGGAGTAATGCATCCCGGCGTCGAGTTCATCGACGAACAGGCTTCCACCTCGTAGACACACAAGTGAAATCGTCAGTGCAAGTACGCGCCGCATCCCGTCTCCCATGCTGCCCAGAGGGATCCTGGTCTCGCGCCCCTTCAATCCAACGACGATTCCGCCACGCGCGGGCAGATAACCAGATGAGAAGATGCCCGTCAAGAAATGAACGGACTCCAGGCCCGGCTCCAAGATACGCATCGCTGCTGTGACCGCATCTTCTTGGCGATGCAATGTCACCTGATCCCAGATTGCCGCCAGGTCAACCGCATCCAGGGACTCTGGCCCAATGAAATTCTGAACTGGAGGGGCGAGATTGAACGCCGGTTGGTGAAGGCTTTTGGCGGCCTCAAAATCCACACCACCAGACTTTGAAATCAAGCAGCTCTGCTCCCGTTCTGGCGTCACGATCTTGAGGGCGAAATCTGCTCGTTCGGAGGAACCAGAATGGCTCTGCCAACTTTCCCTGATACTCTCATAGCCCGCCTCCACCGTTACGAACCGATGTTCGTTGTCGGCGGCCAGCGCAAACTTCACGCCTGACGTGAGCGCATGGCCGTGGAAGCAGTGGCAAACATCAACCAGATGCTTTTGACCGACGACAACCAACATCTCGCCACGACGTCGCGCGGTCGCTTCAAGAACCGCCGGATTTCCGCCGGAGGTCAGGAATTGAATGCCCTCAAGCAGTGCCGTTTTGCCGCTGTTGTTCATCCCGACAAACAAATTGACTTGCGCCAGGCCGTCCATGCGGTAGGACTTGAATCCGCGATAGTTGGCAACTTCCAACCGTGTCAACATTCAGCACCGATCATCGGGACAGTCAACGCACCGCGGAAGATACAGCAAGTATTCCAAGTTCACCGTAAGTCTACGCCAGTACCGGCGACATTCGCCAGAGCATGCGGGCGGGCTTGAGGATTCCTCAACCTGAACGGCGACTCCTGCGGCTCAATGCTCCGGTCCAAGAACCGGTTTTACGATCCACCAATCCCCCGCCTGGGTCAAGGCGCGGCGGAGGTCTTCGTACATCGCCACGTCAAGGTAAGAGCCGACAATTGCTCCACCGGAGCCGGCGAATTTTGCCGAAGCGCCGGTGCTGCGGGCCGTGCGGATCATCGCCAACTGGCGCTCGGGGATCGTGTAGAGCTGCGTCCGCAGGTCGAAGTTGCGGTTGATCAGGGCGTGGAGCCATTCGTGGTCGTGGGCTCGGAGCGCATCGCACGCCTGCGGGACCAAGCCGGCGATCTCCATCAAGATCTCCCGCAGCCGTGGCTCCTGCTGCACCCGCACCCGCAGCGGCGTGTGGACAGTTGACGAAATCTTGGCCGCCTGCAAGTCGTAGGCGATGTACAACGGCGGCAGCAGCGCGGCGTCCACATGCTCATACAGACCGCATTCAAAGCCACTGATCACTTCCATCGCCTGCGGGCCAAAATCCATCGCCACCAGTCCGCCATAGACCTGGACGACACGGTCCTGCAGGCCGCAGGCAATGTTCAGTTCATCGTTTTCGACCGAGCGGACAAGCGAGGGCTGGATGCGTTGGGGAATCTGGATGCCGTAGAATTCCATCAGGCACCGGAGCGTGGCGGTGACAATCGCGCTTGAACCAGAGAGGCCCACCCCCCGTGGCACATCGGTGTCGTACCGCACGGAGAATGGCTGGTCGTGCAGGACGATCGACTGGGCGCGGCAATATTCCACAAACAGCTTGATCGTGGCTTTCACCAGCCGCACGCCGCCGTAATACCCGTTCAGCTCGACATCGGCGATGAGTTCATCGACCGTCGCGAACGATCCCTTGTCCTGCTGGCTCCAGACAATCTCCACCCGGTCCCATTCGTACAACACCACCGTGGAGCGGAAGTTGGTGAAGGTGAACGACAGCGACCTGCCGCCGTACCCGTCCGACGGGTTCCCCATCAGCCCGGCCCGCGCGTAGGCGGCATGACGGATGATTTTCATGAGTCACCCCGCAGATCATTCGGAGGCTGGCAGGCGGGCCAGCAGTTGGCGGGTGTGCTCGCGCAGCGCGGTTCCGTATTCCGGATCCTGCAGGGCGAACTCGACAAACGCGCGAAAATAGCTGGCGAAGTTGCCAATGTCGTACCGGTGTTCGCCGCTGGTCAGCGGCACGCCCAGCACTTTTCCTCCTGACTTGAGCAGCGCCCCAATGGCGTCGGTCAACTGGATCTCGTTCCCCTTGCCCGGCGGCGTCTCTTCGATGAACTTGAAGATCGACGAGCGGAACACATACCGTCCGGCCACAGCCAGACAGCTCGGTGCGTCAGCGGGGCTGGGCTTCTCCACCAGATCCTCCAGCTCGAAAAAATCCGCATGAACTGCTTTCGGCCGGGCGATGCCATAATGCACCACGTCCTGTCGTGGCACCGTTTCGAACGCGATCACCGCGTCTGCCTGTTCGCGGTCGAAGATTTCAATCGTCCGCCGCACCACATCCGATTCCGCGTGCAGGCCGATGATCGAATCGCCCAGTGCCACGACGAATGGCTGGTCGGAAACGATCTGCTTGGCGCAAAGAATCGCGTGGCCCAAGCCCAGTTGCCGCCGCTGGCGGGTATAAAAATATTCCAAGTCTTCACGTTCGAAGGCGAGCTTCGCCAGCATGTCTTCCTGGCCGCCCTCACGCAGCCGCGCGATCAGCTCTTCATTGATGTCGAAGTGGTTCTCGATGGCCACCTTGCCGGGGCCGGTGACGAACACCAGCCGGCGCACCCCGGCTTCAGCCAGCTCATCGGCCACATACTGCACCACGGGCTTCTGGCCGACGGGCAGCATTTCCTTGGGCTGACTTTTGGTCAGCGGCAACAACCGCGTCCCCCGGCCCGCGACCGGAACGACCGCGAGATCGACAGCCATGAGCTGCTCCGCGAGGTGATTTTCGATTTTCGATTGATGATTCTCGATTGGCGGACGTGCCGAATCGAAATGGTGCGTTTACGCAATGACAGTGTAGCAGATTGGGTGCGGGAACAGGCCGTCTGCCAGCGTGGCCATCATACTCAAAACAATATCAAAGGCAATGTTTTGCTTTACATGGTGGCCGTATGGCATCAGGCCGTGGCACGGTACGGCCAGCAGGTTGACGCCCGCGAACGACCTGGGCGTGAAGTGTGGATCTGAGGAAGAATTAGGACTGGATGAGAAATGTTGAACGAGAATCTAGGGACGTGCTAGTCACAGATCCCTGCTTGATCCGATCCTCATCTTTTTTATCCTCTCCAAATCTCGATTAAGGATCGCGGCCACAATAACATGGTGAAGTTGCTTGGGATGGACGCCGATTGGGGGCAGATTCATCAGCCGGCACGCGTTAGCGTCCGGTTCGTGGCGTTGGTGTCTTCCGATCATCCTCCAACCGGGGGCTAAGGCCCTCCGGCTCATTGGCTGTGCGGCTCGTCAAAAATCGACGGTTATTCTTGCCGCCGTCCTAAACCATGCTTCAAGATGCTAACCGAAGGCCGGTCTTAGTTAGGCAACGAGAAGGGGGAACCACGAATTTTCACGAATAAGACGAATGTCACGAATAACAACGCGCAGGATTCCATCACCCGCGAAGCCATGCCAGTTGATCATTCGTGATATTCGTAAGATTCGTGAAAATTCGTGGTTAATTTATGACCGTACGATTCCCGCACCGTTTCGCCAGCCCTGTCGACTTCACCACCAACTTCATTCGCTGTCCTTGATGGCGTTCGCTGCTGGATAGGGAGACAAATGTCACAGTTATTTTTGCTCCGACCCTTAGCGTCCGGTTCGTGGCGCTGGCGTCTTCCGACTATCCTCCAACCGGGGGCTAAGGCCCTCCGGCTCATTGGCTGTACGGCTTGTCAAAAGTCGACAGTTATTCTTGCCGCGGTCCTAAGCCTCAGCCCGCCTGACGCCAGGGCATCCCAACATGCGGAGTCGGGCCGATGGCACCGTCGGCGGAGCCGTCCCATTGATGGGTGGCGACTTTTTCCAGGATCGCTTCCGCCGCCCGCATGGCATCAAGGGCTTCGGGGCCGGAGACGGCGGGAGCCGTGCCGGTGCGGAGCGAGTGGACAAAGGCGGCGAGTTCACCCGTCAGGGCGTCGGCAGTCGAAACAACCGGCCGTTCCAGCTTGATGAAGTGTCCGAAGACTTCACTCTTGAGTTGTTCGAGATTGGCACCCGGCAGGCGGGCGCGGTCGGGCAGCGGCGTGCCGTATTTGAGATTGGCCCCTTGGGCATAATGCACGACCTCGCGGGCGGCGAAGTCGATGCTGGTGGTCCCTGCGGCACTCCAGACCTGCATCCCGCGGCGGGGGACGGGGCTCACGCGGTTGGCGGACAGGTCGGCGATGCAGCCGTTCTGGAACACCAGCCGTGCCTGCACACAGTCCTCGTGGCCGCCGACGATCGACACACCCAGGCCCTCCACCCGCTTGAGCGGGGCACCGGCGATGCTCAGGACGAGGTCGATGTCGTGAATCATCACGTCATGCACCACGCCGATGTCCGTCGAACGGAATGAGTAGGCACTGTACCGCTCGGAACGGATATATTTGGGGCGTTCCAGAAAGGGCCGCGCCGCGGTCCAGCAGGGGTTGAAGCGTTCGACGTGGCCGACCTGCAGCAGAGTGTTTTGTTTGGTTGCCCGTGCGACCAGATCTTCGGCCTGAGCCACGTTGAGGGCGATCGGCTTTTCGATGAGGCACGGAATGCCGCGGTCGAGCAGATCGCCCGCCACCGCGTGGTGCGCGAATGTGGGCACGGCGACAATCGCGGCATCGATCTCTTCGGCGATGGTGCGGTAGTCGGCCACCCAGCGGGTGTGGCAGGCTTCAGCCACCTGCTGGCCACCGGCGGCGTTGACATCGGCGACGGCGACAAGTTCCACCCCCTCCATGCCAGAGAGGATCCGAGCGTGATGCCGGCCGAGGGCACCTGTACCGATGACAGCGAGTCGCATGGGTGAACGATTTCAAGTGATCGAAGGAGTAGGGTTGATTTTCGATTTTCGATTGATGATTTTCGATTGAACCGACAGGGCGACTCGCTCATACAACCAATCGAAAATCCTTAATCGAAAATCGAAAATCGCTTCAATGGAAGTCTGGCTCTCACTAAGCGGCGCGGCGCAATGGGGCGTCTTCCACGGGCCGGGGCTGGTTGCGGCGGGCTTCGCCGGCGCGGCCTTGCTTGC
This sequence comes from Planctomycetaceae bacterium, assembly GCA_021732845.1. Lineage (GTDB taxonomy): Bacteria > Planctomycetota > Planctomycetia > Planctomycetales > Planctomycetaceae > JAKFUF01. The sequence goes on along the minus strand of JAKFUF010000064.1, from coordinate 53,228 downwards.
CGGCCTGCTGCTTTTCCACGAAGTTCAGCAGCAATGTGAGTTCCGCCGGGAACTCTCCCTCCAGTTCAGACTGGAATTGGGCGCGGCACTGGGCCAGGGATTGGTGTTCGCGGTACAGCCGGCGATGGGCCTGCTTAATCAGTGTGATCACGTCGGCCGAGATCCCCTTGCGGCGCATGCCGACGACGTTGATCGTGGTGATCTGCGGCGAGTCACTGCCGGAGGCGAGCATGAACGGCGGAATGTCCGTGGGAACGCGGCAGCCACCGCTGACGAACGCCAGCGTGCCGACGGTCGCGAAGTGGTGGACGACGGAATTTCCGGAGACGATGGCGTGGTCCTGGATATGAACATGGCCGCCGAGCAGCACCCCGTTTACGAGAATGGCATGGTTGCCGATGCAGCAGTTGTGAGCCACGTGCGCGTTGGCCATCAGCATGTTGTGATCGCCGATGGTCGTGACGTGGTCTTCCTTTTCCGCCGCGCGGTTGACCGTCACGCCTTCGCGGAACAGATTGTGGTCGCCGATGACGAGCCGCGTGGGCGCGCCGCTGTAGCTGTAATCCTGAGGTTCGCCGCCGATCACCGTGTGGGGGAAGAAGCGGTTTTGCTGCCCGATTGTCGTGTGCCCCGTCAGAACCACGTGGCTCTCGAGGCGTGTGCCCCGGCCGATGCGCACATGCGGGCCGACCGCGCAGAACGGGCCGACAAACACGTCGTCCGCCAGTTCGGCCCGGGGATCGACATCGGCAAGCGGGGAGATGCGCGGGTGCATGTTAAGTATCCGGTTTATGCGGCCCGCCGGGCCACGGGCGCGAGCTGCGCGGCGTGGGACTGCTGAAGCTGGCGGACGGTCTCTGCATTGAGTTGGTGGCCCGATCGGAACGCCGAGACTGTTCCCCGCAGGTCGCAGCCAATCAGCGCCAGATCGCCGATGCAATCGAGAAGTTTGTGGCGGGCGCATTCATCGTCCGCCCGTAGGGCATTGTCGATCACGCCGCGAGCGCCGAAGATCAACAGGTCGCCGGCGGTCACCCGCTGGCCATATCCCTGAGATCGGAGCGCCGCGACTTCAGATTCAAGAATAAACGTCCGCGCCCAGCAAATCTCGCGCAGAAAAATTTCCGGCGTGACCAGGTACCGGGCCGACTGCCGCTGGATCGGTGACTGCGGGCCATAGTCGAGGGTGTACTCGACGGTGAACCCCGCGTCTGCTCCGACAGGCATGGCATCGACCCACTGCCGCTGTTCCAGGCTGCCAGCCCGAACCGCATGATGGATCGTCATCGCCTCCCGTGGCACACCCTGGTCGACAATGCCCGCGTCCCACAGGGCCTCGGCAAAGGGACGGCAGGAGCCATCCAAGCCGGGTGGTTCGGGGGCGTTGAGGGTGACCAGACAGTTGTGGATTTGAAGTCCGGCGAGAGCCGCCAGGACATGTTCCACGAGTTCGACCGTGACTCCCCGATAAGAGAGGGCGGTTCGCCGCTGGCGGGGGGCGACATGCTCGACGCGGGCCGGGATCGGCGCGCTGTCGCAGTCGGTGCGAAGGAAGGCAATCCCATGATTGGCGGCGGCCGGGTGAAAGGTCAGCCGCACATCGGCACCGGTCAGGAATCCGAAACCGGTGACTTCTGCTGCGCGCGAAATGGTCCGCTGGGAGCGCGGTGTCATCGCTGGGGGCGCCTCAAATTGACGGGACGAGCTGACGGAGTTCCCGAAGAAATTCGTCAGAATTCCAAACCGATGAGCATGAACTCTCCACCCCGGAATCTGCGCGATGGCAGATTCCGGGAGAGAATGGAGTCTGGACTCAGTTGCTGGCCTTGTTGACCGGCTTCTTTGCCGTGTTTGGGGCTGTACCGCCGGCTGGGGTGACTCTGTCCGGCTTTGGTGCAGGACGCGTCCCGCTCGTCGGCCGGTTCAGGAACTCGATCACTCCGTCGGTGATGTCGTCGTCCTTCTGGTGGTAGACCACCTGACGGTTGAGGCCCGCCAGCACCTTCTGAGGATCGCTGCTGTCCAGTTCTTCGCGGCTGAACCGCAGGATCATGGTGTAATGGAAGTGCTCCGAGAAGGTCTTCACGGCATCGGCGACTTCCAGGTACACGGTGTGGTAGATCTTGGCTTCCTTCCGCATCAGGTCCCGCTGGGTGTTCTTGCGGAAGGCTTCGAATTCGCTGGTCAGCTCGGTGATCTTCTTTTCGCGGGCGCGGAAGTCCGCGCTTTCCGGCTGGAGGTTCTTGAGTTCCTCCTGAATCACCTGGACTTCGTCGGCAATCTGCTTGGCCTTGGCTTCGCTCTGCTGAATCTCGCCGGTGAGGTCTTCGCGGAGCGTCTTGAACTTTGCGTACTCCTTGAACACTTCGCCCATGTCGATCAGGCCGATCTTGTGGGGTAGGTCCGACTTAGTGGCAGCGCGAGGAGCCTGTCCAGTGGCCGAACCCACGAAGTAGGTCGCTCCCACCAGAACAGCAACTGCGGCAAACGACGCCATCAATTTCTTCACGGTTCCTGCACTCCTTTGCAATCTGGAACACGCACGCGTGGGCGTTAGCACCGTCGCCGCCATCCTGTGGCAACTGCACGCGAATACGAGAGGCTCACCTGAAGCGGCGGTATTTTGCACACACGCCAGATTCCGTCAAGACAGATGTTGAAGACAAAAAGCCTATCAAACCCACATCAAAAGCCATGCCCTGCCACCTGATTTTTTGCCCAGCGATGCAGGAGAAGATTTGGGACAGGATTGGAGAGGATGAAAGAGGATCAGCAAGGATGCTTTTGCGCAAGACCGATAAACCAGATCCTTTTCAATCCTTTCAGATCCTTTTTCATCCTGTCCATTCTCCGTGATCTCTTTTCGATGCACCTGACAACTCTGGCCCCGGAAAGGTGCGCAAGGTTCTCGCTGTGTCAAATCTCAGCCAGCCGTTCGCCGGAGTCCCCAAACTCATCCAGTTTGACCCCGAACTTGGCCATCAGAGACAGGTACAGGCTGCACATCTTGCGGTTGGGCTTTCCGAGGTAGTCGAGAACGCGGCCGGACTCCAGCGTGCCGCCGCCCTTGCCGAGAATCACCAGCGGAAGCTGCGTCGCGTCGTGATGCCCGCTCATCATGCTGGAGCCGAACATCAGGATCGAGTTGTCCAGTGCCGTCCGCTCGCCTTCTTGAATCGCCTGCAGTTTCGTGGCGACGTAAGCCACCTGTTCGGTGAAGAACCGGTTGACCTTCAGCCAGTCGTCGCCGTCGGTGTGCGACAACAGGTGGTGGATCATGTAGTCGACATTGAGGTTGGGGAACCGCAGCGACGAGTGGTCGTTGTTCAGTTTGAGCGTGCAGAACCGCGTGGAGTCGGTCTGGAACGCCAGCACGAGGATGTCGCACATCAGCCGCATATGCTCGGCGATGTCCTGCGGGACGCCGTCCGGCGGCCGCGGAATGTTGGGCGTGGTGAGCGTTGGCCGCCAACCCTGCAATTGCTGGTCTTTGCCGGCGCGTTCGATCCGCTGCTCCACCTCGCGGACAGAGTTGAGATATTCGTCCAGCTTCACTCGGTCGGACTTGCTGATCTTGCCCCTGAGCGTTGTCGCATCGTCCAGCACGGCATCCAAAACACTTTTGTCGCCATGCTGGCTGCTGTCCTTGAACAACCGGTCGAACGCCAGGGCGGGGTAGAGTTCCAGCGGCGTTGGTGTCGTGGGCGAACTCCACGAAATGTGCGAGCTGTACAGCATCGAATAGTTCTTGTGAACCGATGCCATTGACTGTTCGCAGGCCAGCACGAGGCTTGGAACCTTGGTCTGTCCGCCGATCCGCTGAGCCAGTACCTGGTCGATGCTCGTTCCCGAATGGATCGCCCCGCCAGCCGCCAGCGCCGCCCCTGACAAGAAGTTGCCCGTTTGCGAGCTGTGGATGTTCCCCTTCAGCGCCTGTTCGTTATAGAGCCCACGAACGAACAACAGCTTTTCACGATGGTCCTTCAGTGGCTCAAGCACCCGGCCAAGCTCCATCTGCTTCCCGCTGCCCTTGGCCCACCATTCCTTGCTGTGGTAGCCGTTTCCAGAAAAGAAGCAGGCAAACCGCACCGGGGCCTCGCTCCCCGCGTTCCGGCCCTGTGGCTCATCACCCCAGACGCGCAGCGACTCGAACCAAGGCAGTGCCATCGAGACGCCCAACCCGCGCAGCAGTGTCCGCCGTGAAAACTGATGAGAGAGTGGCATGCGCGTGGCTCCAAGGAGAATTGAGCGATCTCTGGTCCATCCATCTTACGAAGTCTGAAAACTGTTGTCGCCTCCAACGTCTCCGTGGCGTCGACACTCCGGACGCCTTGCATTGCCCTGCGGCGTCAATCGTCCGGCGGCAAATCGTAGTCAGCGACCAAACATTGCATCAACAGACCTTGATCGGTTATTCTCGCACTGCGTGAGGCGTGTTCCATCCCTTGGGGAGGCGGAGAATGTCCCAACAGCAACCCCGAGGCTTTGCACCGGCTGCACACTCGCCGGTACGCGCCACGCGGCGCACGATGTTGCAGGCCGGGGCAATCGGTCTGCTGGGCTTGGGAATGGCGGATGTTCCCGCCGCGCGATTGTTGGGAGCCGAGGCACAGCGGCGTTCGTCCCCCGAGAAATCGGTCATCTTCATCTTCCTCAACGGCGGGCTGTCGCATCAGGACAGTTTTGACCTCAAGCCCGACGCCCCCGAAACGGTCCGCGGCGAGTTCAATCCGATTGCCACCGAGACGCCCGGTATCGAAATCTGCGAACATCTCCCGCGGCTGGCCCGGCACAGCGAGCGGTTTGCACTGGTGCGGTCCGTCGCCACCGACAGCAACGGGCATGGTGAAGCGTGCCACATGTTGTTTACCGGCCGGCTGGATTTTCCGGCTGGTTTTGTTCTGGCCAAGTCTCCCAGCCCAAACGAGTGGCCGTCAATCGCCTCGCAGGTGACCTATGCCACGCGCGGGCGCAACAATCTGCCGCCGGCGGCGGTTCTGCCAGAGGCCAGCATCAACGAAATTGGCAGCGTGCGGCCCGGCCAGTTCGCCGGCAAACTGGGAGCACAGCACGAGGCCTGGCACCTGCATCTGGCCGCGCCGTGCGCCTTGGGCAACGGAGCGTGCCCGCACTGTTTTCGCTTCGAAGGCACGCCCTTTGAACACGGTTCCTCGTCGATTTTCGAGGCACCATCGCTCACGCTGCCCGAAGGCGGGCGGGGACGGTTGGCGGGCCGGGTGGACCTCCTGCAGTTCATCGAGAATCAGCAGCGGCAACTGGAACAGGGGGCGGTGCTCGACAAGGTCGACCGTAACCGCGAGCAGGCGATCGCCGTGCTGGCCGATCCCAAGGTGCATTCGGCTTTCGATGTGGAACATGCCGATCCGGCCATCGTGGCCCGCTATGGCAAGAACAAGTTCGGCCTGTCGCTGCTGATGGCCCGCCGCCTGGTTGAAGCTGGCGTGACCCTGGTGCAGGTCAATCTGGGCAAGAACTCGTCCTGGGACACCCATCGCCGAAATTTTGTGAACCTCAAGGACAACCTGCTGCCCTACATGGACCAGGCGGTCGCGGCCCTGCTGGATGACCTGGCGGACAGCGGGCGGCTGGACTCGACGCTCGTCGTGATGTCGGGCGAGTTCGGCCGGACGCCGAAGATCAACCCCGATGCCGGCCGCGACCATTGGGGGCCGGTGATGACCAGCTTCTTTGCCGGCGGCGGCGTCAAAGGCGGAACGGTCATCGGGGCGACCGACAAGATCGCCGCCTACCCCATTCAAGACCGGCAAACGACAGAGAACCTGGCAGCCACGATCTATCACACGCTGCAGATCCCGCGCTTGTCGACCTGGACCGACCTCGACGGCCGGCCTCACGAGCTTTACCGGGCCGATCCGATTGAAGGCCTGTTCGCATGATTCTGCGGCGGCCCGACGCAAGCCGATTGGTGACCGATTTCGATCGCCTGCTCCGGTCCATCACCGGGGGACTCGCGCCCTGCCGCTAACCGCTAACATGGAAGTTGGGGATTGGGCGAAAAATGTGGTAGATTTGCCCTGTCCAACCTTCATTGGTGTCTGCTCCCAACCGCATGCCAGCACAACCGTCAAAGCCCGCCCGTGACCGGCCGCTGCCTCTGCGGCGGCGGCCTGATCTGGTGGTGCAGTCGCTCGATTTCGCCGGGCGACCCTACTGGGCCATCAAAGATCCGGTGACGCTCAAGTATTTCCACCTCCGCAATGAGGAATATTTCCTGCTGGAGCGCCTCAACGGCGCGATCACCCTGGATGAATTGCGGCAGCAGTTTGAACGGGAGTTTCCGCCCCGCAAGCTGACGACCACGCAGTTGCAGGGGTTCGTGGGGATGCTGCAACACGAAGGGCTCGTCTATTCGGAATCGGCCGGGCAGGGGGCGCAGCTCCTCGAACGCAACGTCGCCGCCTGGAAGCGGAAGCTGCTCGGTTCCTTTCTGAACATCTTTTCGTTGCGGTTTCGGGGGCTGGACCCTGAACCCCTCTTCCGGCGGATTGAACCCGGCCTGCGGTGGCTGTTTTCGCCGCTCGTGCAGGTGTTGAGCCTCGGATTGGTGTTGTCGGCCGCCATTCTGGTGGTGGTCCAATGGGAGACGGTGTATCAGCGGCTGCCAGACTTTCAGGCCTTCTTTGGGCTGCGCAACGTCTTTCTGCTGGCGGGAATGATCGCCGTCACCAAGATCCTGCACGAGTTTGGGCACGCCCTGACGCTGCGGCGGAACGGCGGTGAATGCCCCGAAATTGGCCTGATGCTCTTGGTCTTCGCGCCGTGTCTGTACTGCAATGTCTCCGACGCCTGGATGCTGCCCAGCAAATGGCAGCGGGCCGCCGTCAGCGCGGCGGGGATCGCCGTGGACCTCGTGCTCGCCGCCGTGTGCACGTGGCTGTGGTGGTTCAGCGAGCCCGGACTCTTCAACACGCTGTGCCTGAACGTGATGTTTGTCTGTTCGGTCAGCACGCTGATCTTCAATGGCAACCCGCTGCTGCGGTACGACGGATACTACCTGTTGTCAGACATCGCCGAGATTCCCAATCTGCGGGAACAGGCGATGATGATTTTGCGGCAGTGGCTCGTGCGGTTCTATCTGAACGTCGATCTCAAGCATGAACGGCTGCTGCCGTTCCGCCACAGGTACTGGCTGGCGCTGTACGGGGTGCTGGCGGTTGTTTACCGCTGGGTGGTGCTGCTGGGGATCCTGTGGTTCATGAAGGAGTGGCTGCACCCGTATCGGCTGGATGTCCTCGCGGACGCCCTGGGGATCTTTTCCATTGGAGGTGCTCTCGTGGCGGCGGCGATACAAACCATGCAGGTCCTCAACGTGGCCAAGAAACAGCCGGGCGTCTCCTGGCCGCGATTTTGGGTGCGAACCGCAGCCACGCTGATCGCCGTCGGGGCGATTCTGGGCATCCCGTTTTCCTATCCCCTGACTGCTCCTGTTTTGCTGCAGCCCAAAGATGCCACGCGGATTTATGCACCTGTGGCGGGGGCGTTGACCTGGACTGTTCCGGAGCGCAGTGTGGTCAAGAAAGGGGATCGCGTCGCGGTCCTCGACAATGCCGAGATTCAGATGGATGTGGCCAAGCTGCGGGGCCAGATTGAACAACTGGAGCGCAAATATGCCAACGCCAAAGTCCGCCAAGGCGTGGACCCGGAAGCCGCCGCACAACTCCATGTGCTGCAGGAAAGTTTGAATGACCTGAGGCTCCGGCTGACGCACCGCGAGCGCGACCTGAACCGCCTCACGCTCGTGGCTCCCGCCGCCGGTCAGATCATGCCGCCCCGGTGGAAGCAAACTGATCGGAAGGGCCTCGACCTGCCCACCTGGTCCGGAAATCTGCTGGACGAGCACAACCGCGGCGCGTGGCTCACCGCCGGCACGCTGGTCGGCGTTGTGGGCGACCCCGAACGCCTGGAGGCGATCGCCATCATCGATCAGGGCGACGTCGACCTTGTGCAGATTGGTCACATCGTACGGCTCCACCCTGATGAACTGCCGGGTGCGATTTTGACGGGAAAAGTCACCGAGATTTCCAAAGTCGAACTGACTGCCAGCCCGACGGAACTTTCAGCGCAAGGCGACCTGCCAACCGAACTTGACGAGAAAGGCATTGCCCGCCCGCGCAGCGTGGCCTATCAGGCCCGCATCGCCCTTGACCCGCATTCCGCCCGGCTGGTCTCGAACGCTTCCGGCTGGGCATCGATTTATGTGGCACCGCAGCCACTGGGCGTTCACGTGTACCGGTTCTTGACGAGGACGTTCCGCTTCCAGTCGCTGGCACCGGTGAAGTGAGGTGGTCGCGGCGAAAAGATGGGAGCCAAACCAGAGACTCTAAGGATCGCAACCCAAGGGGGCAAAATTCGTGGTCCCCTCTGCTCGTTGCCTAAGCTAAGACCGGCCTTCGGTCAGCGTCTTGCAGCCATGCTTTATTCTTTGTCCGGTCATAAGCCTCATCTACAAGACCTTCTTCGGATCGCGGCAACAATAACATGGTGAAGTTGCTCGGGATGGAGGCCGATTGAGGGCAGATTCATCAGCCGGCACGCGTTAGCGTCCGGTTCGTGGCGTTGGCGTCTTCCGATCATCCTCCAACCGGGGGCTAAGGCGGGCTAAGGCCGGCTAAGGCCCTCCGGCTCATTGGCTGTGCGGCTCGTCAAAACTCGACAGTTATTCTTGCCGCGGTCCTTCGTTCTCAACGGCGTGTTCGGTCCCAGCTTGCGGCAGATTGTGGTGCGGCAAGACCTCAGGCGAGCCTGGGTGCGTCAACTCCAGGATGCGGGGCGCGGCCGGCGCGGTGGCTCAGAGCAGTCGAAATCCCCACGTATTGCAAGCATTGAGCAAACCGAATGTCGAAATGTCGATGTGGCCGATTGCGAACGAAAAAAAATTAGGGTAGATTCTGTTTTTGTGCTCTGAACACCAGCTCCATCACGACTATTCTAGTCCTCCACTTCTTCTGGGGAGTTTGAATCTTGGGGTTATTTGACTCGCTGTTTGGCGGCATGGAAAGCTCCAAGAAACTGAGTCCGCAGGAGGCTTTTGCTGGAATTCTACTTGCGGCCAGCGCGTGCGATGGCCACATCTCTGATGAGGAGGCGGCCAATCTGACGACGGCGGTTGGCCGGATGAAGCTGTTTGAAAAGGTGAATGGCAAACAGTTTGGCCAGGTGATGGACAAGCTGCTGGGTGTCCTGAAGAAAAAGGGTCACGACGCCCTGATGGATGGCTGCTGTGAATCGCTGCCCAAAGAGCTGTCGAATGCGGCGTTTGCCAATGCGTGCAACATCGTCCTGGCCGACGGAGTGGTCGACCAAGATGAACGTGAGTTCATCGAGAAGCTGCGCAAAGGTTTGGATGTTGAAGCGAGCACCGCGAAGATGATCGCCCAGGTGATGGTCATCAAGAACAAGGGCTGACGGATTTTCCGCGTTCGCGAACGTCTTTCCCATCAATGCGACCACGAAAGGCCACACATGTCCTTGTTTGATGATGTCTTGGGCGACGAGATGTCGACGCAGGCCAAATTTGGTCCGCAAGAAGGGTTTGCCGGGGTTCTGCTGAGCGCGTCCGCCTGCGACGGTCACATCGCCGACGAAGAGACCGATAATTTGTTTCTGACTCTCGGCCAGAAGAAACTCTACCAGCGGATGACTTCGCAGCAGTTCAAGTCGATGTTTGACCGGCTGTTGAAGGTTCTGAAGAAGGGCGGCCCGGAAAAGCTCCTGGAAGTCTGCTGCCCGGTCGTTCCGCCCGAACTGCATGAAACAGTCTTCGCGAACGCCGTGGACATCGTCATGGCGGGCGGCTCGGTCGACTCGGACGAGAAGGAATTCGTCGATACTTTGTCCACAAAGCTCGAAATCGATGAACAGCGGGCCCGCACGATCATCAAAGTGATGGCCTACAAGAACCGCGGATAAGTTTGGGCGGCCGAACTCCCCACCGCGACTCGATGAACCCATCAAGCAGTCGGCGGGATGGCCCGCACGACCTGGGCTTCTTTGTTCTGGCTCAAATCGACCAGGACACCGCCGATTTCCACGATCGGGCGCGAGTAGTCAAGGACGTTTGACCGCACGACGCGGCCCACGCGCCCGTCGCACAGTTCCACGAAGGAGCCCAGCGGGAACAGCGACACCGTTTGGAGCAGGCCGCGGACGGCGATCGTATCGAACAGGCCATTCTGCACACCCTTCAACAGCTCCTTCACGGCATCATACGGCAGAAGGGGCGGTCGAAAGCTCCGTGGAGAGATCAGCGCCGTGTAGGTGTCGGCGACGGCCGCGATCCGCGACAACGGGTGAATCTGGTTCTTTTCCCGCCCACGAGGATAGCCAGTGCCGTTGCAGCGCTCATGGACCTGGTAGGCGATGAGCCGTGCCAGCCCGGCATACGCATCGACGTGCTGAAGCATGTCGTACGTGATGCCGGGATGCTTCGAGAGTTCGAGATATGCCGCCGGTGTCAGCGGCTTGTCGTTACGGATCAGATCCTGCCGCAGCCGGCTCATGCCGATGTCATGCACCATGCAGCCGGTGCCCAGGGCGATGAGGTTGACGCGGTCCAGACCCAGGTTGGTGCCGATGCTCATCGCCAGCATGGCGGTATGCAGGCCATGCCGCGCCGGGAAATCGTTGGGGTCCGGCATGATCCCCAGCATCACAAACAGGTCGATGTCGCGTGAGATCTCCTCCAGGCTCTCCACGGAGAGGCCCTGGATCGCGCCGAATTCCGAAGGACGAACGACTTTCAAGGTCGCAAACATGTCCTTCATTTGCACCAGCGACTGGTCGTGGTGCTGCACGATCTCGCGGGCCGCTTCGCGGCTGTAATAGACGGTGCCGGGCCGCCTGACCTGCTCCATGAACGGCGTACGGTCGAGGCTCGACGGCAGGGACGGGACCGGCAGGGACTGCTCAACAAACGCTGGGTGACGGTTGGTCAGCCGGTGAAATTCCCCGGGATGCACCAGCACCTGGTCGATGCCGCGCTGAATGAGCCGGTCGCGGATCAAAGGAGTGACGGTTACTCCGGCCGCCAGCAGCAGCACATTGGATTCGTCGTGGATGGCGTGCCGCAGCACGACGCCAGGCCGAATCTGCGAAGTCCTCAATACGCGGAAAGCGGTGGCAACTGCTGCTCCGCGGCTTGAGCCACTCAACAGAGCGCTGGCCATGAATCACCTCAGTTCAGGATGTCCAACATGATGTGCTGAACTCTAGGTCGTGAACACGAGGCGGGCAAAAAGATTGGCTGGCGTGGGTTTCAAGCCCAACCCGTTTCAGGCGGCGGCAATCTCCCGCAGACCGGAATCCCGGAAAATCCGAAATTGCTGGAAGAATCGGTTGCGAATCGCCGATGGCCGCGGTACCTTCGGATCTCAGTGGGTTTCGTGCCCAATTGCTCTTTGACAGATGATTGACTGTGGGTTTCACGCCCATTATGTTGGAAAGGCAGATCACGAAGGCCTGTCCGTCCGCGGGCAGGCAGGAGTGTCAGATCGTCCGCAACCGTGGCTCAGTGCAATGGCAACCACCCAGCAGTTCATCACCGGCGAGTTTCGCCGTGTGTTGGACGAACGCTACCGGTTGACGCTGCCAGCCGAACTGGCCGATCCGATCTCCACCGCCGATGGCGACACGATCCTCTCCAAGGAGCGGTCTGGCTGCCTGAGCCTGTGGCGGTCGGCGGAGTGGCAGGAGCGGTTCGACAGCGGCGTCGAACTGATCAAGATGAAGATGCAGGCCGGACGGATGGAACAGCGGTGGGATGAAGTGCAGCGGTTTGGAAGGCTGCTCTCCACCAGATCCCGCCAGGTGAAGCTGGCCAACCGTTCGCGGCTGGTGATTCCCGAAGGCTTCCGGGAATTTCTGGACGTTCCGGCGGAGGGGGAAGTGATGTTGGTGGGAGCCGCGGTTTGCGTCGAGATTTGGAACCCCCAGGCGTGGCTCAGCCACCTGCGGGAGGAAATGCCGGCGTTCAATCCGCTGTTCAAGAACCTGAGCGAATGAACTGAATCAACAACCGCACACGCCGGAAGCACCAGCATGCCGGCCTTGAGGAGATCGACACTGACGTACTCGGAATACGTCTCACTTCCAGACTTCAAGCCAACCTCGCACCAAGGATGACTTGAGGGCACGGAGGCCCGTCCTTCTTCTCGGCCGTCATGCAAATCAAACCCGCAGGACAAATTCGTTTGTCCTGCGGGTTTTTGCTTTTCACGGGTAATATTTTGCGTGATTCCGACACGCCTGTCGCGGATCCTCTCGCTGGTGCTCACTTCAGATCCGCTGGCGGCGTCCCGGAATCACGCGGTGCCATTAATAGTGACCGTGGCCCCGACCACCCTTGGGCTGTTCGGGCGCCGGGTTGTCGCACGAGATCTGGCACTGGTCGTTGTCGCAGTCGTCCTGGGAGTCGCCGAACGATGACCCGAATGTCGCGGCCTTGAGGCAGCCGTTGCTTTTGTAGGCAGAGAAGCCGGAGTAGGAGAACCCCTGGTTGAGGTTGCCAATCGAATCCGCCACATCGTTGAGTTCCGCCACGACGGAATGCTGGACTTCGCTGAGGCCGACGACCAGACCGATGACGGTCAGCGTGGCGACCAGGACGAGTTCCGCGGAGACAATGAAACCGTTTTCGTCGCGCAGCAGGGCCTGAAACATGAGCATGGTCCTAAAGAAGAAACATCGGTGTTTGCACACACGGTGTTGCGCTGGGGACCGCAGACCGGAGTGTCTGATGCCATCGCCGCACGGCGTTGCGCATCGAACAAATTGGCCGGCTTCATCGAGCCGGCGACATCAGCGGCGGCCGGAGGAACGGTCGCGTGAGTCACGAGTCCATTCTCACTTTTGGACCCAACCGCGCTCCATCAATTTCCGCGAAATCTTCTCTCCGGAATTCCTGGTGGTCGCGCCATTCCGCACAGGTGTTTTACCGCATGCAAACGCTAATTTGCGCGGGGTGACGGGACTGTCACGCCTTCATCCCGTGAGATACGCCTCCAGCCATTCCGCCAGCCGCGAGAACGACTTGTCCGAGACGGTGTGGCCCTCGCGGTGGTTGTACAACCCAAGCGCGACGGGCTCATTTGGGTTGTCCTTGTAAAGCCGGTATACAGGCAGGGCGGCAGCAAGATACGGCCAACTGCGGTCCCCGTCGGCGGCCCCCGAACCGGTCTCTCCGCCCAGCAAGAGAAAGGGTCGGGGGGCGATCAATCCCACCAATTGATGATGATTGAGCGACCCGGCCTGAGCCTGGAAGTCGGAGCCCAGATACCACGGCGCGTCCCAGTTCGTGGAGTTGAAGCCGATTCCGCCCTCACTCGACACGGCGGCGGCTATGCGGTCATCAAACGCCGCCAAATAGAGCGTCTCCTTGGCTCCCAGCGAATGTCCCAGTGCGCCGATCCGGGCGGGGTCGACTTCATTCAAACCAAGCAGCACATCGAGCCCGCGCTGGGCATCCCATAGCATCTTGTGCATTCCTCGTGTTTGCGGGTGCCGCGTTTTGAAATCATTGACGGCCTGCGTGTAGTCTTTGGCGTTCTGCCAGAGAAAACAGCGTGGGCAAACGACCGTGAAACCGCGACGGGCGAGGCGCACGGCGAGATGCCGCTCGGGCTTGCCCACAACTCCAGCGATCTCATCGATCGTGGCGACATTGGTCGGATGCAGAGCCACCAGTCCGGCCTTGGCTTTCGCCGCTGGCGTCTCCAGGCTTGAACCCCGGGGACGAACGATCCACGCCTCCACCGGCAAACCAGCTTCGCTGTCGTAGCGCACCAACTGACGCTGAAAATCGCCCAGATCGGGGGATCTCAACTCGTCAGTTTTCAGGATTTGGAGTTTGACGGGCGGTCGTTCCGCCGGCATGGGGCCGAGGAACTCGAGCCACGCGGCTCTCAGCCGGGCTCGTTCCGTTTTCCATTCGGCCAGAGTCTTGATCGCCTCGCCGACAGGCGTTTTGAGCAACGGTGCCAACCTGGGAGGATTGTCGATGTGAGCCGGTCTCTGCTGGACCTCTGCCAGCCACGAGACGTCCTTGGCCCACAAGTTTTCAGACCTTGCCGCCAGCGCCGCCAGAGTCGCGGATGCCAAAAACGTCCGGCGGGAAACTGATTCTGGCATGGCGTTAACCTCTGATCGACCTGGTTGAAGCAAATGTGCTGCCTGTCAGTGGCATCCACTCTATCGCCGCATCGCGCGTTCAATATCCCGTCGCGCGGAATCCTTTTTGAGCTGGTCGCGCTTGTCGTGAAGCTGCTTGCCACGGGCCAGTGCGATTTTAACTTTGGCGATGCCGCGACTGAAGTACATCGCCAAGGGCACGAGGGTCAGCCCTTTTTGCGAGGCGAGATCGGCGAATTTCCGCAGCTCTCGCTTGTGCAGCAGGAGCTTCCGTTCGCGGCGTGGCTCATGATTCATCAAATTCGCCTGCGGGTACTGGGCGATGTCGCAACCCAGAAGCCACAGTTCGCTGCTTTTGACGCGGGCATACGCTTCCTCCAGCGACACCTTGCCGTCGCGCAGGCTCTTGATCTCGCTGCCCCGCAGCACAATCCCGCATTCCAACTCGTCGAGCAGTTCGTACTCGTGCCGCGCCCGGCGGTTGGAACAGATGGTCTTGGAGAGCGGGTCGTCAGATTTCTTCGCGTCAGCCACAGTCGCACCTGTCGTTGTTTGCGAAATCTCGCATCGAACTTATGTCTAAAGTTGTTTCAAATCTGACGTATCCGACAAACGCCAATTTCAAATCTCAAATTTCAAATTTCACAGTTTGTGCAGCGACATCGAACTGTCGACTGAGCTTCAATGGTGTGAACGTAACTGTTGCCCGCAACGTGGATACTGCGAAAAAGCATTTTACTGTTAAATTTGAAATCTGAAATTTGAAATTGCATCGAATTCAGAGACGGGACTTTTGTCGGAAACGTCAAATCTCAGATGTCAACGTCCGCCAACCGAGCGCACCCATTCTATCCCATTTGGCAAGTTTCGGGGACTGTCGAACTCGCCTATCCGGGTTTTGCCATTGGCTGTACGATTCCGCGCCATACGAGGCAGGAATTGTTCCATGCAATTTGCGAGGCATCCCGGACGACTTTTTTGGATACTCGGCGGTGCTTTCGCCGCGCGGGCGGTCGCGGCTTTGGCCGTGCAGAAAGTGCTGCGGCCGGGTCAGGTCTGCCTGATCGCGGGTGATGCCGAGGGGTATTGGGAACTGGCCCGCAAGTTGTCGCAGGGACAGGATTTTGCGCTCTACGACCCACCACGATATGTCGAGCGGATGCCGGGTCTTCCCGCGCTACTGGCGTTTGGCATCCTCCTCTTCGGCGAGAACCTTCTGGCGGAGCGGTTACTGCTGGCCGTGGTCGGCACCATCGCCTGCGGCCTGGTCTTTGTGCTGGGCCGCACATTGTTCGATGTTCCGACGGGCCTCGTGGCGGCCGCACTGGCCGCCATCTCGCCGCCGCTCGTGGGTTTCAATGCCTTGCTGCTGAGCGAGACACTGTTTGCCATGTGTCTCACGGCCAGCCTGATTCCTCTGGCGTGGCTCATGCAGGGCTGGCGTGCCGACGCGTCTACCGCCGCTCCGCGGCTTGGCGTGGCACTATTCGCCGGGCTGTTGATCGGCTTGGCCACACTCGTCCGGCCCACCTGGATTCTGGTTGGTCCGGGCTTCTGGTTTCTGGGCGTGGTGCTGTCGCGGCATCGTGTTTTGGCGACAGTCCAAGGGCTGGTGTTGATGGCCGGACTGGCAGCCGCGCTCGCCCCCTGGACCGTCCGCAACTTCTGGGTGACAGGTCATTTTGTCCCCACGTCACTGTGGATGGGGCCGAGCCTCTATGACGGTTTGAATCCGAACGCGGACGGTTCGAGCCACATGGAATTCGTGGAGCGCGACGGCGTCTACAAAACAATGTCCGAGTACAACGCCGACCGGCATTACCGTGCCGCCGCCGTGGACTTCGCCCGGAACAACCCGGGCCGGGCGGCGTGGCTTTCCGTGGTGAAGCTCTGGCGGTTCTGGAAGCCCTGGCCCAGCGCCGATCAGTTCGGGCATCCGCTCGCAGCCGCCGTCCTGACTCTCACGTGGGTACTGACGATGCTGCCTGCGGCATTGGGTGTGTGGCTGAGCCGCGGCCGGCTGGCGGCCTGGAGCGTTCCGCTCGCCCCGATTGTCTATTTCTCGCTGGTTCATCTGGTGTTCGTCGGGTCCTTGCGCTACCGTCTCCCCGCCGAGTATCCGCTCTGCATCTTGTCGGCGGTCGGATGGCGTGCCTTGTGGCAGTGGCAGCAGGGGTGGCACAAGCAGGGGGCGGCATGATTACATTCCGCACTTTTCGCTGGATGCTGTTGCTGGTGCTCATCGCTGCCGGATGCGGCGGCGCCTATGTCTGGAAACTGTGGAGCGAGAGCGACACCATTCTGCGCGCCGCACTTGTCAACAAGCTGCAGGAGGTCGCTCCCGGTTGGGACATTCAACTGGGGCGGATTGGGTTCGACTATCAAGGGCGGGTTTGCATCAGCGACGCGAAGCTGCGTGTGGGCGAAGAACACAAAGTTCTGCTGGAGATTCCCGAGACGGTGATCGTCATCAACCGGGAAAAACTGGTCGACAAGGAAGCGGTGATCGAACTGGTGCGGATCCTTCGTCCGCGCGTCGTTCTGGAGCGTGATTCCAGCGGGCATTGGAATATTGAGGGGTTGCCGCCCCGCCCCCATTCCCATGGCCCGGTTTCCGAAATTCAGATCGAACAGGCCACGTTGGTGCTCCGGTTTGCACCGCTGGCTTACGATCGGATCGACGAGGCCCAAGAGGGGTTTGAAGTAGTCCCGGCGAGCGCCACCGTCACGGCACCCGACGCGACCAAGACGGAAATTGTCCTGCACAACGTCGATGTCCGCCTGATCCCCTCGGGCAAGCGCAAGTTTCTGATCAAGACGACCGGAGGTTTCGACCTGTCGGCCGGGCTGACGGCCGAGGGCCAATGGGACTGCGATTCCGCCACCTGGAAGGCCACAGGGACATTCAAGGATTTGAAGATCGGGACCGCACTGGTGGACCTGCTGGCAGGGATTTCGCCCACGGTGCAGCAGGGACTGGGCGCGGTGCGGGCCAAGATGGAGCATTTGCTTACCGAACGGCACCAGCCGGCTGAGCCACGGCGCGACCTGGGTTTGGCTGCGACCGCCGATCTCAATTTTCAGCTCGAACAACCCGAAGGTCCAAACGCGCTGATTGCCCAGGGAAGCGTGGAACTACACACGGGCGAGATCACCAACCCGCTGCTGCCGTGGCCCTTGTACGATTTGCAGGGCCGGGTCGATTACGAGGGGGGGCAGGTCACCATCCGGCAACTGGCAGGCCATAACGGCAAGACAACGGCGGCGATGGGGGGATTTGTGTTCGTGGGCGGTGAAGCCCCATCGGGAGAACTCAAGTTCAACCTGGGCAATGTCACGCTCGACTCCCGTGTGCAGGACTGCCTCACGGGAGGGCTGGCCCGGGCGTATCAGGCCCTCCACGCCACGGGTCAGGCCGATCTGCAGGTTCTTTTCCAAAGCGACGGCACAACACCCTGGAAACATGGCGGCGTCATTACGCTCAAGAACTGCACCGTCGAGCATGCCAACTTTCCCTATCACGTCGATGCCGTGGCTGGCAGGGTGACCATCACGGGCAAGGAACGAGTCGACCTGGACGTGCATGGCATTGCCGGCGGCCGGCCAGTGACACTGACGGGCAAGATCACAAATCCCGGTCCAGACGGCGAGGTCGTCCTCGACATTCGGGGCACGGGATTAAGAATCGACGAACGTCTGCGGAATGCCTGCGTCCCCAAGGTGCAGGCGATTCTTGATCATCTGCGGATTGCGGGCACTTTCAGCGGCCATGTACGCATCTCCCGCCCCGCCGGACCGCATGAGGTCTATACTCCGTTCATTGTCGCCGAACTGCGAAACTGCACTGCCGCACCAAAGTCTTTCCCTTATGCCCTGTCGGATCTCTCAGCGAAGCTGGAGGGCGGGGGGCTCGACTGGAAAATCAGCGACATCACGGCCCGTCATGAAGGGGCGGTCATTCGTGCTGCTGCGGGCACATGTGCCGACCCCCGGGGCCGGTGCCAGCTTCTGCTGAAGGTGTATGCTGCGGATGTGCCGATCGACCAACAATTGCAGGGCGCACTGACCGAGCAGTGGCAGACGCTGTGGCGGGAGTTTTCGCCAACCGGAAAGGTCAACATCCGGGCGCAGCTCGACTGGACCGAAGGCGGTACCCCGTCCATCCAGATGAATGCCAAAATCAACGATGGCACGATGCTCATGCAGTCGTTTCCGTACCCGCTCGACAGCGTCAATGCTGACGTGACGGTCGGTCCGGGCTGGCTGCGGATCAAATCCTTCAGCGGCCGGCACCACGAAACCCGCGTTGTGTTCACCGGCAGCGGAGACTTTTCGAACCCCACGGCGTGGCGCGTGAACCTCGCCAACATCGTCGTCGACGACCTCGATCCCGAACGCCGCTTCCGGAAGGCACTTCCCAAGACCCTGCGTGAAGTCATTGAAAGCCTCGACCCGCGCGGGAAGGTCTCCCTGACGGGAGAGATCGACTTCCTGGGAACGCAGGGGCAACAGGAAACGGTCATTACCGCGGCCTGGAATCTGGAAGTCATCCATTCGGGCACGGCGCTCACCGCTGGCGTCGACCTGGAGGATGTGTTCGGCCGGGCTCGAATCGAGGGGAACTGGGACGGCGAGAATGTCACCGCCAAGGGCACGATTGACCTCGACTCCATCACTTTCCGCGGGCACCAATTGCTCAAAGTCCGCGGGCCGGTCTCCGTCAACGGCAACCAACTCGTGATTGGTTCCAAGGTGGCGGTCAACGGCGATCACCAGCTCGACGGCGGCCCGCCGGTGGACAATGAGGGGCGGATGACCGCGGAGTTTGTCGGCGGCCTGCTGGGGCTGGATGGTGTGGTGAAACTTCAGGAAAAACCGTCCTACCATGTCCGCATCACCCTGGCGGGCGGCCTGCTTGAGCGCTATTCCGACTTGTACCTCCCCGGACAGAAGCAGTTGAAGGGGGTGATGAACGGCTGGGTCGATCTGTTCGGCAGCGGCAATTCGGCGAACAAGCTGGAGGGCCGAGGGCGGCTGTTGATCAGTCCGGCAGCCCTTTACGAACTGCCGATTTTCGTGGCGATTCTCAGCATTCCGAGTTTCGCCCCTCTCGACAAAACGGCGTTCCGCACCGCCGGGTTTGATTTCGATGTCGGCGGCGGACAGTTCCTGTTTCGCCGCATCGAACTGATTGGCGATACGATGAGTCTCTTGGGCCGCGGGTTCGTGCGGTTCGAAGGCAACGTTGGCCTGCATTTCTATTCGCGGAACGGCCGCAACCGGATCATCATTCCGCTGGTGCGTGAGGCGATTGAAGAAGCCACGCGTGGCTGGCTCGAAGTCTCCGTCGAGGGCACGATCAACAAGCCCACCGCCCGCATCCGCACCCTGCCCCAGCTCGACGACGCCCTGCGTGGCTTCCTCGGCGGCCTCGGCAAACGCGAACCTTCTGAAACGGCAAAACCCAAGAAACGCCGCAAAGACCCAGACCGCGCGCCGACGGCTGGTGCTGCTCCGTCGAGAAACTAACGCAGGCAGTGCGCCGGGAGCCAATCGAAAGTCCTTGATCCAGCCGCGTGTTGCACCGCGTGCCGACCGCTCTTGGCGGGATCTTCCTTTCTCGCGTAGAATTCCGCGAGATGGGCAAGGATGGCTCGCGAGGAGTGGCACGATGCTTTCGGCGCAACAGTCGATCAACGCTTTGAAGATCGCCGAGTGGTCGACAAAAGACGAAGCAGCAGCGGAGCTTGCGTTCTCCCAAGGGGATTACACCCGGGCCGCTTTGCAAAGCGATGCGGACGAATTGCGGGGCTGCTCCCTCGTCCTGCTGGGCAACCATGAACGCGGACTGCCGCTGCTGGAACCGTTGACCACTCCCCGTGCCCTGTTCTTTGCCGCCTTTGGGCACTGGGGCTTGGGCGACAGCGGCCGCGCCGAGCAGCTCCTCGCACAAGTCAACGATCCCGTTTGGGGACCGCAGGCCCGACATCTGGAACTGCTGGTACGGCGGAAGAAGTTTCGAATTCTCCTGCAGGCGCGGGAAGATCCCGCCTGTCCCGACTACGACGTGGTGGGCGCATTCCGGGCGATTCCGCAGGCGGACATCAAAACGGTGGGGTATTGGTCGAATGCCGACGTGGTGATCGACCACACAACCACGCTGGCGCAAGTGCTCGAGCGGCTGCCAGCGGGCTGGAAGCCGGACCTGTTTCTGTCGCACATGGTGGAGGACTATCCGCCGCCGATCGGCATCGAAGACGCACCGTTTCCGACCGTCTGCCATACGCAGGATTTCGACCGCCATTTTCATCACTGCGGTCATTTTCTGAAGATGTTTGATGCCACGATCGCTCTGGGAAGTGCCGACCATGACGACTTTCGCCGCTTGACCGGCCGGGCCTTTGTGTTCCCCAAATTGCTGGGTCTGGGGAAGGCGAGCGCGGAGCAAAGTCGTATGGCGGCGCAGCCACGGACGACGGATGTTTTCGTTTCGGGGACACTGTTCACGCTGTCGCAGCAAAAGGCCGAGTACCTGTACGACGTGGCCCAGCTCCCCGCGCGTTACAAAGTCGAAATGCTCGACGGCTACACGACCACGGCCAACTACTACGAACGGCTGGCACAAGCCAAAGCCACGTTCACCTGCGTCCATCGCTGGGGGCTGATCAACGGCCGGGCGATCGAAGCGATCAGCGTCGGCACCTGTGCCATCTACCAGGAAGGCGGCGAACTCGGGCTGTTCTTGTCGGAGGAGGACGGAGCGATCCCCTACCGGCCCGACAACGCGATGGAAGTCCTCACGCGGGTCATTGACCAGTGGGATGATAAGTATCGTGACCTGGCGCGGGCTGGCAGCCAGCGCGTGGCGCAGGTGTTCAACCTCGAACACTGCATCCAACGGTACTTTCATTTTCTGGCATTCTGCCTGACGCAGAATCTGCAGAAGCCCCAGCGAACGCGCGAACCGGTGTATGGCGAACTGCGCTGGCCCAACCGCTCGCCCTGGCGCATTTTGGGAGCATTCGACAACTCGCTGCCGAAGCTGGCCGCACTGCAAAACGGCTTTCGCGACCGGTGGAAAGATTCGAAGGACTATGCCCGGCTGGACGCCGTCAATGAATCGTGGGTGTCCTCGTATGTATTGGAGGGGATGTATCCGCTGCCCCCCTTGCAGGCGAACGGCCAGCCGACGCACACGCATCAGGCCCGCCATTTTGCGCAGCGCGTGGCCCGCAGGCTGCAGCGCGAGTTTCTACGAATCCGCGGCACCACGCGGCTGCTGACAATTTTCCGCCGGTTGACGGGGATCGACCTGCTGCCCTCGGTCAGCAAGGCGGCACCGCCGTCGAAGCCAAGCCTGGAACGGCGGCGCATGCTGCTGCAAAACGCCATCGACGGCTATCAACGCCTCGCCAATCAGTTCCCCGACCGGTTGGCCGCGAAGTTCAATCTGGCCCGCCTCACGTTTGAAGCAGCAGATCTGACGGGAGCGTCCAGGCACTTCGCGCGAATTCTAGAAACCGCCGGCTTGCGGTACGTCGCCGAGGATCTGCTGTTCTCCCGCGAATTCCAGGATACCGGATTCGCCTATGAACGGATGATGCAGCAGATCGTGGCCTACGCCAAGGACCGCCATGCACGGCACCTGCGGGCGATCGAGCAGATGATCCGGGAGAGTTCCCTGCTGTTTCTGGGCACCATCCACCTGCAGCAGGAGCGGTCTGACGAGGCGGTGCGTCTGCTCAACCAACACCTCACGGCTGAAGCGGAGTTTCCCGCCCTGTGGGTCTTCGCCGCGAAGGTCTGGGCCGCGACGGGCGAGTATTCCAAGGCCGCCCGAGCGCTCAGACAAGCGACCGCGCTCGACCGATCGGTGGTCACGACGATCCCGGCTTCGTTGATTGTCGAAATTCGACAGCGAGAGCAAAGCCTGGCGGATCTGGTGGACCAGCATGCGCTCCTTCATCGACGACGGGCGGCGTAGTCCGCCGTGGTTCGCGGCTCTCGAGGACCAGCGCCGGCTTTACATCAACCAAGGCCGTGGCTAACGTCTGAACGGTTTCCCCGTTCATGCACGCCAAGCCTGTACACATGCCTCAACCTGTTCGAATTGCCATCATCGGCGCTGGTGCCGTCGCTGATTATCACCATGTTCCCGGCATCAAGCTCGACCCCCGCGCCAAGCTGGTCGCCGCCTGCGACCCGAACGAGGCGCTCCTCGCCAAGCGGCAGCAGGACTGGGGACCAACGAAAAGCACCACCAAATACGAAGAGATCGCCGCCGACCCGGACATTGATGCGGTCATCATCTGCACGCCGAACCACACGCATTTGCCAATCACGCTGGCGTGCCTGGAAGGCGGCAAGCATGTCATGTGCGAGAAACCGCTGGGGCTGAATTTCGCCGAGTCGGCCCTGATGTACCGCACCGCCCGCGACCGCAACCTGCGGCACATGACGGCATTCACCTACCGCTTTGCCCCCTCCATGATCTACCTGCGGCACCTGCTGACCTCGGGTGGCCTGGGTGTGCCACGGCATTTTCGCAGCCAGCGGTTTTTGGACTGGCCGGAGACGAGCTGGTCTTGGCGGCAGTACAAGAAGACTGCGGGTGCGGGCGACCTGTTCGACATGACCATTCACCGCATCGACTATGCCCAGGACCTGATGGGCCAGATGACCGCCATCTGTGGAGCCGTGGCTCAGTTCGCCCCGCGCGACAAGAACCCGGACGGCAGTGCCTGCCCGCCCTCGGAAGTCGACGACTGGTCGGCCCTGATCTGCCAGTTTGCCCGCGGTGGCGTTGGTGTTCTGGAGGGAACCACGCTCGCCAAGGGCTACCACTTCGATGGCTTCGGCCACGACTGGGCCGAGGTCAACGGCAGCGAAGCCACGGCTGTGTATCAGCTCAAGGAGCCGAACACGATTCTCGTGGGCAGACACGGCGAATCGTTGAAGAAGGTAGAAGTTCCCCGCGAGTTTCTGGCCCCTGCCGGAAGTCCGCGCGACCCGTCACAGGGCGTGCCCAGCACCGTCTTCCGCTACGACCTGATGTGGGAGTTCGTCTCGGCCATTGTCGAGGGCAGCGACTGCGTGCCCGGATTCGATCATGGGGCCAGTGCCCAAGCGGTGGCTGACGCCGTGCTGGAATCGTTCGACAAGCGGACGTGGATCAATATCAACGGCGATCTCGGATGATGTCAGGAGAGATCACGCGCCGCCTTCAACCAGCAAAATCGCACCGGGGCGGCGCGTGGCCTGACAAGCCTTGTAGTGGGTCGACAGTTCGCTGAGCTGGTCGGGCCGCGCGATGGTGCGGTAGGACAGGCCCCATGCGCGGAGCAGTGGCTCGGCATAGTCGCGTGCGGAGTCGCGGACTTCCGGGTTGAAGCCGTTGCGCTGGCCGATGATGGCGAACAGCGGCAGTTCGTAGTCGATCGTTGCGTTCCGCAGCGAGTCGCCCGAGTCGAACAATCCTGTACACTGCATGATGACCAGCGGCCGGGCTCCGCCGAGAAACAGCCCGCTAGCCACTGCCCATGCTTCCGCCTCGCGAGCCACGCGGATGAGCTTGAATTCCGCCGCTGAATCGAGCGCGGTTTCCCATTGACCCAGAGTGCTGTCGGGCAGCCACACCACGTGGGTGATCCCCATTTCTCGCAGCATCTCGGCGAGTACCGTGCCGGCGATCATCGTAAATGCTTTCTTTGACTGAACGGCCTGTGTCTGCGAAGCGGCCAGGCACGAAGCGACGGCCGCTTTGTTGTCCCCGTCAACTCCCGGTCTCTTCACCAGCAAATGGCAATCGTGATGATCAGTGCCACCATACCGACCCAAAACAGCAACCCCACCAATACTTCACTGTTTGAGTCTCTGTCTGCCGGACCGAAGAACAGTCGAAGGATGATGTGGCCCGTGCCTTGCAAGACACATTCGAGAATGATTCCAAATATAGCTCGCGCCAGGGCTTCGAGGATGTCGGCCATGTGTCACGATCGCGTTAGCTCCACGTTTGCCGCTTCGCTCCATAAAATTCGCCGCGCCAGTTTTGTAGATTGATCTCAGCCCGAGATGCCAGACTCCGCTAGGATTTTGAGAAAACTGTACCGCAGCTTGCATTCCGGACAATATTTGTCGGTTGCTGGTTCAATTGCGACCTGCTCCGGAATGGGGCTTAAGGCGTCGAGAGGAAACTGCTCCTCAGGAAACATCTGAAAGCCCCAGCCTCCCGGAACCATGAACTCCTCCAACTGGCAGCCTTTGCACAGGACGATCAACTCTTCGTTGGGAAGTCGAAACGCTTGGTACTTCGCCATGAGCGGGTGTTCGTCGTTCGCACCACACACCAAGCACGGCGTAACAGTTCGAATCTCAAGGGGCGTGAAACAGACGGGGCACTGTGCGGCAGCCATGGTCCGAGAGTCCGTGTCCCTTGAGATTTTGCTGTGCCGATCAACCCCGTGGCTTGTCCAGCGTGAGCTTCACGGTCACCTTGTCGTTGCCGCGCATCACGGTCACATCGATCGTGTCTCCCGCCGAGAAGCGGCGGAGGGCGAGGTCGAAATCTTCCAGGTTCTCGATCTTGGTCATTCCCAGCGAAATGATCCGGTCGCCGGCCTTCAGCCCCGCCTTCTCGGCGGGGCTGCCGCCAGCCACGCCGCCAAGCGCATAGCCCGGCTTGTCGGTGCCGAAGTCGGGAATGCTGCCGAAGTAGGGCCGGCTGCCCGAGCGTTCAATTTGAGCCTGGCCTTGAACGGCGACATAAGCCGGACGTTCAGGGCCGTTGAGCACGTCGTTTGTCAGACGTTCGATCAGATCGGTAATCCGCTGCATCCCAGGGAAGTTCACCTTTTCCCAGTCATCACCGGGACGGTGGTAGTCGGTGTGGGTGCCGGTGAACAGATGCAGCACGGGGATCTTCATTTTGTAGAAGGAGGAGTGGTCGCTCGGTCCGAAGCCTTCAGGTTTGGAGATGACCGTGAAACTGGCTTCTTTGCCCAGTTTTTCCACGAGATCCTTGAAGCCTGGCGATGTTCCCGTCCCGAAGACGGTCAGCTTGTCGTCCAGCAGCCGGCCGACCATGTCCATGTTGATCATGGCCACGGTCTTGTCGAGCGGGAACACCGGTTCCCGGACGTAGTGGGCCGAACCGATCAGGCCGCGCTCCTCACCAGTGAAGGCGATGAAGACCAGCCGACGTGGCAGCTTTCCCTTCAAGGCTCCAAAGCGGCGGGCGAGTTCCAGCAGGGTGACGGTTCCCGAGGCGTTGTCGTCGGCTCCGTTGTGAATTTCCTTCGAGCCGGGAGCCAGCGAGCCCGCGCCGCCACGGCCCACGTGGTCGTAGTGGGCACCGATGACGATCGTCTCATCCTTCAACGGCCCCTCACCTTCGAGAACGCCAATGACGTTCTTAACTTCGACTTTCTCACGTTCGATCGTGGTTTGTCCGCTGGCCGTCCAACCAGTGAGGACTGCCGACTGCGGTTTGAAATCCTTGTTGATGTCAGCTTCGATTTGCGTGAGCGTCTTGTTCAGGGAGGCTTTCAGCAACTGATCGCACGCAGCTCGCGTGATGTGCAGAATCGGGGCCGATCGCATGGAGTCGTTGCCGCCATAGTTGAAGGCGAGCAGTGTGTCCGATTCGCCCTGGTCGACATGCCCCTTGGCGGTCTTGTACTTGGCCAGCTCTTCCTTGAGTTTCTTTCGTGCCTCTTCGACCTTTGCGGCATCGGCGGGATCCACCGCCAAAAATTCCTCCGTTGCAGCAGCCGCAGCCTCTGCGAGCTTGCCGGCCATTTTTTGAGCCTCGGCGACTTCGTTGCGTGCCGAGTAGGGGTCGCTGACAAAAATGACCGCCGCCGCGTCACGGCCCATCGCATTACTGACCTTGGACAACAATGCCTCGTGGGCACCGCCCTTGTGGCCGCTGAATGGCCCGTCAGGATTCGCCTGCTGCGGCACGCGGCGCATCAGGACCACCACCTTGCCCTTGATGTCGATGTTCGCGAAGTCGTCGTAATTCTCCTTGGACGCGCTGATGCCATAGCCGCCAAACACAAGTTCACCGCTGATGGCTCCACTGCCGCCAAAGGACAACGGCGTGAATTCCTTGGAGAGCGCCAGTTCAATCTTTTTGCCCTCGGGACCGTTGAACACAAGCTGGTTGGGAGTGCCCAGCGAAGAGCCGATCGTCATCGTCAGTGGTTGGAAGGCCCCGCCATTGACTCGTGTGACATCCAACCCGGCCTTGGCGAACTGGTCACGGATGTAGTCGGCCGCCAAGTCGAGCCCCTTGGTGCCCACACCGCGGCCTTCCAGCTCGTCGCTGGCGAGATACTTGAGATCGTCCGACAGCCGTCCCTGAGCCGCCGTGGCTTCGGTCGCCGCATCGCCTGCGCGGCCCGGCAGTGCCAACGCCAACGTCGCACACGCTGCCAATAAACAGACGACCCCGCCGAAGATCCGTCGAGTTTGAATCATGCCGCCGCTCCGCCGTGATGGATCCAAAGTGTGTGACCGCAGGCCGGCTCCCGTCCAATGACAAGCCGGCAAACCGATGATAGTCGAAGCCCGCGGCGGCGTCACGGAAGCGCGGCACAGCCCCGGAGCGCGGCCGAAAGCACTTCATCCGGATGATGGCGGTTTGAATTTCGGCGGGACAGGTTCTCGACAAAAGTGATTTGTTTCGGACGAGTCACGACAACGAGGTGGCAAGTTTCGGCGATGCCTACGGGAGAATTTGCTGCCAGGATTGGTTGCTCGCAAAATGGCCACAGTTTTTGCATCGGCTGCGAACGGTTCCTGAAATCTTGTCCGACAGCGATGACAATGACTCAAAAGGGAGCCATGGTCTTTATTGGACCCCGATTTCGAAGCACTGCGGCTGGTGCCTGCGGCAGCGGCGCACCGTGTATTTTTTGCGGCCGGTCGCCAGCCAGAGCAGAATTTCCTCCCCTGGGTACAGTTGTTCCGCGTGCAGCAGGCAGATTCCGCTGCGGCTGAGGTCCTTGCACAAAACCACGTGCGGCTCGGTCGTCCGCGGAAGCGCCGGCAGATTCCCACCACAGGTCATGACCGCCTTGACGGGAAAATTGAACCGCGTGAACCGCCGCCGCTCGTCGGGCAGTGTCCGTGACGGGTTGGTTCCGCGCCCCACCAAGGCCAGATACCAGTCCGGAATCGCCACGCGGCAGGGAAGGGTCTGCAGCAGTCGCGTCAACTGGGTTGAATCGCCGTGTGGAAGCATTGCAGAATTTCCGGTTCAAATCTGTCCTTCATCCGGCCCCGCATGAGGCCAAGGGCTTCAGACCGTGGCATTCCCTTCCGGTAGGGGCGATTCGCCGTCAACGCCTCAAAAACATCGGCGACCGTGCAGATTCGCGCCCAAAGATGGATTTCGGCCCCCACGCTTCCCACCGGATATCCGCCTCCCTGCCAGTCCTCGTGGTGCTGATACACCATCATCAACTGGCCCCAAGACAGATCCGACCGTTTGCAGAGCACCTCAAAGCCGGCGGTCGGGTGCCGTTTGATCACGGCCAGCTCCGACACATCCAAAGAGCCGTTCTTGTTCAGAATACGGTCGGAGATCTGCAGCTTGCCGAGATCATGCAACAGCGCGCCGGCCGCGATCTGCGGCAGGTCGTCCACGGCCAACCCCAGTTGCGAAGCCAGAAAAACGCTGAGGTAGGTGACATTCGCCGAGTGGGTGAATGTCTGGTAGTCGTGATGCATGACGCTGAAGAGGTCGCTGGCGACCGCGTCGGTGTTGCAGATGGCCTGCACCGTCTGCTCCGCCAGAGTCTTGGCCGAGTTCACGATCCGGGCGGAGTCGCCGCAGGCAAAATCCTCCTGGAGCACATTCCGCACGACCTCGTTGAGCCCGCCCAGGCGCTCGCAGGGCGGCAAGGTCTCATCGGCCAGAAGACCGTCCAACTGCGTCCGCAGGTAGGACTTGTACCGGTCCAGATTTCCGTTCGTCACATACAAGCGCGTGACGCCATTTTGCAGCAGCCGGTCGCGATCCTCGACATCGAAAGGGAAATTCGCGTCGCGGAACAGGCGATAGCGCGCATCATCCCGCAGGAAGAGGGAAAACGGCGTGGCGGTGGCGGGAATGAGCGTTGCCACCGCCACCGGGATGTAGGAGTCATCAAGGGCAACGGGCGGACTCATGCCATTCAATTCGCAAGTTACCAAGCAGGGGTTCGCCAATTCTGTTGATCGGCCTCCCTGACGATCGACTTGAGAAAATGTCACGCTTTGTCAATGAGCGGAAACGTGCAGCCGATTGTCGGTTGGCACGGCAATCGCCTACATTCAGCTTCTGATGCAGCGCTTTCACGACAATCGAAAATCTTCATATCCATCCGAAATTCGCGCTTCGCACCGCCAGCCAGCCCACGAGGCCCGCGTTCCAGGGAAGACACAATGCCAAACCGAGCCGTGGTTTTGATCGATGTCCAAAACGATTACTTTGCGGGCGGCCGGTGGCCCCTGCAGGGGATGGACCTGGCTGCGGACAATGCCGCCGCCGTGCTGGCGGCAGCCCGCGCCGCCGGGGATCTGGTGGTCCACGTGCGACACGAATTTCCATCCGCGGAGGCGCCGTTTTTCACCCCGAACTCCGAGGGGGCGAAGATTCATGCGAAGGTCCGCGCTCTCGAAGGCGAGTCCGTCGTCCTCAAGCATCACGTCAACTCCTTCCGGGAGACCGACCTCAAGGCGATCCTCGACAAACATGGGGTTGAAGAAGTCGTCATTTGCGGCGCGATGAGCCACATGTGCGTGGATGCCGGAACACGGGCGGCCAGCGATCTGGGCTATCGGTGTGTCGTGGTGCATGACGCCTGCGCGACGCGCGACCAGGAGTTCAACGGCACGGTGGTGAGCGCCGCCGATGTCCACGCGGCATTCATGGCCGCCTTGGGCTTTGGGTACGCGAAGCTTGCCTCCACGGCTGAGTACCTCAAGGACGCCCGCTGACCGCGCATTGCAGCCGACAGATGCGCATGATCCAGAAATGTGGGAGAAGATCGTCCTGAACGTGATCTCGAACGCCTTCAAGTTCACTTTTGAAGCCGCGAGCGCGGTCTCGCTGCGGCCGGTGGGCAGTGCTGGATTGTGGTGGAATCGGTGGCCTTGAAGTGATCGTCACCATTTCGATGGACGGTCGCTTTCCCCTTGCCGCCCGGTCCCTCCTGGGCGCTGACACGCAAAAAAACGGACTACGGGAACTCTCCCCAGCCTGATATATTTGGAGCGGCGTGAAGGACAGTTTCGGGAACAAATGCCGCGGGAGTCGGTGATGCGTGGGTGGGCATGGAGGGTCGTGCTGGCAGTGGTGTTTTGTGCCTGGCCAGCGGCCGGCACGCAGGCTCAACAGAAGCCGCCCGCCAAGCCCGCGGAGACGCGCGCTGTCTGGAAGGTGGCCCGTGGCGCGGCAGAGCCCAAGGCCCTTGCCTATCGGCCAGAGATGCTGAAGAGCGTGCCCAAAGAGTACCTCACCGAGTATGCCGCCTGCTGCCTCTTTTCGGGAGTGACCGTCCGGGTCGATGACACGGGGGCCAGCGAGGATGTCTACCACACGCTCGTGAGGCTCAACAACGCGGCCGCCGTCGAAGAGCAGGGCGAATGCCGCATTTTGTTTCAGCCGGAATTTCAGACGCTGATCCTCAACGAGGCGCGGGTCCATACCGCGCGTGGCGAAACGATCGATATCCGTCCCGAACACATCCATCTGCGGGACATGAACACCGACTATCAGGTTTATTCCACGGCGCGGGAGGCGATCATTTCCTTCCCTGGTCTCACCGTGGGCGATGTCCTCGAAATGCAGTGGACCGTGAAGGGGCGCGACCCGGAGTTCGCCCCCCAGTGGGTGGCCCATCACGTCTTCAATGAGACCGACGCCGAAAGCGTCTCCCAGGGCGATTCGAGCGACTACCCCATCTACCAAGCCGCCATGTCGGTGACGATCCCCAACGGCCGTACGCTGCGGCATGCGGCCTTTGGACGACCGTTGATTGCCAACATCAGCGAGACGGCCACCACCCGCACCTATGCCTGGTCCACCACCGAACTCCTGCCGCCACCGCTGGAAGACCCCGAGGTGACGCGGGAGAATTTTCAAGTCGGTGTGGCCTGTTCCACCTTCGACTCGTGGGACGCCGTGGCTCAATGGGAGATCGCCCTGCGGAAGGGCCGAACGGATTGCACGCCGGAGATTCGCGCTCTTGTTCAGAAATTGACCAAGGGCCTGCCAACACTGACCGAACAGGTGCGGGCACTTTGCCGGTTCGTTCGCAGCGACATGCGGTACCTGTCGCGCGGGCATGGCGAATACGGCAACCGTCCCCATCCGCCGGGAGAGGTTCTGGCCAATCGCTTCGGCGACTGCAAGGACAAAACCCAATTGCTGGCGGTGATGCTCCGCGAACTGAACGTCCCCGTCGAGTACGTCGTCCTGCTGGCCGAAGGCAGCGGACAGATGCTGGCCGAAGTTCCTTCGCCCATTGCCGACCATATTTTCCTCCGCGTCACCGTCGACGGAAAATCGCACTGGGTCGACCCCACCGGAATCTGGTGCGGTTGGAACCAGTTGCGTGAAGACTGCCAGGGCCGGCCAGCCTTGATCTTCAATGAGCAGGGAGGCAGGTTTGAGTTGCTTCCCGAACTCAAGCCCGAGGACTGCCGGATCGTCTGCGAAGCCGAGCTGACGGTCGACACGGACACCAAGGCGCGGATGAAGGTCCGCCAGACCTTTCACGGCCTGGCGGCCGCCGACCTCCGCATCCGGTGGCTCGGCAAGCCGGCCCGCAACCGCCGCGACCGGTTTCTCAAAGAGTTCGAGAACTACTACGAACCCGTGCAACTGACCGACCTGCTGATCGACGAGCGGCAACTGGCCGACCCCGATCTGCCCATCGACGTGCGCTTTACCCTCGACCTGGGGGAACTGTTCCACGAGGACACCAAGGAGGCGGAGTGGGTTGGCCGCATGGCGACCGTCCAGCTTTGGCAGCGGTTGTTGGCATACCGCCCCGCCGCCGACCGCCGGGCCGGCCTGGACATGCCCGTTCCGTTCGAGATGCGTGACACCCTGCGGATCAAACTGCCGCCCACGCACCAGTTCGGGCTGCTGCCCCTGTCGCAGCATCTGGATGCCAAATGGGGACACTTCGACTTCGACGTGCTGAATGCCCAGGACCCGCACATCGCGGTGCTCGTCTGGTCGGTGCGGCTCACGGACCGGCACATCCTCGAGGCCGACCTGCCGGAGTACCGCAAATTCGATGAGGCGGCAGGCAGCATGGTCTCGCACCTGGTGCACATCTACCGCACCGACGACGAAGAAGATGTGGAGCGGCTGCAGGCGTACCTGCAGGACCGGCCCGAGGACCCGCGGGCGTGGCTCACCCTGGTGGACCTCCTGGCTTCGCTGGAGAGGCAGGACGAAGCCGAAGCCACGCTCAAAAAGGCGCTGGTCAAGCACGCCGGCGACCGCCCGCTGCAGGAGCTGAGGCTGATCTTTGCCAGCTCCCTGACCCAAGAGACCGAGATCTATCGGGATCTCGTCCGCCGCTGGCCGGAGGAGGGCAAGTTCACCATGCTCTATGGGCTGCACCTGATCGAACGCGAGCAATTCGCTGACGCTGAAAAAGTGCTGATGGCGGGGCTGGAGAAATTCGACGGCGTGTGGGCTCTGGCCGGCTGCATCTACATGGCCGAACTACGCGTCCGGCAGAAGCGGTTTGCCGACGGATATGCCCTGCTGGAGAAGGCGATCACCCTGGACGAGGCGGTCGAAGAGCAGCCTTCCTTCCAGGAGGTCCGCGGCAAGCTGCTGGAGGGCGAACAGAAGTGGGCCGCCGCAGCGCGGCACTATGGTGCCTCGCTGGAGCTGCACCCGCGCGAGCCGGGGCTGCTGACCGGTTCGATCCGCACGGCGATCCAGCAGAAAAACCGGGCGGACGCGCTGCGACACTTGTGGACCTTGATTTCCGTCTCCGCCGACGACCCGCCAGCACTGGCCCGGTCGGCCAAATTCAGCCAAGAACTTGAGCGCTGGGAGGACGCCGAACTCCTGGCACAGCATGCCCTGGAACTCGATTCAGCCCAGCCCGACGCGCTGGCAGTGCTGGACGCCGTGAAAAAGCGCCGGCAGCCACCCGTTCAGCCCGCCGCCAAACCAGCCGCCGCCAGCCGGTTGAAATGAGCCACGTGGCGTGAGTCGCGAGGCACGTCGAACTCAATGCAATTTCAGATTTCAAATTTTACAGTAAGGATCGCGGCAAAAATAACATGGTGAAGTTGATTGGAATGGACGCTGATTGAGGGCAGATTCATCAGCCGGCACGCGTTAGCGTCCGGTTCGTGGCACTGGCGTCGTCCGATGATCCTCCAACCGGGGGCTAAGGACCGGACAAGGAATAAAGCACGCTTCAAGGTGCTAACCGAAGGCCGGTCTTAGGCAACGAGAAGGGTTAATTTATGACCGTACGATTTCCGCACCGTTTTGCCAGGCCTGTCGAATTCACCAACAACTTCATTCGTTGTGCCTGATGGCGTTTGCTGCTGGATAGGGAGACAAATGTCACAGTTATTTTTGTCGCGACCCTTAGCGTCCGGTTCGTGGCGCTGGCGTCTTCCGATTATCCTCCAACCGGGGGCTAAGGCCGGCTAAGGCCCTCCGGCTCATTGGCTGTACGGCTTGTCAAAAGTCGACAGTTATTCTTGCCGCGGTCCTCAGTTCGCTTCCGGCTTCGGCGGCTCTTCGCCATATTCCGCCACAGAGTGGGTGCAGGACGTATCTCTCGCCCTGCAGCACAATGCAAAAATCCCGGCTGACCATCGTCAGCCGGGATTCGAGTGAGTTCTGTTCCTGTCAACGTCTGCGTTAGAAGTCGGTGTCGCCCAGTGGGGCCTGGCCGTACTTGCCGCCGTTGCTGCTCATCAGGCGGGCGTAGACGCCGAAGTCAATGCTTTCAGAGAGTGACCGGGCACCGCCGTCGGCATAAGCGACGTTCACCGTCTGCGGGTGATTCGAGCTGGGGGCAGGGTAGTTGCCGTGGGCCGTGCCATTGTTGGAGTTGATGCCGGTGATCTTGTTCGTCCGGTATGGGGTGATCAGACCCAGCGGGTAGTAGTTGCTGTTGGAATCGGTCGCGCCGAGGCCGATGTCGGCATTGGTCGTCAGCGAGGCGGGGCTGGCGTTCAGCACGAACCCGGTCTGGATCACGCCACGGTTGTTGTTGGCCGCACCGCTGGTGGTGGCGGTTTTGGTCGTCGGGTCAGAATATCCCCAGTTCTTGGCATTCAGGTTTTCCGCCAGAATCAGGGTCTTGGTCAGGCCGTCACGCTGGGAGATCCGGTCCAGGGTCATGCGGAAGCTGTCGAACTGGACGGCTGGGACGCCTGGGGTGACGAACAGTTGGTTGCCCGTCTGGGTGCCACCGCTGCCGGGGGTCCAACCGCCGAACTTGCGGAAGAAGGTGCCGGTGCTGCGGTGAATTTCCAGATCCGTGGCGGAAGCCGTCGAACCGTTGGTCCAATAGGGCGGGTTGCTCAGGCTGGGTTCGGCCCAGCCGGTTCCCGTCCACCACGGGCCGGCACCTGCGTTGGCCGCGTAGCTCAGGCCATCGTTCTTGCCAAAGTTGTTGGTGTCGCTCGGGCAGGTGAAAACCTTGAGGTTCACCGCGTTCGGGTTGGCCTCGTTGCCGTAGTAGGCCGCGTTGGATCCGGCCGTCGAGGCCAGTTGGGCGTTGTCGAGGAAGCCCAGCAGCGAGACCGGCCAGTTGAAGCCGTTTTGGTCAACAATCGGGGGCAGTTCCTGGTTCTTGGAGGTGGCCGAGTTGGTGATGGCCAATGCCAGGTTCTTCAGGTTGTTCTGGCATTCCAGCCGGCGGGCCGCTTCGCGGGCGCTTTGGACGGCGGGAGCGATCAGGGAGATCAGCACGGCGATGATCGAAATCACCACCAGCAGTTCGATCAGGGTGAAACCACGCCGCGCAGGCCGGTTCAGAACGTGACGACGCGTTCTCATCTTGGGGTCTCCAGTTGGGTTTGCGACTGCTTCTGTACGAAAGAGGTTACGTTTCCGGCCCGGTGACGGTCGTGCTGCGATGGGTGACGGCTTTGGTTCGATGTGACATACGGCCTGTGAAGACCGGCCCGACATCCTTGCGTTGGCGAAACTTGTGGCTCATTGGTGCATTTTGCGGCACTCCTCCATTATTGGCACCCGCACTGGCCTTGTGTATCCCGATTTCCGTTTTTATCTCGGTTTTTTCCTGACGGCCCGGCTCATCGTCACAGCCGGCATTCTGGGACCACTCGCCCCGTTCATTCAATCGTCCGCTGATAGACGACCAGGGGCTTGAAGTTGAACGTCCCGTCCGCCTTGTTCAGGGCCTTCTCCGCCGCTGACCGGTCGACCACGGAGAACATCCGGTGCCGCTTGATCGTTGGGCTGGCGATCGAGGGGTCGCTCAGTTCCCGTCCAATCTGAAACTTGCCGCTGCCCGAGGCGGTTTCCGTGGCTTCGAAGAACCCGACCGTACACCATACGGCGAACACGTGGCTGCGGTTGGTCGAATTTCCCTGAATTTTTGCCAACAGCCGGTGGCGGGTCATCGGATCCGTGAAATATGGCTGGGTGGGGTCGGTATGGTCCCCAGAATTCCCCACTTCGAACAACCGGCGACGATCCGCGGGTGCCAGCGCATTGTCCATCGGCAGACTCCGCAGCAGGGTGTGTTCGATCGAATCCGTTCCCTGGCCGATGTAGGTCATGGCGCGGAACGGCCGGGAACCGGCAGCACCAGGAATAAACACATTGTTCGGAACACCGGGCGCGGCCGCAGTCCCTGCTCCGTAGTAGTTCAGCCCGTCGCGCGACACGATGAACTGAGTCAGCCAGTCGCGGCTGTTGTCGAGGTTGTCCTGGTACAGCGGCTGATTATTGGTGTCCATCCGGTTGAACAACTGCGGGTCGTCCAGCAGGCCCATGAGTGTGCCACGGTGCCGCAGCATGTTCAGGTTGATCTTGCCCGGAACGCGTTTGGAGGTCATCTGCTGCTTGATGTCGTAGCCGCTCTGGTCGATGTACTGGTGATGGTACCGGTCTGTGACCTGCAGAAATTCCAGCAGGCGGTGCCAGCGGTTGTCTTGGCTGGCCCCGAGCCCGTTGGGATTCAGCGGCTGCAGGAAGCGGACTTGAGCGGTTTGGGCGGACACAACCTTGGCCTGTGTCCCCGGCGTGCCGAGGCTCAACTGCGCCAAGGCGTTGTCTGGACCATACAGCGGCACCCACAGCAGCTCCATGATCGTGGCGAAGTCGCGGTCGAAGTGCGGCTGATGGAGTGTGTAGGCATTGGCCACCCCGATGCCGCTGGTGGGGATGATCTGCTGGGTGCGGTTGTTGGTCTGCTTGATGGAGTTGAAAATTGTGGTGCCAGCGCCCGCGAAGTCGATCGGGGCGTTGACTCCATCCAGCGGCTGAAAGCGTTCCTGGCTCTTCAGATTCTGCAATTGCGGCAGGATCTCGGCGCTGGTCGCCGTCGTTCCGGAAAGTTGGAACCGCTTCAGGCGGGCAGTGGTCTTGTCGACTTCAATCCACGGGTTGATCTGATCAAACGCCGCGCGGGTGGCGGTGTTGGTGTAGTAGCCGGTGGGGGGGGCCATGCCCGGCTGTGCCCGGCGATAGAGCTTCAATTCATGCGACGAATCTGCCTGGCCATTGTTGAGGAAGCTGCCATTCGTGCCGTTGATCTGGGTCCCGTTGACCTCGTCCCACATGTCGTAGTAACCCGAATGACCCGGCAGCACAGTGTCGACATCGGCCACCTGGTTGGGAGGCGGTGCGATCTGGTAGGTCTGGTAGTTCGAGGCGTTCACCGCCGTGGTGTCGCCGGCTCCGGGGTCGTAGGTGCTGTTCACGGCGAAGACGCTGGGCAGCGGCACGCCAGCGTTGGCATCGGTGGCCCGGCCGCTGTTGTAGGAACGCGAGCCAATGGTGTGGGTGCTGCCCGCGGACACCGTCGAGTTCCGCAGCGTGAGGCGGCGGGTGAGTGTCTTGGGCGCCACCGGATCGAACAGCCGCACCTGCCAGGCATCGCTGGTGTTGAACGTGTACGGCGAAACATTGGCCAGTTCCACGAAGGAATAGAACCGGGCTTCATTGCCGGCAGTGGCGGGGGGTGAAGTTGTTCCCGACATGTCGGAGTCGTCGAACAGGGTGGCCACATGATCCATCCCGATCCCCGCGGTCAGCACCCGTTCCTGGCGAATGAACAGCGTTTCATTGAACGCCAGCGTCTGCGCTTCAACGCCCACCACAACTCCGCGGTCCGTAGATAACATTGTGGAGTCATCGTCCGCACCAAGGGGATACAGATCTGTGCCGAGATTCTTATTCGGATAGGTGCCCGCCACAGTTCCGGAAGTAGTGTTGGTGTTGTTGTTGAAGGGGTAGGGGTTGTCCCCGAGATTCCATCCGTTTGTAAGATCCTTGTCGTACTCGAACACCGTCGCAACCTCATCAGTGTCTTGGGCATCAACCACGTTGACGGCAAACTGTGCCATCTCCAGCAACTGCGCGTCCGTGTACGGCCGAGTGGTGGGAGGCACACTGCTCGCATTACCAGCGGTCGCATAGATCACATTGTCATTGCCGCCGCAGAACAAATAGAGCATCGTGTAGATGTCCCGGGCCATCTGCTGCCGGTCGCGCCGCGCCCAGAATTCATACTGGTCCGCATTGGTGCCGTATTGCAGTTGCGCGGCCGGGTAGGCAAGCATGTTGCCACTGGTGGCGGCATTCTGCAGGTTCGAGATTTCTCCCGCAGTGAACTGCGTGGGGTGAACGGTCAGGGTCCGCTCAAAGACGTTCATCTGCTGATAGGTCTGAGCCACGGCTGTGGGTGTCGTCCCGTAGGGGTTCGCCGTGGCGGTCTGGTTCTGCGTCGATGTCAGGAATTTGCGGATGTCCCAACGCCGCTGCACGCCACCCGCCGACGAGTCGAAGCGCTCGATGTGGAGGTACTTGCGCAGCTCCGGACGAATGGCCTCGTTGGCGGCCAGCATCCGGGTGGTCGTGCCGCCATAGGTGGTGATCAGCGGGCTGACTGGAGGAAATTCGATGAGGCGGTCGCCGTCGGTGTCCGCATTGAACTCCCAGAACCGCTGCCCAGGGAAGTGCGGCAGCCCGAACTGGTCGCGGTCCCAACTCGAGGTCGTATACGCCTCTCGCACCGCAATGTCGCTGAAGTTTAACGGCATCAGGGCCTTCAAGCGGCTGGCCACGGTCGCGGCGTCAGGATCGTTGGGACTGCTGTGCAGCGGCGCGACCTCATCCACCGTGAAGTAATCATCCGTCCGGTTGGCGAAACTGGGCTCGACGATCATTTCGGCCGGGTCATCCAGCAGCCAGTTGGTCGCGAAATTCGGCAGGGCGTTGTAGCGCTGACCGTTGGTGTCCATGCTCTTCATCAGTGAATCGCCGCCAGCCCCCCAAGGGGCGATCAGCGCGTACTTGACTGAGCCCTGCGTGTGATAGTTGGTGTATTGGAGCCACCGGTTGGGGGTGTTGACGTTTGGACGGAAGAGCGAGGACAACCGTCCGTAGGCATCCTGGTACCCGGTGTCCACATCTCCGGTGAAAGTCCCGCGCTTCCACATGCTGCCGGCACCCGAGTAATCGAGCGGGTGCGCGAACTGCCGCCCTATCAGCACCACCGTGGTCGGATCCAACTGGTACGATTCATAGGGCTGCTCGCCCTTTTGCTGGTCATAGTTATCGTCCACGTTCGCGGTACCGGGGCGGGGGAAGTCCGCCCGAAAATTCTTGGAGTTGATCCCCTTCAACAGCCGTTCGCGGTCCCCGTAGCGACCGACCACGAGATCGACGAGGTTGCCGGAGGCGTCGTAATGCGGGCGGCCCCAGACACAATACAGGAACTCCATGTTGGCCAGTTCCATGCGATTGGCCGGATCCCACGTGAAGAACGTGCGGTGCTGCAGGGTCAGCGGGGAGTTGGAACCCGCCGTGGGCGGGATGACGGTCATGCCCCAGATGGGGTTGACTTCAGACTGGCTGATCCCCTGGTTCGAGCGTGACACGGGGAAGGTCTGGCCGACCGGCTGCTGCAGGTTCGTGCCCACCAGGTTGTTGTTGCCGACCGGAATGTTGAGCCCGGCGGTGTTGCCGGCGGTGTTGAGGTTGATCGTGCCGTCGAGATCCTTCACCGTGAGAGAGAACATCGGAATATAGAAGGTGCCGTCCGGCAGTTGCTGGACGGGATAATCCAGATTGATCCAGATCCCCTCCTTGCTCATGCCAGGAATGCCAGGAGTGGCGGGAGTGTTCTCCAGGCCGTCATTGTCGACATCGAAGTTGTAGGCGGCATCGCTCGGGGACATCGGGAAGTCACTGGTATAGAGCGCCGTGTTCGTCCCGGCGATGACATGGTTCGGATGCGGACGCAGCACCATCCGGGCGGACAGGGCATTGGTCCGCCAGTCAGACATATAGGAGCCATCTCCATTGCGGAGCATGTGGGGGCGACCGAACGTCGGGATGAAAACGTTGACGTACGCCCCGGAGCTGTTCGGAACCCGGGCCATGTACGACAGGAACAACGAATTGTGGTCCGCAGTGGTGTAGTCGACGCCGGGCGAAGGAGAAACTGGCACGCCAATGTCCAGCACGCCGTTGCCGTTGATGTCTTCGCCAGAGTCCAGCACGCCGTTGGCATTGGTGTCTTCACCCGGCCTGCCGTTGGGGCGGGTGGAGGCCGAGAAGTTGAACTTCAACAGGTCCTGGCCGAGGTCCAGGTTGCCGTTGCCATTCGCGTCTTCGCTGCCATCGAGAAGGCCATTACCGTTGGTGTCCTCGGAAATGTCGGCGACTCCATCCGGAACCATCGCTCCGGTCGTATTGTTGATCTGATCGACCACCATCCTGCCGGAGGTGGGGTTGGCCGGGTCCAGAATGAGGTGGATTCCCTCGCCGGAGTAAGGCGACCGACCGTTGCCAAACATCGTCGAGATGAGGCTGTGGCGGTTGCCATAGAGGGCGCTGTTGGCCAGGGCGGGGTCCGGCCCGATCAGCAGTTGCTCCAAGGCCCAGTCCCACAGGACATCGCCATCGACCTCGGGATCGATGACCTTCGCCCCGTCGCTGAAGGTTTGAGCCCCGGTCTGCTCGTGCTGGGCGAACGAGAAGAACATGAACCCCAGCAGCAGCAGCAGGCCGAGCATGCCGACG
This sequence comes from Planctomycetaceae bacterium, assembly GCA_021732845.1. Lineage (GTDB taxonomy): Bacteria > Planctomycetota > Planctomycetia > Planctomycetales > Planctomycetaceae > JAKFUF01. Next base: position 13,795 of record JAKFUF010000064.1, on the reverse strand, counting down.
ACGACGAGCAGCACTGAGCCACGCCGCGCGGCGGGAGCGACAGCCGGAACGCCCCGCGCCATGCGGCGGGAACGGGGAGAACGAACAGTGTCTTGATGTGAAACAGACATGGCACCAGTCTCCGTGTGAGCCTGCCGTGGCCCGGCGCGGCACGCGGATGGAATGGAAAGGTTTCGGAAGTGACGCAATCGTGACGCTGGGCCGAAACTGAGGCACACGCGCCGCGAATTTCAAATTTCAGATTTCAAATTTCACAGTAAAACGACTTTCCTGGCCTGCCGATCTGAACCAAGAGTGCGTGTCAGAGGTTTGGAGCCCGCCATGAGGCTGAGCACAAGGCCAAGAGACTGGCAGGCCATCGGCGGACACGCAGGTGGAGACCAGATCTCAGTCGACGAGCGAATGCACCATGGTCAGTTCCTTCATGATGTTCGTCAGCGGGTCGATATAGCGAAGCTTGATTTGAATGGCCTTGATCGGATGGCGGTCGTCGGAGAGCGGCCAGCCAAGTTCGGAGTTGTCATCGACCGTGCTGTTATTGTCGTCATCAATGCCGGCGAAGCCGGGCTGGCCATCCGGTCCCTTGTCCAAGGGGCGGAAGGGGGGCTTGTCGGCATTGTCGACGTTGCCGTCCCCGTTGAAATCGATTTTGGGATGCCATGTGTCGAAGATGTTCTTGAACGGAGCGCCAACGCCCCCGTAATTCGAACCGGTTTGTTTCCTGGACGAGTGGTAATAGCCTGCCGTTCCGGTGCTGTAGCCGACATCGCGAAAATCGTTGACGACATCGAGTACATTATTCCCATTAAGATCCTCGCCAGAGTTCAACACCCCATTGTTGTTAATGTCTTCGTTATAATCATCAAAAATTTTGACATCGAAGGCATGCACATTGGCCAGGAGAATGTCTTCGCCACGCCGTGAACCGCCCGTATAGAGCGTCACCACCCCATTGTTTCCCAAGGTCAGGTCTCGGACCATGGGGTTGGTGGGGTTGCTGAACATGCCAGGGTAGGCGAAGGCCGTGGTCGATGTCTCCTCATGCGTGAACCGGCCGATGAACGCGGGCGAATTCACAACGTTTCCCGCGGCGTCCTGGAAATCCTTCGTGTATTCACGGGGCATTCCGGCATTGGTGGGGGAAGCCGTCGAGACATTGTGTCCGAACCGGTAATGCGGCACCCCCAGGCTGAAGATCACCGAGCCCGTGTTATCGAGCGAATTGAACAGGGGCGTGGCCCCGTGGAACTTCACGACGCTGGCCGCGCCGTCGTAATAGGCGGAGTAATCGAAGTCGCGCCAAAAGCCGGAATAGTCGCCGGTGATCATGGCGGTCTGCATCGCGTCGGAATTCGACGGCTGCACCTTCACCCGGTCCCCCTCATAGGGAATCCGGATCAGCATCACGCGGCGATAGAGGATGCCGCTGCGAAGGAAGTACGACACCTCGGCCGCGGTGGAACTGCCCGTGGCATTGGGATTGATGTCTCCGTCGTCACCGTCCGGCTGGTCGAAGTTGTTGAACAGGTCTGTGTTCAGCAGTGACGCCCGGCCATAGACCGGCGTCGTGTCGGTGTTCTTGGTCGTGATGTTCACCAGGATCGTGAACTGCAGGACATCGTCCGTGTCGTCATTGGGGTCGTTTTCCGAATAGTAGAAGTAACCCTGCTGTGCGGTGGCATCTTCCGGCAGGTTCTCGGCGTAACGCGGGGTGTTGGTGGTGTCGTCCAGCGGGGTGATCGCCGTCACCCGGCGGTAGGAGCGTTTTTCTAGGTCGCCCTTGAACAGGGTCTCCAACAGCCGTGCCCGCTGGTCGTTCTCGCCGACCCCCTTCATCTTGGACATCGAGCCGGTCGCGGTGGAGAAAATCTGCGCGAACAGCAGCATCATCAGCAGGACCAGCCCGACGGCGATCAGCATTTCCACGAGCGTGAACGCGCTGCGTGGCTGCCGGAGCGCCGACCGGCGGCCGCGCCGGTTCTGCCGGCCACACCGGCTGAAACCGGCGGCACTGTTCGCGTGGCTGAGGGTGTGGGAGACGGGGCGGATCATGATGGGTTCAGCGTTCCAATCGGGTAAACATCAATCACGCCACGGAAGAACATCACGCCGCGTCCGTTTCCGGAAGACCGGGTCGACAACCGCAGGGTGGCGGTGGTGGTCCCCCCGTTGTCCACGGTGGAGAAGTTCTGGATCCGATACCAGTGGGCATTGGTGGGGTCGAAACACCAGCCTCCCTTGGCCACCCACGGCGGGCTGTTGGAGGGGTATTGCACGGTGGCGATGTCGCTGGCCTGGGTGAAGACCAGTTTGTCGCTGTTCAGAATGATCTGCTCTTCCTTCGGCAGATAGGTGCGGTTGAAGAACACCACCACATCCATGTTCGCCGCACCCCGTGGCTGCCGCCGCACTGTCAGGAGCCACGTGAACCGCCGGTCTTGAATCTCGATTTTCACCTGACCAACGGTTGTCCCCAACCGCCCTGGCAGGGCGTCGGCCCACGAAATCGTCCGGGTGTTCTTGTTGGCGCCCGTCAGCGTCCGCACCTGGCTCTGACGACCGCTGTTGTCGAACAGATGCGCCCGGATCAACTGATCAGTGCGGAGTTTCGTGGGGTCACCAGGATCAACAATGTTTGTCAGATCGGCCTTCCCAAACGTAACACTCATCAGATCCGCGGCAGTCGTGGTCGCGAAATCTTCGGATTCCAGAATCCAGGTATCAGGCAGTGTCGTGAGAAAATTGCCTGCGGCGATCGCCTCCCGTGCGGTCACCTTGCCGCTGCCATCTGTATCCCACTTGGCAAGCGGAAGGGCCACCCCGCCATACCGCTTGGTGAAAGAGCGGATGGCATTATTGTTGTCGTATCCAAACAAATCCGCAGCCGAGCTGCCGCTCAGGTCGTCATTGGGATTCACATCGGCACGAGCCGTGTAATAGCCGACTGGATCGACTACGTAAAACGTGTTGTAGTGTTCTTTGAGATTACTGTTCCGGTTGGGGTCGAAAATGACCTTCCGGTCCGTGTCCAGCATCGCCTCGGCATTGAACCGCAGGATGGTGGCATTGGTCAGTTGTGACGCCTGCACGGCGCGGATCACTGACAGGGGGAACATGGTGGCCACGCTGACAATGCCGATCGCCATGATCGCCAGGGCGATCAGCACTTCGGTCAGCGTCGTGCCGGCACGGGGCGCGGGCAGCACTGGCATGCATGGGCGGCAGTGCGGGGGAACGCGGTTGTTGGTCATGAGATTCTTCATTTGCCTGCGAGGCCTCCGGTCTGGGCAAACCGGAACAAGGTCGGCGAGTTAATGGACAGGACTTCGTCGGAATGTTTGCTCACATCTCCGCCGGGATCGACCCAGCCAATTTCACCAATGTCATCCGTGCCGTTCAGGCCGTCATCATCCACGCCGGCCAGGCCGGGCTGCCCATCCGGGCCGAGCGTGTACAGCGGGAACACCGACACATTGCCCGTGCGGGTGAACAGGCTGACCAGCAATGAGTCCCGCTTGTACTGGGCCGGACGCAGGCTGAGGTCGCTGTCGCGGGTGTCGGCCAGGATCATGTGCAGCAGCCCCTGGGCGGCCAGCGGTCCCATGACCGTTCCCCGCGACGAGAACATCACATCCATCCGTGGCGAGTACCGGCGGATGGTCATCAAGCCGGAAGACGGCTTGAAAACCACCATCCAATTGCGGTCATTGGAATAGAGTGACCCCACGGTGTCCGATGTCTGAGCCACCTGACGATCGATCCGCCATCCCGCGGGCACCTGGCAGTTGTCCAGATCGATCACCATGCCGGCGGGAAGCTGAATCGGCTTCTCATCGGGCAGCGGCGAGGGGGCCAGTTCGAGGATGTAGTCGGACGGGGCGTAGGCGACCACGGACGGCAGCGCGTAGCTGCCGGTTGTCGGCTCGGGGATGCGGTACGGAGTGTTGAGAATCAGCTTCTCGCTGGTGTCATTGATCAAGTCGGAATTGACCGTCACCGTGTACCACGAGCCGGTGGAGGAGAGGCGGATGCGGGCACCATCCACCAAGAGTTGCCGGTCATACAGCCGCTTCCACTCGGTGCCATATCCGACCACATACCGGGCGGAATTGCTCGGCACGCCATAGGCATCGGGGTTGAGCGTGTTGGAATCGAGCGACCCGTCACCCGATTTGTCGGCGTTGTCCAGATCGGACCGGTAGAGCTGGACAGAGCCTTCGCGCCAGTCCTCGGTCGGGGCGATGTACACCATGCCGGTCACCACCGTCGGGTCGGCAGGGTCGACCCGCAGCCGGAAGCCACGGGGTGCCTTGGCATGGAACGCGCGGTCGCGCAGAGCCAGGAAGCTCGACTGCAACTGCCGCGCACCGCCCCGCACCCGTTCCGACTCGGCATTCGAGTTCCACAACATGACGACCAGCGTGGTGAGGAGCAGCATGATCCCCACGACGACCAGCATCTCGATGAGCGTGAACCCGCGCCGCATCAATGGCGTTCGGCGTATCCCGCCGGCTCTTCTTAGCAAGTTGTTCCGTAACCCCTGCATGTCAGTTGCCTCCGGCCCGGACGTTGAGATTCGTGATGTTGTCAGTCAGGGCGTCGAGGTTGGTGAGGTCGGTCGCGTGGCACAGATATCCGTAGTTGGTCGTGCTGTAATCATAGGGCTCATGCAGCCCCAGGATTCCATCCGACCCCGCGGACACGATCATCGGCGTATGGAAGGTGCCCGGTGTGTGATAGTAGGTCTCGAAGGTGGGTGTGCCACTCCAGATCTTCTTTTGCGTGCGGCCGAGCGGATCGTCGGGATCGCGCTGCAGGTCGAAGTCGGAGGGCAGCCCGGTATCGAGGAGCGCTGCCTGATTGGGATGCGTATAAACACCAGTCTGGTAGCCGGTGGGGCGCAGCAGCCGCGTGGGCCACCGATAGAACCGCAGGGGCTGTCCCCAGCCGTCCAGGAATTCCATCCGTCCGTCACCGTCGGTGTCGCCCACTTCGCCGCCGCTGAACAGGTCCGTCCCCAGCGGCGAGAGACCTGGGATGCTGATCCTGTAGTTCGCATTGGCGGTGACCAGTGTTCCGTCGGCCTTCACGATGGAGCAGTTGGGAATTGGTTCGCCTGTCAGTGCGTAGTAAAGAGCCTCGGCCGATTCCGTCCCGTTGGGATCGGCCAGGACCTGCGTCGTGGGGGCGTCGGCGCGGAGAAACGTCCAGTTGCGGACATACCTGGGGTTCATCGGGTCCGAGTTGTCGTAGTCGACCGAGACGCTCACTGCCACGTCGGCAAACCGCTGCGGCAGCGCCTCGCGGATGTAGTCTTTTTTCGCCAGAATCTTGGCGAGCTGGATGTCCGACGAACTGTACTGAAAATAGGTGCCGCCGTTCGGATTGCGTTTGTTCCACAATTCCTGCGTCGTGTACTTTTCCACCTGCCGGCCAAGGTCGTCCAGGTGCCGGCCGAGCGAGCGCCGCCGCTCGTCGATCAGCCCCGAAAGCTTTTCGACCGTGGCCTTCGTCGCCGCGCCGCGGGCACCCACGATCATCCCCCCCAGCGTGCCCAACACGAGCGCCGCCAGCAGCACGATGATCGAGATCACCACGAGGAGTTCAATCATCGTGAAGCCGAGCCCCGCCCCGCGCGTGTCGTGATGCCGAAACGAGCGAGGCTTGGAACGACGGCGGACCAACAAGTGGTACCTCCCGCACTCTGGATTTCGAACATCGTTATGCGTCTGACGAATCACGGCACCACTCCTGCAACCCACCCAACTTGCGGAACACGACTCACGGCGGCGTTTGCGTTAGTTCAACTGGCCTTCTTTGAAGTTCGTGATGTTGTCGTACTCGTTCTCGCGGGTGTCGATCTTCCCGTTGCCGTTCAAATCCTCCCCGGCATCGAGCGTTCCATCGTTGTCCAGATCTTCCGTCAGCAGGGCCGGGTTGGACGCGTCAAAGACGCCACCCACCCCGTACTCGCCATCGAAGCCCGGCGAGATGATCTGGAAGGTCTGTGGCTTGTGTGCCGACGCACCCGCCGGCGTGGTTCCGCTGGGAATCTTCAGGTAATAGCAGCGCTTCATGTAGAGGGAGTTGTCAGTGTTCCCCCAGGTGGCGTTGGTGTCCGTCGTGTAACCCCGGCCTTCATAGCTGCTGAAGTACAGATACGGAGTGTTGTCGCCCGAGGTCTGCAGCACGTCGCGGTAGGACGGGAATCCGTCGCCATCCGGATCGCCCAGGCGGCCGGCGTCGAATTCAAAGAACGGTCCCTCGCGATTGCCACCACGGGCAAACGGCACCAGCCGGTTCTTGGAAAAACCCGTCAACTGGAACGTCTCTGTGGTGCTGGCCCGTGGCGGAGCCATCCCGCCAAGAAAGAACACCAGGCACTCGGAACCAGACAACCCAATCGTGTCGTTGGTGTCGCCGTCGCCGTTGAAATCGGTGTTGCCGAATTGGAAGTTGTTCCAGATGCGGCGAATCAACGCCCGGTCGGAGGCTGTCCAACCGGTGCTGGACTCCGACAGCGTGATCATGCTTGGCGGGTCGACCCCAAAGTCGGTCTTGAACCGACTGATCGCCGCTTCCAGCCCGGCGATCTCGGTCTTGACCTGGGTGATCCGGGCCTTGCTCCGCACCGACATCACCGCTGGGAGCAGCAGCGCCATGATGGCGGAGATGATGATGATCACCACCATCAGTTCGATCAGCGTGAAGCCGCCGCGGGTGAGGCCACTGCGCTGGACGATACGGCGCATGGCAGCCGTTCGCGTGACCAGCGGGCGGGACAGTTGGAAGGGATTGGTCATGGATGCCTCGAAGTTGCCTTTGGGTGTTCCGTTGTGTGCGCGGCTTGAACAGTGCATGTCGTCGACTTTGAGGTGCGGCCGGAAACCGTGGCTCCGGCCGCGACCCCAAACTGCGGTCAGTTCATCAGCTCAAATCGTCGAGCAGCTTGATCAGCGGCATGAACAGGGCGATGACGATGAAGCCGACGATGACCCCCAGGACGACGACCATGATCGGTTCCAACAGGCTGATCAGACCGTCAACCAGAACGGAAACCTCTTCGTCGTAAATGTCGGCAACCTTGTAGAGCATGTTGTCGAGGGCACCGGTTTCTTCACCCACGTCCACCATGTTCACCACCATGTCGTCGACCACCCGCGCCTCTTTCAGCGGCACGGCCATCGACTCGCCTTCGCGAATGGCGTTGTAAATGTTCTGGTAGGCCCGCACGAACACCTGGTTGCCGGCAGTGTCGCGGGCAATGATCAGGGCCTCGAGAATCGGCACCCCCGAACCGATGAGTGTTCCCAGCGTCCGGGCGGTGCGGGCGATGATGCTCTTGCGGAGAATCTGCCCCAATAAGGGAACCCAGAAGGTGCCGGCATCAAGGATGTACTCTCCGGTTTTGTTCTTGCGTATTAATTTGACCAGGAGCCACACGGTGACCGGGACGACGGGTATCAAGTACCAATAGTTCACGAGCGCGTCGCTGCAGGCGATCAGGAAGACCGTGATGTCCGGCAGGGTGGTGTCGAATCCTTCGAAGATCTTTTTGAACTTCGGGATGATGAAGATCATGATGCCGGACACGATCACGAAGGCGACCAGGATCACGGCGCAGGGATAAATCATGGCCCCCTGCACTTTGCGCTTCAGGCTCTGGGCACGTTCCTTGAACTCGGCCAGGCGCTTCAAAATGATTTCGAGGGCACCGCCCGCCTCGCCGGCCTTCACCATGTTGACGTACAGGTTGTCGAACGCCCGTGGCTGCTTCGCCATCGCCTCTGACAGCGTGTTGCCGCCTTCGACGTCATCGATCACGCCCATCAGCGAGTTCTTGAGCGCGCCAGGTTTCGCCTGGCCCTCGAGAATCTTGAGGCTGCGCAAAATCGGCAGCCCGGCGTCCTGCAGCGTGGAGAGCTGACGGGTGAAGGTACAGAGCTTCTTGGCACTCACCCCGCCCAGGGTGAATGTCTTCTTCCGGGCCGGACCACCCTTGGCCTTCTTCTTGGGGTCCTTGTTCTTGTCCTTCTTCCCGCGACCCTTCTCGGCGATCTTGGTGACGAAGAAGCCCTTCTGACGAATCATCGTCTGAGCATCCTGCTCGCTGGGCGCGTCGATCGTGTCCTTGATCTCCATCCCCGTGTTGTCCATCGCCTCGTAGGCGTAAACTGGCATGGAAGAGGCTCCTTGGATTTTCGATTTTCGAAGACGGATTTTCGATTGTTTGTTAACGCGACTGTTCGTTGACTACAGGGCTGATCGTTGATCAAGGACTTTCGGCTGCGCGCCGTTTGCGTCAGGCCGGCATTTCGACCCCGCACCACAGCGATCGAAAATCCTCAATCGAAAATCGAAAATGCCCCCTGCGTCCGGCGTCTCGCCTGAAAATCTCCGCAACGCAGTCCGTTGCGCGGCCGATGTAACGGTGGCCGAATGATGACACAGGCGAGACGCCGGAGACAGATTTTCGATTGCCTGTCGGTGACATCCTTTGGAGAGTGAATAGGTTTGGTTGATCCGACATTTCGATCTCGATTCACAGCGATCGAAAATCCTCAATCGAAAATCGAAAATCACTCGGCTTCCATAATCGTTTCCCGCACCACTTCGTCGATGGTGCTGACGCCGTCGAAGATCAGCTTCAGGCCGGACTCGCGGAGCGTGGTCATCCCCTGGCTGCGGGCCATGTCGCGGATTTCGTCCACGCTGGCGTCGGAGGTGACCATGTCCCGGATTTCGTCCGTCACGTCGAGCAGTTCGTAAATTCCGCAGCGGCCCTTGTAGCCGGTGTTGTTGCACCGCTGGCAGCCACGGCCGTAGTAGAACTTGTATTTGCGGGCCTGGGCGACCGGCAGTTGCAGTTCCATCATCAGCTCGTCGCTGGGCTCAAACTGCGTGCGGCATTCGGTGCAGATCTTCCGCACCAGCCGCTGTGCCAGAATCGCCTCGACCGTGGCTGTGATGAGGAACGGCTGCACCCCCATATCGCGAAGGCGGGTGATCGCCGTCGGAGCGTCGTTGGTGTGCAGCGTGCTGAACACCAGGTGGCCTGTCAGCGCACTTTGAATGGCGATTTCCGCCGTCTCGTGATCGCGAATTTCACCCACCAGGATCGTGTCCGGGTCGTGCCGCAGGATCGCCCGCAGCACCTTGGCAAACGTCACGTCAATATCGTGGTTGATCGGCACCTGCAGCAGACCGTCGATGTCGTATTCGACCGGGTCTTCGGTAGTGATGATCTTGGTGTTGATCTCGTTCAGTTCGTTGAGGGCGGAGTACAGCGTCGTGGTCTTGCCGGAACCGGTCGGCCCGGTCACCAACACGATGCCGTTGGGCTTGCGGATGGTGCGGCGGAAGCGCCCCAGAATGCTGGGGTCCATGCCGATCTTGTTGAGGTCAAGCTGGACCACCGTGCGGTCCAGCACCCGCATGACGACCGACTCGCCAGAGAGTGTGGGCAGCACGCTTACCCGCAAGTCGACCTGGTTGCCGCCGACGTTGAGTTCGATGCGTCCGTCCTGCGGCAGCCGCCGTTCGGCGATGTCGAGGTTCGACATGACCTTGATGCGGGAGACGATGGCGTTGGCCAGATGCCGCGGGGGCGGCACCATCTCATACAACACGCCGTCGGCTTTGACGCGGATCTTGAATTCGTCTTCGAACGGTTCGAAATGGATGTCGCTTGCCTGATCCTTGATCGCCAGCAGCAGCACCATGTTCAGCAGTTTGCGGATCGGTGCCGAGTCGTGGTCCATGTCGTCAAGCTTGTATCCCTTTTCTTCCGCGTCCTCATCTGCCGCATCCATCCCACCGATGACATCTTCGATGCTTTCGGCGCGGTCCGCATAATACCGGGCGATTGCCTGCTGGATATGGACTTCGTTGGAGACCGCACCGCGGACATCGACACCCAGAAAGTTCCGCAGATCGTCCAGCGCCGAGACGTTCTGCGGATCGGCCATCGCCACCGTCAGCACGTCGTTCTTCAACGAGATCGGCATGATCTTGTAGATGCTGGCCATGGTCTCGGGGACCATCTCCAGCACCTTGGGGGGGATGGTCAACTCCGTGAGGTTGACCACCTGCATACCCGACTGTTCAGCCAGCGCCTCCGTGACCTGGGCTTCCGAAACCAAACCCATGCGGATCGCCACCCGGCCGATGACTTCACCGGGAGACTGCTTCTGCTGTTCCAGTACATCCCACAGTTGGTCCTCGGTGAGGAAGCCAAGATCGACAAGGATTTGACCCAGACGACGGCGCGCCATGACGGAGGCCTGCTTGCTGCGAGTTGACGGAAACACACATAAACGGCGGCCCAGAATTGAGCCTGACGAACTTCGTGCACGACCCCGAACGCATCCGCCCCGGATGCACGATCGACAGCCCGAGAAATGAGCGAACGCTCAATTTGCGGCTGAGAAGATCAGGATGCCGTTTTCTCTGCGGTCTTCAACCGTCCCAACCAGCCAGTGACTCACCACTGGCCATGCCAGAACACACGCCAGACCGCGGAAGCCCGATCACCCCGACAGGTGCCATTGACGGTCGACAATTGATGAGGAAATGAAAAATAACTCATCGACCGGCTGACACTGCGTGGTCTCGACTCCGTGAGACTGCGCTGCGCGAATGACTCAATGACCAATGACACAATGACCAAACTTCAGCATCCACCCCAAAGCCATTGGTCATTGGGGCTTGGTCATTGCTTCATTCTTCACTTAGTCTTCTTCCTCTTCTTCCTCTTCTTCATCCGACAAGAGCCCCTTCTTCGCCAGGGCGATTTTCTGGGTCAACTCGCCCGGTGCATTGGAACGGACAATACAGTCGCGTTCTTCGCACAGGCCGTTCTTCCACAGATTGAACAGGGCTTCGTCGAGGAGTTGCATTCCGTATTTTTTCCCCGTCTGAATCGACGAGGGGATACGGTACGTTTTATTTTCGCGGATCAGGTTGGCGATGGCGGGCGTGACGACAAGCATCTCGTAAGCCGCGACCATGCCGCCATTCTTCTTGGGCAGCAGAGCCTGGCTCAGCACCCCCAGGATGGCGGTCGACAACTGTGTCCGAATCTGTTCCTGCTGGTTGGTGGGGAACACGTCGATGATACGGTTGACCGTACCTTCGGCTCCCGAGGTGTGCAAAGTCCCAAACACCACGTGGCCCGTTTCAGCGGCCGTGATCGCTGAAGAAATCGTGTCCAGATCGCGCATTTCACCGACGAGGATCACGTCGGGGTCCATCCGCAGCGCGCGACGCAGGGCTTCTGGAAAGTTCGGAACGTCGACGCCGATTTCACGCTGATTGATCGTGCATTTTTTGTGCTGGTGGTAGTACTCGATCGGGTCTTCCAATGTGATGATATGATGGTCGACCGTTTCGTTGAGGTAGTTGATCATGCTGGCGAGACTGGTCGTCTTGCCTGACCCCGTGGGGCCGGTGACCAGAAACAAGCCACGAGGGCGGTTGATCAACTCCTTGACGACCGCCGGCAATCCGAGCTGCTCGGGGGTCAGAAACTCATTGGGGATTCGCCGCAGCACCATCCCGATATGTCCGCGCTGCTTGAAGACAGCCACGCGGAACCGGGCCAGGTCACCGAAGGCAAAGCCGAAGTCCGTCCCACCCTTCTCTTGGAGTTCTTGCTGGTTCCGTTCGGGCGTGATGCTCTTCATCAGGGAGACGGTGTCGTCGGCTTCCATCGACTTCGTGTCGAGGCGAACCATGTGCCCGCCCTTGCGCACCACCGGCGGTTGCCCAGTGGTGATGTGCAGATCGCTCACCTTCTGGTTCACGACGGTCTGCAGCAGTTTGTCGATTTGCAGGAAAGCCATCGAACCTCCACGCGAATGAAAGGTGACCTTGACAGTAAGCAGGCACCTGTTCCCCGCGACGCTGAATTATCAGGGACGCGAACAGGGAACTCAAACGGTTTCTGAATTTTTGAGTTTCTAAGACAAACGCGGTGTAACCAAGTTCGGAAGTCGATCTCGCACTGACAACCCCGCCGAGCCTTCAGCCTTCGCAACATCCCATCCTGTTGCAAAATGAAGCAGGCATTTTGCAGCAGGCAGTTTCGTGTCAGCAGCATGCAGTGTTGGGTTGCTGAACACCACTGCAGGGCGAGTCACACCGATCACTGACTCTTGAGCCAAATTGGACAACTTCTGGCGAATCTTGGGATTGACTGGTCCACTTTGGCCCTGAGCCTCACATCCCACACGGTGCCGTGGTCTCAATGCCCACCCTGAGCCAGACGCAACACTTCTGTGATTGACGTAACTCCTTTTAGGGCTCTGTCTAACGCATCCTCGGAAAGCGTCTTCATCCCGAACAGGCGGGCTTGGCGGCGGATGTTTTGCGTGGGTTCGTTCTTGAAAGTCATGTCGCGGATCGTGGAGTTCATGAGCATCAGTTCGAACACCGCCTGACGTCCACGGTAGCCCGTCTGCTGGCAGTTCGAGCAGCCCTTCCCGCGTGCCCACTGGGCACCCTTGAGCTGTTCCGGCGTGACCTCGGCGAGTTCCAATTCCGCCATATCCGGCTGGTAGGACTCTTTGCACTTGGTGCAAATCACGCGCACCAAACGTTGCGCCATGATCGCCATGACGCTCGATGCGACGAGAAATGGCTGTACTCCCATGTCGATCAGGCGTGTAATAGAACTGGGCGCATCGTTCGTGTGGAGTGTACTAAAAACTAAGTGTCCAGTTAAGGAAGCCTGAATCGCCATGTCTGCCGTCTCAGTATCCCGAATTTCTCCCACAAGGATCACATTCGGTGCCTGACGCAGCATGGCGCGGATGATGCGGGCGAAATCCAGACCGATGGACGACTTCACTTCCACCTGATTGATGCCCGGCAGGTAGTATTCGACTGGATCTTCGGCCGTAATGATCTTCCGATCGGGGCGGTTCAGTTCACCGAGGGCACTGTACAGCGTCGTCGTCTTTCCAGAACCCGTTGGACCTGTCACCAGAAAAATACCGTTCGGACGCCGAATGATATTTTGGAACTTGCGGTAGTTGTCCTCACTGAACCCGAGATTACGAATTCCAATTTTGATGCTGTCGCGGTCCAGAATTCGCATGACGATGGCTTGGCCATGGTTCGTCGGGAGAATACTGACTCGCAAGTCATAATCCTTTCCATTGATGCGTGCCTTGATCCGACCGTCCTGGGGGCGACGCTTCTCGGTGATGTCGATCCCGCCCATGATTTTGAAGCGGGAGACCAGGGCGTTCAGCAGCCGCTTGGGCGGGCTGTCGCGCTCCACCAGTTCGCCATCGATCCGGTAACGGATCCGCACCCGGTCTTCGAACGGTTCGACATGGATGTCACTGGCACGCATGTTCACCGCTTCAGAGATCATCAGGTTGCACAATTTGATGATCGGGGCGCTGTCATCGGCCCCGCCAACCCCGCCGCCAGTCTTTGCCAACTCCGTCTCGGTGAAGTCGATGGCGGTCTCGGTGAATTCCGCCAGCATCGAATCCACGGATTCTGTTTCATTCTGGCCGTAGTGCCGGTTGATCGCCGCCTGAATCGCTTCACGAGGGGCCAGGACCATCTTGACATCGCGATTCACCAGGAACCGCAGTTTTTCCAGCACATCAAATCCGTTGGGATCGTGCATGGCGACGACCAGCGCCCCATCCTCGTCCCGCGAGATGGGAATCACCACGTTCTCGCGGGCGATCGACTCGGTCAGCATCTCGATGATCGAAGGGGGAATCTGCATCGACGCCAGATCGATGAAGTCGCCGCCGGCACCGCCTCCTCCCCC
>JAKFUF010000032.1 GCA_021732845.1 Planctomycetaceae bacterium | reverse complement strand
GGTCTGGAGCGCCTGCGATCGGAAAAACTTCCAGTGTTGACTGAACTGAAGAGAATATTGAGGATCCATGCCCGCGGCCTCCGTGCCTTTAGGGTTGTGTGAGAACTTCCCCAATGTGCGCGAGAGGACGCGTTTTGCCTATGTCATTTCCCCCTGAGTACTTCCTTTCGATTAAGTGCCATTCGACTGAAGTCGACGCTACGTGCGCGGGGCGTCAACCGGCGGGGTCGACTGAAGTTGACGCTGCGTGCGCGGGGCGTCAACCGGCGGGGTCGACTGAAGTCGACGCTACGTGCGCGGGGCGTCAACCGGCGGGGTCGACTGAAGTCGACGCTACGTGCGCGGGGCGTCAACCGGCGGGGTCGACTGAAGTCGACTGAAGTCGACGTTGCGTGCGCGGGGCGTCAACCGGCGGGGTCGACTGAAGTCGACGCTACGTGCGCGGGGCGTCAACCGGTGGGGTCGACTGAAGTCGACGCTGCGTGCGCGGGGCGTCAACCGGCGGGGTCGACTGAAGTCGACGCTACAGCATTTTGCGGAAACGCACCATCGCCTCTTCGACGTTGGCGCGGCTGTTGAAGGCGCTGAGCCGGAAGTAGCCTTCTCCACTGGCACCGAAGCCACTGCCGGGTGTTCCGACGAGGTGCGCATCTTGCAGCAGCCTGTCGAAGAAGGCCCAACTGGGCTGGTTCCCCGGAGTCTTGAGCCAGACGTACGGTGCATTCACTCCGCCATAGACTTCCATCCCCATCCCTTTCAATCCCTCGCGAACGATGCGAGCGTTTTCGAGATAGAAGTCGACGATCGCCTGGACCTGTGGCTTACCCTCGGCACTGTAAATCGCCTCGGCGCAGCGCTGCACCGGATAGGAGACCCCGTTGAACTTCGTCGTGTGCCGCCGGTTCCACAGCGCGTGCAGCGGCAGTTTTTCGCCGGTGGCCGTGCTCGCCATCAGCGTCTTGGGAACCACCGTGAACGCGCACCGCAGGCCCGTGAAGCCGGCGGTCTTGCTGAAGCTGCGGAATTCAATGGCCACCTCCCGAGCGCCGGGAATTTCGTAAATGGAGTGGGGGATTTCCGGATCGGTGATAAACCGCTCATAAGCGGCGTCGTACAGAATAATCGCCTGTTCGCGGCGGGCATAGTCCACCCACCGTTGAAGTTCCGCTTTGGTGGCGGTCATGCCCGTCGGATTGTTGGGGTAGCACAGGTAGATCAGGTCGACATGCTGGTCGGGAATTGCCGGCACAAATCCGTTCTCGGCGGTGACCGGAATGTACACCAATTTTTCGTAGCGCCCGGCGTCGCTCGCGGGGCCTGTGCGTCCCGCCATCACATTGGTATCGACATAGACGGGATACACGGGATCGATGACGGCGACGATGTTGTCCTGGCCAAAAATCTCCAGGATGTTGCCGCTGTCGCACTTGGAGCCATCGGAGACAAAGATCTCGTCCGGTTCGACCGCCGCGCCGCGGGCCTTGAAATCGTTGTCGGCGATCGCCTGCCGCAGGAAGTCGTAGCCCTGTTCCGGGCCGTAGCCACGGAACGAACTGCGGACCCCCATCTCATCGACGGCTTTGTGCAGCGCGGCAATGAGCGCTGGCGGGAGCGGTTCCGTCACGTCGCCGATTCCCAGGCGGATGACCTTGGCCTCGGGGTGTTCGCTGCAGAATTTTGTCACCCGGCGGCCAATTTCCGGGAAGAGGTAACCTGCTTTGAGCTTCTGATAGTCTTCGTTGATCCGCGCCATGTCTGCGTGCGTCCCCGGTCTGTCTGTTGCAATTCACCCTGTGCCACGAAAACGGCAGCATGGCAGATGCGGAAAGCGACTGCAACGGAACCGCTTGAGTCACCTTCGACGAGCAATCAGCACGTCTGCGTTGCAAAATGTTACACTTCGCCGACCCCTGTAAACAAAACAATGGCAAGCGGCAATCTCCGTACAAAGGCCATCGCCATCATTAACATGAGGAGCCATGATGACTGGGATCGTTCTTGTGACCATGCTGTCGGCAACACTGGCCGACGCTGACATGCCGACGCCAGCCGCCTTGGAAGCGGCCGTCATCGAGTCCCGTACGAAAATCCGCAGTGGGACATTCGATTTCACGATTCACACCGACGAAACACTCTTCGCACGGGTGCATGCCGCCTTCGATGAAAAAGGCCGCAAGCGGTTTGATTTCGCGCAGTATATGGCGAGGCCCGCTGGCACCGGGGACATTGTGGAATATGACACCCGAAAGTTTCTGGTCGATGACGTGGCCAGCATTTGGCGCTTGACCGTGCATCCCGAACAAGTCCATGCGTCGGGAGAGATCCGACGACAGACGGATGAGGAACGCGAGGTTTTTCTGGATCCACGAATGCTGGGGCGAGATCCTGGCCCATTTGAGAGCGCGTTCCACACAAAAATCGACACTCTCATCGGAATTATCACGCGGAAGTCGACAAGTGTGTCCAGCGACACAGTCGACGGCGTTCGCGTCTGGCGGCTGGATCTGGTTCTCGACAACAACGTCAAAGTGCGGTTCTACGTCGACCCCGCACAGGGTAGCTCGATCATCAAGTCTGAGCTGCTGCCCCCGATTGGAACAGCGACAACAACCCGCATTGACTTGAAGGAGTTCAAACCCAAGCTCTGGTTTCCAACCCAGATTGAATACACAACCGCGCGGAAGTCTGGGGACTCTGTCACAGAAACCATCAAATTCGAGCGTGTCCAACTCAATGTCGCCGAAGAAACGGAGTTCTCGCTGGAGGGGCTGGGAATGCCAGTGGGGACCGAAGTGTCAGACCACACTCAAGGGGACAAAGTGAAAATACGAATTTGGGATGGAAACAATTGGGACCCGCGCGGTGATGGTCGCTCATTCAGGAACTTTTGCTACCATCCCCTCCGGTCAATCACCGGCAGCGACTGCTCCTCGCATTTCGAGTGCCGCGATTGAGCGGTCCATAAGATCAACGATGGGATGGGCAGAACACGGGAGTTCCAATGCAGACAATCGGCGTGGGGATGATTGGCAGTGGATTCATGGGGCTGACCTATAGCGAGGTCATCGCCCGGCATGCCAGTGGCTGCCATCTGGCGGCCGTGACCGGCGGCAGGCGGGCCACTCAGCTTGCCGCAGACTATGGAGTCGCCGCTGAACCCACTGTCGACGCATTGCTGGCGCGTGACGATGTCCAGGCGGTCGTCCTCGCAACCCCTGATCAGGACCGATTGGAACTGACCCTGAAGGCGGCGGCGGCTGGAAAGCACGTCCTGGCCGAAAAGCCCATGGCCCCCACCGTGGCTCAATGCGATGAAATGATCGCTGCGTGCCAAGCCGCCAAGGTCAACCTTGCAGTCGTCAAAACCGAGCGGTTTCGCAAGATCACCCGCAAAGCCAAAGAGCTGATCGACGCGGGAGATCTCGGCCCGATACAAATGCTCCGCACCGTGTCCGCCTTTCCGCTCCCGCTGGCGAAGGAGATTTTCGCCGACCGGCAGTGGATGGGTGACCCCAAAGGTGGCGGGCTGTTCATGGGGATGGCGTCCCACAATACCGATTTTCTCCGGTGGCTCACCGGCAAAAACGCCGTGCAGGTGTTTGCCCATGCCACCACCTACAGCGACCTGCCTGGTCCGCCGCTGTCTGTCATGGCTCAGATCCTGTTTGAGGGCAACATCATGACCCAGATGTGGATCACGGCCGAACTGCCCAACCCCAGCCTGCCCAGCAGCGAAGTCCGCTTTCAGGTCTTCGGCCGCGATGCCATGATCGATCTGGAGAACTTTGAATACCTGGATGTGGGCAAGGGCGAGAAATGGGAGCGAATTTATACGCCGGAGCGGTTTGACTATCTGAAGGAACCGAAGTCACCGATCCGGCTGTTTCCGCATATTGGCGTCATTCAGGAATTCATTGACAGCATTCGCGAACAGCGGCCGCCGAAAATCGGCGGAGCCGAAGGCCGCGCCGCGGTGGAAATCTGTGAAGCCTGCCTGATTTCGGCACGGGTTGGGCATGCCGTCTCGCTGCCTTTGTTGACACTCCCCAAATCTTGAATGTCAGGATGCATGGGCAGTATGATGTGCCGTTGAGGCTCCCAGCGGCAGCACGGGGCAGCCATCCCATTCACAGGTGACCTTGTGCCCGAACTCGTGGCTCGCGGACCGGAAACAGCGCACCAATGGCGAAAGGAACTGCCCGAGGGCGTTCCTGTTCGTCTCGGTCGCTCACCGCAGGCGGCGGGCTGGGAAGTGCCATGGGACACGCTGATCTCCCGCGACCATGCCGACCTCTTGTGGCAAAACGGTCTCCTGCGGGTCACCTGCGTCGAACGCGCCCGCAATCCGATCTACTACCACGGACAGATTTCCCAAGAATTCAAACTTGCCCTGGGCGAGTTCTTTCAGATCGGGAAGACCCGGTTTGAGTTGACGGCCCCCTCGCTGCCGGTCGACGACAACGCTCAAAGCGTGCTGATGGAAGAACGGTCGTTCCGTTTGGAAGACCTGTCCCGCTTTGAATTTGAGAACGCGAACCATCGTCTCGAAGTCCTCTCGACGATGCCGCAGGTGATGCTCGATTCGCGAACTGACGAAGACCTGGCAATCGCCCTGGTGCGGTTGCTGTTGCGGGCCATGCCGCATGCCGACACGGTTTCAGTCGTCCAATACCGCGACTATCAGAAGGGCTCCTGCGAAACTCCCGACCTGATGCGGTGGGAAAGCCGGTCGGTGCATGGCTCCTTCCGTCCGAGCCGCAAGCTGATCTTGCAGGCGCTGAAGACCGAGCAAAGCCGGGTTCATGTGTGGGATCTTTCCGATTCGGGCCGCTCTGCCGATTCGGCCGAATTCACCTACATGGGCAGCAGCCTCGACTGGGCGTTCTGCACACCGGTCCTCAGTGAAGCCTGCCGGGGCTGGGTGTTCTACGTCTCCGGCAAAGTCGGGCGGACTCCAGACAGTCCGCTGCCGAAATCGACGGAAGACCTGCGCGGCGACATGCGGTTTTCCCAATTGGTCGCCCAGTTTGTCGCCGCTGCGCGACAGGTTAACCTGCTGCAGAACCGCACGGAACAGTTCAAGGGGTTCATTGACCAGCGCGTGGTCAATGAACTCGTCGGGTCACAGGCCGGCCGGGCGCTGATCCCCCGTGAGGGCGATATCACCGTGCTGTTTTGCGATGTGCGGGGTTTTTCACGCCGGGCCGAACAGCAGCAGCATGACCTGTACGACCTGCTGAACCGCGTGAGCGAAGCCCTGGGCGTGATGACCGGCGGGATCAAGCACTTTGAAGGCAACATCGCTGACTTCCAAGGCGACGCCGCTGTCGGTTTCTGGGGTTGGCCCGTGGCTCTCGCCGAAGGACCAATTCCAGCCTGTCGCGCCGCGTTGATGATTCACGAAGCATTCCGCTCGGCGCGTGGAAAAGAAAACCCGCTGGCGGATTTTCGTGTGGGAATCGGCATTGCCCACGGGCGGGCCATTGCTGGACACATCGGCACCGCGCAGCTTGCCAAGGTGGGTGTCTTTGGACCCGTGGTCAATCTCTGTTCGCGGTTGGAGGGGATGACCAAGAAGTTTCAGGCACCGATCATCATTGATGAAGCCACGGCGCAGTGTGTCCGGCAGCATCTGGACAGTTCGGTGGCCCGCTGCCGCCGGCTGGCGCGGATCAAGCCGGCGGGCATGGAAACGTCGCAGGTCATCTGCGAACTGCTGCCGCCCGACACCGCCGAAGGCGCACTCTCCAACCAGAACATCGCCGACTACGAATCCGCGCTCGACGCCTTCAATGAAGGCGAATGGAACAAGGCCCTCGAACTGCTGGACCGCCTGCCCGTCCGCGACCGCGCCAAGGATTTTTTAACGGTCCACATCGCCCAGAACGGTTACGAGCCACCCAACGGGTGGAACGGTGTCGTGAGCATGCAGTCGAAGTGACGCGGCTTGTCCGGTAATACCATGAGTGGCTGGGACGGTTAAAAAGTATCCACGAATCTTACGAATTTTCACGAATCACGAACCGGCTTGATATCGCGTGTGGTGGACTCAATCTGGTTGCCATTCGTGCCATTCGCCTTATTCGTGAAAATTCGTGGTTTACCTCTCTCGTCATCAATGACCGGCCTTCGAGTGGCACATTGAAGCCCACATTGATGGTGGTTCAATTCGTTACCTGATTGATGGCATTCCTGCTGGTTGCGCAAGTTCAAACCATGACGCGATCGCCTCATCCAGTGGCTTGCCCACGGTAATTTCCCGTGTGGCTGGATTCGCGGCGAGGCGCAATTCGGCGGCGCGAACCTCATCCGCATCACCCAGCGCGCGCCCGCCCGCCCGTCGAACCAAATCGTTGGCCACCGCAGGAATTCCGGTCGTTTGTTGTCCCGCAGCGGCCTTCCAGGCGGGGAGTGCCTGATGCCAGGTGGCGGCCGGGATCTTTCGGGCGAAGTCTTCGCGGAACAGCGGTGCCAGACTCATCCCCGCTGCCAGATGCACGATCGAATGGGGAAGTTCGGCAGTTTGCCCCGCCGATTTTGTCTGCCAAACTTTCAAGTGCAGGGGAGCCAAAGTGGCAGTGCTGTGGGCCAGGTAACCGCCATAGTCGCGGGAGATCAGCAGAAGCTGCGACAGGACGATGGCGTGGCTCAAAGTGGCTGTGTCGGTGGTGGATTGTGCCGGCGGGCGGCGGAAATGCGCAAGGGCCTCGTCCAGGGCATCGACACTCAGATAGCATTCGGCCACATAGAAATCGTGAACCAAGGCCGTGATGAATTCGGCATCTGCGCCAAAGCTGCTGACGAACGGGTCGGGTGGCGGAGCTTCGCCGGGCTTGGCATTTGCGGGCGGAGCCGGAAAGAAGTTCTGCTCAAACTCAGCCCACTTCGCCGCCGCTTCCTGGGCGTGTCCCAAGCGCTGCAGGCACAGCGCTTCAAAAACCTGTGAGTTTTCCGGCGCACCGACGCGGCGGGAAAAATCCTGCCAGTTTTCCGGTGGCTTGGCGGGAGGCATTTTCTGCCGGGCCTGGGCGTACCATTTCCAGGCCTGCTGCGGATCGCCCTGCATCAGGTGGTAGTGGCCAATCTGCAGTTCTTCCTGCGGGGTGACGGCCATCCAAGAAATCTCACCGGTCTTGGTGTTGATTGTGGCAGCCGGGTCGCCCGGCCAAAGTCCCCATGGCATGAACATCGACAGCACCGAGCGGTAGCGCGGGGAGAAGGTGAGCCACAGCGACAGGCGATCTTCCGTGGGCGACCACAAAGGGAAGGTCACGCGCATCCCAGAAAAAATCTCGATGCCCGAACTGGCAGGATCGTTCGGCGCGGCGATGGCCGCGGGGGCGATCCGCACACTGTCGCGGGCGAGCCGATCTGGCCGCAACAGCAACGCCCACCAGGTGGATTCGTCGGGCAGATCGGCATTGATGGGCACGATATAGGCGATGTGCGTTCCCGTGGCGTCAAAGCCCGCGAATTTTCGCACCGGTTCGCGGATCGGCAGGTCACGGATGACACCGGTCGGTTCCAGCATCCTGAGCGTGGCGGCGTCCTTTCCATGGCGTTGGACGAACCCCAGTTGCCGGCCATTCGGGGACCAGTGCAGGTCCGCGATCCGGCCGCTGGATTCAGCCAGTGTCACTGTTGCTCGACTGGCGAAATCCACACGCTGCAGGCGATGGGTTGAAACAGCGGGATCGCCCGGCAAAGGCTGGCTCGTGACAAACGCCAACTGCGCATCGTTCCGTGTCCAGGCTGGCCGGCTCGCGCGCAACTGTTCGATGACCGAGGGCAATTCGCCCTGCGAAAGCTGTTCGGAACCTGGCAGGTGCCACCAAGCCACGTTTCCATCCGGCTGTCCGATCCAGATCCCCGCGGCGGCGTTTGGCTGGGTTCCGGCGGCATCCCCCACCATGCACACCAAGTGTGACCCGCCCGGCGTCCAGTCGCACAACACCGCGTTTCCGGCATGGGGGAACACGCGGCGGGTTTTCTCCGTCTCCAAGTCATATTCAAAGACGGTGTGTTGTTTCAGGTCTGTGTCGAGCGATGCGATGTAGTACACGCGCTGCCCATCTGGGTGCCAGCGCACAACATGCCCGCCCGAGACGTAGCCCAGATGGTCACACTTGGCGGTAAACAGTTTGTGCATGACTTTCGACGGATCCGCGGCAGGCGTTGCCGGGAGCCGCAGCCAGCAGGTGTATTCGACGGGTTCTTTCCAGGCAATTTGGCCCGCTGGATCCAAAGGACCCGCCGGGCGTGGCTGCGGAGTATCGCGGGCCTCCTGCGGTTTGGCCGTGGCGAACAGCATCCGGCCATCCGTGGGGCTGGCGAGCGGGCGGCTGGTCGCCAGCACATGCTCATCTGGCTGAAAAATTTTGACGGCAGGGCCGCCCTTCGCATCCGCGACATAGACGCCGGCATCACCATGCTGAAAGGCCACCTGTCCGCCGTCGCGCGAAAACTCAATCGTGCGGTCTTCGCGAACCGGCTCCGCGCAGCCCGCCAGGAGCGCTGCAAGACACACACCCAGCACAATCCGTTGTTTTGATGAGGACATGGGGCAACTCAGCATTTGAGCATGAGCCAGCACTGGTTTGAGGCGACGCTCATTCCGCGTCAACAGTATGAGGCGGGAACTGCCCGTTTTATTCCCGGTTTCCGCGGATTTTTTGGTGTCTTTGCTTCGCACGTCTCCGCGCCAGATTTCGATGGCACGGGAAGTCGGGAACCGCCAATCGGGGCAGCCGGGTGCCGCGCCGGTTTGACACTGCCGGATTGATGGAACACAATCGTCTTGGAGGCCCTCCAGCATGCTCAAGATCCTTGGTTCCGCGAACACGTTCGGCCGTGGCTGTCACCGCCGCGAAGTGCTGCGGGCCGGCGCGCTGAGCACACTCGGACTGACGCTGCCTCAACTGCTGCAGTGGCAGGCGGCGGCAGCGAGCGACAACATTCACCCAACCGGCTCCGCGTTTGGGGCAGCCAAACGCGTGCTGCTGCTGTACTTGCAGGGAGCGGCCTCGCAGTTTGAAACGTGGGATCCGAAACCGGACGCCCCAGAGGAGATTCGCGGCCAGTGGGGCGCGATCCCAACATCGGTTCCCGGCGTCGTGATCAGCGAGAAGCTGCCCAAACTGGCGCGGTTTGTCGACCGCCTGGCCCTCGTGCGGTCGATGACGCACGACCACAACAACCATTCCAACATCTATACGCTCTCGGGATTTCCCGCGATCGACTTCACCAGCGAAACCAATCCGCTGGACATCCGCCATCGCCCCTTCTTCGGCAGCGTATTGGACTACCTGGGCGATCACCGCGCCGACGTGTCTCCCCAGCCAATTCCGCAGAACATGGGCCTGCCGTTCAAGTTCAGCACGCATTCGCCCTTCTTCCGTCGCGCTGGTCCCTACGGCTCGTTTCTCGGCCAGGGCTACGACCCGGTCTGGACGGAATTTGAAGGCCAGTCGACGCGGAAAGCCGCGCGTGTGGTGCTGTTCGATCAAAACCAAACCCAGGAGATCGCCGACCCATTTCTGGGGATCACGCCGGAAAGCCACCTGCAGGTGTCGCGCGATGCCCGGATGCGTCCCGACATGACTCTGGACCGGATGCAGACGCGGCGAACACTTTTGGAACAGCTCGACGGTCAGCGCGCGCATCTGGACCGGTCTTTCGCCGGCCAGTCTCTCGACCGGTTCAGCGACATGGCGTATTCGCTGATGACCTCGCCCATCCTGCGGGAAGCGCTCGATGTCGGCCGCGAGGCCATCGCCCTGCGCGAACAGTATGGGATGAACCTCTTCGGCCAGTCGGTGCTGACGGCCCGGCGCCTGCTGGAGGCCGGCTGCCCCTTGGTGTCCGTCTTCTGGGATGAATACAAGATCGTCAATACGGCGTGGGACACGCATTTCGACCACTTCACACGGCTGGAGAAGGAACTCCTGCCCGGATTCGACAGCGCGGTCAGCAGTCTGCTGGCCGATCTGGAAGCGCGGGGCATGCTGCAGGACACACTGATCCTCTGCCTCAGCGAACACGGGCGCACGCCAAAAATCGAGAAGGGCAAACGCGGCGGCGGACGCGACCACTGGTCAAAGTCGTACAGCGTGATGCTCGCGGGGGCGGGTGTCCGACCAGGCATTGTCGTCGGGGCGTCGGATGCCCAGGGGACCTTCGTCAAGGACCGCCCCGTCAGCCCCGAGGACATTCTGGCGACGATGTACCACCTGAAAGGCATCGATCCCGACACCACGATTCCTGATCGGCTCGGCCGGCCCGTGCGGCTGGTTGATGGCGGAAACCGGATCGCTGAGCTGCTGGCCTGACAGTGGATTTCGGCGGCTTCGCTGACCGAACGAACGGTGGCCGCCGCCACATTGGCCAAGGCTGCCGAATCCACATCTTCCGCATGAGTCTCGGAAAAGAGCGCCGCCGGCCGCGCCGCCAGCCTGGAAGAGGAAGCCAGGCTGGCGAAGGTTCTACATCGCCAGTTCGTCCTTTAAGCAGCCGACAAGATCGATGAAACGCATCAGGATCATCACACCCAGACCGAGTTGAACGGTGGGAACAATCCAGGCCAGCGGGCCTTCGAGGGTCGGCACAGGCAGCAGGCGGCCCAGAATTTGCGGCAGGAAGAGCGCGGCGGCTCCCCAGTGAAGGATCCAGTCCGCGTGCATTTCGCCCACCGCCGAGCCCGCGTAGGCCGCCAGACGCTTCAACGCGAAGACGAAAAGGAAGAATGCCGCGGCCGATGCGATGATCGAGAGGTAGACAAGACCGATCCAGAGCAACTGCAACACAATGTCGGTGGGACTGAGCGGCACCACCAGGCTGGCCACACGCAATCCAAGAGCACACACCTGAATTCCGATCACTCCGCCGAACAGCAGCAGGGTTCTTGATTCACGGGGCGCGTTCAGGCACAGGGTCTGACCCGCGAGGGCCACCATCGTCGCGGCCATATTGAGGAGCAGGGAAAACACGAGTCCGTGCGGAACCAATGCCGAAACAAAGGACGCGAGATGGAGCAGAATGCCGAAGAGCACGCAGCGGAGTCCATTGGCAACGGTCAACGGGTTCCATGTGGCCGCCTGCCGCTGACCCTTCCGCGCCTGGGTTTTTTTCCGGGTTCGCGGCCTGCGGCGTGGTTCGCTGACCGATTCCCCCGGCGGATCTCCAGGCGTACCCGCGCTGGAGTCGCGTTCATCCAGCCCCTCAAGAAAGCCGTCTTCGGACCCGGGAGGCCGACCCGGCACATCAACCACCTTCCCACAACCCTTGCAGCGAAAACTCTGGCCAACCATTGTTTCACGCAGTTTGTAGCCACGGCCACATCCGGCACAGTTGATCGCGACTGACATCAGCCCCTCCACATTTCCGCACGGCGATCCTCCTGCCCTTGACATCACAAATGCCCGAACACGGCCTGCACCCGACAGGTCTTGCCGGAGGGGTGGGCCACGTAGGACCAGTCCAAGAACGATTCCGCTGCTGCTTCGACTGCCACACGCGGCCAGTCGGGGTTTTGGACTCAAAACACGGTGTGGTTTTTGAACGCGTCCTGAGGATCGCGGCAATAAAAACATGATGAGGTTGCTTGGGATGGACGCCGATTGAGGGCAGATTCATCATCCGGAACGCGTTAGCGCGCGTTAGCGTCCGGATCGTGGCGTTGGCGTCTTCCGATCATCCTCCAACCGGGGGCTAAGGCCCAACCTTTTGAAGGTGCATTGTCGTGAAAAACACCGAGAATTCGGGACTTTAGCGTCTTTCGACGCTGGATCCAGGTGGCCGGACTCTTCAGAAAGCCCGGAGTTTCCCGTTGTTTTCACACCTTCAAAAGGCTGGGCTAAGGCCCTCCGGCTCATTGGCTGTGCGGCTCGTCAAAAATCGACAGTTATTCTTGCCGCCGTCCCAAAGCACGCTTCAAGATGCTGACCGAAGGCCGGTCTTAGGCAACGAGAAGGGGGAACCACGAATTTTCACGAATAAGACGAATGTCACGAATAACAACGCGCAGGATTCCATCGCCCGCGAAGCCTTGCCAGTTGATCATTCGTGATGTTCGTAAGATTCGTGAAAATTCGTGGTTAATTTATGACCGTACGATTCCCGCACCGTTTTGCCAGCCCTGTCGACTTCACCACCAACTTCATTCGCTGTCCTAGAAAGAAAGAAAGAAAAGGGCCACTCACATTTTAGCGGTAGGGCGGTTCATGGTTGAAATTTATTGATGCCGGCGGAAGTCAGGGGAATCGTCGTGAAACGGTGCTCTGACCAGCCGAATTCCGCGGCATCGGCCGGCTGTGGACGGACCGTCAGCGCGAACAGCGATGCGGAATTTGGGTCGGGACTGCCGCAGCGCCTAACTACGCGAAGACCTGTCGCGCGGAGGCGCTGCCCTGCAGCCAGCGCTTTTCCCGGCGCGTG
Source organism: Planctomycetaceae bacterium (assembly GCA_021732845.1). GTDB lineage: Bacteria > Planctomycetota > Planctomycetia > Planctomycetales > Planctomycetaceae > JAKFUF01. The sequence continues at coordinate 47,926 of JAKFUF010000032.1, read as the reverse complement.
GCTTCTTCCTCCAGGCTGGCGGGGCGGCCGGCGGCGGAGCGAAAGAGCTTGCCGTAGTGCGAAACCAGGTGCAGCCACTGGTCGGGATGGATGCCCAGGCGGAGGACGATGGGGGCGAGGTCGGAAGGGATCTGCCCGCGCTTGTCGCGGCGGATCTGCCGGCCGGTCCAGTCGAGAAGCTGCAGGTATTCGGTCTGGGTCAGCGGCAGGCAGCCACGGTTCGAGGCCCGGCCCAGTGGCACCGGCGTGGCTTGTTCTTCTGCATGTGTCGGAGCCAGTTCCAGCGGCGCGAGCCAGTCATCGCGCCGCATTGGCTGTGCTGCCGAACGTGCGGTGGTTTTGGTTTTGCGTGTGGCTGAAGAGTTGGCCGGTGTTCTCGTGTCCGTCTCTTGGGCACTGCCGGTTTGAGTCACGCTGGGCTGGGGAAGCGGTGTGGAAAGTTCGGCGTGAATGCGTTCATATGCCGACGTGAACGGGCTGGTCTCCGGCGTGGCGGCAATCCCTGCGCGGATCGGGTTGAGGTCGACATACGCCATGCAGGCGACGATCGCCGCCTCGTCGAGCAGTGGCTGGCACTTGTAGCGGCCCTCCCAAAACCGGCCGGTGCAGTCGTCCTCGCGGTTGGCCCGGCGGGCGATCCCCTCCGACAGGCACCGCATGAACCACGAGACATCCGCCAGCCGCGCCCGCAGGACTTCGACCCGAGCCACGAGCATTTGCAGTTCGTGATCCTCTGGCTCGGCGGGCGAACCATCGGCCTCGCGCCGCAACGGAAACAAACGCCACCAGCGTTGGGCGACTTCGTCATCGGACCAGCCGGCGATCACATCCGGCCGGTTCCGCAAAACGATGTGCAGATGATTGCTCATGACCGCGAAGGCCAGCACGTCGATGCCAAAGATCCCCGCGAGCCACCGCATCCGGTCCTGGATCCACTGCCGGCGGTGCTCGAACGACTTGCCCGACACCGCGTCGACCCCGCACAAAAACGCCCGCCGCACGCACCGGCTGATGCAGTGGTACACGCCGACATCCACGGGATCGACAACCATCGCACGCGGCAAGCGGGGCATGAGAGCATCCTACCGTGGGACGACAGACTGCAAATCTTTGAGGCAGATTACTGCCGATTCCTTGGAAAGTCAACAAACAATGGGTGGCCCCTTTCAGGCGTCCCACAGCCCCTTTCAGGCGTCCCGGCCCCTTTCAGGCGTCCCGAGGTTGCGATTTGTTTCGCCAGGCGTGTGGCTCAGATAGTCGTCGCAGATCGCCCAGAATGAGTCTCTGTCCATGCGTGACCTCGCCGCATGACCACTGTGACCATCGAAGAAGCCCAGGCAAAGTTGAAGGACCTCATCCATCAACTGCCAAACTCGGAACTCAATCAACAGGTCGCGCTCGTACGTGGCTGAGTTATATAAACGCCGACCAATCCTGGAGCGGTCCGCGCTCTCGCCAAACCCACGGCAACGGTCAGACGCGGCTTCCTTTCGCCGATTAAATAACTCGCCGGTTGAAGAAGAGCGTCTTTGGCAGCCGTGATGATCCGAGTGTCACGGGGTCACGGGGCCGGGGAGGCCGGGGAGCTTCCATTCGTTGACACCACTTGGCGGCTGATGCTATTCCATTGATTGACAAAGCTTTGGCACTTTCCGCAGTCGCCATGAGGTCAGACCGCGCTTCGGTGTTGCCGCGGAAGCAATGGGAGATGCCCCATGTCCGACAGTCATCCGCTCCCTCCGCTCCCTGATTCATCCCGCCAGGAGAAGCTGGGGCAAATCCTCGCCGAGCATCTGCAATTGGTGGAGAAGGGAGTGCCTCATGACCGGGAAGAACTGGTGGCTTCACATCCGGACCTCGCCGACGACCTGCGTGCGTTTTTCCGTAACCGTGATTTGATGGACCGGGCCGAGGCCCCGACAGTTGTTGGGCCAGCGGGCGGCACGGTGGCGGGCGAGACAATCCACTATTTCGGCGATTACGAGGTGCTGGCGGAGATCGCCCGGGGCGGGATGGGGGTCGTGTACAAGGCCCGGCAGGTCAGTCTCAACCGCACCGTGGCGCTGAAGATGATCCTGGCCGGCCAACTTGCGGGGGACGACAGCATCGAGCGCTTTCAGAGGGAGGCCGAAGCGGCCGCCAATCTGGACCACCCGAACATCGTGCCGATCTATGAAGTCGGCGCGCACGGGGGCCAGCATTATTTCAGCATGAAATTCATTGAGGGCACGAATCTGTCGAAGTCGGCGAAGGATTGGGGATGGCCGTCCAGAAGCCGGGAGAGCCTTAGAAACGCTGTGGTGCTGATTGCGAAGGTCGCCCGCGCGGTGCATCACGCCCATCAACGCGGGATCCTGCACCGCGATCTGAAACCGGGGAACATCCTCATTGATGGATCCGGCGAACCTCTCGTCACTGATTTTGGTTTGGCAAAGCGGATGGAAGGGAACGAATCCCAGACATGCACTGGAATCATCGTCGGCACGCCAAGCTACATGTCCCCGGAACAGGCCCGCATGGAAAAGGGGCTCACCACCGCGGTCGATGTCTACGGGCTGGGTGCAATCCTCTATGAAGCGCTGACCGGCAGGCCGCCGTTTCGCGCCGAGACGCCGCTGAACACGGTTCTGCAGGTTCTGAATCAGGCCCCGGAGACGCCGCGAAAATTGAATCCGGCGGTGGACCGGGACCTGCAAACGATCTGCCTGAAGTGTCTGGCGAAGGATCGGGAGCGAAGGTATGGCTCGGCGGCGGATTTCGCGGCTGACCTGGATCGGTGGCACAACGGCGAGACGATCTTGGCGCGGCCCGCCGGCGTGGCCGAGCGATGCTGGAAATGGATCCGGCGCAATCCACTGCCTGCCGCCCTGCTGGTCCTGGGTGTGGTTTCGGCGACAATCCTCATGATGGCCAGCCAGGTCACAAGACAGGCGACGAAAGCTCGTGATAACGCCGTTGAACTTTCCAAGGCGATCGGCTACGCCCAAAGCGTGGCAGTTGTCGAGCGAATGATTGATGCCGGCGACTTCAGCGCAGCAGACAATCGACTGGCTTCGATGGACCCCGAACTTCGCAGTTGGGAATGGAATGCACTTCGTCGGCGGACCCGAGCCGAACTGCGGTTCCTTGCGGCACCCAAGCGGCTTGACGCTTCCAAGGCGAAGGTCTTTTTGATACCCGCCGTGAGTCATGCCACACTGCTTCCCGGCATACCGGATGTCGCCGCGTTTCGCTCGAATGGCATGGTAAACTCCGAAGATGAAGGCGAGTTAGTGCTATGGGACAGCTCTTCGGGGGAGATCGTTGGCAGTCACACCGAGGTTTTTAAACCATTCGCGATCAGCGCCGATGGCCAACTTTTCGCATCCCCGGAAAAATATAATGGGGCGATTGCGATTCGTGAGATGGCGTCTGGCCGAGTCCAGGGAACGCTCCCGAACGGCGGCGAGCTCCAACAAGCGCTGGTCTTTAGCCCGGACAGAAGTCGGCTGGCGGTGGGGAGCCGCGATGAGAAGGGATTTGCAGTGTTTTTGTGGGATGTCGAGACTCGTAAGGAAGTCTGCCGCTTTTCTGGTCATCTCGATCGCGTTGTTGATGTTTCATTCAGTCCGGATGGTCGTCGTATCGCGACTGCCAGCGAGACTGCGGACGAGCTTTTCTTGTGGGACACTTCGAATGGCGACAGACTCGCACAGTTCAAGCAACCGGGGAAGGTCAAAGCACTGGCTTTCAGCCCTCGCGGAGACCTGCTGGCAAGCAGCGATGGCGACAGCCTCGTGTTCTGGGATGTCAACACAGGCACCGCCAAGCGGACCATTTCCCAGCAGGGCTCAATTGACGATTATCTCGGAATGGAGTGGAACGATGGACTCATCGGAGCCATCGCCTTTAGCCCGGATGGGAGCTTGATGGCGACGGAAGACTCATCTGGATCAGCGAAGGGCCCCAATGAACCCTCGAACGAAACGGTACGCCTGTGGGAGGTAGAAACAGGCCAACAGGTCCTCCGTCTGCGCGGTGCGATCGGACAGGCCAGCCGCCTTTCCTTCAGCCCCGACGGGCGTCGCCTTGCGTGGTGTTACAAGGCCAGTAGCGTAACAATCTGTGACTTTGAACGGCTTCAGACGGAATCGACGTTACGTGGTGCCGGGCCGGTTGCGGTAAGTCCGGATGGGCGTTTTGTGGCCCACAGTGATGGACGAGTCCACGTTCGGGACACGATCAACGGGCGACTTGTCCGCGAGCCGATGGGGGACCTGCATTGGCCTCAGGCGCTTGGAGTAGCATTCAGTCACAATGGTAAACGCGTCGCAGGCGGCAGCAGCAACTGGATATGGGACGTGGCAACGGGACAAAAAGTAGTGGCCCTTGATGTGAGTGCAGGCCCGGCCCGTGACATATCCTTCAGTCCTGACGATCGTCTGGTCATACTTGCCGCCAGCCAATCAGTAAAGGTGTGCGATGCGCTAACGGGAAAAGTGCGCTTCAACGCTATAATGCGAGACAGCACGTTCTCTTGTGCCGCATTCAGTGCCGACGGTAAACGACTTGTCACCGGTGGCAAAAACTATGCGGGGATCAATGGAGCGCCGCATGGCAAGGTCACCATTTGGGATGTTGAAACATGGACGCGAAGGCGCGAACTTGAGGGACTCTTCGAAGGGGCAACTTCGGTCGCCTGGAGCCCGGATGGAATGCTTGTTGCCGCATGCGCTGGGCGATCATCCGACACCTCGTCGCCAACGAATCCGCACGAGGTGCTGGTTTGGGATGCGAATACGGGAGAGCAACGACTGCGTCTCGAGGGGCATGCCGCGGAGGTCAATGCCGTGAGGTTCACACCCGACGGGCGGCGTCTGCTGACGGCCTCCTCCGATCACACGCTGAAGCTGTGGGATGTCAGTCTCGGTCTGGAAGTGCTGACGCTGAAAAGCGCCTTTGGTCTCGACAGTCTTTCAATGAGCCGCGACGGCAGTGTGTTAGCGGCTGGCGGAGACGATCGGAATCAAGGAGGGTCTGTCGAGCGGCTGCGGATTTGGCGCGCGAGTCCTTTTGAGTCCGCTCCCGAAGGGTTCCGCCACCCGCTTCGGGAAGCGGCTCCTGGACGGAATGTCAACGACATGCTGCCCCGTCTTCTGCGACCGCTGGCTCAGTTCCAGGCCCCCGATGACAGGCGCTCGGTGATGACGGCCGATCTGTCTGCCTATCTTGTGCCCAACGGCACCAGCGGTATCACCGTTTTCGATGGCACGGGTTCCATCCCCCGCGACTTGCCAGTCACAGAGTACGTGACCGCATTGGCCGTCGGCGACGCTGGGCTTGTCGTGGCGGCGGCAAATGGACCCGTTCAGCAGACAACGTCGACCTATGACCAGCAAACCAAGCAGGAAATCTGGACGGTCTCCGGCAAGGACGGACCAGGCGAAGTTGTGGTCTGGGATTTGAGGCTCGGCAAAGTGCGGTGTGTCTTTCGAGGGCATTCGCAACCGGTCTCCAGCGTGGCTGTGTCAGCCGACGGCACTTTGGTGGCCTCGGCGAGTTGGAAGGAGAAGACGGTCAATCTCTGGAGTGCCGAAACCGGCGAAAAGCGCACCGCCATTGAAGGCTGTCATGTGGATCTTGTCTTCGCCTCGGATGGTCAGCGAATCATGGGCAGTCGATATCCGACCAAGGAGACGGCGGTCTTTGATGTGCAAAGCTCCCGTGTCATAAACCTCATTCCAAATAATCTTCCCGGCGCAATTCTGCCGCAACGGCTCAGTGCCGACGGGAGAAAAATCATTCGCATTGGTCCTGCCCAACAAGGCGTGTGGGAAACGCTTGATCCGTCAAAAGTACAAATCATTGACGTTGAATCTGGCAAGGTCGAGCAAGAAATCGTGGAGCCGAGGGGATTGATTCGTGCGGTCGCAGTAGGTCCCGGACCGGGCCAGGTGACCACGGTTTCGGGAAATCAGGCTGTGCGTGTCTGGGATCTGGCGACTGGCCGGCCGATTCGGTCCTACTCCCATGAACAATTCAATCTCCAGCGTGCGTTTCTGTCCGCTGATGGCCGCCGCCTCGGCATTTATTCTCATCCGGACGGCGTTCGAGTTTGGGATGTCAATCGATTGCCGACGCTGCTTGAATGAACAGATTTGCCGAACATCTGGACATTGCCACGCGAGTCGGAGGCCCGGCTCAGCGGGACCAGCGTGACTCAATCCGGGCTGAGCCGTGGCAGCAAGCCGACTTTCATCAGCGATGACTTTCCGCAGCCGGACGGGCCATAGATCAGCCCCACGGCAAACGACTGCGCCGGGTCGGGCTGTTCGATCCTAGATTTCCAGAACCGCAGGCTTTCAGGCAAGCCATCCCGGTCGCGGGGGCCGGGAAGCAAGTCGAGAAAGAAATCGGCATCGCCGGCATCAAACGACCGCAGCCCCTTGGGGACCACGCGAGGCTGAGCCACGGGTGTCGGGGCGGAATCCTTGATGACGATCGGCTGGCTCGTCGACGCCGTGGCTTCGGGCAGCGCCTTATGGGTCTGGTCCGCTAAAAGATGCCGGAGGTCGTCCACCAAGTCATGCGCCGTGGCATAGCGGTCGGAGGCGCGGCGGGCCAGCGCCTTGAGGCAGATCCGTTCGGCTTCCGCCGGCAGGGCGGGCTCAAACTGCCGGGGCGACGGGGCATCGGCGGTGGCGATCTTGTCGATCAGGGCCGAGATCGTGGAGCCTTGGAACGGCAGCCGACCGGTCAGCATCTCAAACAGCACCACGCCCAGGCTGAACAGGTCCGACCGGGCATCCACCCGATGCCCTTCGCCCCGCGCCTGCTCGGGGCTCATGTAGGCCGGCGTCCCGGTCAGCGTCTCGCCCGTGCCGAAATCCTCTTCCCGCAGCGCGAGCCCGAAATCCGCCAGGATCGGCTTGCCTGTTGTATCCAACAGGATGTTGGCGGGCTTCACGTCCCGATGGACCAGCCCCTTCGCATGCGCATGCCCCAGCGCCTCGGCCACGTCCACCGTCAGCGACAGTGAGTCCCCCAGACTGAGGCGCGGCCCCTTGAGCCTCGCCGCCAGATTAGCTCCCTCGACGTACCGGGAGACAACGTAGCACAACCCGTCCGGAGTCCGCCCCACATCGAACACCGGCACGATGCCCGGATGCTCCAACTGTGCCAGCGTCCGGGCTTCGGCGACATACTGCGCCAGATCCTCGGGCCGAGCCACGCGCCCCGGCTGCGGCACCTTGATCGCCACATCCCGTTGCAGCTCGTCATCGCGGGCCAGAAACACCCGCCCAAAGGCCCCTTCCCCCAACAGCCGCAGCACCTGGTATCGTCCGATCTGCTCCGGCATGGCGGACGCGATGCCCGCAGCCCCGTCCGGTGTTCCCTCCGCGTCCGGCGGCCGGGTCCGAAACGGATCGGTCCCCTGCCCAACCCGCGTGGAATTCGCCTGATCCACCTTCGGCAACAGTTCGTCACCCTCCATCATGCTGCCCCATCAGATCCCGCCAGACACCGGCCCGGTGCGTCGGCATGATTGTGGGCAGAAAGCGAAGCCAGATGCAAGCACGTTGGAACTCGGCGAGACGTTGATCGACCACGACGTTCCATGCAGCGCCGGTCCCATGCCGTGCCGACGGTTCAACGACCCCGTGCGATCCTGCGTCGGCGTCAGTTGCGGAGCCTGCGGCGGAGCAGGTCCTGTCGGGTGCGAAGGGCACCGTGCCTCTGGCAGTGCGAGAGGCAACACAACGTCGCCGAGTCATTCCGGCCGGGTTCGAGTCACGGAGTGACTCGCCTACTTCCTTGCCACGGCTGTGATGGTTGCCGGGCCTCTTACACGACGGGCGCATGTTCTTTCGTAGTGCAGAGGCCTGAATCCACCCCGACAAGCGAGGTGGGGGCAAATCATCACTGCTTCGCCCCCACTCCACACACCCTACGAGGCAGCCAACTGCCGCAGCACGTAGTGCAGAATCCCACCGTGGCGGTAGTAGTCGACCTCAACCGGCGTGTCGATGCGGCACTTCGTGCTGAAGCTGACAACCTTGCCGTCGGCCTTGGTCGCCTTGACCTGAATCTCCTGCAGCGGTTTGACGTCGGCGGGAATGTCGATGTCAAACGTCTCGGTGCCGTCCAGGCCGAGCGACTCACGGCTGGAACCCGGTTGGAATTCCAGCGGCAGCACGCCCATACCCACCAGGTTCGAGCGATGGATCCGTTCGTAGGAAACGGCGATCACCGCGCGGATGCCCAGCAGAAACGTGCCCTTGGCCGCCCAGTCGCGGGAGGAACCGGTACCGTATTCGGCTCCGGTCAGCGCGATCAGCGGAGTACCGGCTGCCTTGTACTTGAGCGAGGCGTCGTAAATCGACATCTGGGTCTTGGTGGGCAGGTAGGTCGTCACCCCGCCTTCTGTTCCCGGTGCGATCAGGTTCTTGAGGCGGATGTTGGCGAACGTGCCCCGGGTCATGACGCGGTCGTTGCCACGCCGCGAGCCATAGCTGTTGAAATCCACTGGTGGGACGCCATTCTCCTGCAGGAACAGGCCGGCCGGAGAATCCTTCTTGATCGAACCGGCCGGGCTGATATGGTCGGTCGTCACCGAGTCCGCCACAGACACCAGCACCCGCGCCCCTTTGATCGGCTGAATCGGCCCAGGTGTCGGCGGCATGTCGACGAAGAACGGTGGCTCCTGCACATAGGTGCTCTGTGGATCCCACTGGTACAGGTCGCCGGTGCTCGTCGGAATCGCCTGCCATTCGGCTGGCCCCAGGGTGGCCTTGGCGTATTCGTTGGTAAAAGTCGCCGCGCTCATGGAGGCGGCGACAGTCTCAGCAACTTCCTTTTGAGTCGGCCACAGATCCTTCAGGTACACATCCTTGCCAGCCTGATCCTTACCCAGTGGCTCGGTCGACAGGTCAATGTCGGTGGTGCCGGCGATGGCGTAAGCCACGACGAGCGGGGGGCTCGCGAGGTAGTTGGCCTTGATCTGCGGGTTGATGCGGCCTTCGAAATTCCGGTTGCCCGACAGGACCGCGGCGGCGACCAGGTCGCCTTCCCTCACCGCGTCCGAAATCTCCTCGGGGAGCGGACCGCTGTTGCCGATGCAGGTGGTGCAGCCGTAGCCGACCGTGTTGAACCCCAGTTTGTCGAGATCCTTGTCGAGGCCCGATTTTTCCAGGTAGTCGGTGACGACGCGGCTGCCCGGGGCGAGGCTGGTTTTGACCCATGGCTTGCGGGTCAGGCCGCGCTTCACGGCGTTGCGAGCCACGAGTCCGGCACCGATCATCACGGAGGGGTTGCTGGTGTTGGTGCAACTGGTGATGGCGGCGATCACCACGGCACCGTCAGTGATTTGTGAGTGTTCGATGTTCTTCACGCTGACCGGCGCGGAAGCACTCGGCTTGGCGAAGGTGGTGGTGAGATCTTTGTGCCACTGGGCCTTCATGTTGGAGAGCAGCACCCGGTCCTGCGGGCGCTTCGGTCCGGCCATCGACGGCACGACCGTGCTGAGATCCAGCGCCAGCGTACTGGTGAACGTCGGTTCCGGCGAGTTCGCCGTCCGGAACATCCCTTGTTCCTTGTAGTACCGCTCCACGAGGTCGACCTCTTCCGCCGTGCGTCCGGTCCGTTCCAGGAACCGCAGCGTTTCGTCGTCAACCGGGAAGAAGCCCATCGTGGCTCCGTATTCCGGAGCCATGTTGGCCAGCGTCGCGCGGTCGGGCAGGCTCATTCCCGCCAGCCCCGGCCCATAGAATTCGACAAACTTGTTGACCACGCCGTGCTTGCGCAGCATCTGCGTGACAGTCAGCACAAGATCGGTGGCTGTCGAACCTTCGGGCAGTTCGCCGGTCAGTTTGAAGCCCACGACCTGTGGGGTCAGCATGTAAATCGGCTGCCCGAGCATCACCGCTTCGGCCTCGATGCCGCCCACACCCCAGCCGACCACGCCCAGGCCGTTGATCATCGTCGTGTGGCTGTCGGTGCCGACGAGGCTGTCGGGGAAGGCCACGCCATCGCGGGTCAGCACGACCTTGGCGAGGTATTCGAGGTTCACCTGATGCACAATGCCGGTGGCTGGCGGAACCACGCGGAAATTGTTGAACGCCTGCTGTCCCCAGCGGAGGAACTTGTAGCGCTCCATGTTCCGCTCGAATTCCAGGTCGACGTTGCGCTTCAGCGACAACGACGAGCCGAAATCATCGACCTGCACCGAGTGGTCGATGACGAGATCGCAGGGGACCAGCGGATTGATCTTCTTGGGATCGCCACCCATGCGAACCATCGCCTCGCGGAGCGCGGCGAGATCGACCACGGCCGGGACTCCGGTAAAATCCTGCAGGACTACGCGGCCGGGCATGAACGGCAGTTCGACTTCTTTGGGAGCCTTGGCGTTCCAGTTCGCCAGCTCCTTCACGTCCTGCTCGTTGACGATGAAGTTGTCCACCTTGCGGAGGCAGGCTTCCAGCAGCACCCGGATGGAGAACGGCAGCGTGTCGATCGGGCCGACCTTGTCATCCGCCAGTTGCTGTAGACGGAAAATGGTGTACTCACCGGCTTTACATTTCAACTGAGCCCGTGCGCCGAACGGATCGACTGACGACATCCCGCTTCCCCCGGAGAGATTGATTCACTGCATTGTGAGCTGCTTGCCCGATGCTATCAGTCACCCGTCGAGTTTAGAAGCGATTGGGATGGGCGTGTCAGGGCTCTCCAGTTTTCAGGATGCCGTCCCTGACTCACCGGACGGCTTGCGCCGTACCGCTAAATTTGTAGCGGAAGGGCGCAAGCCCTCCGGTGAATTGCGTAGCCGCTCAGGTGTGCTTCGTTCTCTACATTGAAACACCGGTCAGCCATGATGGACCTGTCCGCAAACAGACAGGCCACCGCCCGTATTCTGGAAATCTGCTAGAATCGCCCCGCGCTCCTGCTCGGTCGTTGGCGTACCGGGCAGTCGTCATTCCAGTAAGAAAATCGTCTCAAGGGTCGACATGGCGTTTCGGTTGCGGTTGCAGAACATCACTTTCAGCTACGGCGGAGCGAACATCCTGGAGGACGTGACGCTGCAGGTCCAACCGGGCGAACGGATTGGACTGATGGGCCGCAACGGGGCCGGCAAGTCGACGCTGATGAAGCTGATCCACGGCGACCTGCAGCCGGACGGGGGCGAGATCGACCGCGCTCCGGGGATGCGGATCGCCCGCCTCGCGCAGGAGGTTCCCGACGGGGCCGATCATACGGTGTTCGACGAAGTGGCGGGCGGACTCGGCGAACAGGGGACGATTGTCGCCCGGATCCATGCCCTGACCGGCCATTCCCCAACCGAAATGAGTGCCGCGGACCAGAAGGAACTGCACAAGCTGCAGCATGCGCTCGATACCGAATCCGGTTGGAAACTGCAGCAGCAGATTGAAAGCGTCATCGAGCGGATGAGCCTCGACCCCGCGGCCCGCTTCGAGTCCTTGTCGTCGGGGATGAAGCGGCGGGTGCTGCTCGCGCGCGCGCTCGTCTGTGATCCGGAGATTCTGCTGCTCGATGAACCGACGAACCATCTCGACATTGAGGCCATCGACTGGCTGGAAGAATTTTTGCTGCGCTCCGGCCTGACGCTGATTTTCATCACCCACGACCGGATGTTCCTCCAGCGGCTGGCGAACCGGATCGTGGAGGTCGACCGCGCGCGGCTGTTCGACTGGACCTGCACCTACGACATGTTCCTCATCCGCAAGGCGGCCGCGCTGGAAAACGAGGCCCAGCAGGAGGCGTTGTTTGACCAGAAACTGGCCGAAGAGGAAGTCTGGATTCGCACCGGCGTGAAGGCCCGCCGGACACGCAACGAAGGCCGCGTGCGGGCGCTGGAACGAATGCGTGAAGAACGGATGGCCCGCCGCTCGGGCACGGGCAACGTCAAGCTGATGACGCAGGACGCCGAACGCTCGGGAAACCTGGTCATCGACGCCCGCGACATCAGCCACGACTTTGGCGGCCAGCCGATCCTGAGCCACGTCTCGGCGACTTTGTTCCGGGGCGACAAGGTGGGCATCATGGGCCCCAACGGCACCGGCAAGACCACACTGCTGCGGATCCTGCTGGGAGAGTTGAAGCCCCAGTCGGGAACCGTTCGGATCGGTACAAATTTGCAGGTCGCCTACTTCGACCAGTTGCGGGCGCAGCTCGACGAAGAGAAATCCGCCATCGAAAACGTGGCCGATGGCAACGACACCGTCCTCATCAATGGCCAGTCGCGGCATGTCCTCGGTTACCTGCGTGACTTCCTGTTTTCTGGCGAACGCGCGCGGAGCCTTGTCCGCTACCTCTCCGGCGGCGAGCGGAACCGCCTGCTGCTGGCCCGCATGTTCGCCCGCCCCGCGAACCTGCTGGTCTTGGACGAACCGACCAACGACCTTGATGCGGAGACGCTGGAACTCTTGGAAGAGTTGTTGGTGGAGTTCAAGGGGACGCTGCTGATTGTGAGCCACGACCGTACATTTTTGAACAACGTGGTGACCAGCACGCTGGTGTTTGAGGGCGACGGTATCGTCAAGGAATACGCCGGGGGATACGACGATTGGGTCCGTGCCCGGCCGGTTAAACCGTCAAGTGCTCAAATCGAGAAGGATCGCACCGCCGTCGCTCTGGCAAACTCGGCAAAAGCCACGGTCGCAGCCGATCAACCGCGAAAACTAACGTTCAAAGAACAGAAGGAACTCGAAAAGCTGCCGCAGTTGATTGAAAAGCTAGAGGCCGCGCAGGCGGAACTGCACCAGCGGATGTCGGAGCCATCGTTCTACCAGCAGCCAGCCACTGAAATCACCAAGGTCTCCCAGCAGTTGCAGTCGATTGAAGAGCAATTGCAGTCGGGTTACACCCGGTGGGAGGAGTTGGAACCGTAGGAGTTCGAGGCGATGGATCAGTTTCCATTTACCGAAGAGGAGTGGAACGCAGTCGATGAGTGCGGACGGGAAATCGTCAATGCGTCCTTCATGGACGATTCGGTCCTTCAAGCGTCTCATTTGAATGAACTGTTGAACGTCCTTTCCGAACTCCGCGAGCGACACGGTGACCACCCGATTCTCCTGGAAGCCGAAGCCGATTTCATCGACGACGAGTACGAGCGAATCGCTCTGTATCGTCAAGCCGTGTCAACTGCTGAAGCGCACAATCTGGCGACATTGTCGATTCGTATCGCGCTGGCGAGGGTCCTGATTGAAACCGGGGAGTGTGCCGCCGCCCTCCAGGAGTTATTGGCGAGCGAATCGGAACTCCCGGAAGCGGACGATGGCGAGTTGCGGGATTGGAACGAACTCAAGGCAGAGGCCGAGACGCCATGACGGCGAATTGGGACCGCACCAAGGTCAGTCATGGTGCCAGCAATACCGCCGACTTGACAAACGCCTCGAACTCCGCCGTGAAGCGCTCCAGCGTCTTCTCCGGTCCGATCAGCTTGATGAAAAACTGGTCCCCGCCGCCGAGCGGGATGATTGCCGCACGGAGCGCATAGTCGGGTCGCGGTTCGACCGGATTGAACGACGAGCCCTTCCAGGTGCCCTTCAATTCCACGGTGGTCACCTCCACCGTCCCCAGCTTCAGGTTCGCCGTTTTCGCCTGATCGGCACCCAGGCCGAACTCGCCCGCCCAGCGGCTGACGTTCTGCTCGTTGCTTCCCGCGGCCCGCATTAACGTCATGCGGCCGTCGAAGGTTTCGGCATCCGTCTTGGGCAGGCTGTATTCGGCTTCGATGATCCGTGTTCGGGGCTTAACCCGTTCCCAAGCTTTGGGTATCTGAAACGTCACTGACGCCAGCTTGAGTTCGACCGTCTCCCCTGCGACTGGCTTCGCGGGTTCGAGCAATCCACGGGATTTCAACCAGTCGATGCAGCGTTCCGACCAGGTGGAAAGAACCGGATCGGCGGCGGCCAGCCCCACGCCGTGGCGACCCTTCTCATAGATGTGAAGCTCTGCCGGGACTTTGACCGCGCACAGGGCGTCATAGAACAGCAGGCTGTTCTTTGGCAGTACGGCTGTGTCTTCCGTCGTGTGAAACAGAAATGTGGGCGGAGTTTTGTCGGTCACCTGCAGCTCATTCGACAGCAGTTTGACCAGTGCTTCGTCGGGGTTCTCGCCGAGCAGGTTGTTGCGCGAGCCACGATGCGTGGTCTCCAGCCCCATCGTGATCACCGGGTAACAGAGAATGGCAAAGTCCGGCCGGCAGCTTTGCCGGTCGATTTCGTCCGCAGCGTCCGGTTGGCCAGCGTCAAAATGCGTGGCTGCGGTCGAGGCCAGATGCCCGCCCGCCGAAAAGCCAATGATCCCCACACGCTGCGGATCCAGCTTCCAATCTTTCGCGTTCGCCCGAACAGTGCGCAGGGCACGTTGCACATCGAGCATCGGAGCGGGGTGATGGTACTTGGGGCCGAGCCGATACTTCAGCATAAAAGCCGAGACACCGTGGGAGTTGAGCCACTGCGCGATCTGGACGCCTTCGTGGTTGACCGCCAGATGACCGTAGCCACCACCCGGACAGATCACCACCGCCGTGCCGTTCGCCTTGTCGGCCGCGGCAGGGAACAGCGTCAGCGTGGGCCTGTCGATCTCCTCCGTGCCCATCGCCCCCGGTGCTCCGTTGGGCCACAGGAGTTGGACAACAAGCTCATCGGCCTGCGAAAAGCTCGGGCAGATCACAACCAGCAGGGCGATTGCCCAGAATTTCCACGTCATCGTGCAGCACTCCGTTCATGACAGTTTTCAACAGCACACATTCTCCCCCGCCGTGGCTCAACCGACCAGTCTCAGGGCAAAAGCGGGCTCCAGCGAATCAAAGATTGATTGGGATGTCGAATGCTTCCACTCGGCCCACGCACCTCTCAGCTTCGATCCCTCCTGTTTTAAATTTTGAACAGAAGCAAACGAAGGCAACGAAGCCGTGGCTCAAACGACTTCACTCGGGGCAAGGTCGTCCGCACGCAGAGAGGAAAATGGAAGCAATGTAAATCGAGTCGCACTGATGAAGGATAGGGGTTGTCACCACCGTGCGCTCGCAGCGACCAGTTTCCTTTATTCGTGAAATTCGACCTATTCGTCAGATTCGTGGTTCCTCTAAAGCGAAATCTGTTGAACAGCTCTCGACAACCGGGAGTGCTAACGTGGAATCGACGAAGTCCACCATTCAAATTCTCTCGACAGGTTGCAGGCAACTTCGAGGATCACGATGATTTTCCTGATCTGTCTGCCCGTTTTGTTGACGAGATTGCAGGAACTGGTGTGCGATGTCTGGACCGCGATTGCCTGGGGATTCTGGCCACTATCCGACGACGCGGCCGCGCCGCAACCGCCGCGAGGACTGGTGCCGCCGGCTGGTGACAGAGAACCGGCTGACCGTCGATGACCTGATCTGGCCGCTGTTCGTCCGCGACGGGGTGGGTGTCCGCGAACCGGTCGCCTCCATGCCGGGTGTCGAACGGCTTTCAACGGAACTGCTGGTGGAAGCGGTGGCTGCGGCGGCAGAACGAAAAATCCCGGCGGTGGCGGTGTTTCCCGTCACTGATCCCGCGCGAAAGACGCCGGGCGGGGAGGAGGCGTACAACCCCGACAATCTCATCTGCCAAGCGGTCCGCGAGATCAAGGCTGCAGTGCCGAACATCGGTGTGATTTGTGACGTGGCCCTCGATCCCTACACGAGCCACGGGCATGATGGATTGCTGCATGAGGGACAGATTCTCAACGATGAAACCGTGGCGGTGCTCTGCCGACAGGCGGTTGTGCAGGCACGGGCTGGCTGCGACATCATCGCGCCCTCGGACATGATGGACGGTCGCGTCGGCGCGATCCGCCATGCGCTGGATGCCGCCGGCTTTTCGCACGTCAAAATTCTGGCGTATTCGGCGAAATATGCCTCTGCGTTCTATGGACCGTTCCGAGATGCCGTCGGCTCCGCCTCGAACCTTGGCCACGGCGATAAGCGGACTTATCAGATGAACCCCGCCAATACGGACGAAGCGCTGCGGGAGGTGGCCCTGGACATTGCCGAAGGGGCGGACATGGTGATGGTCAAACCCGGCATGCCGTACCTCGACATTGTGCAGCGGGTGAAGGCCGAATTCGGCATGCCGACGTTCGTCTACCAGGTCAGCGGCGAGTACGCGATGCTCTCCGCCGCCGCACAAAACGGCTGGCTGGATCGGAAGAAGGCCGTACTGGAAAGCCTGTTGTCGTTCAAGCGGGCCGGAGCCGACGCCATTCTGACCTATTTTGCCATGGATGCCGCCAAGTGGCTCAGCGAAGGAGCTTGAGGCCCTATTTGGCGTGGAAACTCGCCGTCGTGGCGATTTCCGCCAGCAGTTTGCGAATGCTAAAGCCGTCCCGGACTAACGCCTGCTTGAGTTCCGCGAGCTGCTCTGGTCCGTACGCGCGGATCGGCTGTTTCACGGAGTACTGAAACAGTTGCTGCACGAAGGCCGAGTGTGTCTCGTCGCTTTGGGCGAGGTAGGCGGCGAGTTCGCGTGCGCCCTGGAAGGTGACCGTCTGGCCCTCGCGCGTGAGGTACGAGCCACTGGAGTCCACCGGCTTTTCCTGCTCCTGACTGCGGACGGACTCTTTGTCGCGATACCTGCCAACCGCATCAAAATTCTCCAACGAGAACCCGAGCGGATTGATCATCCCGTGGCAGGCCATGCAAGATTCCGACTTGGTTTGCAGGGCGGTGCGTTCGCGCGTGGTGAGGTCGGGCTGCAGGTCGATGGGCAGCGGGGCAACTGCTTCCGGGGGCGGTTTCAGCACGCGGCCGAGCAGGCTTCTGGAAATGAAGACACCGCGATGGATCGGCGAACTGGCGGCGTTGTAGGCAAAGCTGGTCAAGAGAAACGGATGGGTGAGCACACCCGCCCGCTGCCCGGGATTGAGGGCGACCGGTTGAAAGGTCGCCTCGGGCGGCAGGTCCGCTCCATAGAACTTTGCCAGCCGGCCGTTCAAGGGAACAGTGTCGGCCAGCAGCAGTTGGCGGAAGTCGGAGGCGTCACTCCACACAATGCTGTCGACAGAGATCTCTAGCGATGTCTGCAGGTCGTTGGCGATCTCGGGACTGAACTCGGCGAACTGGCTGGCGTCTTTGGTGAGTTCGGTCACTCGGTCGACTTTGAGCCACTGCATGAAGAATTCGCGGGCCTTGGCGCGGGTTCGCAGGTCGTTCACCATGCGGCTGGCCTGGGCTTGGACTTCCTCACGCGTGCCAAGTTTGCCTTCTGCCGCCGCGCGCCAGAGGGCTTCATCCGGGAGGGAATCCCAAAGCGTGAACGACAGCCGGGAGGCGGTGTCGAACTGGCTTTTGGGTTGAGGCTCCGGGGTGCTGGAGACACTGCCAAGTTCCCGGTAGAGGAACCGCGGCGATTTGAGGACCAGCAGTAGACTGCGTTTCAGGGCAATTTCGGCCGTTGTGCTCGCGGAGATTTGCTGCTCGACATAGACCTGCCTTTCGGCATCATTCAACGGCCGGCGGAAGGCGCGCTCGGCGAAGCGGTTGCAGAAGTCGCGCAATTTTTGCTGATGGTCGGGGGCATCATCGGTTGTGCCCACCAGGCGTTCGCGGCGTTCGGAAAGATGGGTGGCAATCTCGATCGCGGCATCGGTGGTCGCCTGGTCCCACGCCTTGGAAATCGACGTGCCCCGTTCGTAGCCGACACTGCGGTCATCGGGCGGAAATGGCGTTTCAAGCACGAACACCGTTGCCGCCCCTTTCGGCGACAGACAACGTGCCGGGACCACCTCCATCGCCCGGTTGGGCAGCTTCCAGAGCAGCGCGATGGACGACTTCGCCACCGGTTTCGGCTTGCCATCCTTGGAATCGTCGACACCCTGCTTGGCCTTGGAGTATTCCAGTCTGAGGGGGTAGATCCGCCCGCCGAGCAGCCGGATGGTCGCCCGGTACTCGGTATCCGAACCGGACTTCACCCACGCATCGACCAGTGGCTCACGCTGCTCGTTGACCCACAACCGCGTGGCATGCTCAGTCTTGACGATGAACTCATATTCGCCGGTCTCCGGCGGCAGGATCGAGCCTTCCCAGCGGATCGAAAACTCGTGAGGCTCAATCTTTCCTTCTTCTGGACTCTTTTCACCAAAGTCGAACTGCACCGTCGGGTCGACACGTTCGAGGACGCGGTTGTCGCGGCTCATGTTGCGTTTGCGATAGTATTGGCCGCGGAGACCGCGCTCCGTGCCCCAATCGCCCCCGCCACTTCCGTTGATAGCGCCGATCAAATCCGTTGCGACCTGCTGATATTGCCGAACAGTGAGCCGCGACAGCTCGACGCGGGCGGGGCGGATTCGCTCCTGGGCGGTCACCGAGTAGAAGGCCTGGTGAATGTATTCGGCCACGAGCCGTGCCTCGTCGCCGGTGCAGGAACCGGGATCGTCCTCCGGCATCGTCTTTTCGATGACCCGTGCCAGTTCAAGAATCGACAGGTCGCCTGCCAATGGCTTTTTGTGCTTGGCCGTGCCGGTGCCGTCTCCGCCGTGACAGCCAGCACACTTTGCGATGTAGACCTGCTCGCCCGTCGCAATCGCCGCTGCCGGGACGTCTTTCGCCGGAGGCTGAGCCACGGTTGGGGAAGAGGGGGCAAACAGCGCCAGCCAGAACACGCCTAAAAGCAGATTGAACTTCAGGTGCATTGCAGACTTTCACGTCGGAAATCATCAGGCGAGTGGCGCAGAATTCAGTCTATCAGCAGCTTCTGGCCATGACGAGATGGCTGTCAAACTTGTTGAGGGTGGAAGAACGTGGCATAGTGCTGCAGATTTGAATTCCGGCCATTCAAGGCTCGCCTACTCCATTTGGGATTCAGCGCTCATGTCTGTCGACGATCGTCCCTATCAACCGCCAAAAGAGACCAATCCCTTGGGAATTGTCTCTTTTGCGCTGGGGCTGGTGTCCTTTCCCGCTGCTTGTTGCTGTGGCATCCTGGGTGTGCCGGTGCCAGTCGTTGGATTGATCCTGGGAATCGTCGGCGTGATGGACACCCGGAAGGAACGGGTCTTCGGCATCATCGGCATCGTGCTGAATGCCGTGGCTCTGATGCTGGGCGTGGCTGTCATCGTCCTGGCCGTTTTGGGCCAGTCCGGGCAGTTCGACCAACTTCTCCAGCAGATCAATCAGCGCAAGTGACTTCCGCGATGTTTCATGGTTCCAACAAAGGAACGCACTTCATGCTGCGTCTGCTGACCGTCTTCGGCCTGCTGCTGGTGGCTCAGGAACTTCCCGCGGCCGAGGCACGGCGGCCGAACATCCTGTTCATTTTGGTGGACGACCAATCGCCGTTTGATCTGAAGGCCTATCGGCCAGACTCAGCGCTGGAGACGCCGAACATCGACCGGTTGGCGCGGGAAGGGATGGTCATTGACTCCGCGCATCACATGGGCTCGTTCTTCGGTGCCGTTTGCACCCCGTCGCGGCACATGATCATGAGCGGCCGCACCCTGTGGCATCTGCCCATCGCACCGGGGGCCTTGGCGAAGGGGCTCTGTCCCAAGGGACTGGAACAGTTCACGATTCCCGCCGTCTTCAACCAGGCGGGCTATGCGACGATGCGGACCTGCAAGGAAGGCAACAGCTATGAAGCGGCCAACAAACAGTTCACCACTCGGTACGACGCCACGAAGCGCGGTGGCACCGCTGAGACCGGCAGCGCGTGGCACGGCGACCGCGTGATGGAGTATCTCAAGAAGCGGCAGGCCAGCGGCGAAACAAAGCCGTTCTATATCCACTTCGGCTTCTCGCATCCCCACGACGAGCGCGATGGCACGCCCGAACTGCTCGCCAAATATGGTGCCGTCAATCACACGGACCGGACGGCACCGCCACCGGCCAATCCCCAGTCGCCACCGCTCCCGCCAGATTACTTGCCGGTCCATCCGTTCTTCCATGGCCACCCGAAACTGCGGGACGAGGTTGCCGTCAGCGGCGTCTGGGAACGGCGGGACGAACGGACGATTCGCAACGAAATTGGCCGCCAGTTCGCCTGCGTCGAGAACATCGACCAGCAAATCGGCCGCGTACTCCAGCAACTGGAAGCGATGGGTGAACTTGACAACACCTATATTGTCTATACCGCCGACCATGGAATGGCCATTGGCCGGCACGGCCTGCAGGGTAAGCAGAATCTCTACGAACACACGTGGCGCGTTCCCATGATCGTCAAAGGGCCGGGCATCAAGGCGGGGAGCTACGCTGAAGGGAACGTTTACCTCTTGGACCTGCTGGCGACGTTCTGCGATCTCGCGGGCGTCGCCGCGCCGGATTCCAACGAAGGTCTGAGTTTTCGACCCGTGCTGGAGGGCAGGCAGTCTACCGTGCGGGATGTGCTGTATGGCGTCTACGCCGGTGGCACGAAGCCCGGCATGCGATCTGTTAAGCAAGGCGACTGGAAACTGATCCAGTACGACGTGATGGATGGCAAGGTGCGGGAAACCCAGCTCTTTTTTCTGGCGGAGAATCCGCAGGAACTGTTGCAGGAGCACCACGCCGCCGAGGTGATCGCCCTGACGGGCAACACGCCCTTGGAAGGGCAAGTCAATCTCGCCAAGAATCCGCGGTATGCGGCGAAGTTGAAGGAGATGGAGGCTCTGCTGCTCGCGGAAATGCGCCGCCTGGATGATCCGTGGCGGCTGTGGAATCAACCCGCGGACAATCTCACGCCGCCACAATGAAGTTATGATCCTGTTCTGAGAACACGGCACACGGGAGACGGCGATGAGCGATTTCAACTCCACCCACAATCGAGCGGTCTGGTTCGACGTCCCGGTTGCGGATCTGGATCGCGCCGCGGAGTTCTACTCCGCGGTGCTGGCGATTGCGGTCCACAAGGAACAGTTTGGCACAACATCCTTTGGCGTCCTGGCGCATGCCGACGGCAATGGCGGCTGCCTGGTCCTAAAGCCCGAGGAAATCAGTGCGGTGGGGATCCTGGTGTACTTCAATGCCAATGGCCGGATCCGCGATGCGGTTGACATCGCGGAACGGCATGGCGGAAAAATCCTTCAGCCAGTCCATCCGATTGGTCCCCACGGATTTCGCGCCGTCCTCCTCGACAGCGAGGGCAACCGCATTGCCCTGCATTCCACAACCGACCCCTGACACTCATAACATCCTTTGACGGAGCGCCTGATGGGCTGGGCCTCAGCTTACATTGCGAAATTGCAGGCGGGAGAGACGGTGCAGTTTCGCCCGCGGGGAAACTCCATGCAGGGGCGGATTGAATCGGGTCAGCTTTGTACCGTGGAGCCAATTCACGAGTCCGTCCAAGTCAATGACATCGTCCTGTGCAAGGCCGGTGGCCAGCAGTACCTGCACATCGTGAAAGCCATTCAGGGCGAGCGGTTTCAGATCGGCAACAACAAGGGACACATCAACGGCTGGGTCGGCCGAAACGCGATCTACGGCCGGCTGATTCGCGTGGAGTGAACGCTAAGGCCGCACGTTCTACAGCAGAAGGAATTAAAGGACGCACCCTGATGGCGGAACTACCCGTGCGCGCGGTCATTAAGAGCCGGTTCGACTTGGGGTTTGTCCTCCAGCACCCTGACAGTCGGTTCGGCGAACTTCGCGTTCCGGAGATGTCTCGTTCAACAGCAGAATGGGATCGTTCGCCTGATGCAGACGCCGGAATCGGAAACACCGTCGACGTGTACGTGGTTCGTGACACTGGCGACGGTTATTTGTTCAGCGAATTCTCCGCAGAAGAGCGAACTGCTCGGGAGCAGCGGCACCAAGGTTGGTTGGCAGCCCAGGAACAGGCCCGAGTTGGTAGTGAGCTGTTTGTCCGAGTTGAACGTAAGCTTGAATGGGGGTGCATCTGCCGACAAGAAACAGAACCATTTCTTACAGGCGTGATTGCCACACTGGACACTGTTGTCAAAAACGATCTACCTCGGCAGTGCGCTGTCAGTCATTCGGAATGGGAGCGGCTTGAGGAAGGGGCCTCCGTGTCAGCATCAATTGCTCATAAGCAATCGGTGCAGTGGGGTTACATCTTGTATTTCTCGGTTGAGCCATCTTTGCCCACCAATCATCCAATTTAATACCTCACGGTGCATTATCAGCTCGCAGATACATCAATCGCCGCCTCGCCTAACTCGAGCGCTCGCCGCAACGTTGGGCCGCCGCGCCCCTTGATCTCCGTACCGTCCGGTATAGAATTCCCGCAGATCCGCCTGTCGCGGGTTCTTCTCCAGGTCCCAGACATTCCGGTCAGTTTGCTGACCCTGCCGTGGTGTTACGCGCCAAGATCCGGCACATATTTGCGAAAGTGCTGCCATGTCCACTTCAGAATTCTGGTTCGAACGACCGCGGCCGCTGTCGGACCCCGAGGGTGTTTCCAATTTGGCTCCGGTCACTCCGGCCGCGACTGCCGCCGCGAGCGAAGCAAATATTCTCGACGCCTATTCGCAGGCAGTCGTGAATGTCGTGGAAACAATCAGCCCCACGGTCGTCAGCCTGACTGCGCCACGCGGAGTCAATCGCGGCGGCCAAGGTTCCGGATTTCTCATCACGGCCGATGGCTACGCCCTGACCAACAGCCACGTGGTGCATGGCCGCGAGCGGATGCTGGCGATCACTCAGGAGGGCGACCAACTCGATGTCGATGTCGTCGGAGATGATCCGGCGACCGACCTGGCTCTGGTCCGGCTGGCGGCCCGCGACCTGCCGTTCGCCCCGATGGGCGACTCGACGACGTTGCGCGTCGGGCAGTTGGTGATCGCCATGGGCAACCCGCTTGGCTTCCAATCGACCGTCTCGACCGGTGTGCTCAGTGCCGTCGGCCGCGCCATGCGCGGCGAGAGCGGCCGGCTTATTGAAGAGGTCCTGCAGCACACCGCCCCGCTCAACCCCGGCAATTCCGGCGGCCCTCTGGTCGATTCACGCGGCCGGGTGATCGGCATCAACACCGCCGCAGTCGTGATGGCACAGGGGCTGGGATTTGCCGTGCCCGTGGCGACCGCCCGATGGGTCGTCGGCGAACTCCTGAAACATGGCTGGGTTCGCCGGGCATCCTTGGGAATCAGCGCCACGGTCGTGCCTGTGCCTCGGGGACTGGTTCGTGAACTGGATCTGCTCACAGACCGGGCGATCGCCGTGGTCGAAGTCGATCCCCGTGGACCCGCCGGCGAAAGCGGTCTGCAACCAGGCGATTTGATCGTGGCCGCAAACGAACGCGTCGTGGCCTCAATCGACGACCTGCACCATATGCTGTCCCGCCTGCCCGTGGCTCAGCCGGTGCAGTTCACCGTCGTTCGCGATGAAAATAAGCTCGCAGTCACTGTGCAGCCACGCCATGACCAGTGACTCAACCGTAATGTCACGGGGCTCTGGCGAGCCAATGTGTTAATAGGTCAGCAGCCGCTGCAGCCCGCCATCGGTCAGCCGGCACAGGGTCTGGGGCCGCTTCAAATGAATTCGCTTCCAGACTTCCACGAACCCGGCCTCGTGGAGCAGATGCAGATGGCGGCTCAGATTTCCATCCGTCAGCGAACACACACCGCGCAGCTCAATGAACAGCAGCCCCTCGGGGTTGGCCACCAGTGATGTCAAGATCCCCAGGCGAGCCTTGTCGTGAATGGTTCGGTCCAGGCCCTCGTAGGCAAATCGACCGGTGCCGGAGGCGGTGCCTCAAACGCGGGGTCCGACGCTCCCATCCTGCCCGTTGATGCGGCCGTCTTCCGGCCCTTGGAACTCTTGCCCTCTGGATTCGGCAGTTCACATCCGCCGAGCGACGTGTTGCCCTGATCTCCCATTGTCGACTCCGTTTTCCATGATGTGGCTGGATTCCAGGCGAATGCCGGCACAGGCTAAACTGTTAGCCACATGCCCCGCCGCCGACAAGATGGGTCAGCTTGAAAACCCGGTCGTCCCTGCCGAAGCCGTGGTTTTTGGTGTTTTCCGAGCCACGTGCCGCTAAGATGGAATGACACCGATCCAAACGTCACCATCCTTCCCACTGTTGAGACGCCATTCGTCACGGACTTCCATCGCGTGGATGAGCAGCGGGCCAGTATTGTCGAGGATCTCAAGGGGCTCCTGCAGGGCGATTTGCAGTGCGATCCGCTGGCGGTGGCGATGTATGCCACCGATGGCAGCCTGTACCAGGTGCCGCCGCTGGGGATTGTGTATCCCAAGCACCGCGAGGATGTGGTCGCTGTCCTGAAGTACGCGGCGGGAGAGAAGCTGCCGGTGATCGCCCGCGGGGCCGGAACTGGTCTCGCCGGAGAATCCCTCGGTGGCGGCCTGATTCTCGACTTCTCCAGGCACATGCGGCAAATCGAATGGATCGGCGAGGACACGGTCCGGGTGCAGCCGGGGGTGGTGCTGAGTAGTTTGAACCGTACCCTCGCACAAGCCGGGCGCTATTTTGCTCCGGATCCCTCGGGGGCCAGCGTGACCACCGTCGGCAGCATGCTGGCTCTCGACGCCGCGGGTTCGCATTCGGTGCGGGTGGGCTCCACCCGCGACCATGTCGGCAGCCTGGAACTCGTGCTCGCCAGTGGAGACATCCTGGAGGTCGGTTCGGAGAGTGTCGAGGCCGGGCCATCGGCGCTGCCCCTGGTCAACAGTCTGGCGAGCGCCACGGATGGTTCGGGCATCATCCGCACCGAGACGGCTCGCGGCGATGCCGTCCGCCAGACACTCGTGCGGCGGCTGGCCCGGCTGATCCAGAACAACGCGGAATTGATCGCCCGGCATCAGCCGCCGCTGCTGCGGAACCGCTGTGGTTACCATCTGCGGGGCGTGCTGGAAGGGCAAACGCTGCACCTGGCACGAATGCTCGTGGGTTCAGAGGGCACGCTGGGGATCTTTACCGGCGCGACCCTGCATACCACCGCGCTGCCAGCCCATCGCGGCGTGGTGCTGCTGCTGTTCGGGCAAATGGAGGCCGCCGTCCGGGCCGTGCAGTCGATCAGCGTGCTGCAGCCCAGCGCGTGCGACCTTTTGGACCGGAGGCTGTTGTCGCTCGCCCGCGAGGCCGACGAGACCTTTTCCGAATTGATCCCTGCCGATGCCGAAGCGGCGCTGATCGTGGAGCAGACGGGGTTCTCGTCAGGCCAGATCGAAGACCGGATCCGGCAGGTCATCGCCTGCATCAAGGGGCTTCCCGACCTGTCGGTGAAAATTCATGAAGCCTACACGCCGGCGGAGGTCGAGTTTTTGTGGTCGCTGCCCGAACGCGTCGTGCCACTTTTGACCCGGATGCAGGGGCAAAAGCGGCCGCTGCCGTTCGTGGAGGACCTGGCGATTCCACCCGAGTCGATGCAGGAATTTCTGGTGCTGTCCCGCAGTGTGCTGCAGAAGCACAAGGTGATTTCGTCGCTGTACGCGCACGCAGCCACGGGTCAGATCCACATCCGGCCGTTTCTCGACATCCCCACGCCCGAGAATGCACACCAACTCGAGGAGATTGCCGAGGATCTGTATCAGGCGGTGTTCCAGGTAGGCGGCACCATCTCCGGCGAGCATGGCACGGGGCTGTCGCGGACGGCGTTTGTCAGTGCCCAATACGGCCCGCTGTATGACGTGTTCCGGCAGGTCAAGGAATTGTTCGACCCCGACAATCTGCTGAACCCCGGCAAGGTCATCAACGATGACCCGCATCTGACCATTCGCAACCTGCGTCCGCCCCCGGTGCTGCCCCCGGAACCGGTCACGCTCCAGTTGAAATGGAAGCCGGATGAACTGCTGCAGCAGGCCGCCCGCTGCAACGGCTGCGGCCGCTGCCGCACGCAGGAGCCGGAGCTGCGGATGTGCCCGTTGTTCCGCATTGACCCTTCGGAAGCCGCGACCCCCCGCGCCAAGGCGAACCTGATCCGGCAGGTGCTGACCGGCACGCTGCCGGCCGACGAACTCGGTTCGCCGGAGTTCAAGCAGGTGGCAGATCTGTGTTTCAACTGCAAGCAGTGCCAGTTGGAGTGTCCGCCCAATGTCAACATTCCACAGATGATGATCGAAGCCAAGGCGGCGTATGTGGCTGCTCACGGACTGAGCGGCACGGACTGGGTTCTGGCCCAGGCGCACTCGTTTGGCCTGCTGGGCAGCGCCCTGTCGAGCCCCGCCAACTGGGCCATGAACAACCCCATCGCGCGGTGGCTGTTTGAGAAGCTGTTCGGCATCGCGCGGCACCGCAAGCTGCCGCCATTCGCCCGCCGACCGCTGATGCGGATCGTCCGCCCGGAGTTCCTGCAGCGGCCGGTCATCCGGGCCGACGTGAAGCCGGTGATCTATTTCATCGACCACTATGCGAACTTTCACGATCCCGAACTCGGTCTGGCCCTGCTCGCCATCCTGAATCACCACCGGATCGGCGTCCATATCCCGCCGGGGCAGGGGCCCAGCGGCATGGCGATGATCTCGTCGGGCGACCTGGAAGGAGCCCGCGAAGCCGCCGAACTGAACATCCGCGAACTTGCCGACTTTGCCCGCGAAGGCTGCACGATCGTCTGCACGGAGCCCACGGCCGCCGTCGCGCTGCGGCAGGAGTATCCGATGCTGCTCAACCACCCGGATGCCGAACTCGTGGCTTCCCGCGTCGTGGAGGCCGGGACGTTGCTGGAGCAGTTGTACAAGGCCGGCCGGTTACGGCGGGACTTTCAATCGCTGAACCTGCACGTGGGGTATCACACCCCATGCCATCTCAAGGCACTGGGCGTGGGCACGCCGTTGCGAAACCTGCTCAGTTTGATTCCGGACCTGCAGATTCATAACATCGAAGAGGGCTGTTCGGGGATGGCCGGAACTTATGGACTGACGCGCGAGCATTTTCGCGAGTCGGTCAAAATCGGCTGGGGGCTCATTTCCCGAATGCGCGCGGGAGACCTGTCCGTGGGCTCGACGGAATGCAGTGGCTGCAAAATGCAGATGGAACAGGGCACCTCCACACCCACACTGCACCCGCTGAAACTGCTCGCCCTGGCCTACGGGCTCATGCCGGAACTCCGTGAGCGACTCAAACCTTCGCGCCGCAAATGGCTGGTGACATGAAACAAACCGTAAAACTCTTCGCCCGCGCCAAAGACCTGGCGGGCACCGATGCGCTGGAGGTGGAACTGGCACCCGCCGCGCGGGTCGTGGATCTGCGGAGCGGCCTCGCCAAGGTGTGCCCCAGCCTCAACATCCTGCTGCCCAGCCTGCTAATTGCCGTCAACAACGAGTATGCCTCGGACGATAGCCGTCTGCCGGAAAATGCCGAGGTGGCGTGCTTCCCACCGGTCAGCGGCGGATAGCAGCGGCACGGCTCGCGCTGTGAAGCATCACTTCGTCGCACCATTTTCCGGCGGAGCCCCCATGGGCGTCACCATCGAATACATCACGCAGTCGGATCTCACCCCGGAAACGCGGCGGGCGATCCTCTCCGCTGCCCTGAAGCCAAACTCTCAGCCGTGGCTGCTCTGCGAGCCGATCCATTTTTTGGATATGCCTGGATTCCAAGAGAAACTGTTTGGCGTGAGCAAACTGAATCTCATGCCGGATCCCGCCGAGAAGGCCGAGGTCGAAGCCCGGGGGCAGCCGGAACGGAACGACCTCGAATACCTGCTGGACAAACTTGAGGAACTGTCCGCACAGTTCGGCGTCGACTGGGACGTTCAGATCGAAGGGGAGCCGATCGGTTCCATTGAAGACGGCGTTTGTGATCCGGCCGTGCGCAGTTCCCTGCAATCGATGGCGGATATCGCCGGAGAACTCGGCGAATACCTCTGACGGCGAACAAGCCGTCGAACGCTTGAGATTTAGACAAGACCGTTTTAATTGGTGTGTGAACAACCACATTTCAGATTCAGGATCGTTATGCCGCTGCATCCCCAGGCTGAATCATTTCTCGCACAGTTGAAGGCTTCGGGCGTGGCTCCGATCCCCTCCCTGACGCCGGCCCAGGCCCGCGAGCGGATGATTCGGCTGTCGGTGTTTGGAACGCCGTTTCCCCTCGCCCACGTCCAGGATCGAACTGTGCCCGGCGCGGCGGGTGACCTGCCGGCGCGGGTGTACTCTCCCGGTCCCGCGGCCGCGTCAAAGACTCCTGTCATCCATTTTCACGGCGGCGGTTTCGTCACGGGCAGCCGCGACACGCACGACCCATTATGCCGCCGGCTGTCGGCGGCGCTGGAGCGGGTGGTGGTCGCCGTGGACTACCGCCTCGCCCCCGAACACCCGTTTCCGATTCCGGCAGAGGACGCCTGGGCGGCGACGAAGTGGCTCGCAACGCATGCGGCCGAAGTGGGTGCCGCGGACGGACCGATCCTCGTCAGCGGAGACAGCGCCGGCGGTGGCTTGGCGGCGGTGATCGCCGGTCGGGCTTTGGACCAGCACGGGCAGCCCGCCGTCGCGGCCATGATCCTGGAATACCCCGTCCTCGACTTCAATTTGGAGACCAATTCCTATCGGGAAATGGGAGACGGCTACATGCTGACCCGGGACACGATGGCCTGGTTCTGGAAGCATTATCTCCCCAAGCCCGAAGACGGTGCCCACCCTGAAGCCTCACCACTGCGGAGGCAGAACCTCCAGGGGTTTCCGCCCACCATTGTCATTACGGCGGAATACGACCCGCTGCACGACGAGGGCGATGTATATGCCCGGCGGCTGACCGAAGCCGGCGTACCGACGCGGCTGCTGCGCTACGAGGGGCAGATCCACGACTTTATGCGCCGTGCCCACTTGTTCGATGCTGGCCAGGCAGCCTTCGGCGATGTGGCGGCAGCACTCAAGGAGCTGATCTAGACTTTGTGAGTGTCATGTTGGAGGTGGTGTAAGGATGTAGGATAGAGGATGGGACAGGATTGTTTGTCCCAGCATGCAATGGGAATATCCTTTCGGATCCTGTTTCATCCTTTAAATCCTGTCCTAAAAACTGCGAATCAGGTGATGACTGAGGGAGTGCGGCTGCCGGTTCTCCATCGCGGCGGCGCGAACCACAGCGTGCCCAGGACGGCCAGGCCGAATGCGGTGTAACCACAGGTGAAGACCCAAGGCGGGGCTTCGAAGAAAATGAGACCCCGCAGCCAGGTGGCGATAATGTCGCCCTCAATCTGCTGCTGCCCAGCCCGCTCGCGAAACCAGTTCTCCCAAGTGGTGAGCGGGCACGTGATGCCAATCCAAGCCTCCAGCACGACGATGCCGATCATCGTCAGGTGAATGCCCCGATACCAGCGGTTGCGGATCCAGTCCCAACGCAACAGCACTCCCAACCATGTCAGGAGCAGGCCGAACACGACAAAACTGACGTAGCAAACGTGCAGAAACAGGATGACATTGGCGGCAACAGCGTACATGACGACTTTCCCGCAGATATGATCCCTCGAAATTAGTTTCGTCCCAGCAGCGTCCGCCGCGTCGCGCCTTCGGGCAGGGAATCGGTCTTGGCGATCACCACAATGCCCGACTCGGTGATGGTCCAACCCCGCTCCCGGTCATGGTCGGCGTTGTAGCCCACCTCCGTGCGTTCGGGGATGGTCACCCCCTTGTCGATGATCGCCCGGCGGATCTTGGAATGGCGGCCGATGTTCACCCCGTCGAACAGAATCGAGTCTTCCACCGTGGCCCAACTGTTGACGCGCACGTTGGGGGCCAGCACCGACCGCTGGACCCGTCCGCCGGACACGATCGATCCGGCCGACACCACGCTGTCGAGGGCCTGCCCCGCGCGGGGCGACGGCGCGGCCGTCTCGGCGAACACAAATTTTGGGGGTGGATACTGGGGCTGATACGTCCGGATCGGCCACTCGGAGTCGTACAGATTGAGTTCCGGGTGGACCGCAATCAGGTCCATGTTGGCTTCAAAGTACGCATCGAGCGTTCCCACGTCGCGCCAGTAGAGGGACTTGCCGGTGTTCTTGTCCCGGAATGGGTAGGCCCGGACGAGATGCGTGTCGATCACCGCGGGGATGATGTTGCGGCCGAAGTCGTGGACACTGTCGGCCTTGGTGGCGTCCCGGCACAACTGGTCGAACAGGAAGTTGGCATTGAAGACGTACACCCCCATTGATGCCAGGCAGCGCTCGGGGTCGTCGGGCATCGGCTCTGGCTGGGCGGGCTTTTCCTTGAAGGATTTCACGCGGTTGTCGCCGTCGATGTGCATCACGCCGAACTGCGTGCCCTCATGGAGCGGCGCGGGGATACAGGCAACAGTCACGTCCGCCCTGGACTGGACGTGATCCTCGATCAGTTCCGAGTAGTCCATCTTGTAGACATGGTCGCCGGCCAGAATCAGCACGTAGTCGGGACGGTGCTGCTCGATGTTGTAGATGTTCTGGTAGACGGCATCGGCGGTGCCCTGGTACCAGTTTTCATCGATCCGCTGCTGTGGCGGCAGGATGTCGACAAACTCGTCAAGATCGCGGCAGAGAAACCGCCAGCCCATGTTGATGTGGCGGTCGAGGCTGGCCGCCTTGTACTGGGTCAGCAGCAGGATCCGCCGCAGGCCGCTGTTGATGCAGTTCGAGAGTGGAAAATCGATGATCCGGTAGACGCCTCCGAACGGCACGGCGGGCTTGGCGCGGTCGCGGGTCAGCGGTTCCAGTCGGGTGCCCTTGCCTCCGGCAAGGATCAGGGTCAATACACGGTGCATCCTGGATTCCTCCCAAGCCAGCGGACCTCCAAACGCAGACCTCGGGGAGCATCCTTTTGGAGGCAACCGTCTGCACACCAAAGGCTCGCCGGTCAAACTGCATGGACGCGCCGCCTTAAGCCGCACGTGTGGCTCGCTGAAACCACCGTGACTGACTCCATGCAAGATACAGCCGCCACTGGGTTAGAACAACCCAGCCACAGGTCAACGGCGTCCGGCAATTGCCGATGGGCCACGCAGGAAGGTCTGCCCGGGAGGCCGTCCCACTACAAGGAATTGGGCCGCAGAAAGCTGGTGCCGCAGATCGCAGGGCGGGACACGGCTACATCTTGGCCCGTTCCTTCAGGCTCACACCGTACTCCCAATACCCCTCATGAACCTGCCGGCTGCGTACGACTTCGGCATGGACCCAAACCGGAGCCTGGCCCAAGCCGTCGAGGCAAACGATGATTTTGTTCACATTCAGATATCGTTCGTGGATGAAGGCCAGTCCATTGCGGGACAGATTCCTCATCCAAACCTGGGCTGAGAGTTTCTCTCCGGCCTCGTTGGGAACGGTGCTCTCTTCAACGAAGTAAATCGTAATGAGCGATCGGGCACTTTTCCGGGGAAAGGCGCGCCGCTGCTCATGATGGCCGGAAAGCCGCTCTGACCAGCGGTCAAGAGCATCCAACACCCGCATGACGGTCCGGTGTTCAATGTCAGCCACGAACTCGCCCATTGCTCAGTGCGCGGTCTAAGTGTGATTGCCGGTGAAGATCGGTCAAACATCAATCGGGCAGCCCCTCGAAAGCCAGGCGGCTGGCCGCGTGTTATTCGGGATCCAAACCGTCGTGGCACACATGGACGCGGAATAATCGGCACCATCGCCGCAATCAATCGGCGGATCATCCGGGTCCGGCAATGTGCAACGGCTCTCGCACAATCATAGAACGTCAAATGACACTTGCCTGCGAAATTTGAGCATTGAATCTCGAATCTCGAATCTCGAAATTCAGTGGCTCAGCGCGTGATCATTTTCGCCCGGAGGAATTCGCGGTTGAGCCGCGCGATGTTTTCCACCTTGATCCCCACCGGACAGGCGGCTTCACATTCGTTCGTGTTGGTGCAGCCGCCAAAGCCCTCCTTGTCCATCTGAGCCACCATCCGCTGCACGCGGCGGACGCGTTCGGGCTCGCCCTGGGGCAGGAGCGCGAGCTGCGACACTTTGGCACTCACGAACAGGCTGGCGGACGCGTTCTTACAGGAGGCGACACACGCGCCGCAACCGATGCAGGTGGCGGCATCGAACGCTTGATCGGCGTTTTCCTTTGGGACGGGTACGGCATTGCCATCAGGGGCGCTGCCGACATTGATCGACACGTAGCCGCCAGTGGTGATGATCCGGTCGAAAGCCGACCGGTCAACAACCAGATCCTTGATGACCGGGAACGCTTTGGCCCGCCACGGTTCAATCACAATCGTGTCGTGGTCCCGGAACTTCCGCATGTGCAACTGGCAGGTGGTGGTCGTCAGATCCGGTCCGTGAGCCTGCCCGTTGATCATCACGCCGCACATGCCGCAGATGCCTTCGCGGCAGTCGTGGTCGAAGGCGACTGGTTCTTCGTTCTTCTGAACAAGCTGCTCATTGAGGACATCGAGCATTTCCAGAAACGACATATGCGTGGAGATGCCTTTGACCTCGTAGGTCTTCAGCTCGCCGGGCGAATTGGTATCCTTCTGCCGCCAGATTTTCAGGGTGAGGCTCAGCGTTGGACCGCTGTGTGAGTCGCTCCCGGGCGTCTTGAGCGCAGTGGGACTGGACGTGGCAGCGCTCATTATGCGTAGCTCCTCTGAGTGGGTTTTTCCACTTCGAAACTGAGCGGTTCTTTATGCAGAGCCGGTGTGTTGAGTTGCACGCCGTCCGGCGTTCCCGTGAACTGCCAGGCGGAAACGTGCGAGTAATTCGCGTCGTCCCGCAGCGTGTCGTTGTCTTTTGTCTGCGATTCTTCGCGGAAGTGGCCGCCGCAAGACTCCTTGCGTGTCAGGGCGTCGAGCGCCAGCAGTTCACCAAATTCGAGGAAATCGGCCACGCGACCGGCCTGTTCCAGCGACTGGTTGAAATTCTCTGGCGTGCCCATCACGCGGACATTCTTCCAGAAATCTGTCCGCAGTGCCTGAATTTTTCCGATGGCGGCGTTCAACCCGGCTTCGTTGCGGGCCATGCCGCAATAGTCCCACAGAATCCCACCCAACTCGCGGTGGTAACTGTCGACAGAGCGCGTCCCCTTCACCGCCAGCAGCTTGCCGACGCGGGCCTTTGTTTCCTCCAGTGCTTTGAGGAACTCGGGGTGGTCGGTGCCGACAATGGGCGGCTTCTTCGCACCCAGGTAGTTGTTCACTGTGTAGGGGGCGACAAAGTATCCGTCAGCCAGCCCCTGCATCAACGCGCTGGCCCCCAACCGATTCGCCCCGTGGTCCGAGAAGTTGGCTTCGCCCAGCACAAACAGGCCCGGGATCGTGCTTTGAAGTTCGTAGTCGACCCACAACCCGCCCATCGTGTAGTGGATCGCCGGATAGATCCGCATTGGCGATTTGTAGGGATCCTCGGCGGTGATCTTCGCGTACATGTCGAAGAGGTTGCCGTACTTCTTGCGGATCGTCTCCGCACCGTCGCGGGCGATCGCCTTGGAGAAGTCGAGATAGACCGCCTTGCCGGAATCACCCACGCCGAAGCCGGAATCGCAGCGTTCCTTGGCGGCGCGGGAGGCCACATCGCGAGCCACCATGTTGGCGTAGGTGGGGTAGCGGCGTTCCAGGTAGTAGTCGCGTTCGGCTTCGGGAATCTGCTCCGGCGCGCGGCGGTCACCTTGCTTGAGGGGCACCCACACCCGGCCATCATTCCGCAGGCTTTCGCTCATCAACGTCAGCTTGGACTGATAGTCGCCGGTGACAGGGATGCAGGTGGGATGGATCTGCGTGTAACAGGGGTTGGCAAAAAACGCCCCGCGCTTGTAGCACCGCCACGCGGCGGTCACGTTGGAGCCCTTGGCATAGGTGGCGAGGTAGTAGGCGTTCCCATACCCGCCGGTCGCCAGCAACACGCAGTGGGCCGAGTAGGTCTCATACTTGCCGGTGACCAGGTTCCGGCAGACGATGCCGCGAGCCACGCCATCAACCACGACCAGATCCAGCATTTCGCGGCGGGGAAAGACTTTGACGCGGCCATTGTCAACCTGCCGCATCAAACTGCTGTAAGCTCCCAGCAGCAGTTGCTGGCCAGTCTGGCCGCGGGCGTAGAAGGTTCGCGAGACGAGGGCTCCGCCGAACGTGCGGTTGTCGAGCAATCCGCCGTATTCACGGGCAAATGGCACGCCCTGAGCCACGCACTGATCGATGATGTTGGCGCTGACCTGGGCCAGCCGATAGACGTTTGCTTCGCGGGAGCGGTAATCGCCGCCCTTCAACGTGTCGTAGAACAGGCGGTAGACGCTGTCGCCATCGTTCTGGTAGTTCTTCGCGGCATTGATACCGCCTTGGGCCGCGATGCTATGGGCGCGGCGGGGGGAATCCTGGAAGCAGAACGACTTGACGTTGAACCCCATTTCGCCCAGCGAAGCGGCCGCAGCCGCGCCCGCGAGACCTGTGCCCACGACAATGATGTCGAAATTCCGCTTGTTGGTTGGGCTGACCAGCTTCATGTGGTTCTTGCAGTTGTCCCACTTCTGCTCAAGCGGCCCGTCCGGGACGCGGGACTTCAGGATGGTGGACGCATCGGCAGTCATGACGACCTGCTGGATGGAGGGTTTGCGGGCGAAGCGGCGTTGACACCGCAGTGTGTTTCAAACGTGCCGTCGGTCGTTAGGGCGTGGTTGCCGTCGCGCCAGGCGGTGCAGCCGGAGCATCCCCGGGAATTGTCACAAAGTGAGCCCACACGGGGAAAATCGCGAAGCCCACGCCGATCACGATGGCGAACACGATGCTCAGCAACCGGAGTTTGGGCGTATACCGCGGATGGTTGAAGCCGAGAGTCTGGAAGGCGCTGTAAAATCCATGCACCAAGTGATAACCGAGCACCAGACAGCCCACGAGATATACGCCGCTGGTCAACGGATCGCGAAGCAGGCGGATGGCATCGGTGCGGGTGATCGGCTGATGTTTGTTGGCGTGAGCGGCATCGACTTTTTCGACAACATGCGCGGGCTCGTGGCTTGAACCTCGCGCACGAAAGCGAAAATCGACCAGATGCAGCACGAGGAAGGCGAACACCACCACGCCGGTCAACAGCATCACATTATAGGCGGGGGCGGCCAGCATGCTGTCGCCCTGCTTGGACTGCTTCATCGCATACCCGGTGGGCCGCGCCGCCGTGTTCTCGCGGGTCGTCACCAAGGCCAGCAACAGATGCACCCCAAACAGCACCAGCAGACCGACTTCTGCGCCAGCGACCACCGCTTCCATTTCGCCGGAATGCAGAAACTTGGCGTAGTTATTGTAACTTTCGCCGTCGTCACCCTTAAAGAGCAGGAGGTTGCCCGCGAGGTGCGACACCAGAAACCCGCACATCAACAAGCCAGTAATCGCGATGCGGGCTTTTCTGCCGATTGAGGAGTCCCCGTAGATCAGGGTCCACAGCCACTTCAGACCGTTCAAAATCTGCTCCTGCTTTTACCGGTCAGCACTTGGGGTGTGGAGGGAAGGAGCGCGTGAGCGCCGCGTAGGACCGCACCAAGGCACCAGTAACACAATTATAGGGGAACGACGGGCAACTGCAAACGAGCTGGGTGACTGACAAAACATCCAGTAACCCGCGATTTCTCTTTTCTACTCGTGAGTTTTGGGATTAATCTTCCCGAAGGGGTTTCTACGGTGCCCAAGTCTCCGAAAGACTGCTCCCCCTGTTGGACGGTGGATTTTTCGCCCCACCGTAGCTCAATCCCGACTGTGGGAATATTCCGCAAACTCTGCCGCTTGGGAAATCGTTCCCCCTGCATCCGGTGGTCTGCGTAGAATACGTTGACAATCGCGGTCAGTCGGAGGTTGACTGGAATTGTTCCTGACACAGAGTTGAACCATTCGAGCCGAACCGATCAGCGACATTTCGTTGTGGAATGTTGTGACGAACTCCCGGCTCGAACAGCGGTCTGTCCGTGGCTCAACCCGCGCGGCCTCCCGCCACTCTCAAGTAGCGAGCGCAAGATGAGCAGCACGCATCTCGATGCGGTGACTTCTGATGGGGCCCAGCCCCTGACATTGACCGACCGCATGCCTGCCGCGTGGAAGCTCTCGGGAGCGACCACGGGGGTGGTCGCGGTTTTGGGGGCCGTGTTTTTCTTCACGAGCTGGCTGCCGCTTTCGCATACCGATGTTTTTGGCCACCTCTCCTACGGCCGGCTCATCTGGCAATCCAAAGCCATCCCCGCGACCGAGCCGTTCATGCCGCTCGCCGAAGGGATGCCGCTCATCGACACCGCGTGGCTCACGCAACTGCTGCAGTATGGCCTCTACAAACAATGGGACTATTCCGCGCTGCGGTTTTTGCAGGCGTTGTGCGTCACCGGATGTTTCGCCCTGCTCTCCCGGCGGCTGTTTCAGCGGACGGCCAGTCCCGGTTTTGTCTTGCTGGGGATGGCCTCGTTCGCCTTGGTGGCCTGGGTGCAACTGTCGATCGTTCGTCCGCAGACCCTGGCCATGCTGTGCTTCCTGGCGCTGCTGGCACTGCTCACCGTGCCGCGGTGGAAGACCTGGCATTGGTTCGTGTTGCCAGCAGTGATGGCGCTGTGGGCAAATCTTCACGGCTCATTCCTCGTGGGCGGGTTGGTGCTGACCTGCATGGTTGCGGGGCGTGTCATTGATGTCTGCCGACGCTCAGGGGGCTACGCACTGCTGAAAGACCGGCCATTGCGACGGCTGGCGCTAATGTGGGAACTGGGCATTGCGGCCACCTGCTTCAATCCCTATGGGGCCTGGTTGTATGCCGAAGTGCTGCCGTTTTCGCAGAACATGAACCTGGATGCTCTGCCCGAATGGGCCGCACTGCAGTTCCGCAGCGGTTTGGGACAAGCCTCGGCCATCATGGCTCTGGGGCTCTGTGCGGCCTACCGTTGGAGTCCGCGCCGCGTGACATCTGCTGAAGTGCTCTGCTTGGTCTCGCTGGGAGTGCTGGCCCTGTGGTCGCAGCGGATGCTGGTCTGGTGGGCTCCGGTAGCAAGCCTGTGTTTGGTGACGCATCTGCACGCCGCCTGGCGGGTGCGGCATGCCCGAGTGGCCCTGCCGGAAGGCCATACCATTTGGACCTTCTTGTCGCTGCTGCTGGTGTGGGTGTTCTTTGCCCTCACGCCGTTTGGCATGCGAGTCGTCAACGGCACCAAGGACAAGCGTCCGGTTAATGCGGCCACACCCGTGATGGCGGTCAACTGGCTGAAAGCCAACCCTCCAAAGGGGCAGGTGTTCAACATCATGGAGTGGGGCGACTATCTTGTGTGGGCGGGGCCTCCCGGTGTCAAGGTGTTCGCCACGTCGCATGCGCACCTCATCCCGGCCGACGTGTGGCGGCACTACATGCAGGTCATCGAACAAAAGGGTGACTGGCAACTGACCCTCGACAAGTACGGGGTGAACACCGTGCTGCTCGACAAGTACGAACGCGAAGCACTGGTCGACAGCCTGCGTGACGCCGACGATAAATGGACCCCCGCCTACGAAGACGGCATGTCCATCGTGTTCGAGCGCAAAGTTGCGAAGGCCGGCGACGCGAAAGCCCCAGCCACGCCCGCCGCGGCACACTGACCAACACGTAGGATGGGCTTCAGCCCAGCCACGAACGACTCCCGCTCTCGCTCGCCTTCGCCTCCGGCCAGGGAAGACCACGCTCATAGCGCTACTGCAACTCAAATTTGACAGTCGGAAGAACTTTTTACTGTGAAATTTGAAATCTGAAATTTGAAATTACAACACCGAGTCGGGTCAAGAAGCGACCTGGGCCGTCTCCACACACCGCGAACCGCATCATGAAATCCATTCGCCCCACCAAACCGATGTTCTGGATGGCACAGATCCTTGTGCTGGTTGCGTGTGGCTGGTCGTTCGCCCGGGCATCGCTGCAACCGGTGCAGCCACTTGTCGGGGCGTTCGCCAAAAATTCCAAGAACCATGAAATCGTACATGTGAACCGCACGCAGGCCCCGTTTATCACTTCGCTGCATGACGATCCAGAACTCATCAGCGATGAGGATCTGCACGCGGTCTTGGACAAGGTGCTGCCGCGATTCTCGCAGCATCACATCCGCCCCAACTATGTAGAGCACGCGTTGCGGATTTGGGAGGTCGACTGCAAGTTCCGCGTCCCAGCCGAGGTCGTCATCGATCCTGATGTCCCGCGGCTCATGCAGGGCAGCGAGCTGACGGAGTTCCTGACGAATCATGCGCGGTTCCTCGCATCGTGGTCCACCACAGCGGAGCCACTGTTGATTGAAGAGCCGGAGGGTGGCGTCGCCATCCGCTGGGGCGTCGACGATTCCGTGCCGCTGGAGATTCGCAACGGGGCCTCCGTCCACCACGACCACTGGCTCGCCTGTCTGACCGAAGGCGGCATCACGCTCGACCACAAGGTGTTCACCCCCTCGCACAGCCAGCGGAACATCAACGATGCGCTCCAGCAGTCGCTCCGCGACTTCCGCCTGGACGAGCGGGAGGTGGAATGGTCGGGCCTGGCGTTCGCCATGTGGCTCGCTCCCGAGAAAGGCTGGACGAACAAGGAAGGCCGCGAGATCACCTTCGACATGCTCTGCCGCCGCTTGATGCGTGGCACACACTGGGGCGTTTGCTCCGGCACGCACCGTGTTTTCAGCCTGATGGCGATCCTGCGGCTGGACGACGAACACCACATGCTCAGCCCCGCCATGCATGCCGAGGTGTACCACTATCTTGAAGGTGTCCGCGACCAGATCACCGCCTGCCAGTTTGAAGATGGCCACTGGCCCTCCAACTGGGCCGAAGGGAAAGCCGCGCTGGACAAACCGGTCGAAGATGTTCTTTCCAAAAAGGTGATCGCCACCGGCCACCATCTGGAATGGCTGGCCATCGCCCCCATCGAACTGCATCCGCCGCGCGACATGGTCCGTAAAGCCGCCCGCTGGTGCATCGACACGACCAAGAACATGCCTCAGGAGCAGGTCAGCGCGCAATACACGTTCTTCAGCCATATCGGCGGCGCACTTGCCCGCTGGCGCAAGACCCGCCCGAAAGCGTTCTGGATGGCATGGGAAGAACGTCACTCGGCAGAGAGCGGTGTGGAGGCCCCAGTTCCACAATAGTTCGCGGGTCAGAGTCAGCGAGCCACTTCCGGGAAGAGTCTGCCCTGCGGGAATTTGCATTCGCGGATTGTGCCAACTGTTGCGTCTTTGCATGAAATGATCCACCTGAGGTGGGTCATCCCTGGGAACTCAAGAATTCACGTTGTTGTACCAGGGCGATCCGTCCTTGAACCGATCAGTGGATGTTGTCCATGAATGAAACAGCACGCCCGTGGCGTTAAACACTCCGCCCGGTGGAAACGTGTTGAATCTGTCGTGGTCGTTGTGCAAGTGCCAGGTCGAGTTCAAATTTTGCTTAATCCGCAAAGTCGGCCTGGCCGATACAACCGATAGAGCCGCCGCGCCGTCGCTTCTCCCTTTGGTTTGCCCTGCCATGGCCATCACCCACGTCGAATTCACTCTGTTTTCCGCGCTCCGGCAGACGGGACAGTTGCCGCCACGGCCGCAGATTCTCGAACTGGGCAAAAACAACTGGTATGGCGACGTGCCGGCTTCGCAGTTGGGACAGGCGATCTACGAGTTCGTCGAGGACAAGGACCAGCGGAAATCGCTGCTGCTGGAACTGGACCGGCTCGCGGCGGATGACGACGAACCGTCGCTGTACGCACTGTCGGAGTTGTTCCTGCGCGTGTTCACCGACTATTCCTCCCTGGCATCCAACGATCCGGGACTGCCGCACAGCACCTACAAGTTCGACCTGAACCAGCCCATCCCATTGCGTCGGCAGTTCGATCTGGTCATCAACTCCGGCACCGCGGAGCACGTGTTTAACATCGGGCAGTTCTTCAAAACGACCCACGATCTGACTGCCCCGGGCGGGCTGATGCTGCACGGCAGTCCGTTCACCGGGTGGCTCGACAACGGGTTCTACAACCTGCAGCCGACGCTGTTTTGGGACCTGGCGCACGCCAACCACTACGAGATGCTCGTGATGGTCTACGCGGAATTTGCCACATCCCGCGTCATTCAGTTGCGAACCCGGCAGGATGTGCAGCAGTTGCGGAGCGAGGGACGGCTTTCGGAAAACTCACTGCTATATGCGGTTCTCCGCAAGCAGAACTCGAGCGAGTTCTGCATGCCCATTCAAGGATGTTACGCCAATCAGCTTTCATTTGAGGCGATTCCGGCCTGACCAGCGAAACGGCCGGCTG
This sequence comes from Planctomycetaceae bacterium, assembly GCA_021732845.1. Lineage (GTDB taxonomy): Bacteria > Planctomycetota > Planctomycetia > Planctomycetales > Planctomycetaceae > JAKFUF01. Next base: position 7,894 of record JAKFUF010000032.1, on the reverse strand, counting down.
GCGGCGTGCCACAGCACGCCGATTATGAGCCCGGCAAAGTCCGCCTTTTTCAAGACCGGTCGCTGATCCCAGACGCAATAGTCAATCGCCTCGATCTTGTCGAGGATCCGCAGGCCGCCGCGGGCGAACAGCTCGATGACCACCTGCAGGCGAAACGGGATGCTCCGAACTGAGTCCTGAGCCTCGGCAGAGACTCCATCGGCCATGGTCGGGGTTCCATCCGCCCCCGTGGTCGCACGCCATGGACGCAGGTAAGGGCGGGCCCGCTCCACCTGGAATTTCATCAATTCCAGAAACGCCGGGTTCGTGACCCGTTGCTGCAAGTCCTCGTCGCGATAGCCGAACCGCGCACGATCTTCCCGCGGCAGGTAAATTCTGGGGATGTTCAGGTCGCGGCTCACGTCCTGCCAGAAATTTGTCAGTTGCAGGCCAGTGCAGATCGAGTCTGACCAGCGAAAATGCTCTGGACGGCATTTGCCGCACAGGTACAGGACCAGCCGTCCAACAGGGTTGGCACTGCGGCGGCAGTAGTCCAGAAGCTGTTCAAAAGTCTCGTATTCTTGGACCTTTTGATCCTGCACGAACGCCGACAGCAGGTCCTCGAAGGGGTCAATCGGGATCTGAAACTCGTGGATGGTGGGCATCAGAGCGACAAACACGGGGTGCCACGCGCGACCCGCGTAGCAGTCGTGAAGCTGCTGCCGCCACCAGGCCAGAAGTTCCAGAGAGCGGGCCGTGTCCTGGACCTCATCCGACAGGTCGTCTGACCAGCGGCAATAGGCATAAATGTTGAAGAACGGCTGATGCAGCCGCCGCGGCAAGATCCAACTGGTGACCGGAAAGTTCTCGTAATGCGATGTCGCCAGGTGGCGGCAGTAGGCATTGGCCTCGTCGAGTGTCGCCGGCGGCCGCGCGACTTCTGGTCCCCACGCCAACAGTTCTTCAGCAAATCCGGTGACGGGCAATGGCATGCGTATGGACGAGGGCCTTGAGGCAGAATCGGGATGGTTCAGCCTACCTGTAGCAGAACGAATTCGATTGGAGAATGAGCGTTTTGGAATTCGACCTGGGCGGCTGTTGAAACTATTCCGGACAGTTAGCTTGGGGTGAAGGCGTAAAATGACACGAATAAGTAAAGCGGGGTGACAGCGCAGGTCGATTTTAGAGGTTGTCACGGAAGGCGAACCCCACTGGACAATTCTCACTCGGACGAAACGCCTGCCACAGGAAACACATGATGTCTGCTCGTCACTTAATCCCGCTCATGGCCGTCGTGCTGATGGCAGCCGCGAACGCAGGATCCGCCCACGCGGGTTATTGCGGCGCAGCCAGCTACAACTCGTGTTCAACATCCGCCTGCTCCGACGCTTCGGACTACTGCCAGGCCCAGACCCGCTGCTGCGTGCCGAAATTCCGGCCGCGCATCGTCTGGGAAAAGCAGTGCTACACCGCCTGCAAGACCGTCTACGATCACGTTACGGAATCGATTCCCGTGACCTGCTGCCGCACCGTCTACGACACCTGCTACCGCGACGAATGCTTCACGGTTTGCAAGCCGGTCTACACCACCTGCTACCGCGAAGTGACCTGCAACGTTTGCCGCCCAGTCTATACCACCTGCTATCGCGAAGTCTGCTGCAACATTTGCCGGCCGGTGTACAACACCTGCTATCGCGAAGTTTGCTGCAACATTTGCCGCCCGGTGTACAACACCTGCTATCACGACGTTTGCTGCCGCGTGTGCAAACCCGTGTATGAGACGCACCACCGTGACGTCTGCTGCACGGAATACAAGGTTCGCAACGAGACTTGCTACAAGGACGTGTGCTACACGACCTGCCGTCCGATTACGGAAACGAAGACGATTGACGTTTGCTGCGGTGAATGGAAGACGACGACCGAGACGATTCCCGGTCCGGTTTGCACCCGCTGCGTTCAAGACCCCGGCACCTGGTGCTGGGATGCCTGCTCCTGCTGCTGCCGGTATGTTCCCGGCTGCTGCCGTCAGGAACAGGTTCAGTGCCCCCCGACCACCGTCTGCAAGCGCGTCTGGTGCCCCCGCACCGAACAGCGGACGGTGTGCTGCACCCGCTATGTGCAGGAAGTCAAGCAGTGCCAGGTTCCCTACACGGTTTGCCACCGCGAACCAGTCTGTGTCACGAAGCGGATTCCCTACACGACCTGCCGCATGGTTGAAGAATGCGTGACCCGCCGCGTGCCGCACACCACCTGCACGATGGTTCGGGAATGCGTGACCAAACGCGTCCCCTACACCACCTGCACGATGGTTCGTGAATGCGTCACCCGCAAGGTGCCGTACACGACCTGCCAGATGGTGCAGGAATGCGTGACCCGCAAGGTCCCGTACACGACCTGCTCGATGGTTCAGGAAGTCGTGACCCGCAAGGTTCCCTACCAGGTCGCCCGCGTCGAGCAGTACACCACCTGCAAGACCAAGGTGCACTGCGTGCCCCGGCAGGTCGAAGTGACCAAGACCCGCTGCGTTCCCCGGATCACTTGCCAGCCCAAGTGCAACGGTGTCTGTGGATCGTCCTGCAACTGAGTGACTGGGGGTTCGTCTGGTTCGGCCGCCGTGCTCTGGAACCAGTGAGCGAGGAACCCCGACAGCGGATGAGGAACGTGGCGCAGGCCACCCATCCGCGCCAGGGGTTCTGCAGCGAGCAGAACTTACCAGTGAGACGGCCGCCGGTGACAACACATGGAAACGAAAGGCGACTCGCGAGAGTCGCCTTTCGTCGTTTGCGGGGCAGCGTTACTCTACCGGGCGAGAAATCGGCTCATCCCCGTTCCAGTTTCATGCGTCAGTCCCGCCTGCTCCCATGTCCGATCCCGTTCGCCAGAAGGTCATCGCCGCCACCAGAACCCTGGTCGTGAAGGTTGGCACCAGCGTGCTCTCCCGCGAGGACGACACGCTGGACGAGGCACGGCTCGAATCTTTGGCGTCTCAATTGCAGGCCGTCCGTGAAACCGGCCGCAAGGTGGTGCTGGTGTCCAGCGGGGCCATCGGTTCCGGGATCGGCCTGCTGGGGCTCGACAAGCGGCCGGATGATCTGCCGCACCTGCAGGCCGCGGCCTCCATCGGCCAGGCCCATCTCATCCGCCGCTACGACGACTGCTTTCGCCGCCGGGGCCTGCACGCCGCCCAGTTGCTGCTGACCGCCAACGACTTTCGCCAGCGGACGCGGTATCTCAACGTCCGCAACACCTTGCTGACCCTGTTCGAATACCCCACGATTCCGATCATCAACGAGAACGACACAGTCAGCATCAACGAGATCAAGTTTGGTGACAACGACCGCCTCGCCGCGCTCGTGAGCCACCTGCTGGACTCGCCGCTGCTGGTCATTCTCTCGGTGATCGACGGCCTGTTCGACGGCGACCCGAAGGATCCCGCCAGCAAGGTCATTCCCCTGGTGGAGAGCTGGGATGAATCGCTGCTCAAGCTGGCCACGACCGACAAAAGTGCCCGTGGCACAGGTGGGATGCAGACCAAGCTCGACGCTGCCCGCACCGCCACCGCCGTCGGCCAGAATGTGATCATCGCCAGCGGCCAGAACCCGCACGTGCTGGCCCAGATTTTCGCTGGAGAAACAGTCGGAACCCTGTTCATGGCCCGCGGAGAGACGGTCCCTGCCTGGAAACGCTGGATCGGCTATTCGTCCAAACCCAAAGGCCGCTTCACCGTTGACGCCGGAGCGCGAGGTGCCGTCGAACGGCAGGGCAAGTCGCTCCTGGCCATCGGCATCACCGCGGTGCATGGCGAATTCTTCAAGGGCGAGGTGATCTCCCTCGTCGACCACGACGGCCGGGAATTCGCCCGCGGGCTGACCAATTTCAACTCTCACGACGCCCGCCGCATCGCGGGCAAACGCACCGACGCCTTCGCCGAAATCCTCGGCGGTTTGCGCTATGGCGAGGTGGTTCACCGCGACAACCTGGTGGTGATCACCTGATCTTTGTCGGTTTGTCGGCCAACCGCCGCTGATCCGCGACAGCCGCATGTTCAACATTGAAGCCCTCCCCAAGGGATCAGAGATTGGGCCGCCGGAGTCGTTCCATGAGACCGATCCGAAAAGATTCGGGGGCATTGCTGGGAGTGCATCTGAGGGCGCGTTCGAGAATCGCGCGGCCTTCCGCGTGCCGACCCATGTCCTGCAACAGTGAACCCAAACGGTAAAGTGCCAGTGCATTCTCGCCGTCCAAGGCGACCGCGGCCTGATACGACTGCAGGGCTGTTGGCAGATCTCCAAGCTTCTGCAGCAACCTTCCAAGGCCGGCGCGGACTCGAGCTTCCTTCGGGGCGAGTTCGACCGCCCTCTCTGCAAGCCGCAGTGCCTCTTCGTTCTTCCCGGTCCACCCCAGAGTCATTGACAACGTGTGGAGCGCCAGTGCCTGCTCATCGGGCGGGACCTCGGCGGCAAGCGCTTCCCGCCATCGGCGCTCTGTTGGTCCGTCCAGACGCTGTCCGTTGTCAATGACATTCATGCCCTGCAGGGCTTCGGACAAGCGCACCGCAAGTTCGACGTGTCGTTCCGGAGTAAGATGGACATGGTCAAGGAACGACTCTGGACCCAGGCACTGGTGTCCGTATGTGGCCTGACAGGCCGACTCCAGGTGCCGTGTCAGATTCACCAGCGTTGAATCGGTGTCCCGAGCAACCTTCTCAACCAAGGCTTCGATGTCGGATGTGGCACGCAATGGGCACACATCCTCGTCGCGGGCCGACAGGAAGGCACCGCGGGCCTCTGGGAATTTCCCGGCGGCCAGCAGCGCGTGCCCGTAGAGCCACTGGCCCTCGGCATGACGGGGATCCAGTCGCACTGCATCAGCCAGCAGTTTCATCCCGGTTTCGACGCGCCCCGCCTCTTGCTCGATGTGTGCTTGCTTGAGCAAAGCCTGATGAGCGTGCTGGGCGGTGACTTGGACCGCGTACTCGGACTTGAAGGGACTGATCCCGCGCAGATCACAGGCAGGTCTCACAAAGATGACCTTGGCCCCGGCGTGTTTGGCGGTGGCCTGCATCCGCCGTAAAGTGAAGTCGAGGTGCTGGAGGATCTGCTGGTGCAGTTTGTCGTTGCGGCTGTAGGACTGCGGCCCATTGGAACTCTCCAGGATCGTCTTCACATCCGCCGACAGTTCCGGTACACGAGTTTGAGGATTGGCTGGCTCAAGACAACGAGACAGCAATGCCACGCTGCGCAGCCTGCTTCCAATTCCAACCAGTGAATTGATCCATTGTGGCCGGTCACGAATTTCCCCATAGGTACGGTCCTCCAGGAACTCATTGTGTCCAGTGTGAATCACAAGGATGTCGGGCTCATAGGCCACGAGTTCATCCGCCAGCAGCGCCAGCCGATAGCTGGCGTAAGAGACCCCGCCACAATTCACAACTTCAAAGCGCTTTCCTGGCGCAAGATGAGACAACCGCGTCGCAAGGCAGTGCGGATAAGCCACGCGTGCGTCGTACGGATGACCGAAAGTTGTGGATCCACCCAGACAGAAGATTCTGATCGTCCCAGCTTTTTTAACGGCTGAGAACTGCTGCACGTTGAAATTGGCCGTTCGTAGCGGGTTTGTCACGAAGTTGTCGCCGTCCCGCACAAACAAAGGCACGCCCGGTTCAAAGCCGACGAACGGGTCCCGAACCGACTCGATCGTGCGGACGCCACAGCCCCAGAGGACAAATTCCAACAGGCCATACACCAGTACGGTCGTCAACAAGCCAAAGGTCAGTTTTTTGGCGAGAGGCAGTTCGCGGCGGGGTTCCATTTTCGCATCCGGACATGACGTCCATTCGGACGGGCCAGGAAGTGATGACTTCAATCACGCGTTCCAATCCCCAGCATGTTTCAGAAATGCAATTCTCGTCAACGGTAAACACCATCGAATGATTCGAGCTGCCGCAGGAGAGCTGGCGTAAGTTCGAGTTCCGATGTGCGTCTCACGGCAGGTTGACCACCGACCTTGTCCGGGCGGACTTCAAGATGCCCTGCGTCAAATCCCATACGGGCAGGGCACAAGCGGCCGGCGCGGTGTTTTCGCTGCCCAGCAACAGCATATCATGAAACGCCGCGTTGGGGTCTCCGTCCGGCTCCAACGGCAGCAGCGGTTTGACCATGTTGTTCCGCGCGATCCACACGGTCTGGTCACGAATCAGCAGGTCGGCCTCGGCGCAGTGGATGTGGTAGTCCTCGCGAAAATGCTGGGCGTCGCCGAGGAACGTCATCGACAGCGCCACGCCGCCGCTCAGCCGGCCAACCACCGTGCTGGCAATCTCCACGTGGCTTCCCCGGGTCTCGCTGTAGGCAAACACTTCTTGAGGCTCGAGGCCCGTCAGATAAAACAGCATGTCGATCTTGTGGCTTCCGGCATCCCCCAAGAAACCACCGGGATTGAAGCTGGGATCGTCGCGCCAGGTGCCGCCAATCGTTGGCTGCCAGCGTTCCATGCTGGTGAGCGTGATCGACTTCACCGCTCCCCACCGTCCCGATTGAATCTCGCGCCGCAGGGTGCGGAACGGGGAGGAATAGCGCCGCTGGTAAGCCACGGACAACAGCGGCCCCGTCTGACAATGGGAAACGAGCTGCACAATCCGCTCGCGGCTGTCGGCCAGCGGCTTTTCACACAGGACGGCCAGCCCCCGTGCCTGCGCGAGTTGCACCTGTTCGAAGTGCTGCTGCGTGGGGGTGCAGAGAATGACCGCGTCGAGTTCCGCATGCCGCAGAAGTGCCTGGGGGGCTTCGTATGTCGCTGCCGCCAGGTCAAACTCCGTATTGAGCCGCGCCATCGCCTCGGGCAGCGGATCACACAACGCCACGATTTTGGCGCGACCATCCGCCAGCGTCCGCTGGACATGCAGCCGCGCGATCTGACCACATCCGACCAGGCCAATCTTCAACATCCGAGGGCTCTTTCAGCAGGCACTTTGGTGTGTGAGACGACAACCGCTTGATCCCCCGGCGTAAAGACGTGGGAACGAATGTCCGGGCAAGTTTGCGGAACTTGGCGCGATCCTGCAACGCAGTAGCCGAGTCACTCGGTGACTCGAACGCGTGGCCGTAGCATGGCCTTCCTCGGCCGTGGGTCAACCAGCGGCCCACATCGCCCAAGAACGGGCAAGGAAGCCCATTCTACAAGTGACCCAGAGCCGCCGCACGGCGCAAGCCGTCTCCAAAGTAGCCCAGTCACTGCGTGACAGCAGGCGTCGTCTTTCAAATCGTCCTGTTCGTAGACCGGCAGAAATGGTGGCGCACACCCAAACCGACAGTGCCACACCTGCCGCCGCGTGATGCGTTGCGCGGTTTGATGATGGACGCGATTTGATGGTGGACGCGGGTGATGGTGGACGCGGGTGATGGTGGACGCGGGTGATGGTGGACGCGGGTGATGGTGGACGCGGTTTGATGGTGGACGCGGTTTGATGGTGGACGCGGTTTGATGGTGGACGCGGCTTGATGGTGGACGCGGCTTGATGGTGGACGCGGGTGATGGTGGGCGCGATTCGCTGTCCGTCAACTTCCATTCCCCAACCCGTGGCTGGCTCCAGCATTTCAAAGCCGTTCACGGTCATCCGTTGACTCCTCATTTCCCAGATCAACATGACGGTGGGCGCCGAGATCCGCCTGGTCCGTTTTGTCCGCCTGGTCCAACTGCTCTGGCTCGTCTGCGGCGAACCGCCGACGGTAGGCGTCGCCGGGGAGGGGATCAGGTGGGCGCTCGGGCTTACGTCCGACCCGTTCGAGTTGCTTCTTCGCCGTTGGCGACAGGTAGCCGGCATCGCGGGACTGGTTCACCGGTGAGCCACCCTCTAGCAGTTGCTGGCTCGCATGATACGATTCCCGCTGTGCCCCCCGCCGCCATTTGTGGTCCAGAA